>JBDTSG010000049.1:0-3500 GCA_039931265.1 Flavobacteriales bacterium
CGTGGATGTGTTCGATCTCTTCGGCCGCCGGGTGATCGCGAACACCATCGCAACGGACGGCGCTGAAGAGTTGAGCACCGTGCTCACATTGCCCGCATCATTGACCACAGGTGTTTATCTGGTGAACGTTACCGCAGGCGATAGTCACCACAGCGAACGCCTGATGATCGAGTGATCCCGATCCATACGAATAGGAAAGGCCACCCCGGATCGGGGTGGCCTTTCCTATTTCAACGCCAACGAATTTTCAACGCCGTGCCTAACGGATCTCCCATGCATCTACTTTTGAAGCATTCAGCGACCATTGATCCACACCTTACGGACGTGCGCCTTGGCGTTTGCGTTGTGGACTGCTGCAACGATGGTTTCCTGACAAGAACCCGCAGTTGCCGAGGTCATCCACCTCGACATCAAAGGCCTGACCGCGGCAACCATCCGCGCCATGGCCGAGGACCGCGAGGGCTTCCTGTGGATCGGCACGGAGAACGGCCTTTGCCGATGCGACGGAATCAATGTGGATGTGTACCGGAACATTCCAAGCGACAGCACGAGCCTACCCGGCAACTTCATTCATGATCTGGTGCTCGACAACGACGGACGCCTATGGGTCTCCTGCTTCGGTGGCATCGCCAAGTTCGATCCACACATGGGCGAAGCGGCCCGTGGTCCGCGCTTCCAACGCAAGGCCCTGTTTGCGCGGGAGCAACGTTTTCCCGCTTTTGAAGTCGTTGATCTGGCCATGGACAACAAAGGCGGTCTATGGGCCGCCTGCGTGTCCAACGGCTTAGCGAACTATGATCAGGCCACGGAGATGTTCCGAGAGGTGCGGCAACTGCGCGATGCGATGCCCCCGGAACAAACCACTGCGAACGTGTTGGGCGCAACCTGAGATGCCGACGGCATGATCTGGGCGGTGAACTGGTTGTCCCTCCACCGCTCCGATCCAACCACGCGGTGCAACGAAACGCTTCACGTTCTCCTCGTCCGACCACCTGCTGCGCGAAGGTGCCTTGTTCTACGGTGTGGTGTCTGATCCGATCGATCCCGACATCCTATGGCTCCGATCCTGGGGCTTGGGCTTGGTGCGATTCGACAAGCGAACGGGAGCCTGTTGAAATGGAGTGGGCGGAACCAACCGAGAGGCGCTTGATGCATGGATCACATCCTGTATTATTGAGGACATGGTGAAGGATTATCACGTTCTGCTTCCTGAGGCGCCCTACGATGCGTACGTGGCGCGCGTGATGCATGTACATTTTTTGGCGCCTGTACCTCCGGAGCGATTAGCGCCCGACGGTTACATCAAGCTGTCCATTCTCATCAGTGGAGTCCCCTTGTACCATACAGAGGACGGTACGTCCTTGCCGTGGGATATCGGGTTCGCCGGCCACATGTTCCCAGAGCGCGCCTGTTATTTGAGTAGCGAAGGCCCCGTGCATGTGGTGGCGCTCAATTTCCTGCCCAGCGGGTTCTACCGTCTTTTCGGGAAGCCCGTGAACGAGTTCAACGAGCATTTCATTGCACCGGAACCGATCCTCGCCGGCCGATACGAGCACATACGCAAGGCGCTTGAAGACGAAACAGACCCGGCCCAGCGGTGCGCCACGGCGATGGTTTCATTTGCTGAGATGATCGATCGGTCATTGGGCGAGGGAGAAACTGCTATGCAACGCGTGGAGCGGCATATCCGCACAACGCACGGGAAGGCGACCACGCCGGAACTTGCGGAAATCGCGGGGCTCTCCATCCGCCAGTTGGAACGACGGTCGATCATCGAGCTTGGTGCGAACCCGAAAACGTTCTGTTCCATCATACGCTTCAACCACGCGTACCAGCGCATGAAGGAACTGCGCAAGCTCGACCTGGATATCGCCTTGCAATGCGGCTACTACGATGAAAGCCACATGCTGCGCGATCTGGCATACTACCTGGGTGGCCGCTCGAAGCAATACGTAGACCTCGTACGCCCGGTGGTGGATATGAACCTGGGGCACTGAGAACACCGCGCTGTTGATCGAATACCGAGGTGCTTTACGCAGCAGGCCTCTCCTCCGGACCTCCGGTGATGCGGATGACGAATTTTTACTTGAGGTAGTGTGAAGATCATGTTTGATTCGCGGCCGCATTGGAAACATCCGCCTTTGCTCAGTCGCCGAACGACCATCTCCAGCAAGTGCGTGATCATCGCCATCCGCTAGCGTGGGCCTGGAAGCCATGCTACTTGCGGGTTATGGCCTCCGAACGCATGACCTCCAATTTCACCATAGCTGGCCCCACTGGGCCACCAACCACGCATGACCCGAACGATCCGATCCTTTTGCGCCCTCGGCGCGGTCCTTCTTCTTAGCGCTGGCCTCACGGCCCAGAACGTTGGAGACTTTCGCAGCAAAGTAACCGGCGACTGGAACTCCCTCGGCACCTGGCTGTACTGGAACGGTTCCGGCTGGGTGGATGCTTTCGCGACCCCGACCGATCTGAGCGGTGTCATCACCATTATGTCACCACATGTGGTGACTGTAACCACGAATCGCTCAGCCGATCAGATCATCGTTTCCAGTGGTGGCACGCTCACCCTTTCCAGCGGAACCCTCACGGTGCCTGATGGTGCGGGCATCGACTTGGACGTGAACGGATCCTTAAACCTTAGCGGTGGCTCGATAAGCACGACAGGCGCGTTGCGTTTGAACGGCGGTCCGCTCAATTGGAATGCCGGCACCATTGGTGGTGGGGGCAGCTTGACCATAGCGAGTGGAACCGTTACGCAAAACACCCCATGGACCAACAACAGCATCGCCTTGGTGGTTGACTTCGGGACATGGAACACCACTTTAGGCAACGGTACCACCATCGCCCCCGGCGGCATGCTCACGTGGAACGGCGGTACGATCGCCGGTCCGGCGGGCTTCACGGTGGATGCGGGCGCTACGGCCACCCTGGCCACGGGTAACAACAAGACCCTCAACAGCACCATCACCAACGGCGGCACCATCAATTGGGGCGCTGGAACATTGCTAGGGAGCGGCAGCGTGCAGAACGCCACCGGTGGTGTGTTCAACATCAACTTCGACAGCTTTAGCCAACTACTGGTACCGGTGGTGAACAGCGGTGCGGTGAACCATACCACTAGCGGGAACTTCACCACTTCCACCACCTTCACCAACAGCAGCGGCGGTAGCGTTAACGTGAACGCGGGTACGTGGAACTTCGCGGCGGCGTGGTCCAACGCGGGCACGCTGAACATCCCCACCGGGCGCACGCTGTTCGTCGCCTCCCCCGGTAGTCTCAATGCCGGTTCCGCATTCACCGGTGCGGGCACGTTCAGCGTAAGCAGTACCGTTACGCAGAACACTCCGTGGACCAACACCACCAGTATTCTGCTGCTCGAACCGGGCGCGACCTGGAACACCACCGCCGGCAACGGTACCACCATCACTCCCGGCGGCACGCTCACGTGGAACGGCGGTACGATCGCCGGTCCGGCGGGCTTCACGGTGGATGCG
>JBDTSG010000050.1:0-24326 GCA_039931265.1 Flavobacteriales bacterium
CGTAACGGAACCCCGCGCCCTGGAAACAGGTGCGCGGGGTTTTGCTTTTCGGGCTGTTGCGGCCCGTGCCCCGAACTCTTCTCGGTCTGTAGGGCTGCGGCAAAAAGAAAGGGCCTCACAAGAGGCCCTTTCTTCGATAAAGTTGAGCAGATCACTCCGCGAGCACC
Source organism: Flavobacteriales bacterium (assembly GCA_039931265.1). Lineage (GTDB taxonomy): Bacteria > Bacteroidota > Bacteroidia > Flavobacteriales_F > PHOS-HE28 > PHOS-HE28. The sequence goes on from JBDTSG010000050.1 coordinate 168, forward strand.
AGCACTGTGTTCCTCAGCACTTCCACAACGCCACCCTTCACTGGGAAGAGTTCGATCTTGCCATCAAGCATGGTCACCTTCACATCACCAGCCTTGAGGACCGTGATCAACGGGGCGTGATTGTCCAAGAACCCCATGCTACCGTCCACGCCGGGCACGCTCACCAACTTGGCTTCGCCCTTGTAAATGGCCTTGTCCGGGGTAATGATCTCCAGATGCATCAGGCTTTGGCGGCGTCGGCCAGCATTTTCTTACCGGCGGTGATCACGTCCTCGATGCTGCCCTTCAGGTTGAAGGCGGTTTCAGGATATTCGTCCATCTGACCGTCGAGGATCATGTTGAAGCCTTTGATGGTTTCCTCGATCGGCACCATGACACCGGGAAGGCCGGTGAACTGTTCGGCCACGAAGAACGGCTGGCTCAGGAAGCGCTGCACTTTGCGGGCACGGTTCACGGCCATCTTGTCGTCCTCGCTCAATTCGTCCATACCAAGGATCGCGATGATGTCCTGGAGCTCTTTATAGCGCTGAAGGATCTCCTTTACGCGCTGGGCGCAGCGGTAGTGCTCTTCACCAACGATCTGCGGAGTGAGGATGCGGCTGGTGCTATCGAGGGGGTCAACAGAAGGGTAGATACCCAGCTCCGCGATTTTCCGGCTCAATACCGTGGTAGCATCCAAGTGCGCGAACGTTGTGGCCGGCGCGGGATCGGTCAAGTCATCCGCAGGAACGTACACCGCTTGCACCGAGGTGATCGAGCCACGCTTGGTGGAGGTGATGCGCTCTTGCATGGTTCCCATCTCCGTGGCAAGGGTCGGCTGGTAACCCACAGCGCTGGGCATACGGCCCAGCAGTGCGGATACTTCGGAACCGGCTTGCGTGAAACGGAAGATGTTGTCAACGAAGAAGAGGATATCGCGACCACCGCTCTCCTCGTCGCCATCGCGGAAATACTCGGCCAATGTGAGACCGCTGAGCGCAACGCGTGCGCGGGCTCCGGGGGGCTCGTTCATCTGCCCGAACACGAAGGTGGCCTGGCTGGTGGAAAGTGCGTCGTAATCCACCTTGGTAAGGTCCCAGCCTCCTTTCTCCATGCTGTGGCCGAACGCCTCTCCGTACTTCACGATGCCGCTTTCGATCATTTCGCGCAGCAGGTCGTTCCCTTCCCGGGTTCGCTCACCAACGCCGGCGAAAACGCTGTATCCGCTATAGCCCTTGGCGATGTTGTTGATGAGCTCCTGGATCAACACCGTCTTGCCTACGCCGGCGCCACCGAACAATCCGATCTTGCCGCCCTTCGCGTACGGCTCGATCAAGTCGATGACCTTGATTCCGGTGAAGAGCACCTCGGTACTGGTGGTGAGTTCCTCGAATTTTGGTGCCGCGCGGTGGATCGGATAGGTCTTGCCGGTGTTCACGGGCTTCATCCCATCAATGGGAGCGCCCACTACGTTGAACAGGCGGCCTTTAACGGCGTCTCCCACAGGCATGGCGATCGGTTGGCCCTGGCCAAGCACCTCAACACCACGGGCTAGGCCATCGGTGCTGTCCATGCTCACGGCACGAACGGTGTCTTCGCCGATCAGTTGTTGGGTCTCCAGGATCAAGACGCTGCCATCCTCGCGGGTGATGTGAAGTGCATCGTAGATGTTGGGGAGGTCCTTGCCGGCCTCGAAACGAACGTCCACAACGGGTCCGATCACTTGGACCACTTTGCCGATCTGCTTTGCCATGTGCTTTTCTCGTGCGGGGATACCCCCTGTTTTGCGGCCGCGAAAGTAGGTGCTGGCCCATTTCGGGATGTGCCTGGTGGAAAAATGTCGGTCAGGCGGCCATGGGAAGCCCTGGCAACCCTCTCCGACCGCCACGGGAGCAGCGCTCCAAAGTCTTCAACAGCGGGGCTGGTAAGGGTTGCCACCCTCCTGTATCGGACCGGAGGTTCAGCGGCGGACCTTTGACCGGTCGCCGAATTGCCTAGCCCGTGAAGATCCATACCGATATCAACGACTTCTACGGCGTGAAGCGCCCTGTCCTCACCGCGGGTACGTTCGATGGTGTGCACATGGGCCACCGCAAGATCCTTCAACGCTTGAAGGAGATCGCCAAGCGGGAAGAGGGGGAGAGCGTTCTGTTCACCTTCCACCCGCACCCGCGCATGGTGCTCTTTCCGCACGACAACGACCTCAAACTCCTGAGCACGCAAAAGGAGCGGACGGCTTTGTTGGAGGAGGCGGGCATCGATCACTTGCTCATCGTGCCGTTCACCCGAACCTTCAGCAGGATGACTGCCTTGGAGTACGTGCGCAACGTGCTCGTGGATGGCCTTGGGATACATGCCATGGTGATCGGCCACGATCACCGTTTCGGCAGGAACCGCGAAGGCGATATCCATTTGCTGCGGCAATACGGCGAGGCCTACGACTTCAAGGTGGAGGAGATACCGGCGGAAGAGATCGACCATGTGAAGGTGAGCAGCACCAAGGTGCGCCAAGCGTTACAGGCCGGCGATGTCGAACATGCACACCAATGGTTGGGCTACGAATACCCGATCACAGGGCTGGTGGAGAAGGGTGATCAGTTGGGTCGCACCATCGGTTTCCCGACGGCGAACATCGCCCTCACCGACCCCTACAAACTCGTGCCGGGCGACGGCGTGTATGCCGTTCGCGTCACTCTTCGTGACGGCGAATTCACCGGCATGCTCAACATCGGAAAACGGCCAACGGTACACAGCGATGGCGATCGCACCGTGGAAGTGCATGTCCTCGGCTCGGACCGCGATCTATACGGAGAGACCATCACCGTGCGTTTCAGCCACCGGGTGCGCGATGAAATGAAGTTCAGCGGTTTGGATGCACTGAAGGAACAGCTGGCGAAAGACCGCGTGCGCGTGATGCAATTGTTCACCGGGCCGGCATGATCAAGCGTTCCATACTGCTGTTGCTGATCGGCTTGTGCGCAGCTCGGTGCAGCGCGCAGTTGCTCAGCGCACCTGCGCTGGACAGTGTGCGCACGTTCAGCAACATGGAGAAGGCGCTGAAGGATCCATTGAACGTGTATCGGCTCGACTTGTCGGGCAAGGGGTTGCGCACTATCCCGGAAGAGGTGCGCCAGTTCAAGAACCTCAATGCCCTTGATCTCGGCAAGAACAAGTTGAAGGACTTGCCGCCGTGGTTTTCCGAGCTCGGATCCCTTCAGGAGATCCAGATGGGCAGGAACAAGCTGGCCGCGTTCCCGGACGTATTGTGCGGGTTGAAGAACCTGAAGAAGATCGTTGCCAGCCAGAACGAGATACCCTTTCTGCCGCCATGTATCGGCGGCTTGGACAAGCTGGTAGTGCTGGATCTTTGGAGCAACGATATCGGCGCTCTGCCCGCCGAAGCCGCGAACCTGAAGGCGCTGCGTTTCCTTGATCTGCGCGTGATACAGATGAGTGAAGAGGAACAAGAGGCCGTACGCGAAGTGGTCCCTTGGGCCACCATGTACTTCAGCACGCCGTGCAACTGCGGTTTCTGAAGATCGCCTGTACAAAGCTTAGCGCGGCGCGCATTCCGTGCTGCGAACGTGAACGGCTGTTGCGGCCAACTATCCCTTCCTTCGTCGCATGTCGCCGGAACTCGCCCTCGTACTGGAATGGACCGCCGTCGTCCTGAACATCTTCTTCACCGTCTTCATCGCGCTTGAGAAGCGCCTCGGTTGGCTGTTCGGTTTCGTGGCCTCGGTGATCAGCATAGTGTTGTACCAAGCGCAGGATGCATGGCTGATGGCTTTGCTCAATGTGTTCTATGCGATCATGGGGATCTATGGTTGGTGGGCCTGGGGAAGTGCAACGGAGGAGAAGCCCATAACTCGGTTCCACTGGCCCCGCCACTTGGTGCTGCTGGCCATCGGTGGTGCGGCCACGGTCCTGTTGGTTTGGTCCATGAAGCATTACCAGGTGCCGGGCACTTACCAAGGAATGGAGGCGTTCATCGCTTCGTTCGCCATCATCGCTACATGGCTCATGAGCGCGAAGGCGCTGGAGAACTGGATCTATTGGACCATAGGCGATGTGGTGGCCGTGGTATTCAACTTCCTGATCGGATTCAACGGGTACGCCCTGCTCAACCTTGTGTACATCGGCCTTGCGGTGGCTGGGTACATCCGTTGGAACAGGGCGTACAACGCGCAGTTGAAACCAGCGCCTATTGCTTGACGAAACTCATCGCACCACGGCGGTCCTGGTCCTGCACACGCATCGTATAAACCCCGCCGACCAAGGTGCTGATGTCCACTTTGCGCTGTGTTGCGTTCATGCGTTCGGAGAATACCACGCGGCCCGTGGCATCAACGAGTTCGAGCATCGCACTGGAGGAAAGGGCTTGGCCGATCGATACGGTGGCGTCGCTAGCGGCCGGGTTCGGCCAGAGGCTGATCGAGAGTTGTTCCCTCGGCACCTCGATCCCGGTGGCAAGATCGAGCGAAGCGATGTGATCCACCTGCGCACCATTGGCGTTCGTGAAGTCGCCGCCGATCACCACATGCGTGCCGTGCAGCGCGATAGCGCGCACCGGTGCATCGAGGACCGCAGTGGGCCAGTAGAGATCGGGTTGGCCTTGGAAGGTGGCTATGTTGCTCCCGTAGCTCAAGCCACTGGCTATGCTGAAGGCGCCGCCGATATAGAGCGCCGTGTCCGCCACGCATAAGCTGCTGATGTAAGTCGGTCCGGCATCGGGATAGATGTAGTTGGTGAGGTTCGGCATGAGTTGCTCCCAAGCCACGCCACCGGCAGCAATGCGCGCAAGACCGAACACGGGGGCGATATTCTCATAGAGATCGCCACCGGCATGCAATTGCCCATTGAAGATCTCCAGGTCATGCACCGCTGCGTTCAAGCCATCGGCCACTTGAACCCAAGCGCTGCCATCGAAACGCGCCACATGCTGGATGGAACTGTCCGGGTTGCCGAAGGACCAGAGGCCCGTGAAGACCCCGCCCATGATCAGATCACCGTTGAAACTGGCCAACGCGAGGATCGAGCCGTTCATGTTGCCACCGACGTTCTGCCAGGTCAAGCCCACCAGCTTGGCCACCCTGTTGTCCGTGCCCGCGAAGCCTGAAGCGGTGCCGGCCGCGTACAATTCGTTGTTGTGGATGTGGAGCGCGTGCACAGCGGGAGACATGCCGGGGAATACGTTGCTGTAGGTCCAAGTGCTGCCGTTCCAAACGGCCACGTCGGTGCTTTCGTTCTGGAACGACCCGCCGACCATGATGACACCGGCCTGCTCTATGGCGCATTCCACGGACCCGTCCAGGCCATTGCCGAGCACTTGGTAGGTGGAGCCGTCCCAGCGCGCAACGTGCATGCGGTAAGCGCCACCTGCCAGTGTGAATTCACCAGCAACAAGCAGGTCGCCGTTCGTGAGTTTCAATAGCGTTGTCACGGCCGCGTCCGTTCCACCGCCCAATGGCATCCGCGGGTCGGTGGGGGGATAGCCCGGTTGTACCCATGCCAGTTCATCGGCGGTGAATCCATGCGCGGTTCCCCAAGCATCCATTTCGGCAAGACCCATGTCGTGCACATAATCAAGGTTCATTTCATCGTGTATGCGTTGTGCCAACGCTCCATCGCCGCTTTCCCGCATCATGTGGCCCACGGCACAGGCCGTATTGTTCGGGTCGATGAAAACCGGATTGCGGTAAGGCAGAACATGGTTCTGGGGGAAAACCCCGGCATCGGCGTACACCCGCAGCCTGTCGATCAGGTGCGCGCGGCTTGCGCGCTGCACTGTGGTAAGACCTTGCGTGTTGCGTTTCCCCAATCGATCGCAGACCATGCGTAAGTGCGTTGCGATGCGATCGGTCTCGTTGCGGAAGTGGACGGAAACCCCTGTGAGAGAAGCGGGGTCCATCGTGCTCCATTGCGCGTTCACTTCCAACAAGTGGGCACTCAATGGTGCGTTCAACTCCGGCCCCAGCCGGGCTTGCGCATTCACCACAACTGCGATGCAGAGGGGTAGGAGGAGGGATCGTATCATGGCTTTTCCTATTGGGTTCGTTGGCATGATGCTGCGGACCCCGCGCCTCGCTGCCCGCGCGGTGATGGAAAGTTACATTGGGTGCAATGAAGAAGATCGTGATCACGGGCCCGGAGAGCAGTGGCAAGAGCACCTTGGCATTGGAACTCAGCGACGCATTGCACGGTTGGTACGTGAGCGAAGCAGCACGCGAATACTTAGACGGACTGGAACGGCCCTATGAGGAACCCGACCTGTTGGCGATCGCACGCGAGCAATTGGAATTGGAGGATCAACTAGCGGAGGAGTTCCAAGAAGAGGGGTTGATGGTCTGCGACACGGACCTCATCACCATCCGTATTTGGAGCGAAGAGAAGTATGGTCGTTGCGATCCGTGGATCGTTGAGCAGACCGAACGTCGCCACTACGACCACTGGCTTTTGTGCAAGCCGGACATGCCTTGGGCCCCTGACCCGCAACGCGAAAACCCGTATGACCGCGATAGGCTTTTCGTCAAGTACGAAGCCATGTTGCGATACCTCGAAAAGCCTTACACCGTGGTGGATGGCGGCCGTAGGCAAAGGTTGCTGGCCGCCGTTGAAACCTGTGGAAGGCTCCTTCGGTGATCCGATTGCCGTTCAATTCTGGCACGGTTCAGGCAAGGGCCCCAGCCCTCACCCCTCTACATTCGCCCCATGAATTTCACCAGAACCATGTCCGCTACACGCCTCACCCTCATTGCCGCCGTTGTCTTGGTGGCCCTTTACGGATTCACCCAAAGGAACAGCGCCACCGAGGGAGCAGGCGATGTCAAGATCGGCTTGGGCGTTGGCGACCGTGCGCCGGAGCTGGCTTTCATGAACGCTGACAGCACCAAGGTGCTCAAGCTGAGCGAACTGAAAGGAAAGTACGTGCTCATCGATTTCTGGGCCAGCTGGTGCGGGCCTTGCCGTCGCGAAAACCCGAACGTGGTTGCGGCGTACGAGAAGTACAGCAAGGCGAAGTTCAAGGATGCGAAGGGCTTCGAGGTGTTCAGCGTAAGCCTTGATCGCAGCCGCAAGGCTTGGATACAAGCGATCAATGCGGACAAGCTCGTTTGGAAATACCACGTCAGCGACCTGCAGCATTGGAACAGTGCAGGTGCCAAACTCTACCAAGTGCAAGGCATTCCGACCAATTGGCTGGTCGGGCCGGACGGTGTGATCGTGGCAAAGGACCTGCGTGGTATGAGCCTGCATCAGGAATTGGACAAGCATGTGAAGTCGTTGTAGACGAACAGTTCAGTGATCACGGAAGCCCGGCTTTTCGGCCGGGGTTCTTTTTTCGAAGACGAACCCGAACACACTGCGACTTGTCGGGGATGTCGCTGGGAAGCCGCATGCTGGTGTAGTGGTGAACGGTTAACGTTGCCCTTACCCAATGTTCCCATGGGAAGTGGGAGCGCCCTAAACCCTCATTCAAATGATGAAGACTCTACGCTTTTTCACGAAGTCCACTTTGTTGGTGCTGGCCGTGGCGCTGGTGTCGTCGGCATCCGCGCAGCGCAACTGCGGTAGCATGCAGTACCTGCAGCAACAGATCGGGGCCGACCCGAGCCGTGCCGCTGTATTGCAGATGATCGATCAGCATGCTGAATGGTTCGCCACCACGGGCCAAGCCAAAGTGATCGTCACAATTCCGGTGGTCTTCCATGTGGTCTATGCCAATGCAACGCAGAACATCAGCGATGCCAAGATCCAGGCCCAAGTAGCACAGTTGAACGCCGACTATGCCCGCCTGAACAGTGATGCCGGGAGCACACCCGCTGCATTCGCATCACTAGGTGCCAATACCCAGATCCAGTTCTGTCTTGCGCAACGCGATCCCAGCGGCGCGGCTTCAACCGGTATTGAGCGCCGTAGTACCACGGTGGCCTCTTTTACGGATAACGACAACGTGAAATTCACGAGCAGCGGCGGAATGAATGCATGGCCATCCGGCAGCTATATGAACTTCTGGAGCGCCAACTTGGGTGGTGGCCTGCTCGGCTACGCGCAGTTCCCCGGTGGATCGTCTTCCACCGACGGCGTTGTTTGCCTGTACAGCAGCATCGGTAGCATCTCAACACCGGGGACCGCATCCCCTTACAACCTGGGCCGCACGGCTACGCATGAGGTGGGCCACTGGCTCAACCTGCGCCACATCTGGGGCGATGCCAACTGCGGCAGTGACTTGGTAAGCGATACGCCCACGCAGCAGACCAGCAATGGAGGTTGCCCTTCGTTCCCGCACACCACCTGCAGCAATGGCGCCAATGGCGATATGTTCATGAACTACATGGACTACACCGACGATGCCTGTATGAACATCTTCACGCAAGGCCAGAGCACGCGGATGAACGCGCTCTTCGGTTCGGGTGGTTCGCGTGTGTCGCTCCTCTCCTCGCAAGGTTGTGTTCCACCGAGCGGTGGCACATGCGGCACGCCATCGGGTTTGTCGGCGAGCAGTGTTACCACCAGCAGCGCAACACTGGGTTGGAGCGCTGTGGCCGGTGCTACCAGCTATAACCTGCAGCACAAGTTGGGTACCAGCAGCACTTGGACCACCGTGAGCGTTGCTTCCACTTCCTATGCGCTTGGCACTCTTGCCAGCAACACCACCTACAACTATCAGGTGCAGGCGGTGTGCAGCAGCGGAAGCAGCGCATATTCCACGGCTTCTTCCTTCACCACGTTGGCGACAGGAGGTTGCACCGATGCATTGGAACCGAACAACAGTACCGCAGCGTCAGCTACCATTACGCTGCCTGCGAGCATCAATGCGCTCATCGCCAGCGGCACCGACGCTGACTACTACCGTTTCACACTCGCCAGCACCAGCAACGTTACCCTCAACATGAGCAACCTCGCCGGGGACTATGACCTGCGATTGCTCAACAGCACAGGCACGCAGTTGGCGATCTCGCAGGCAGGCGGCACCACGGCCGAAGCCATCACCTACAACAGCGCTGCTGCGGGTACCTATTACGTGCATGCGTTCGGTTATGGCGGTGCGTTCAGTGCGACGCAATGCTATCTGCTTACCGCAAGCGCTGCGGCTGTTGGATGCACCGACGCATATGAGAGCAACAATACATCGGGTACTGCGAAGACCATCACGAAGAACGCGGATATCCCTGCCCTGATCAGCAGCACCACCGATGTGGACTGGTTCAAGTTCAGCAACACCAGTTCGAACCCCAAGATCAAGATCAACCTCAGCAACCTTGCCGGCGACTACGATGTCACGCTCTACCGGGGCACGAGCACGCAAGTGGGCATCAGCCAGAACGGTGGCACCACGGCCGAGCAGATCATTCTCAACACCACCACCGTGGCCACCTACTACGTGAAGGTGGTCGGCTACAACGGTGCGTTCAGTGCGAGCCAGTGTTACACGTTGCGCGCCAGTACACAAAGCGCCAACTGGAGGGAGATCGACGAGCAAGAGGTGACAATGGATAAGATCCAAAGCGGCATGCTGAACCTCTGGCCGAACCCGACGAGCGACAAGTTGAACATCGAATACCTGAGCGACAACGGTGCCGCTGTGCGCATCACCGTGATCGATGAACTGGGCCGCGAGATCTTCACCATGCAACAGCCCACCACCATCGGCACCAACGTGTTCGGCGTGAACATGCCGGAGCTGATGAACGGCATGTACATGTTGCGCATCGTCGATGGCGATCACACGGGCATTCAGCGTTTCATGTTCCAGCGCTGATAGCGACCAACACCAACGAAAAGCCCCGCGACATGTCGCGGGGCTTTTCTGTTCAGTTCATTCGATACCTACACCACGCCCTGATCAAGCATCGCATCGGCCACTTTCACGAAGCCGGCAATGTTGGCGCCTTTCACGTAGTTCACGTGCTTGCCTTCGGTGCCGTGCTTCACGCAGGCCGCGTGGATGTTCTTCATGATGTTGTGCAGGCGGCCGTCCACCTCCTCGCGGGTCCAGCTGAGGCGGAGGCTGTTCTGGCTCATTTCCAGACCGCTTGTTGCAACACCACCCGCGTTGCTGGCTTTGCCTGGGGCGAAGAGCACTTTCGCCGCTTCGAACACCGCGATGCCTTCTGGTGTAGTGGGCATGTTGGCACCTTCGGCCACATACTTCACGCCTTTCTTCACCAATGTCTTGGCGTTGTTGCCGTCCAACTCGTTCTGCGTTGCGCAGGGGAGAGCGACATCGCACTTCGCCACCACGTCCCACACGCGCACACCCTTCTTGTAGGTGCTGCCTTTGAACTTCTTCGCGTATTCCTCGATGCGGCCGCGCTTCACGTTCTTCAACTCCATCAAGAAGGCCAATTTGGTCTTGTCGATACCTGCTGGATCGTAAATGCTGCCATCGCTATCGCTTGCGGAAACCACTTTCGCACCGAGCGCGGTGGCTTTCTCGATCGCGTATTGCGCAACGTTACCGCTACCGCTCACCGCAACTGTCTTGCCTTTGAAGCTGGTGCCGTTGTGCTTCATCATCTCTTCGGCGAAGTACACGCAGCCGTAACCTGTTGCTTCCGGACGGATCAGTGAGCCACCCCACGTGATGCCTTTGCCTGTGAGCACGCCGGTGAACTCGTTCGCCAAGCGCTTGTACTGACCGAACATGAAGCCGATCTCGCGACCGCCCACGCCGATGTCACCAGCAGGCACGTCGGTATCAGGGCCGATGTGGCGGAACAGTTCCGTCATCAGGCTCTGGCAGAAACGCATTACTTCCCCGTCGCTCTTGCCTTTCGGGTCGAAGTCGCTACCGCCTTTGCCACCGCCCATTGGCAACGTGGTGAGGCTGTTCTTGAACGTCTGTTCGAAGCCCAGGAACTTCAGGATGCTGAGGTTCACACTGGGGTGGAAACGCAGACCGCCTTTGTAGGGTCCGATCGCGCTGTTGAACTCGATACGGAAGCCGCGGTTCACCTGTGTGTTGCCCTTGTCGTCCACCCAGGGAATGCGGAAGATGATGGTGCGCTCCGGCTCCACCATGCGCTCCAAAAGCATCTTGCCTTTGTACTTCGGGTTCGCCTCGATGAAAGGGATCACCATTTCAGCCACTTCATGCACGGCTTGCAGGAATTCCGGCTCGTTGCCGTTGCGCTGTTTCACGGATGCCATGAAGGCGTCCACAGCCTTGTTCGATTTCGCCATCGCGATGTGCTTCGTTTTTGGAAAGCGGTGCGAATGTAGCCGGGCGGTCAAGTCGGGCAAATGACGCTTGAACGACCTATTAGCCTCTGGCTGTGGGCTATTGGTTATTCGGGGAAGTCCGGCTGCTCCGGAAGAGGCCCCCGGCCTCACGCCAGCGTCCAAACCTTGCCCGGCAGGCTGCGCACCACCCCACTGAATTCAAGGTTCAGCAGCAGGGCGGCCACCTTGCCTTGCGGCATGCGGCTGTGGAGGCAAAGGGTATCGATCTCCACTTTGCCATTGGCCTTCAACACATCCACCAGTTGCATCTCCTCCGGAGACAAGTCGAGGAAAAGCGCCGATTGCTTCGGTGCCTTCTTCTTCTTTTCCTCCCACCCCATGGCCTTGATCACATCGTCGGCACTGGTGATGAGGGCCGCTTTGTTCTGCTTGATCAAGGCGTTGCACCCTTCGCTGCGCGTATCGCTGGCGCGGCCCGGGAAGGCGAGAACATCGCGGTCGTAGCTGTTGGCGATATCGGCGGTGATGAGCGACCCACCGGTCGGGCCACTTTCAATGACCACGGTACAATCGCCAAGCCCGGCGATGATGCGGTTGCGCGCCGGGAAATTGCCCGGTGCGAAGGGCGATCCACTTGGCAGTTCGCTGACCAAGCCGCCGTTCTCCAGCATCTGCCGTGCAGTGGCAGCGTGTTCTCCGGGGTACAATTTGTCCAGCCCATGCGCTACGCTCGCGATGGTGGGCATTTTGTGTTTCAGTGCGGCCCGGTGCGCTGTAATGTCGATGCCGTAAGCAAGGCCGCTGATGATCGCGGCCCCGGTCGGCACCAGCGCCTCCACGAGTTGCTCACACGTCCGTTTGCCATGCTCGGTCGGTTGCCGTGTGCCCACGATGCTGACGGTGCGTGGAGCGTCGAGGTCGGCGCTCCCTTTGACGAAGAGCAACACGGGCGCGTCCTCGCAATTGCGCAACCGCTTCGGGAAGCTATCGTCGAGGTAAAAGACGATGCGCACATCGTGTTTGCGCGCGTACTCAAGTTCGCGCTCGGCCTGTGGCAGCACTGATCGGTCGGTGATGCTGGCGATCAACTTATCGCCGATGCCTGGCACGGTAGCCAGCTTCCGCTTGATATGCCGGTCGGTGAAGAGCACATCCACTCCGCCGCAGTAAGCCACAAGGTTCCGGGCGTTCACCGGACCGATGCCTTTGAGCATGCTCAACGCGATCCGGTGGATCAGTGACTGATCGTCCATGCCGTGCGAATAATGCGACAACTACATTCGCCATCACCCCACCCTTCGCCATTGCCGGGGGCGGGCTGACAAACCAACGATTTTCCGATGAGGCCGATCCTTTCCGTGTTGTGTTGCATAGCGATGTCCTCCGTGCATGCCCAAGATGCGGTGCTCACGGGTACGATAACCGATGCCGCCACTAAGGAGCCGCTTTACGGAGCGAGCGTAACATGGGCGGTAGGGCAGGGCACCAGTTCGGATTTCGATGGAAGCTTCCGCGCCGTGGCGCCGAAAGGGGCGATCACGGTATCGTTCAAGATGATAGGCTACGAGCCGTTGGAACTGCCCGTGACCACGGTAGCTGGCCAGGAAACGCGCTTGGATGCGAGCATGAAAGCGACCGCCCGGCAGCTCGACCAAGTGGTGGTGAGCGCGGGGAAATTCGAGCAACGGGTAGGGGAGGTGACCCAAAGCGTCAGCATCCTTCCAACGGAACTGGTGCGCAATAAGAACAGTATGAAGGTGAGCGAAGTGCTGGATCAGGTGCCCGGTGTGATCGTGATCGACGAGGACCCGCAGATCCGTTCCGGGAGTGGCTTCAGTTATGGTGCAGGCAGCCGTGTGATGCTGTTGGTGGATGACTTGCCGATCCTGAGCGGCGATATCGGACGCGCGCAATGGGCCTTTCTGCCAACGGAGAACCTGGAACAAATTGAGGTGATGAAGGGCGCGAGCAGCGTGCTTTACGGTAGTGCGGCCCTTACGGGTGTGATCAATGTGCGCACTGCGTATCCGCGCCTACAGCCACAGACGCGTGTGAACGTGTTCGGCGGTGTGTACGATACGCCGGGGCACGCCCCTGCGAAATGGTGGGACAACAACCCGCCGTTGTTCACCGGGGCCAACTTCTTCCATAGCCAGCAGTTCGGGCGTTTCGATCTTGTGCTCGGCGGGAATGCTTTGAGCGATGCCGGCTATGTCGGCCCCGAATCACTGCCGCCCGATAGCATCGGCGACCCGCACCGCATCGGTCCCGGAGGGTATGAGAACCGTGTGCGCTTCAACATAGCGACGCGCTACCGCAGCAAGAAGATCAAAGGGCTCAACTACGGTATCAACGCGAACGCGATGAAGAGCCGCAGCACCAGTGTGTTCATCTGGGAGGACAATGCCGATGGGCTCTTCCGACCGGAACCGGGCACGACCACGCGCACCTTGGGCACGCAGGTGTACGTGGATCCTTACGTCAACTATTGGTCGGCGCGCGGCACGCGGCATGGGCTGCGTGGGCGTTGGTACCGGCAGATCTTCGAGAATGACAACAACCAGAGCAACGCAAGCGACTTCCTGTACGGCGAGTATCAAGTGCAGCAAAAGGTCGAGTTCCTCGGCGAGACGAATTTGACCGCGGGCATCACCGGGCAGAGCACCGTGAGCAACAGCGAACTGTACAGCGGTAACGTTGAAGGGAAGAGCACGAACACGGCCGTCAATGCAAGTGCCTACCTGCAGATCGATAAGAAGCTCTTTGACCGTCTGATGTTGAGCGGTGGAGTACGCTACGAGCATTTCAAGGTGAACGAAGACAAGCAGGAACAGCCAGTGTACAGAGCCGGGGCAACCTGTCGCATCCACAAGGCCACGTACTTGCGCGCCAGCTATGGGCAGGGCTATCGGTTCCCCACGATCGGCGAGCGCTTCATCACCACCAGCGTCGGGCAATTGAACATCTACCCGAACCCCGGCCTTCGACCGGAAGAAAGCTGGAACATGGAGGGAGGCTTGAAGCAAGGCTTCAAGCTGGGGAACTTCAGCGGGTACTTCGATGCGGTGGTCTTCCAGCAGGAATACAGCAACTACATCGAATTCACCTTCGGTCAGTGGGGCGCGGTAACGATCGACAACCTCTTGGGCCTTGGTTTCCGCAGCACCAACACCGGCGATGCGCGCGTGACGGGCATGGAGTTCGAATTGGCGGCGAAAGGCAAGATCGGTGCGGTGGAAGTGAGCACCCTCATGGGTTACACGCACACGAAACCCATCAGCACCACACCCGACTACGTGTATGCCGCGCCAACGGAAACGGGTGCGAGTTTCCCGCCGAGTACATACAACAACACGAGCTATACCACCAGCGATCATGTGTTGAAGTTCCGTGTGGAGGATCTTTTCCGCGCCGATGTGCAAGCGGACTACAAGCGCTTGGGTCTCGGCTTCAGCGTACGTTACAACAGTCACGTGCGCAACATCGATCTGATCTTCGTAAACCTCGATCGGAGCAACCAATTGAGCACTGGCGTGGAACAGTGGATGATCGATCACAACTACGGCGATTGGATCGTGGATGCGCGGATCCAATGGAAGCTGAGCGGGCAAGTGCGTGCGGCCTTCATCGTGAACAACATCGGCAACGAGGTTTACGCCATACGCCCTTTGAGCGTGGAAGGGCCCCGTTCGTTCCAGTTGATGCTGACCTATGCCATCTGACCCTCGTACTTCAGGTCTGTTCATGAACGCCGGCATGCTCCACCATCGGGGAGCTGCGCTGCAGATACGAGTTCAACGATGAAGCTCCTGGGCATCATACCTGCGCGTTACGCCAGCAGCCGCTTGCCCGGAAAACCCCTGGTCGACATCGGCGGTAAGAGCATGGTGCAGCGGGTGTGGGAGCAGGCGAGCGCGGCGCGGTCGCTATCGGGCGTGATCGTTGCCACGGACGATGTGCGTATCGCTGAACATGTGCGCGGTTTTGGTGGCGAAGCGGTGATGACCCGCAGCGACCACCCCAGCGGCACGGACCGGTGCAATGAAGCCTTGTTGGCTTCCGGTGGAGCGTTCGATGGCGTCATCAACATCCAAGGCGATGAACCCTTCGTGAGCCCAGCGCAGATGGATGAAGTTGTGGGGGCGTTGAAGGAGGATGGTGTTGACATTGCAACGCTTGCGCAGGTGATCACCGACGATCGGGAGATCGATGATCCCGGCGAAGCCAAGATCATCGTGGACCGATCCATGAACGCACTGCTCTTTTCCCGCGCACCCGTGCCCTTTTTGCGCAAAAGCGATGGCCGCGCGCGCAGCCAGCAATTCCGGTACCTGAAGCATGTGGGGCTTTACGCTTACCGCAGCCGAGCATTGGCGTGCATCGTGCAATTGGCCCCGTCGCCCTTGGAACAGGCCGAATCGCTGGAACAGTTGCGCTGGCTGGAGGCGGGCATGCGCATCCGCGTGGGGCTCACCGAGCATCCATCGTTCTGCGTTGATACGCCCGCCGATCTTGAGGAAGCCCGCCGCAGGGTCGGTGTTCCGCGATCCTGACGGACACCGGGGATCCTCCGCACCCGTAAGTTCGCCGAGGCGATGAACATTGACCCCAGCATCCACGACCTGCTGTACGACCACGACTGCGTGATCGTGCCGCGTTTCGGCGGCTTGCTGGTGCAGTACAAAGGCGCGCGCATCGACGAAGCGCGGAAGCTGGTGCATCCACCGGGCAAAGAGGTCGGCTTCAACAAGCAGTTGACGCGGAACGACGGGCTGCTGACCGATGCCGTGGCCAAGCGCGACGGTGTGCGATTCGAGGAGGCGGCCGCTTCCATTGCATTGCAAGTGGATGCTTGGCAGAGCGCTCTCGGCCAAGGCCGCCGGGTGGAACTGCCGCGCATCGGTACGTTCTGGATCGACGCGAGCGAGAACCTGCGTTTTGAACCCGATCCGCGCTCCAATTTCCTGAAGGATGCTTTCGGGCTCCGTGCCGTGAGTGCGTTCCCGGTTGCCCGAACGTTCGCACCGCCCGCGCTGCCTGGACCCACCGTGCGCGAGTTGAAACCTGCGGAAATAAAGGAGTCCGCACCGACGCGCGATCGCCGGGCCATCTTGTGGACGGCATCCGCCGCAGCTGCAGTGTTGTTCGCTGTGGCCACTTGGCTGTTAGCGCCTGCCGCCACTGACAATGGTCAACAGCTTGGTGGCTGGTTGTCGTTGCTGAAGAAGGAACCGGCCGCTTATGTGGCGCGTACCGTCCTGCCATCCGTGCTGGATACCTCTGGCGAACAGCCCTTGGAACTTCCAGCCGAGGGCACCGGCGTGCAATCCTTGGACTTGGATGGCACGGCCACACTGTATTTGGATATGGGCGCCCCGGCACCCTCGCTGCCCGATACGACGCATGTGGCCGTAGCGCCGGAAGTCGCGGTTGCCACGATGCGGCGCTACCACGTTATGGGTGGCTGCTTCGCAGTACGGGACAATGCGGACAATTTCATCGCCAACATGAAGTCCCGCGGCTTCGATGCGTCCATCATCGACGAACACAAAGGGCTTTGGCGAGTGGCCATCGGCAGCTTCGCCGACAAGGCCCTGGCCAACGAAGCGCTGGCTGCCGCCCGCAAGGCTGAAGCCCCGGAAGCGTGGTTGCTGCGTAAGTAAGATCCGGCTGATCGTCGGTCGCTCCGCTGGGCGTATAGATTTGCGCCCCTTCGTTCCAAGCCGTGCGCACCATAGAACTCGACGTTTGCACATTGACCTTCGTTGATGAGGACATCGTGCATGCCCACTTCAAGGATGGACATACGGTGTCGCCGGAGGAGGTGCATGCCATGTTCGAGGCCATCGCTTCTGAGCGCAAAGGCCGCAAGGCATTGCTGGTGGTGAGCGTAGGGGTGAACAGCACGTTGAGCAACGAGGCGCGCACATACGCTTCGTCGCCGGAGTCGTCGAAGTACATCGCTGCGGACGCGATCGTGGTGCGCGATTTCGGGCACCAATTGACGGCGAACGTCTTTGTGCGCTACAACAAGCCGCAACGCCCCATCCAACTCTTCGGCGACATGGAGAGTGCGATCGTTTGGTTGGGCCAGCACCGGGACCTGGTGGTCAAGGCCTGAGGTTCTTTCGACCGCCGATCGCCCAGCCGGGTCACAGGCCTTCCGCAGGTCCGTTGCCCTGCCGCTTCTTCCGGTACATCATCACGGCGATCATCAGCGCAACGCCCAGCAAGAGCGCCCCGAGCAAGCCCCATACAGTGCCGAGCCTGTGGCGCAGCATTACCAGAAAGACCACCGCGAAAAGGAAAACGGTGGCTCCTTCGTTCCATAACCGCAGTGCAAGACTTCCCCAGCGCAAACGGTTGGTTCGGATCCGCGCAAAGAGGCGTTGGTTCACCAAGTGGTATACGATCAACAGGGCCACGAAACCGAGTTTGGCATGCATCCACGGTTCAGTGATGAGGATCGGGTTCTGCACGAGCAACCACACGCCGAAGACCGTCATCAGCAGCATGCTGGGCCATGTGATACCGTACCACAGGCGTTTCTCCATGATCATGAACTGCTTGATCAGGATGGCCCGGTCGGGGTCGAACTTCTTCTCGGCCTCCTTGTGATAGATGAAGAGCCGTACGATGTAGAACGTGCCTGCGAAGAACGTCACCATGAAGATCACGTGCAGCGCCTTGAGCGCATCGTAGCCGACCATGTGCGAAAGGTAGGAGCATGACGAAGCGCCACCCATCTTCGCACCCCCGAACATGACCATGCAAACCCGTCCCGCCAAAGAGAGTTACACCGAAACGACGCACCTCGTACTGCCCAACGACACCAACACCTTGGGCAACCTGTTCGGTGGGCAATTGATGAAATGGTTGGACATCGCATGCGCCATCAGCGCGCACCGCCACTGCAAACGCGTAGTGGTGACCGCGGCGGTGAACAACGTGAGCTTCGATCGGCCGATCAAGCTCGGCGATTTCGTTACCATCCAAACCAAGGTGAGCAGGTGCTTCCATACCAGTATGGAGGTGTGGGCCGATGTGTGGGTTGAGGACCAGCTCACCGGCAATAAGATCGCGTGCAACAGTGCCATATACACCTTCGTTGCTGTTGATCAAGCAGGGCATCCTGCCGAAGTTCCTGCTGTCGTGCCCGAAGGGCCGGAGGAACAGAAGCGCTACGATGGTGCGCTGCGCCGTAGGCAACTGCGCCTCATTCTTTCGGGCAAGATGAAGCCTGAGGACGCGACGGAGTTGAAGGCATTGTTCGGCTAGGAAGGGGTTTGGTCGGTGCCCGTACGGCGTGGTATTGATGCTGGCCATTGTGCGTTGCTATGTAGGTGGCCCGGGATCGTATCCTTGCGGCCATGAACAATACGGCTGAGCATCCCATTATCAATACCCCAGTTGCCACAGTACAGCGCACAGGCACCGATCTTGTCGAGGTGCGTTTCACCTCGGGGTGCGTGCTGAATGTGACTGGCATCGCAGGCATCCTTGATGCGCGAGCGGAACTGAACCGAGGTATCCCCGACCTCCTTTTGGCCGTTTTCCCAGCGGAAGAAGTGGACTTCGAATTGACCATGATCAGTACCGACCACTACCAAGGTCGACCCGTCGAGCAACACACGCGTGCCTCGGCATGGGTGGTGCGCAACGAGCACAACGAGCGTTTCACCCGTTTGTACTTCGCCTATTTCCCCAGCCCCGTACCCAGCGCCATCTTCATGCAGGAGCAGGAAGCGCGCGCTTGGCTCCAGACCCAGCGTTGATCGCCCGCTGGATCTTCAGGGCATTGCAGGCACTGCACCACCGCCCTTCGCTGCGTCCTTGACCTTCGCGGCGGGGCGATCCTTGGCGAAGAGGATGCCCAGCATGATCTCATGGGTACCGTTGCTGTACTTGTTGAGGTTCGTCGTGGTGATGTCGTACGCGTATCCGAATTGGAAGGTGCTCTTCACGGTGGCGCCCAGCATAACGCTGATCGCATCGCTGCTCCGCCATGTTGCACCGAGCCAAACTTGGTTCCGGTACTTCACCAAGGCCGTTAGGTCGATCTTCGGTGGCACGGGGCTCACATACTTCACAAGGGCTTGCGGCTCCAATGTGATGTTGTCGGTCACTGCCCACCTATAGCCGCCCATCAGCATGTAGTGGTCTTCCAATTTGTTCAGCGTGCTGGTCTGCGCATCGAAGAAGTACACCTTGTTCTGCGCGATCTGCGGCAGGCTGATGCCCACCCAGTACTTCGGGTGGTAGGCGTACGCGCCGAAGGCGAAGTCCGGTACGATCTGCCCCCTCACCTGATCGTCGATCACCGTTTCGTTCCCGTCGTGGAAGGTGATCTTGCTACCATCCACCAAGAACTGCTGCAAGCCGGCGCTGAGGGCGAGCGACAGTTTCAGATCGGCGGTCAAGTTCATGTGGTAGGCATAGCTGATCTGCACACCGGTCCGCCGGGTCGGCCCCGTGTGATCGGTGTAAATCCAGCCACCGAGACCTGCTTTGCGCCCCAACGGGGTAATGGCGCTGAGTGTGAAGGTGCGCGGTGCATCCTGTATGCCCGTCCATTGGTTGCGGTGGCTGCTGCGCAGTTCGAACGCCGGACGACTGCCGGCCACTGCCGGGTTGTGCACGTAGTCGTTGAAGGCGTACTGGCTGAACTGTGGCAGTTGTTGCGCAATGGCCCCACTTGCGATGAGCACCAGGGCTGCGGAAAGAAGCGATCGGTGTTGCATGTCCATCTGGTGTTTAGCGGAGCACGGTCAATGGTCCGGTGTACGGTTCAGGGAAGTCGGGATCGTTCAACTCGATGGCGTAGTAGTAAGTGCCTATGGGCACATCACCACCGTTGTATTTGCCATCCCACTGCTCGGCGTAGCCTACGCTCGCGAAGAGCAGTTCGCCCCATCGGTTGTATATCTCCACGGTGCAGTCGGGGAAGCGATCGATAAGGTCGATCTGCCAGGCGTCGTTCACACCATCGCCATTGGGGCTGAAGCCCGTGGGTATGACGATCTCAGGTATTACGGTGATCAAAACGCTGTCGACACTGGTGCATCCGCTGGTGTTCGTTACCGTTACCACGTACCATGTGGTGGCCGGCGGATCCGCCGTCGGGTTGGCCAACGAGGGGTTGTTCACCAATGAATCGGGCTCCCAGTTGAAGGTGGTTCCCACCGGTCCCGTCGGGTTGCCACCGAGCACTGCGGTCTGTTGCAGGAAGATGCTCTGGTCAGGCCCGGCGTCGGCGGTTGGCGATGCCAGTATCGTTACCACTACTTGATCGGAATCGGTGCATGGCCCGTTGCTGATGGTGAGCGTGTATGTATAGCTGCCTGCCGGTAACACGGGCACCATGTATTGTGCGCTTGTACCCACGATGTTGTTCTGTTCATCCGTCCACGTGTAGCTCACTGCACCGATGCTTGCACCGCCATCGAGCACGATCGCATTGCTGTTGCACGCGGTGATGTCCGCACCGGCATTGGCATCAACAGTGGTGATGGCGCCCACCGTCACGCTGGCGCTCGCTTCGCAGTTGTTCGCGTCGAGCACCGTTACGGTATAGACCCCGGGTGCCAGTCCCGCGATGTCCTCGCTGTTGCTAACGAAACCGTTCGGTCCGCTCCAGGTGATGCCGTAGTTGAGCGTACCGCCGCTGATCGTGATGGCGATACTGCCATCGTTCGCGGTGCTGCACAAGGCATCCACCACTTGATCAACGTTCACGCCCAGTACAGATGGTTCCGTGATGCTGAAGTCCACGACCGTGTCGCAACCCAAGGCATCGGTAATGAGCACGCTGATGCTCCCCGCGCAAAGCCCTGTGGCGCTGTTGGTACCGTCACCGTTGGTCGGATCGGGTGTCCAGTCGTAGTTATAGTTTCCGAAACCGCCCGTCGGGGACAGCACGATGGTGCCGTTGCAGTCACCGTTGCACTGCACTTGTGTGACGACTTCGTTCGGAAGGATCGGCTGGAACGGGATGATGGTGAAAGGCACCACCGTATCGCAACCAAGCGAGTCGGTGATCGTCACCGTATAGTTGCCCGCGCCAAGTCCCAGCGCATCCACGAACCCATCGCCATTGCTCGGATCGGGATCCCAGTCGATCGTGAAGGTGCCCGTGCCGCCGGTGGGTGTAATGTGGGCTTCGCCATCGCCCGGACCGTTGCAGGTTTCACCGATGAAGGTGAGCGTGGGCACGATCGGTGCACCTTCGGTGATCGGGAAATTCAGCACTGTTGTGCAGCCGTTGACGTCCGTGATGCTCACAGCGTAGGGGCCAGCGCACAACCCGCTGACATTCGTCGTGTCCGTTGCGATGGTGGTACCTCCGAAGGTCCATGTGATGCTGTAGGGTGGCGTCCCCCCGGTGACCAGAATGGCGGCAGTTCCGCTGCAATCGCCGGCGCAGGCATTGTTTGTGGTGGTGATGCCCGCTATCAGTTCGTTCGGCTCATCAACGGTGAAAGTCAGCACGGTATCGCAGCCATTGAAGTCCGAGATGTTCGCGGAATAGATGCCCGCGCAAAGACCGGTTACGCTCGGCGTACCGTCGCCGTTGATCGGATCCGGGCTCCAGTCGATGATGTACGGCCCGGTACCGCCGCTCACCACGAGGATGATCCCGCCGTCGCATACGCCGAAGCACGATGCGCTGTCTATGGTGGCACTGATATCGTACGGCGTCGGTTCGGTGATGAGCACGCTGGCCGTGGTGTCGCAGAGGCCGTCGCTGATGAGCACGGCGTACGTACCCGCGCACAATTGCGTGACCTGTGCTGTGCCATCGCCCACCAACGGATCAGGGCTCCAATCGAAGGTGTACACGCCGAGGCCACCGGTCGGCCCCGCAGTGGCCGTACCGTCGCAAGCGCCATTGCAGAGCACCGGTGTGCTGCTGATGTTGGCGATGATCGGATCGGGTGTTCCGACGTTCACCGTATCGATGCTGACACATCCGTCGCCGTTCGTGACCTGCACCAAGTAAAGGCCGGCGCACAGGCCGCCCACGCTGAGCTGGTTCGGGGCGTTGAGCGACGTTCCATTGCCGTCGTACCAAGCAATGGTGCATGGGATGACCCCGCAGTTGAAGATCACACCGGCCACACCATCGCAGGTGTTGGGGCATGTTGTCATCCCGTCAATTGGTGTAAGCACTTCGCCATCCGTATCCACAACCGGTACGGCCATGGAGGCTTGGCACCCACCGGCGTCGGTAACGGTAACGGTGTAGAGTCCTGCGCACAAGTTCACCAATGCGCTGTCCACGCTGAACGGCCCGCCGTTCAACGCCCACTGATAGGTGAAGGGCGCAGTACCGCCGGAAGGAATGATCGCTGCCGTGCCGTTGCAGATCTGGCACTGGCTCTCGGTCACCGCGCTGGTCAGCGTCAACGGTAGTGGTTCGTTGATCGTATAGGTGATCGTTGTGTCGCAACCGTTGTTGTCGCTGAGCGTCAGGTCGTAGTTGCCCGGGCACAATTGGGTGGCCGTGTTGGTGCCGTCGCCGTTCGGCGGATCCGGGTTCCAATCGAACGTGAACACCCCACTACCACCCGACGGCGTCACCACGATGTCGCCGTCGCAAATGCCGTTGCACGATGCATCGTTGATCACTGCGGAAGCCGTTACTGGTTGTGGTCCAAGGATGAGCACGCTCGCTGTGGTATCGCATCCATTGGCATCGGTGATCGTCAAGGTGTACACGCCCGCGCACAGTCCGGTTACCTGCGCGGTACTGTCGCCGGTGATCGGGTCCGGTCCCCAATCGAAGAGGTAGCCCGGGACACCACCTATCGGTCCGGAAGTCGCGGTGCCATCGCAAACACCTGCGCACGAAGCAGGCGTGCTGCTGATGTTCGGTGCGATGCCGTTCGGTTCAGCCACGGTGGCCGTGTCGGCACTGGTGCAACCATCGCCATTGGTCACGAGCACGATGTAGCTGCCCGCGCACAAGCTGTCCACAAGGATCTGCCCGTTCTGGTTCAGGTCGTTGCCCAGCATGTCGTACCAGTTGATGATGCACGATGGCGTAGTGCAGATGAACTGCACCTGTACGATGCCACTGCATTCGCCTGCACAACCCGTGGCGCCGTCGAGGCCGGTCAATGCTTCGCCGCCGCTATCGGTGATCACGGCCGCCATGGTTGTACTGCAACCATTGTCATCGGTCGCTGTTGCCGTGTACACCCCGGCGCACAGATTCGTGAGCGAAGTGCCGTTCGCGATGGGCACACCGTTCAGCGTCCACTGCACGTCGATCGTACCGGTGCCACCGCCTACGGTTGCTATTGCGGTACCGTTGCACAACGTGCATTGACTCTGCGTTGTGGCAAGGCTCAGCGTGATCGGCTGCGGCGCGGCGATGCTATAGTTGATGGTGGTATCGCAGCCGTTGCCGTCCGTCACCGTCAGGTCGTAGTTGCCAGCGCAGAGTTGGAACGCGCTGTTGGTGCCATCGCCGTTCGATGGGTCCGGGTTCCAGTTGTAACTGTAGTTGCCCGTACCGCCGTTCACTGTTACCACGATGCTCGCATTGCAATCACCGGCGCACAGCAGATCGGTCTGCGTAGCGTTCACCGTGAGCGCTAGTG
Source organism: Flavobacteriales bacterium (assembly GCA_039931265.1). Lineage (GTDB taxonomy): Bacteria > Bacteroidota > Bacteroidia > Flavobacteriales_F > PHOS-HE28 > PHOS-HE28. Next base: position 23,936 of record JBDTSG010000050.1, read on the forward strand.
GCTCGGTGATCAACACGGTCTCCGTCGTGTCGCAACCGCTGAAATCGGTAATGGTCACAGTGTACACACCGGCGCACAGGCCGGTCACCTGCGGCGTGCCATCGCCCAGGATCGGATCCGGCCCCCAGTTGTAGCCGTAACCCGGCACACCACCGGTCGGTCCTGCGGTGGCGGTGCCATCACAAGCGCCCGCGCAGGTCACCGGCGTGCTACTGATGTTGGGAACGATCGGTGCCGGCGAGATCACGTTCACCGTATCGATGCTCACGCAACCGTTGCCGTTCGTCACTTGTGCGAAGTAGGTTCCCACGCACAGGTTGCTCACCGTGTTGCCGCTTTGGAAGAGCGGGAAGCCGCTGTTGTTGAACCACGCGATCACGCAAGACGGCGC
>JBDTSG010000051.1:0-2125 GCA_039931265.1 Flavobacteriales bacterium
AGGCCCCAGAACACTGAGGCAAGGCAAAAACCCGAGCGCCTGCCCGCGAGAGACAGCCGATCCGGTGCAGGTGTAACAAGCACGTCCGCTACCTTCGGCACCATGGCAAAGCGCAGATCCAAAGTGGCCGCATCGGTGAAGACCGTAGCGCGTGTGGCTCGGCCAGCGCGCGCTGTGCGCCCGGCGCGCCCGGCCGTCAAGCGCAGCAAACCGAAGCGTAAGATCCTCCTCGATAGGTCGCTGTTCGGTGCATTGCCCGGCATGGGCGATTGGGCGCTGCCGTTGTTGAAGCAGTTGCGCAATGAGTGAGCGGGTTTTGGTGGCGGACACCAGCGCGCTCATTCACTTCCTCGAAGGCCAGCGGGCAGCGGAGAAATTGTTGCTGGGTGCTGAGTTGCACATCTCCGTGGCCACGGAGATCGAACTGCTCACCATGAGCGTCATCAAGCGGACCTCTGCCGAGGTCATCAAGCGATTGTTGCTGCAATGCTCCATTTGGGACATCAGCCCCGGCCATCAAAGACCATTGCGTGCGGCTGCGTAGCGTGCACCGGCTCAAGTTGGCCGATGCACTGATAGCGGCCACGGCGACAAGCCTCAACCTGCCCCTCGTCACCTCGGACAAGGGTTTCGCAAGGTTGAAGGATGAGGTGGACTTGAAGTGGCTGTGAATATGCCCCACGCACGTGCACAGTTTTCTTCGCAATGCGCCCCGGGCATAGGGACTTTGCCCCGCCTACTTGTTGATCGCATCTGACTTGTCTCGACGGGCCAAGAGGCCCTAGAAAACCAAAAGCCACTCGGCAAAAAGCCAAGCGGCTGCTTGCGTCATACGGCCGAGCGGGTACAGTGGAATTCAGAGCAAAGCCACTCGGACCGTCCTTGACCAATGCACTAGGCGGGCCGGAAGTCTTGGACCGACAACGCCCAAGACTTGTCCCGGCGGGCCAAGTGGCCCTAGAACCCTGAGGCAAGGGAAAAACCCTAGCGCCTGCCCGCGCGCGACAGCCGAGCTGGTGCGGGGTACCACCCGCCCGCGCACCCCGGGACTTCCGCCATGCCACGGACGTGGTATGCGGGCTTCCCTATCTTTCCGAAGAACATACGATCATGCGCGACACATACTCGTTTTCGCTCTGCATGGTGATGCTGTTGCCATGTATTGCATACGGCCAGGCTTTCCAGAATGGCGACCTCGACGGCGTCGTTACCGGTTGGAGCTCGCTGCCGGATCAGTGGCAAGCGGTGCCGGACTATGATCCCGTTTGCCAAGCCACCGCCTGGAATGCTGCCACACCGGATCTTACATCCGAGTTCGCCCCCGATACCGTGGTTGGTGCGGCTGGAACATCGTACTCGGGTCTTACCTATATGTCGGGCAGTTACGGAGACGACGGAAGCTTTTTTTGGCAGGAGGGTATCCAGCAAGAGGTAAGCGGGTTCACACCTGGTATGGTATACGACATCGGGTTCCAGCAGTGCTTGGATGCACGGGGGGGTGTGGAAGACACTTCGGGTTCTTGGGCGGTCTATGTGGATACCACGCTCGTCGGCATCACGGCGGCAAGTATCAGTCACGTGGTTTACAATGATCTGGATCTGGAATGGGAGCAACGGCATGTCATGTTCACGGCAACAGCGGGCATACATACGATCAAGTTCCTGCCCCTGGACGACGATACCTCCTATAATCCCATATGGGGCGATCTCAGTGGTGCGCTGAACATGGGTATTGACATGATCGAGCTTGGCAAGGGAGATGTGTCAATCAACGAGAACACATTCGCGGTGAACGCCCGGTACGATCCACAACAATGCGCCCTGCTGATCGATGGCGTGCTTTTCACCAACGCGCGTTATGTACTGTTCGACCTGGCGGGGCGTGCGGTGCGCAGCGGTGTGCTCCGCGATCATCGCATCAGTACCGCGGGGCTACCGCAAAGCAGTTACGTACTGCGCTTTCCGGAGCTGAACGCGGTGCAGCGTTTCCTGCGGAACTGACCGCGCGGGGCAGCCGAGCTTGTGCGGGGCCAGCACGCGCGAGACAGCCGAGCTATTGCCGGGGGGCTCTCGGGAATTCCTCAGAGGCTTTCCGCAATTCCTTAGAGGCTCTCGGGAATTCCTC
>JBDTSG010000052.1:0-44728 GCA_039931265.1 Flavobacteriales bacterium
CAACAACATGCGCATCGCCGGGCTCTCCACATAGAAGCAGCCAATGGTGTTGCCCACGCGGATCAGGTCCTTGATCGCAGGATCCTCTTTGAAGCGCTTGATGTCGTGGATATCGATGGGTTCGCCCTTGCGCTCCATCAGTTCCACCGCATCGCGAATATGACCGAGCCCGCGCTGGCTCAACAGGTCGAACTTATGCAGGCCGAGATCCTCCGCCTCCAGCATGCTGAACTGCGTAACGGGAAATCCCTTCGGCGGCCGGTGCAACGCGGTGAAGTGCGTTACCGGTTTATCCGTGATCACAATACCGCCCGCGTGGATGCCCAAATGGTGCGGCATGCCGAGCAGGTGGTGACCATACTTGATCACCGCCTGCGCCACCTTGTCCAGTTGGCCCTTCGCACCATCCGGCACCCGGCGCTGGTCGCGGTAATAGCTGCTCTCGCCATCGCTCAAGGCGTCGATCTCCGCAGGGGGTAAGCCCACGGCCTTGCCGAGTTCGCGTATCGCGCCGCGCCATTGGAAAGTGGTGTACGTGGCGATCTGCGCCGCGTGGATGTTCCCAGCACCCGGGCGATTGTACTTGCCGAAGACATAGTTGAACACCTCGTCGCGGTCCTTCCAACTGAAGTCGATGTCGAAGTCGGGCGGTTTCTTGCGCGCGGTACTGATGAAGCGCTCGAAGTAGAGGTCGAGTTCCATCGGATCCACATCGGTGATGCCGAGGCAATAGGCCACCAGGCTGTTGGCGCCGCTGCCACGACCGACATGGAAGAAGTTCCTGCTGCGTGCAAAACGAACGATGTCCTGGTTGATGAGGAAGTAGCTGATGAAGCCCATGCGCTCGATCACGTCGAGTTCGTGGTGCATGCGCGCGATCACCTTGGGTTCTGCGTTCGGGTAGCGGTATCGCAGCCCCTCGAGCGTGTCGCGGTGAAGCTTCTCGCGATCGAGCACTGCGCTTTCGCCGAGGACCGCGCGCGTCTTGTCGCTGCCATCGAAGGCGATGCTGCATTGCTCCAGCAATTCTTCGGCGTTGCGCAGCAGGAACGGGAAGTCGCGGTAGATGTGCTTCACTTCCTCCGGGCTGCGGAAGCACTCATCGGGTAGGGCGAGTTCCTCCTTTGGCAGCATGCTCACCACGGTGTTCTTCGCCACGGTGCGCAGCAGGCGATGTGTATTGAAATCACGCTTGTTTCGGAAGGTGACCGGAAGAAGTGCCACCAGGTCCTGCGGTCGCTTCGCCCAAGGACTGAAGGGCAAACGTGTAAGGTCACCGGGTCTGATACCGATGCGCTCGTTCGGACGGAGTTGCGATGGCGCTGCGTTGAACGGGTAGATGAAGAAGGCGCCGGATAGTTCGGGTGCGCGCTCAGGGATCGCTTCACCATCGAGCAGGTGCGGGCTGAGCAATTCGTTCAGTTGCTGGAATCCCTCGTTGCTCTTTGCAATGCCGATGTACAGCAAGCGCGGTCCTTGCCGGAATTCGATACCCGCAACCGGCCGCACATCGAACCGCTTCGCATCGCGAACGAAGTCAGGGATCCCCGCCATGCAATGGATGTCGGTGAGTGCGAACGTGCGAACGCCCGCCTTCTGCGCTTCTTCCAACAGCGCATCGGGCTTCATCACCCCGTACTTGAAACTGAACCAGCTGTGCGCGTTGAGGAACATGGAACGGCCGATCGACGGGGATACCGTCGATCGGCTCGCCAATAAGATAGCTGCGGGAACTACTTCTGCGACTTAGCGCGCGAGGCTCTCTATGGAGCGGATCTCGCCCGATCCCGATACGTCGCGGCTGATGTTCTTCGGGTGGCCTTTGTAAGTCACATCGCCACTGCCGGCCACTGATGCTTCGAGGCTCTCGTTCGCCACCACGGCCACATCGCCACTGCCTTCAACGGACACGTTCACGATGGCGCTCACCAGACCGTTCGCACTGATATCGCCGCTGCCTTCCACTTGCGCCTTGAAGGTTGCGCAGGTACCCTTCAGCACCATGTCACCGCTCCCTTCAATATCAGCTTGGATGCTCTTTGCGGCGAAGGCAAGGTTGATGTTACCGCTGCCCTGGATATCGAGATCTACGTTATCGGCGGCAAAAGTGCCGTTCCCTTTCACGTCACCTGATCCTTCAATGCTCACCATGTCGATGGTTGGCACACTGATGTGTACGGTGAACGTCTTGTCCGTGCTGTAGCTCTTGTCGCCGGTGCCGATGATCCACACACCGTTCCTCACCTCGGTGGTGAGCAACTCGCCGATGTTCGCCTGTGCTTCCACTTCAACCGAACGCGTTGCCGACTGCGAAAGCACAACATCGATAGCGCCTTCAACCGTGATACCGTGGAAGTCAGCGACGGTGATCGTCTTCTTCACCACCTCGCCAGTGCCCTTCACATGATCGCAAGGCGAAGCAAAGCTGAGCGTGCAGATGAAGACGGCCGGGAAGAGAAGCGTGGTGCGCATGACGTGGGTGGTTTTGGTTGTACTGCCCACGAACGTAGACGGCCCGTAAACCGGTCGGTGTTAGGGAATGTTAAAAGCGCGAACGCTACGCCACACCATCCCACCAACGCTCGCTCGCAGCAACATCCGGCCAATGCACGATGCGCCCCGGCCGTGGCGTGAAGAGTTCCAAGTTCAACTCCGCAGCCTTCTTCGACAATCGCGTGATCGGCTCTTTCCACGTGTGCATGCCCAAGCTGTACTTGGCCCAATGAATGGGCATGAGCACCTTCGCCTTGACATCCACCGCCGCCTGTGCTGCCTCCTCGGGCATCATGTGGATGTTGCTCCAGCGTTCGTTGTAGGCGCCACATTCCAGCATGGCCAGATCGAATGGCCCGAGCCGTTCGCCTACTTCCTTGAAGGTTGGCGAGTAACCGCTGTCCGCACCGAAGTAGATACGCTGGCCCTTGCACTCGAAGGCCCATGATCCCCATAGCGTACTGAAGCGGTTGGTGAGCCCGCGCCCACTGAAATGCCTGGAGGGAGCCAGCGTCAGTTTCACAGGCCCTACCTCAACGCTTTCCCACCAAGCTTTCTCAGTGATCGCGGAAGCAGGAATATCCCAGTGTTCCAAGTGTGCTCCAACACCGAGGGAAGTGATGAACTTCTTATCCCGCAGTTGAACCAAGGTCTCATGGCACAAGTGATCGTAGTGATCGTGCGAGAGCAGCACCACATCCACGTGCGGGAGAAGGTCCACACGCATGTGCTCCCGGTAGTTGAAGCGTTTCGGGCCGGCGAACGAAAAGGTTGAAGCGCGTTCCCCGAACACGGGATCGATCAGGAAAGTCAAGGCGTCCACCTTCAACAACAGCGACGAGTGACCGAACCATGCGAAGGAGAAACCCGTGTTCGGCAATGCGTCCCATGCCGGGCGGTCGAACGGCACGTTCGGGATGGTATCCTTGGGTTCACGCCCTGGCGCTCCCTTGATGAACTCCCACATAACACCGAGCAAGGTGCCGAACGGCATGTCCATGTTCGTCTCCACCACATTGTGGAGCTTGCCTTCGCGGAAGTTCGGCAATGCCTGCACCTTGGCCAGCCGAGCACCTTGCGAGTTGGAGCCGATACGCGGCGCAAGCCTGAAGTAGCCGATGAAGAGCAACGTGAGCAGAACGATCAGCGACAAAAGGGACCAGAGCAGCATGTGGTTGGACGACCTGAGGTGAAAGAGGGCGCGAAGGTCGGTGGCACAAGCGTGGAGTAACATTGCCGCCCCGACATGTCGGGATGAGACACATGCGAAATCAGGTTCTCGGTGCGGTGTTGATGCTGTTGGCAATGAGTGCCCGTGCACAAACCACCGAGAGCACCGGCTATCATGGCCTGATGCGGGTGGAGAACGAATACAAGCTGAACGTACCCGATACCATGGCCGATGCTGTTTGGCAATGGATGGTAGTTGAGTTCGGTCCGGGCGGCCCTGCCCTGCGTTCAATGGACAGCACCTTCAGTTCGAAGATCGCCACCGACCGCATGGTGGACCAGTACTTCGACAATGACCGGTGGCAGCTCTTGCACAGCGGCAACGGTGTGCGTTTGCGTTCCCGCCAAGTCCTCTCCGACAGTACCGACCGGAAGAACGGTCGCAAGCTGATGCAGGTGAAGATCAACAACGTGGACAGCAACCAGCTGAACCGTGGCGAGTACAAGTTCAAGGTCGACACATTGCTCACCGACACCGCTTCCACCGATCCACGGGAACGGCATCCCTTCCTTGGGCTGGTGGCCCCGCTCCACCGCGACAGCCTTCTTGCCACATTGCTCCGCTATGGTATTGCAGGGGACAGCCTCCACGCCACCCTGTTGTTGGATCAATTGCGCCGACGCATCTACCTGCTCCGCGACACGATACCCTTTGCCACCCTCAGTTTGGATGAAGTGAGCGCGCACTTCGGCGACAAATCGCACTACGGTCATGAGTTGGAACTGGAGCTGAACGAGATCCGCTACACCGCTGCGGACTCCGGCGCTCGCGAAGCGATGGAGCTGGCCAACGGCGACATTATGGAGCGCGTGTTGCGCCGCTGGCCGATGCTCAGGCAGGATCAGACACCGAAGTACAAGAAAGCCTGGGTCGCCATGGGGCTCGATCCCGCAGTGCAGGCGCCATTGCCCGGGCCGAAGTCGAACTGGTGGTTGTTCGGAGGTGGTGGGTTTGCGGTGCTCATTGCCGCATTGGCGGCACGAAGGAGGAAACGGCGGCCGACCGGCGGAAGCTGAACAGGCACTCCCTGTGGTTGCCCTTTCGTTCGTGACCCGGTAGTTTCGGGGCATGATGTCACCAAGCGGACGCCTATCCGTTCTCGGGTTGTTGTGTGCAGCACATGCGATGGCCGCGGATGTCGTGTTGGTCCCCTTGGGTGCAACATGGAAATACCTCGACAACGGGAGCAACCAAGGCTCGGCTTGGCGCGCGTCGGCATTCAACGATGGAACATGGGCCAGTGGGCCCGCTCAACTCGGGTATGGTGATGGTGACGAAGCCACAGTGGTGAGTTATGGTCCGAACGCAGCCAGCAAGTACATCACAACGTATTTCCGCAAGACGTTCACGATCGCCAACGTGAGCGCGTACCCGGCATTTCTTCTGGAACTGCTCCGCGATGATGGTGTGATCGTTTGGGTGAACGGCGTGGAAGCCATGCGCAACAATGTCGCCGAAGGAACCATCGGCTACACCGCAGGGACGTACGCCAGTGTTAGCGGGCTGGATGAAGTGCGCCGCTACGAACAACTGCTTCCCGCAGCGCTGTTCGTCAACGGCAACAACACCATCGCTGTCGAAATGCACCAATACAACGGCAGCAGCTCCGATCTGAGCTTCGACCTGCGGTTGACCGGTCTGGATAACGTGCCCTCCCTGTTCCGCGGTCCGTACCTGCAATCAGCCCATGCTCAAGGCATCACGATCAAGTGGAAGACCGATGTGCCCTCCGATGCTCGTGTACGTTATGGCCCGGCACCGGGCAACACCCCGTTCGTTGTGGACAACGCGAGCGTTTCACAGGATCACGATGTGGTGCTCACGGGGCTTCTTCCAAGCACCACTTACTTCTACAGCATTGGCACCACCACCACCGACCTCGCAGGCGCGAACGATGCCTCTTACTTCTTCCGGACGCACCCAGTGATCGGCGCATCAACCCCATTGCGGATCTGGGTCATCGGCGATGCTGGAACAGCCACCACCGAACAGTACGGCGTGCGGGACAGTTACCTGAATTACGCTGGGAGCAATACAGCGGATGTGTGGTTGATGCTGGGCGACAACGCATACTTCCACGGGAGGGAAGCGGAATTCCAAGCGAGCGTTTTCAAGGAGGGCTACCCGACCATCCTCCGCAACACCTGCTTGTGGCCAACACCCGGCAACCACGACTACGCCAGTAACGCTGATGCCACTACACAGACGGGACCTTACTTCGATCTGTTCGCGCTGCCGAAGCTCGGCCAATGCGGTGGGGTATCAAGCAACACCGAGGCCTACTATTCGTTCGACCGGGGCAACGTCCACTTCATCTCCCTCGATAGCTATGACAGTCCGCGCACGACAACCGGTACAATGGCCACGTGGCTGCTTCAGGATCTGGCCTATGCCGAGCTGCACAGCGATTGGGTCATTGCCTACTGGCATCATCCGCCGTACAGTAAAGGCAGCCACAACAGCGATGACACCAACGACAGCGGGGGCCTCATGCGCGACATGCGCCAGAACATATTGCCGATCCTGGAGGCGCATGGTGTGGATCTCGTGCTCACAGGACATAGCCACAGCTACGAGCGATCCTTCCTGATCGATAGCCACTATGGCCTTAGCTCAACCTTCAACACAAGTACCATGCGGTTGGACGGAACAGCAGGACGCATCAGCGAGCTCGGTCCTTACCAGAAGGCGGGCGATATGGCTCCGCACGACGGTGCGGTATACACGGTATGTGGTGTGAGTGGCCAGAAGGATGCCGTGGGCAACTTGAACCACCCTGCCATGTTCATGAGCACCTATTCGCAATTGGGCAGCTTGGTGATCGATGTGGACGGCACTCAACTACATGCCCGCTTCATCAATGACGCTGGCGCGGTGATCGACCACTACGACATCGCGAAACCTCAGAGCACGTTGCCGCTGGCGCTGAAGGTTGCCTTGGAAGGTCCGCTCGATACGATCTCGGGCCTCATGTACGATAGCCTGCGTGTGCGTGGGTATTTACCCTTGCAGCAACCTTTCACAGGCATCTTCCCATTGGTCGGGGAAGGTGGTTCGGAGACGATCGCTCCTTCGGTGCTGGCCGTAAGTGGTTCCAATGCCATTGTGGATTGGGTGCTGGTTGAAGTGCGCAATGCCGAAACGCAGGGACAAGTCTTGAACACGCGCGCTGCATTGCTCCAGCGCGATGGTGATGTGGTTGATGTGGACGGCGTATCGCCCGTGGTCTTCCACATGCCAATGGGATCCTACCACATTGTGGTGCGCCACAGGAACCACTTGGGCTGCATGACCGCAGTCCCCGTGCACTTGGAACGTTCGCTCACGACCATTGACTTCCGATCGCCACTGCTGGCGACGTATGGCACGGAGGCACGCCGACCTACCGCTGGAACGATGGCACTTTGGATGGGCAACTCGGTTGCCGACAACCGATTGATGTACATCGGTACCGCCAATGACCGTGATCCAGTGCTGGTGGCCGTTGGTGGCGTGCTTCCCACCAACACGGTAAGTGGCTACCTGCCGGAAGACGCGAATATGGACGGCACGGTGAAGTACATCGGTACCAAGAACGATCGCGATCCGATCCTGGTGAACATCGGCGGAGTGTTGCCGACCAATACGCGACAGGAACAGTTGCCCTGAGAGTCATGTGAAAATGTGGAAATGAGAACGGCGTGTGCCCTCATCTCCACATTTCCACATCCCGCTTCTTAAAGGCTACTTCTTCACCGTGGCGCCCTGCGCCACCAATGTCTCGATGTCGTTGTTCACGCTGAGGATGAGCAACGCTGTGGCCGTGCAGAACACTGGGCTGGTGATGCAGTGGTGACCGCTCCAACTGCCATCGTTGTTCTGTATGTCGACCAGTCGTGCGGTGGTGTTCTGGTACCAGTTCTTCCAGCTCTGGTCGTTATTGATGATGAGCGATTCACCGGTCTGCAGGAAGCTGAGGAACTCTTCACCGCCGTTGTTGCCGAAGCCACGCAGCACCTCCTCGCTCTGGGCCTGCACTTTGGCCGCGTTGTAGACATTATAGGCAGTGGTCATCTTCTCGGCTTCATCACGCGAGTACCCTGCCTGTTGAAGGTTGTCCACGTTGACCGGGGCAGCTTCCGAGACCTTGCCGTCCTTCTTCGCCTTATCCAAGTCCTCCTCGGCCTTGCGGGCTTCCTTCGCGCTGCTACGCGTGCTGCCGCTGACAGCATACAGCGTCACGCCGGCCGCGCTTTCCGTGGCCACCGTCCCGGTGTTCGAATCGAAGTTGCCCTTCTGGAAATCGCGCGCCTTGTCAAGTGCGATGGTGTCAACTGCAGCGCCGTTGTGTTGTGCGCTCTCCAATGCGTTCGTAGCGAAACTGCTCTGCAGCACACCTGCCCAACTGCCGCCTTGGATGGCGCCATTGCTGGCTTGCGCTGATTGGATCTTGCGCACGCACTTGTCCTGCGCCCGCAACCAACGGTCCCGCTGGGGGTGGGTGCACGGCATGCGGCCGATCAAGTTGCTGATGTATTGACTGGTCAGGGCCACATCGATGTTGGCCCCGAGCTTCACTTGGATCTGCGTGCCTTGGAGATCGGTGATGTTCGTGGCGTTCTCCCCGCTCTTCTCCACCGCGTTGAGCAGGAATTCCGTTGAGCGCGCGAGAATATTGGCGAACGGACCGCTCTCGGGCGTGCTGCCCGCACGCAGCAAAGACATGGCTACCATGGCCGTGGTAGCGGGATCGCTTGGCGAGGCATGCGGATCCATCACGTTCTGGCTTGAGTGGTTCCCCGCAGCGAAACCGCCATCGTTGTTCTGGGCCGCCTTCATCCAATCGTATGCACGGTTCTCGCTCGTCAGCACCTCCTCCGGGGTCTTCAGGACCATGTTCTCGCTGACACCTTCCCCTTCGTAAACGGTCTTGAACACGCAGCCCTTGGCTTGCGCTTCCGATGGCAAGCGGCAACACGCTTTGGTGCCGATGCCCTCGGTTGGTGAAGTGGTGAACGAGAGCAGCGCCGCGATACCCGCAGCAGCGGCGGTGGCCGAAAGGCCAAGGACGATGGGAGTTTTCATGATGGGTGGTTGTTGATCCACGCACCCGTACACACCACATCATATTCGGTTCGATCGTTGACGCGAACGGCCCTGCACCGTTCGGTGCAGGGCCGTTCGCCGATCGATGGAACCCGTCAGCGCGCTACGAACTTCAGTGTCGCATGTTGCTCTCCTTGCTGCACTTGGATCAAGAAAGCCCCAACGGACAAGTCAACGCCACCAAGCGCCAAGCGACCGCCAGTTGCCCGACCTGTGCGCTGAAATACAATACGACCGCTCGCGTCGGTCACTCTCACGCTGGCAATACCATCGCTCAAGCCGTGCAGAACCGACCCGGCCCCATCCTGAACGAGCACCGGAGCGAACGATGCCGGATCCGTGCTTTGCACCGTTGTGCCGATCACACCGATTTTCGCAACGTAGGCATCCTGTGCACCGGTTGAGGTGAGCATATCGAGGCCGAAGGTGGCAACGCCGGCGTACGAGCCCCCGACGTAGATGTGGCCCAAGTAGCTGATGGCCACCGTATGACAGTATTCATCGCCAATTCCGGAACCCTGTTTCACCAGAAGCCAGTTCCCCGTGGTGGAGACCGCAGCAATAAAGGCATCGGCTCCTCCGGTGTTGGTGCTCGCTAAAGAACCAAGCTGCAGATCACCATCGCGGTAGGTACCTACCACCACGATCTGTCCGTCGGGCAACGCAGCCAGATCTTCGATCACCTCATTGCCTGTGCCAGTACTTCGGCGGCTCCAATCCCAAAAGCCGTTCGGTGATACGCGCACCACTAGTGCGTCATTGGCGTCGGTCACAACGAAAGTGCTATCGCCAACGATCGCAGTACCTGTCGAGGCGTAACCCACCAGGAAAATGCGTCCGAAAGCATCCACCATTACATCAGATGCCACCGTGACCGAAGAGCCACTGGTCCGCCATGACCATTGGTCAACGCCCATGGTATCCACCACGGCAATGAAGGCCTTTTCGGAGATCCCTGATATGAGGGTGTCGCCGCCCGCATAGAGGGTGCCACTGAACGCACCCACCACCACGATGCCCTCCCCAGTGGAATAGGCCATGCCGTTCATGCTGGTCACACCTGAGTGTTCGATCACATGCACCCACTGCCAGTTACCATCAATGTCCAGACGCATGACCAACGAACCACTCAAGCCTCCCGACGGGATGGTATCCTCACCGAACACCTCTCCATCGCTATCGACGGATCCGCCGACATAGAGCGATCCGTTCGGGCCGAGCACCACGTCGGAACCGGCAGAGTATCCAAGACCGGCCGCGTCAAGGGCCCAGATCCAGTTACCGCTGCCATCGATCTTGGCGATGAACAGGTCGCTCCCCCCTTCCACGGCCAGCGTTGTGTCGCCAACGGTGATATCCCCTTCATGGAAACCGGTCAGGTACGCGTTGCCGTCGCCATCCACCGCGATGGCCAGCGCGTCGTCGGCACCCGTGGAACCGAACGAAGTGGCCCAAAGCCAATTCCCTGAGGGATCCAATTTGGCCACGTATGCATCGAACCCTCCTACCGCCGCAAGTGGGAAGGAACCCATAGTGGCATTGTTGTCGAAGTATCCGCAAACGAACACGTTGCCCGCCGCGTCGGTGGCGGTCTGCTCCACGAGGCCCGTGCCATCCATGTTGGCGTTCCTGGCCCACAACCAATCGGGCAACTGCGCTGTCGCCTCCAACGAACCCATTAGGAGCAACAGCCCCGCGCAAAATGCACTCTTACTCATAGCGTCCAGGTTTTTGGTAAGGACGCAAACCTATTCGCGAAGTGGCTTCTGCGGACACGGGTTCGACGAACCCATCTCAACAAGACGATGAGCTCCGGTGCTCTCGACAAGTATTCGCTCAGATCTTCCGCCGCAACGGTGATCGGGGCCAAGGCTGCATTAAAGGCCCTGAACTGTTACCACCAACAGGTCAGGCCATTACCCCCTTGCTCGCCTTCTTCCGGTCGTTCTCATCCAGGAAGATCTTGCGCATGCGTAGGCTCTTGGGTGTTACTTCCAAGTACTCGTCGTCCGAGATGTACTCCATGCACTCTTCCAAAGAGAACTTCACCGCCGGGGCGATGTTCTCCTTGTTGTCGGTGCCGCTGGCGCGCATGTTCGTGAGCTGCTTGCCTTTGAGGACGTTCACCACCAGATCATCGGTCTTGGGGTTCTCTCCGATCACCTGGCCGGCGTAAACCTCTTCTCCTGGATCCACGAAGAACTTGCCGCGATCCTGCAGTTTGTTGATCGAGAAGGCGATCGCCGTGCCCGTCCCTTGGCTGATAATGCTTGCTGCCCGGCGCACGCCCAGTTCGCCCTTCCACGGCTCGAAGCCTTTGAAACGGTGCGCGATGATGGCCTCCCCCTCGGTGGCCGTGAGCAATGGATTGCGCAGGCCGATGATGCCGCGAGCGGGAATGTTGAATTCAATGTGAACGCGATCGCCTTTCAACTCCACGCTCAGCAATTCACCCTTGCGGCGGCTCACCAGATCGATCACCTTGCTGCTGAACGACTCCGGTACTTGCACGGTGAGGATCTCCACCGGCTCGCAACGCTCCCCATCGATCTCCTTCACGATCACTTGCGGCTGGCCCAATTGGAACTCGTAGCCCTCGCGGCGCATGGTTTCCACCAAGATGCCGATGTGCAGGATACCGCGGCCGAAGACCAGCAGCTTGTCCGGACTTCCGGTCTCCTCAACGCGCATGGCCAGGTTCTTCTCGATCTCCTTGAAAAGACGATCGCGTAAGTGGCGGCTGGTCACGTACTCACCCTCACGGCCGAAGAACGGAGAGGTATTGATGGTGAAGAGCATGCTCATCGTCGGCTCATCCACCTTGAAGCCGGGCAAGCCCTCGGGGTTCTCAAAATCGGCAACGGTGTCGCCGATATCAAATCCTTCCAGGCCCATCACTGCACAGAGTTCGCCACTGAAGAGCTCGCGGTCCTTCACCTTCTCTTTTCCCAAGCCTTCGAACACCATCAACTCGGCAACCTTGCCTTTGGTGATCGTGCCGTCGTTCTTCACCATGCTCACGTTCTGCCCGGCCTTGATCGAGCCACGGCGCACACGCCCAACGGCGATACGCCCTTGAAAACTGCTGTAATCGAGACTGGTGATGCGCATTTGCAGCGTTCCATCCAGCTTCTTCGGTGCGGGGATGTGTTCAAGAATGGTGTCCAGCAGGTAGCTGACATCCTCGGTCGGGTTCTTCCAATCGGGTCCCATCCAACCTTGCTTGCTGCTGCCGTATACCACCGGGAAGTTCAGCTGGTCTTCATTGGCCTCCAACGTGAACATCAGGTCGAACACTTGCTCATGCACTTCCTCCGGTGTGCAGTTCGGCTTGTCGACCTTGTTGATCACCACGATCGGCTTCAGCCCCAATGCGAGCGCCTTGCTCAGTACGAAGCGCGTTTGTGGCATCGCACCTTCAAAAGCGTCCACCAACAGCAGCACGCCGTCGGCCATGTTCAACACGCGCTCTACCTCGCCACCGAAATCGCTGTGGCCCGGTGTGTCGATCACGTTGATCTTGATGCCCTTGTAGCGCACGCTCACGTTCTTGCTCAGGATGGTGATGCCCCGTTCGCGCTCGAGGTCGTTGTTGTCCAGCAGCAGTTCGGCCGTTTCCTGGTTCTCGCGGAAAAGTTGGCACTGGTGCAGAATACGGTCCACAAGCGTGGTTTTTCCGTGGTCGACGTGGGCGATGATGGCGATGTTGCGCAGCTCGGTCATGAGAGTGTTCCTGGAAATGGCGCGCGAAAGTAGCCGTTCCGACGGCGCCGAGGCCCGGACCCCATAGGTTCGCGGCCATGAACGCACCCATGTCACGGTTGACCTTCGCATTACTACTACTGTCCATTGCGGGCTGCGACCAGCCACCATTGAACGGGGCCAATGTGGATGTTCCCGCCTCGGACACGCTCACTTTCGAGGGCGAATACCGTGGAACTGATGGCCATGGACGCTGGATGCGGTGCACCGATGGGCACTACTTCACCGTGCAGGGTCCGGGTGCCGACAGCTTGTTCAGAGCTTACGCGGCCCAAGTCGGCCACGTCGGCGATGCTGCAAAGGTTTGGTTGGCTGGCTCGTGGTCGGCGGACAGTGTGGTGCTGGTGCGCAAGACGCTTATGCTGGCGCCCGCCATGCGTTGCGAGCCTGTGGCGAACGAAGCGGGGAGCGGCAGCTATTTCATTGCACTGCCCGGAGGCGAGGCGAACAAACGCACGGTCCGCGTGGACCTCTTTGCGAACGGCCGGGCAACGCAGTACTCCACGATCGGTGGTGGACCGGAGCGCGAGGAAAGTGGAACATGGGGTATGGACAGCGATGGCCTCCTGAAGCTCACTTGGCCGCAACGCCCCATGACGTTCACCTTCGCATTGCACGGTGATAGCCTCCGGCAAATGGCACCCTTACCCCCGGGGGCTGAAATAGTGCTGCTGCGAAGCGGCCCGCCTGATGCGGGTCGCGGGGTGTTCGGCGAAGTGTGCCGCATCGTATTGGCAGAACCCGGAGCGGTTGCGCCAAGTGGCGGAACAAAAGACATCCTGCCTTCAACTCCCCTGCGCAGCTTGCTACCCGGCGATACCGACCTCAAAGCGCTGGCTTCAACGATCGCTGAGCGCTACGGCATGAGCACGGAAATGCACGATCGCCGTTGGCCGACAATGGAGACGGTGCAAGACCTCACCGAACTGGTGCGCTCACTGAAACGCTGAACGCCGACTGTATGGGCGGTTATCTTCGCCGCCGCTCCGCGATAGCCGGACGCTACGGCCCCGTAGTTCAATTGGATAGAATGGCAGATTCCGGTTCTGTCGGTTGCAGGTTCGAATCCTGCCGGGGTCACCACGAAGCGGCGCGATGAGCGCCGTTTCCTTTTCACAGGGACCGATGAGGCTCGACAAATTCCTTTGGTGCGTCCGTCTGTTCCCCACGCGCAGTGGGGCTACGGAGGCCTGCCGCAAAGGGCATGTGCAGTTGAACGGCCGTGAGATCAAACCGGCGGCCCAGGTCTCCGTGGGCCAAGCCTTCTCGGTGAAGCGCCCCCCGATATGGCGATCGTATGAGGTGATCCAACTGACAGCCAACAGGGTCGGCGCCAAACTGGTACCCGGACTGATCCGCGAGACCACCTCCTTCACGGATCTGGAAAAACTGGAGTTGGCCGACCGGACCCGAAGCGAACACCTCGGCGAAGGCCGGCCTACAAAGCGCGACAGGCGCGAACTGGACAAGTTCTCCGGCACCTGAACCACTTAACAGAACTTGGCGTTCGTTAACAGGAGCGCGCTTTTGCATCGGGATAGTTTCGCCTTCGTCAACGCCATCAAACATGAACCGTACTGTTCCCTACGTAAGCCTTTTGGCCCTGTTGGCGTGCGCGCCGAGCTGCCCGTTGCGTGCGCAAGAGGCTGAGGCTCCCAAGGCCAAGATCCACATCTCCGTTACTGAAGATGGGGAGACCAAGCAAATGGAACGGGAGATCCCGCTCAACGATCCAGGGGCGTTGGAACAAGCCCTGCGCGAGATGGGCATCATGGACGAAATGAACATCGATGACGGCGCCAACCGGATCGAGATCAACATCCGCAAGCGCGGTGACGAAGGTGTTCTGAAGGACATGGACATGAGCATGTTCATGGAAACTCCCGGTGCCATGGTGTGGGCGCCCAGTGAGCCAAGAGCATACTTGGGCGTGTACACAGGCAATTGGAACCAGAGCACATGCGATGACGACAAGAAGAAGAACAAGAACAACACCAGCGTGAAGGAAGGTGCTTGCGTCTCCTACGTGGTGGAAGGAACCGCCGCCGAGAAAGCGGGGTTGAAGGAAGGCGATGTGATAGTGGCCATTGATGATGCAGAGGTGAAGAGCGAAGCCCATCTGGTTGA
This sequence comes from Flavobacteriales bacterium, assembly GCA_039931265.1. Taxonomy (GTDB): domain Bacteria; phylum Bacteroidota; class Bacteroidia; order Flavobacteriales_F; family PHOS-HE28; genus PHOS-HE28. Next base: position 14,699 of record JBDTSG010000052.1, read on the forward strand.
AGCCATCCGCAACCACAAGCCGGGCGATCCCGTGAAGGTGATCTACTGGCGCGATGGGAAAAAGAACACGGTGGGCGCGGACTTGGGTGAGACGGACGCCACGGAGGGATATGGATACTCTTACAACTACGATGGTGATGGTTCGGGCAACAGCTATGTGTTCGACATGGGCGGTGCTTTCTTGGGCGTGGTGCCCGGTGCCACCGTTGACGGTGGGCTATCGGTTGAAGATGTTGTGGACGGCAGCAGCGCGGAAGGAATGGGGCTCCTCGATGGCGACGTGATAAAGAGCCTCAACGGTCATGACATTGAGGACTTCGATGACTTGGTGGAAGCGGTTGAAAAAACAGAGCCCGAGCAGGATGTGACATTGAAGGTGCAACGCGAGGGCAACCCGCTGGAGCTGAAAGGCAAGATGGGACGCAGTGAAGCCTTCACCTTCGAAATGCCCGAAATGGCACCCATGTCGCCCATGCCACCCGTGCCACCGATGAATGGCATGGACCGCATGTCCGATGCCGACCAAGAGCAATACAAGAGGGACATGGAGCAGTATGAAAGGGACATGGAGCAGCATGGTCGTGATATGGAGCAACACGATCGTGATATGGAGCAACACGATCGGGGTATGGAACAACACGACCGCGACTTGGAACAGCAGCGGAATGACATGGAACAGCTGCGCCAGGAAATGGAAGAACTGCGCAATGAATTGCGTGGTGATGTCCGCCGCGAAATGCGCGTGACCATTGAACGGAAGGAACTCACATCGGAGGAGACCACCCTGCTCCGCAACAAAGGCGTTGCTGGACTGGACAACAAGTTGGACCTCGCAGGCCTCCGCTGTTTCCCGAATCCAAGTGAGGGGTTCTTCCGACTGCAGTTCAATGTGCCGGCCAAAGGGGACCTGAACGTGGATGTGCACGATGCCAAGGGCGAACGTGTCTACCACGAGAGCATCAGCGACTACGAGGGGGACTATGAGCGCACGCTCAACCTGAGCACCAAAGCCGATGGCAACTACTATCTGGTGATCACCCAGAACGGCCGAACGTGCACCCAGAAGTTGGTGAAGGAGTAGAAGTGGGAATGTGCCGGACGTGAGGATATTCGCGGCGTTCGCGACCTTCACATCCTCTCCCCACCTTCGCGCATGCGCCTTCTCATCCGACTTGTTCTCTCCACCCTCGCCGTTCTCGTCAGCGCCAAGCTCTTGCGCGGCGTGCATATCGATGAATGGACCACCGGTATCATCGTAGCCGTCGTCCTTGGCTTGGTGAACACGTTCATCCGGCCGTTGCTCATCCTCTTCACGCTGCCGGTTACGCTGATCTCATTGGGGCTTTTCATTCTTGTGATCAACGCGGGCATGGTGATGCTGGTGGACCGATGGATCGATGGCTTCAGCGTTGATGGTTTCTGGTGGGCCCTCGGCTTCAGCATGATGCAATGGGCCGTGCAGGGCTTCCTGAACGCGCTTGAGGGCGGCGGGAAGAAGCCGAAAGAGGAATTGCGCTGATCAATTGTCCCCGTCGAGCAATCCGCCGAGGCCACCGAGGATACTGCCCTCCCCTTTCCGGCTGCCACCCAACTTCGGTGAGGCGCGTACAATGTTGTCGGCCAAACGGCTGAACGGCAGGCTCTGGATCCAGACGTGTCCCGGTCCTTGCAACGTCGCGAAGAACAAGCCCTCACCACCGAACAACGTGTTCTTGATGCCACCCACGAACTGGATATCGTAGTTCACGCTGCTGGTCATGGCTACCAAGCAGCCGGTGTCCACACGCAGCGTTTCGCCGGGTTGCAGATCGCGTTGAACGGTAGTACCACCCGCATGGATATAGACCTGGCCATCGCCATCGAGCTGTTGCATGATGAAGCCTTCACCACCGAAAAGGCCTGCACCGATCTTGCGTTGGAACGCGATGCCGATGCTGACTCCCTTGGCCGCGCACAGAAAGGAGTCCTTTTGGCAAATGAGGCGTTGCCCGTAATCGCTCAGGTCCAAAGGCAGGATCTTACCGGGGAAGGCACCGGCGAACCAAACGGTGCGCCGCACACCGCTCAGGTTGGTGTAGGCTGTCATGAAGAGGCTTTCGCCCGTGAGCACGCGCTTACCCGCGCCCCACAACTTGTTCAGGAAACTCTGCTCCTGCCCATTGCCATCGCCGAAGATGGTCTTCATCTCGATGCCTTCGTCCATCATCATCATAGCGCCCGCTTCCGCCAGGACCGTTTCCTGCGGGTCGAGCGTGATCTCGACGCATTGAAGGTCATCGCCGACGATGCGGTGGTCGAGTTCGTGTGCGGTGCGGGCCATTGGGGATGTGGAAATGTGAAGTTGTGGAGATGTGCGACTACGCCGTCCGTTCCTTGATGGGGCCAAAGCTATCGGGGCGGTACCACGCGTACGCTTCCGCCTGCCAAGTAATTTGGCCGCTCACGTAGATCGACCCACCCGTGCTGAAGACCGCCGCTAGATCGAACGAAGCCATTGAAACGGCCACCCTCTTGAAGGCGTGGGAGCTCATGTGCACGGCCAAGGCCATGACGGAGATCTATGAGGAGCACTTCAAGTTCACCAGCAAGTACGTGCATGCGACAAGTCGTGGGCACGAGGCGATCCAATTGGCGCTGGGCCTGCAATTGAAGCCGCAGGACTTCGTGTCGCCGTACTACCGCGACGACAGCATCCTGCTGGGCATCGGTATGCGGCCGTACGAATTGATGCTGCAGCTGATGGCCAAGCGCGACGACCCGTTCAGCGGTGGCCGCAGCTATTACTGTCATCCGAGCTTGAAACGCGATGGCATGCCGCGCATTCCGCACCAGAGCAGCGCCACCGGCATGCAAGCCATCCCGACCACGGGCATTGCCCTTGGCATCCAGTACAAGGAGGTTGCGGGTATAGCTGATGACCATGGAGCGGACAAGCCGATCGTGGTATGTTCGATCGGTGACGCTGCCATCACGGAGGGCGAGGTGGCCGAAGCTTTCCAGATGGCCGTGCTGAAGAAGTTGCCCATCATTTATTTGGTACAGGACAACGAATGGGACATCAGCGCGAGTGCTGAAGAGATCCGCGTAGGGGATGCGAGCGACTATGCGAAGGGCTTCAAGGGATTGGAGGTGCGGACGATCGATGGCACCGACTTCTTCACCTCATACAACACGCTCAACGAAGTGATGGCGTTGGTGCGCAAGGAGCGCCGGCCGTTCCTCGTGCACGCAAAAGTTCCCCTGCTTAACCACCACACGAGCGGGGTGCGCATGGATTTCTACCGCAGCGCGGAGAACTTGGCAGAGCACCGCAAGCGGGACCCGTTCCCGCGCTTCTTCCAACAGCTGCTCGATCGCGGCATCAAACAGGAAGGTTTGAAGGAGTTGGAGAAGAAGGCCATCGCCACCGTGGAGGCCGACTTCGATCTAGCACGTAACGCCGAGGATCCGCGACCGGAAGATCTGCTCACCCACGACTTCGCTCCTACCCCGATCACCGAAGAGAAAGGTGCGCGCGAACCAAAAGACCGGGAGCCGACCGTAATGGTGGACTGCGCGCTTTTCGCCATCCGTGAGTTGATGCAAGAAGACAAACGTTGCCTCCTCTACGGTCAGGATGTTGGTGCGCGGCTCGGCGGAGTGTTCCGCGAAGCGGCCACGCTTGCCAAGGACTTCGGTGATCACCGCGTGTTCAACACACCGATCCAAGAGGCCTTCATCATCGGCAGCACGGTGGGCATGAGCGCAGCCGGGCTGAAGCCCATCGTGGAAGTGCAGTTCGCCGATTACATCTGGCCGGGGCTCAACCAACTCTTCACGGAAGTCGCGCGATCTTGCTACCTGACGGTGGGCAAGTACCCGGTCAGCTGCATCGTGCGCGTGCCCATCGGCGCCTACGGAAGTGGTGGCCCCTACCACAGCAGCAGCGTGGAGAGCGTGCTGTGCAACATCAAGGGCATCAAGATCGCCTACCCGAGCACCGGCGCCGACCTGAAGGGGCTGATGAAAGCCGCTTACCACGATCCCAACCCCGTGGTGATGCTCGAACACAAGGGCCTCTACTGGAGCAAGATCAAAGGCACCGAGGAAGCAAAGAGCATCGAGCCATCACCCGATTACATCATCCCCTTCGGTAAGGCGCGTATCGTTCAGCACGCGGACCCGCAAGTGATCACCAATGGCGAAGCAGCGGTGATCGTCACATACGGCATGGGTGTTTACTGGGCCAAGGCCGCCGCGAAGCAGTTCAGCGGCCGCGTTACCATCATCGACCTACGCACGTTGGTGCCGCTGGATGAAGGCACCGTGATGAAGGCGGTTCGCGAACACGGCCGTTGCCTTGTGCTGACGGAGGAACAACTCACCAACTCGTTCGCGCAAGCGCTTGCCAGCCGTATCGGTAGCACTTGTTTCGAGAAGCTGGACGCACCCGTGGGCACGCTCGGTGCAGTAGACATGCCGGCGGTACCGCTGAACAGCACATTGGAAGCCGCAATGATCCCGAGTGCTGAGAAAGTAGCAACGGCCATCGGCCAACTGCTCGCTTACTGATGGCGGACGGGGAAAGACATATCCGCGTGCAGCGCACGGCGCGCTACCATGTTCTCGGCGATCCTTCAACAGCACAAGAGATCTGGTTCGTGTTGCACGGGCATGGGTATCTGGCGCGCTACTTCCTCCACTCGTTCGAGGGTCTGGAGGAAGACCGTTGCATCGTAGCTCCAGAAGCGCTGAGCCGCTATTACCTCGACACCACGTTCAGCCGCGTTGGGGCGACCTGGATGACCCGTGAGGACCGTGAACATGAGATCGAAGACCAGATCGCCTACTTGGATGCCCTAGCGCTCAAGATGCGTGAAGAATGCGGCCGCGCTCGTCGCTTCTGCGCACTGGGGTTCTCACAGGGCGTCGCTACGCTTTGCCGTTGGGCCGTGCATGGCAATACCCGATTGGACCGCATGGTGATCTGGGGCGGTAGCATGCCGCCAGAGCTTGATGCTGATGTTCTTCGGGATCGTTGGTCCTCCTTGCGGATCGATCTGGTGCATGGGGAGCAGGACCCCATGGTGAAGAAGGATGTCCTTGAGCGGAACGAGTCCATATTGCGCACTGCAGCACTTGCTTTCCGCTCGCACACGTTCGCTGGCGGGCATACGCTTGACAGGCTTATGCTGGAGCGCTTGTTCAGTAGCGAAGCGTGAGCTTGGGGTTCAAAGGCCGTTTACTTTTCATCAGGTCCGGACAACCCAGCGCGGGCCGGAGGGGTCTATCCTTGTGAACCTCCAAAACCAAGGAACATGAAGCGCTCACTACTCTCGCTCCCCGCATCACTCGCCACCGCCTTGTTGATGGCGCAAGCGGCCAACTACCCGGCCGGTAGCACCGTTGCCAATTTTACCGTTACCGATACACACGGCACGGTTCATGATCTGGCCACCTATGCCGCACAGGGCAAATACGTGCTGTTGGATTTCTTCTTCTACAACTGCGGGCCTTGCCAAGTGCATGCGCCATACTACAGCGAGCTGTACCAGACCTATGGCTGCAACAGCGCCGACCTGATCTGCATCGAAGTGAACAACGGTTCGGACAGCGATGCGCTTACCGAGGCCTTCTCCGTGGATTTCGCTCCGGGCTTCGCGCACCCTCCCGCTGTGGGCGCCGCTGATGGCGACCCGCTGACCACCACGTTCGGCGTAAGTGCTTTCCCGACTTTCTGCCTCATCGGGCCCGATAGCAAGATGAAGAACAACGACATCTGGCCGGTGAGCAGCATGAACACCTTCGTGGCCGCGTTCCCGGCAGGGAGCAACATCACCCCGGCTGCTTGCCTGGTAGGTATCAGTGAAACAGGTCGTGCGGCTTTCACCAAAGTGTTCCCTTCCCCAACGACCGGTTCCGTGACCATCACTTTCAGTACGACGAGCACCCACAACCTCAGTGTTGAGGTGTACGACATGCTCGGGCAGTTGGTGGAGACGCGCTCCTTCGGAACCCTGACCGCGAGCGCACAACGCACGCTCGATCTGAGCGCCCTGGCCGATGGCCAGTACGTGCTGAAGCTGTTGGCCAATGGCGAAGTGCACGATGCGACCCGCGTGACACTGGCGCGTTAGTCCAACCCACCCTCAAAAGAGAAGCCCCTCGATGCATCGAGGGGCTTCTCTTTTGAGCGCCATGGACCGATCACATCGTGACCGGCACGGTCATCTTTTTCCAATCCAACAATTCATCGATGGTGCGCACGCTGACGGCGTGATAGTTCGGACGGGCCTCCTTGTATATGGCGCGCGCCAAGAGTGTCCCGCTTTCGCTTTTCGTAAGCGCCGTGTAAAGCGGCACAAGGAACTTGCGTCGGCCAACGTGGGTCAGGAATTCCCCCATCACTTCGTACGGCGCCCGGTAGTCGTTGTTGATGCAGACCTCGAACCATGCCGCAGCGATCTCAGCGTTCCCGGATACGGTGAAGTGGAACGCATTGTCCAATTCGGCCATGCGCTTGGGAACGATCCCGACCGGCAGATGGCGCAAAAAGTGCATCCACTCGAAAGTGACCCAGCCCACCGTGCCGAGCGCAGTGGCGGGCGTGCCCGCCGACCACCGTTCAATGGCCTTATCGACCAAGGCGAAGCGTGCACTGACCGGAACGAGTGCCGACGCCGGAAGTCCGGGGCCATAGACCCAGGCATTCACATCGAAGGTGACATGCAAGGGCTGCAAGAGCTGCGCCCCCAAGTAGGTCAGGAACTTCTCGGTGGTCATGCTCTTGAAAGCGAACGCGTCGAAATACCCGCGCAAGAAGGCGTCGAACTTCTCACGGCCGGTGGCAGCTTCAAGCGCCGTGAGGAAGGCATAGCCCTTTTCATACGCCACATCGGTCATTCCATCGTCCGGGCTACGACCTGCAAGATCCAGTTTCAGTTTGGTATCGTTCGGCGCCCCTTGGGCGGTTAGGTCGCCAATGGTGCGCGTAAGCTCCTGTCGGCCAAGCACGGCCAGCATCTCCGCGTAATCCTTGCCGTAGATCTTCTCGCAGATCCGCTTCTCGAAGTACACGGTAAAGCCTTCGTTCAACCAGAAATCATCCCATGTGGCATTGGTGACCAAGTTGCCGCTCCAACTGTGCGCCAGTTCGTGCGCGATCAACGCGGTCAGCGATCCATCGCCTGCAATGATCGTTGGCGTTGCGAAAGTCAGCATCGGGTTCTCCATTCCCCCGAACGGAAAACTCGGCGGCAACACAATTACGTCATAGCGCCCCCAGCGATACGGACCGTAAAGTTCCTCGGCGGCCACGACCATCTTCTCCATGTCCACGAACTCCTTCGCGGCCTTATCCACCAAGTTCGGCTCGGCATAAACGCCCGTGCGCGGGCCGATCTCGCGGAACTCGATATCGCCAACGGCCAAGGCGATCAAATACGGTGGTATGGGCTGCTGCATGCTGAAGTCATAGGCGCCATCGGCATTGCGCGAAGTACTGTTCGTGGCGCTCATGACCGCCATCAGTTCGGGCGGCACCTGCACGTGAGCGTTGTACGTGATGCGGATCCCCGGACTGTCCTGAATGGGTATCCATGTGCGCGTGAGGATCGCTTGGCCTTGGGTGAAGAGGAAAGGGTGCTGCTTGCCACCCGTCTGTTGCGGCGTGAGCCATTGCAATGCCGAGGCATCCGCCCCAGTGCGATAGGCAACGCTGAGCCGCTTCACTTCGGGCCCGATGTCCACGATCAAGGCGCGCCCAAGAAAAGTGCTGTCGCTCATGGAGTGTTTCAGGACATTGCCTTGGGCATCCTTGACCTCCACAACGGTGAGCCCATCGGTATCGAAAACGATATGGCCCTTGCCACGGTTCACGATATCGTATGTGGCAATGCCTGTGATGGCCTTCGCCAACATGTCCACTTTGATGTCCAGATCCAAGTGGGTGATAAAGGCTTCATCCGGTGTGGACGCGCTGTGCTTATCCATAACGTGCTCGTCTTGTTGTTTCTCTCCGATTGTGCGGTCTGAACTGTCGTCGGGAGCCGCACAGGAGAACACCATGGTCGCAAAAAGAGCCATGGGCAATTTCATCTTCAGCTTCATGATCCGGTACTAGTGGGGGAGCCGAAAGTAGGTGGATGGGGCAAGGCCCATGTCATGTCACCTTCCTGTTCTTCGAAACGGAAGAGCCTTCGCATACGCGAAGGCCCTAATCTCTCCGACCGTTCCTTGGGGGAACGGCCCGGTCCTGCTGTAACTGAGCGTGTCAAGGCAGCAACACTGCGTCGATCACATGGATCACACCGTTGCTCTGCATCACATCGTACGTGGAGATGTTGGCTCTTCGGCCTTTCGCATCGGTGAGAACGATGTTGTGCGTGCCGTTCATCGTTGCCTTCAGCTTGGCACCCGCAACGGTGGTCAGCATGGCTTCCCCCTTACCCCTCTTGATCTCGGCGGCAAGCGTTGCGAAATCCACCTTGCCAGCTACCACATGGTAGGTGAGCACGGTGGTGAGTTGCCCCTTGTTCTCCGGCTTCAGGAGGTTCTCCACCGTGCCGGCAGGAAGATCCTCGAAAGCATTGTTCACCGGTGCGAACACCGTGAACGGGCCCGTGCCTTGAAGCGTCTCCACCAGCCCTGCAGCTTTCACGGCCGCCACTAGCGTGGTGTGGTCTTTCGAATTCACTGCGTTGCTCACGATGTCCTTCTTGGGGTACATCGCTTCACCCCCAACCATCACGGTGTTGTCGTCCTTCATTTGGGCCATACCGCTAAGGGCCATCCCCGTTGCCAGCATTGCGCCGGCGATCCTGTTCATCATGCGTTCCATTGTTCCGTGGTTTTGTTGTGTGGGTCGTTCCTGTTGTCCATCATCACACCTCGGAGCGCGCTTCCCCTCTTGCGGCGATGGAACGAGCACAGTTACGCGGACGATGGCCTGATCGGATCGTCCATCATCGAAAAAACCCGGCACACCCATGACCTCTCAGGTCCATTGAGAACAAGAAAGGCCGCCGGTGGAACCGACGGCCTTTCTTGGCGCGGTCGTATCGCCCTAGCGTACCAGCTTGAAGGTGGCGCTGTCGGATCCGGACTTGTCCGACACTTGGATCAACAGCATACCAACTGCCGTTGCCGGTATGTCGATCACTTGCGCGCCGGCTGGGAAATAGCCGCTTTTGCTTGCCACCACCTCCTGGCCGAGCAGATTGCGCACACTCAGGCTCAGGTCCTTCGCCGTCGATGTAACCAGCACGACCTGCCCGTGCAGTTGCACGATGCTGATGCCGCTGTCGCTGATCGCTCCGACCCAGGTGCTGAGACCGATGATCTCGATGGTGCCGGTAACCGTGCTTTCACATGCATCATTGCTCACCGTCAAACTCACGCTATATGTACCGGGCAGATCGAACGCGTGCGCCGGGGCGTAACCATTCTCCACGGACGAGCCGTCGCCGAAGTCCCACACGTAGGAAGTCGCACCTGAGCTACCGTTGGTGAATTGTACCGGCGTGCCCATATCCGCAGAAGCCGGCATGGTGAAAGCCGCTTCAACGATCGAAGCCGACGCGACAGTAAAGTTCCGCGTCGCAAAACAATCGTTCGCGTCCGCTATGCCCACCGAATAGGTGCCGGCGCCAAGCGATGGCTGATCCTCGCTGGCACTGCCGTTGTTCCAGAGATAGGTATAGGGCATGGTCCCACCCGTCACCGACAGGTCGATGCTACCATCCACTGCAGCATTGCAGGTGGTGCTGATGATCGTTGCATCCACGGAGAGCACTGCGGGAGCCGTGATCTCGACTTCCGCAAGGAGTTGGGGACAGGTGCCACCAACGGTAACCGTGTATGTGCCGGCGGGCAGGTTGTTCAACTGGTCCGGTCCGTTCACGGTTGAGGTTTGCAGAATGGTGCCATTGCCATCCGTCCAACTGTAGGTCCATGGACCCGTACCGACGCCGGTAACCATGGCGCTACCATCGTTGGCATCGTGGCAGGAAGCCGCTGTTGCCTGCACTTGTACCGGTGCACTGGCGTGGACCCGGAAGCGCGTGCCGTTGTAATTGGGCGACATGCTGAAGGAGTAGCTACCACCCTCGATGATCGGTGTGTTCACTCCGAGCACCACGTCCTCCAGCATCAAGCAACTCGCTGCGAACGCACCTTCCACTTCGCTGAATTGAATGGAGTAGTTGGCCTGCGCACCGACCTTCACTTTCACTTGGATCGTGGTGTCAGCTGCGAACGGAGCCACGGTGTTCACCATCAAGTTCTTGTTGCCCGGGATCTTGCTGCTGATGCTCGAGGCGGTTGCGGTGGCACTGAACTTCTCGTACGCATCGTATGCACCATCGAACCCGCTCGTCGCGCCGGGCATGGTGCGCAACACAGCCTCATCCGATAAGCCATTGCCAACCAAACGGAGGCGTAGGATATCCATGTTGCTCGCACTCTTGAAACCCACGGCCATGGCTGTTTTTACGTTCTCCGACGCTCGGAGCACCGGTGCCGGTGCATTCGCTTGTACCCAGAACGCTTGGCTGCTGGCAATGAAACTCGAGCCACCATTGATGCTCACACCGCCAACATATCCCGCAAAATTCTCAGCATCAGGATCCCAGATGTAGATCGCATTGTTGATGTTGGTCTTTACCCAGCTTGGTGCGTCCCAGTCGATGGCCGAAGCATAGGGATTGCCCACCATGGTCCAACCATCGCCGCTGGGGTTGCCGTTGTTGGTGTAAGCCACGGGGAGCAAACGATCGCCGGTATAAAGGGGGCCGTTCACATCAATGGTGAAGGGTGCCGTGCCACCGAGACTATCACCGCACCACACCCAGTATCCGGCGCCTTGCGCAATTATTTGCCCACTGCTGCTGGCAGCAACGAAGCCATCATCCTCCGTTCCGGGCGCAGCTTCACTGTATCCATAGATCGAAGTGAACGGGAACGAAGGGAACGCCGAGCCCGGATATCCACTGGTGATGAAATCGTCCTGCCAATCCTGTAACGTCATACCACCACTCGGTGAGGTAAGGAAACGCCAATTGGTGGCGCCGGCATCGATGTAGCGGAACACTCGCACGTTGCCGCTGATGCTGCCCCCTGTAATGGGTGCAACGCGCGCATCGCCTTGCGTGGGGTTGCTGGCGATATGCAGTACGCCGTTCGCCGCAAGGTTCCCATCCGACAGGGCGAGCGTACCCAGCACATGTTGGGGACCGCTCGCGATGTTGACCCCTGGCGCACTGCCGTTGTTGATCTCAAGATCATGGAAGAACGTTTCGCCGCTCATCGCCTGCGAACTGGCACCGCTCAACACGACTTGTCCGTAACGGGCTACCAGCGTTCCGTTGCAGGTCCAATCGCCGTTGACATCAATGGCGGCATTGCCCGGGTCCTGCACGTCCAGGATCCCGTTGATCGTCATGTTCCCGTCCACGGTGATGGCTTGGTCGATCTTCACGGTATCCGTGCCATCAATGACCAAGTGATGGAAGGGTTGCGACACGGGTTGGATCACATGCGTCACAGAGCCACCACCGAGGGTAATGGTCCTCTCGTGCGGATCCAAGATGCCTGTGGTATTGGTCCAATTGCCCTTTACCGTGACGTCGTGATCCACCAAAGCACGGCGAAAGTCGAAGGTGCAATCCGACATCGTCAGGTCGCCGTTGACGATCAGGTCGGCATTGGGCTTGCGCTTTTGTGCCGTTGTATTGGAGGCAAGCACCAAGTGGTGGTATGCTCCGTCATCCGGGTCTTTGATCACTTGCGTGCTGCTGTCCGTGCGCAGATAGTGTACCGTATTACCCGCTGCCGCAGCCTCCAAGTGAACAGCGTTGCGCACAGCGGTATGCACTTTCAGTGTGCTGTTGATGCCTTGGCTCCAAACACCATCGCCGTTCAATGCCAGCAACTCGAACGAACCGTTGTTCGTCACGGTGACACTGGTCACTCGCACATTGTTCGCGGTTTTCCTGAGCTGCGTTCCGACCGGGATCGTCTTGTTGCCTGTCTGGATCGCCAACTGGGCATTGTTCGTGATGGTACCGGTGCCGCTGAGCGTGGTATTGATGCCTGTGAGCTTCACGATACCGGTTCCGCCATGGGTTCCATCGTTGCTGTAATCCCCATGCACTTCCAACGGGCCGTTGTTCTCGAGTACACCACCCGCTTCAATGGCAAGTGCCCCAGTCACATCGAAGGTCCCGGAGTTCGTCTTTGTGTAGTACCCACCGGCCGCTATGCGCAAACTGTTGTACGCAATGGGCCCGTTCCCTGTGACAGTGTGCGCGACCACTACATCGTTCAGCGCGCCGGGTATACAGTTGCAGGACCACGTTGTCGGCAACAGTGCCAGGCCATTTGCCACACTGGTGACCGTTTGGGCCGGAGCCACCGCGGCTGCGAACCCGGCGATCAAAAGAACGGTTGAGCGCATGTTGATCGGGTTCATGCGCGTTTCCTACGTCGACCGCAACGAAATGGTTTCCCGGTCGCAATAGCCTTGCTCGGAGCCACGTTAGATCAACTGCCCGCCTACCTTTCCTCCCCCTACTTCTTAACCGGCCATGTACGCCACCAACCCAATGCTGCGCGCATCACTGCGCGCTTTTCTCATTTGTTCAACGCTTGTTGCCTGTAAGGGCGATCCCGAGCGGATCAAGCCCGACAACGCGTTCATACCCTACGTACCCGCTTTCACCTATGGCCACATCGGTGCGCGCGCTTCCATCCTCGTGCGTCTTGCGGAGGATCATCCGTGGAAGGATACCACCACGGTCGCGATCCAAAGCCTATTTGAATTGGAGCCCGATGTGGAGGGCTCCGTGGAATGGCTCGACCACAACACCCTCGCTTTCCAGCCCAAGGAGCGCTTGAAGAGCGACAAGACTTACGACGTGCTTTTCCACTTGGGCAAGATCATGGAAGTGCCCAATGGCATGGAGGAGTTCCGCTTCCAAGTAAGCACCGTCAAACAAGGCCTCGATGTGAGGGTAACGGATCTGCAGCCGCTGGCCAGCAACGACCTCACCTGGCAACGCTTGCTCGCCTCGGTTTACACCAGCGATGACGCTACCGGGCAGGATGTGGAAGGATGCCTTACCGCTGCACAAGGCAAGCGACAACTGAGGCTCACCTGGGAACATGAAGCCAATGGCCAATTCCACCGCTTCAGTGTGGACAGCGTGCTGCGTGGTGAACGGCCTGACAGTGTGTTGATCACGTGGAATGGCAAGATCATCGATAGCGATGCGGAAGGTTCACTCACCTTCAAGGTGCCCGCTATCGGCGATCTGGTCTTGGTAAGCGCAACCACGACCAGTGCCGAAGAACAATACGCGACCCTGTTGTTCAGCGATCCGCTGGATGCCGCACAGGACCTCAGCGGTTTGGCGGGGATCAGCGGACAGGAGAACGTGCGCCTCGCCATCGACGGGAACAAACTGTTGATGTATCCCGAAGCGCGCCTGAGCGGGGATCAACAGGCTTTCGTGGCCGAGGGATTGGTCAACGTGAACAAACGGACGCTCGGCAAGGACATCACCGTCGACCTCACGTTCGAAGACATCAAACCCGCGATCAGGTTGGTCGGTAAAGGGACCATCCTGCCCAGCACCGATGGCCTGCTCTTCCCGTTCGATGCGGTGAACTTGAGCGCTGTTGAAGTGCGCATCATCCGCATCTACGAGGAGAACGTTGCGCAATTCCTGCAAGTGAACAGCTTGGACGGCGAGCGCGAATTAGCCCGTGTCGGCCGGCAGGTGCTGCACCGCATCGTTCCCTTGCAAGGCAAGGAAGCCCCTAAAGTGGGCCGCTGGAACCGGCACTATCTCGACCTGGCTTCCCTCATCAAAGCAGAACCGGGCGCCATCTACCGCGTTCAACTGGACTTCCGTCGCGAGCACAGCATCTACCCCTGCTCGAACGACAAGGACAAACCCAAACAGACGATCACGGCCGCACAGGACATCGATGACGGTGATGGTGGTGAATGGGATGAACCTTATGACCAGTACTACTACGACGAGTACGAGGGCGACTACTACGATGAGGAAGAATACGACTGGCAGAAAAGGGAGGATCCTTGTTCGGGTACCTATTTCGCACAGAGCCATCAGGTATCGCGTAACATCCTCGCCAGCGATCTGGGCCTTATCGCCAAGCGTGGTAACGACGGCAGCATGTTGGTCGCGATCAGCGACCTGAAGAGCACCGCGCCGATGAGCGGCGTGAAGATGGACATGCTCGACATGCAGCGCCGCAGCATGGCGCAACTGGTGACCGATGGCGAAGGCTTGGTGACACTTCCGAAGACGAAGCACAAGGCCTTCCTGCTCGTTGCCAGCAAGGGCAGTCAACGCGGGTATCTGAAACTTGATGATGGCAGTTCACTGTCACTGAGCGAGTACTCAGTGGAAGGCCAATACGTGGAGCGCGGCCTCAAAGGCTTCATCTACGGCGAACGTGGCGTATGGCGTCCGGGCGACTCGCTCTACCTGAGCTTCATCCTCCAGGATCCGCGCAAGACACTTCCGAAAGATCATCCGGTGACGTTGGAGATCACCGACGCGCGGGGAAGGCTCGACCAGAAACATGTGCGCACCGCTTCCGTCAACGGCGTTTACGCTTTCCGTTGTGCCACTGCGCCCGATGCGCCCACCGGTTACTGGCATGCACGCGTGAGCGTTGGCGGCACGACATTCCACCAGACGTTGCGCATCGAGACGATCAAGCCCAACCGGCTCAAGGTGAAACTGGACCTGCCCGAGCGGATCACCACGAACACGCGCAAGAAGGAACAAGTGCTCACCGGGAATTGGTTGCACGGTGCCCCGGCGAAGAACCTGAAGGCGCGCACCACCGTGACGATGACCCGCGGCTGGGCCGACTTCAAGGGGTACGACAAGTACAACTTCGATGATCTGTACACGGGCGTGAACACCGACGAACGGGTGGTGTTCGACGGCCAGCTGGATGCAACCGGCAAGGCCTCCTTCCCGATGGACATCACCTTCAACGGTCGCGCGCCCGCCGCGGTGAACGCCAATTTCGTCACGCGCATTTTCGAAGCCGGGGGTGATGCCAGCACCGACAACCAACGCGCTGTGTACCTCCCCTACTCGAGCTATGCCGGTGTGCAGGGCCCTGATCCGAACAATGCCTGGGGCACGTTGCGCACCGATACCACCTACCTCTTCGGCGCTATCGCCATCGACCCCGAAGGCAAACCCTTGGCAGGACATGCTTTGAAGGTGAGCGTGTACAAAATGGAGAGCGACTGGTGGTGGGATGGCGGCTACGACGAGGCCGCGAGCTATGTAACAAGCCCAAGCACCCGTCTTGAGAGCACGCAGGACATCACCACTGATGCAAGGGGCAAGGCAGCGGTGAAGGTGCGTGTGGACCGTCCGAAGTGGGGCCGTTTCATCGTGCGCATCTACGACCCGGCAAGTGGCCACGCCTGTGCGAGCAACGTTTATTTCGATTGGCCTGGCTATGAAGGCCGCAGCCGTCGCGGCGACGCGGAACAGGCCGCTATGCTCAACTTCAACAGCGACAAGGAGAAGTACAACACGGGTGATGAAGCGGAGATCGTGATCCCGAGTTCCGGTACCGGTCGCGCGCTGGTGAGTTTGGAAACCGGCAGTCGCGTGCTGGACGCGCAATGGATCGAACTGAACGCGAAGGAAACGCGGCACCGGTTCAACATCACCGCCGACATGGCGCCGAACATCTTCGTGCATGTAACACTGATACAACCGCACAAGAACACGATCAACGATCTGCCCATCCGGCTTTACGGTGTGATCCCGATCCTCGTGGAAGATCCCGCTACACACATCTCACCGGTCTTGGAAACACCGAAGGAGATCCGCACGGATGAGCCCTTCAGTGTGAGCGTTAAGGAGAAGGATGGCTTACCGATAACGTACACGTTGGCCATAGTGGATGAGGGATTGCTCGACCTGACACGCTTCAAAACACCCGATCCCTGGAACGCGTTCTATGAGCGTGAAGCGCTGGGCGTGCGCACATGGGACATGTATGACCAAGTGATCGGCGCTTTCGGTCGCCAACTCGAGCGCGTGCTTGCGTTGGGTGGCAGCGATGATGCGGGCGCAACGGACCCATCCCGTGTGAACCGTTTCAAGCCCGTTGTGCGCTTCGTCGGACCCTTCGAACTGAAGAAAGGCACGACCGCAAGACACAGCTTCACCATCGGCAACTACGTGGGTAGCGTGCGGGTCATGGTGGTGGCCACTGATGGTGATCGTGCCTACGGCAATGCTGAGAAAGCGGTGCCGGTGAAGAAACCGCTCATGCTCTTGGCCACGCTGCCGCGGGTGGTAGGCCCCGGCGAAACAGTGGATCTGCCCGTGACCGTCTTCGCCATGGACAAGAAGATCAAGGACGTGCAGTTGCGACTTGAGGCGAACAACCTCTTCACGCTGCAGGGACCCGATAAGATCGCTCTGAAGTTCACGGCCGAAGGCGACCAGGTGGCGGTGTTCAAGGTGCGCATGGCCGAACGCATCGGCACAGGCAAAGTGAAAGTGATCGCCGAAGGTGCTGGCGAGAAAGCCGTGGAGAGCATCGAACTCGCGGTGCGCCAACCGAACCAGCCACAAACGCTTGCGGAAGAGGTGATCCTGGAACCCGGCCAGAGTTGGCAAACCACACCACAACCCGTTGGCTTGCTCGGCACCAACAGTGCTTACGTGGAGCTCAGTACCATACCGCCCATCGACTTCGGTCGCCGGTTGAAATACCTGATGGACTACCCGCACGGTTGCGTGGAACAGACCACGAGCAAGGCCTTCCCGCAACTGTACATCGCCGACGTAACGGAAGTGGATGCCAAGAACGCACAGTACATGCGCAGCAATGTGGAAGCAGCGATCCGTAAGCTGCGCGAGTTCCAGAACGCCGACGGTGGTTTCACCTATTGGCCCGGCAGCAGCTACGTTGACGATTGGTGCTCCGTATACGTGGGGCATTTCCTGATCGAAGCGGAGCGCAAGGGCTTCAGTGTACCAGGGACCATGAAGAGCCGCTGGCTCAGCAACCAACGCAGCGTGGCGCGCAACTGGAATTTCGCGGAACGCGACGGCTGGACCCGCTACCACTCGCAGCTTACGCAAGCATACCGTCTGTACGTTCTCGCAGCGGCAAATTCATCGGAACTGTCGCCCATGAACCGCATGCGCACCATGACCGGGTTGAGCGAACAAGCCAAGTGGATGCTGGCAGCAGCGTACGCCGTTACCAACAACCGCGATGTCGCGCAACAGTTGATCGCCGGTGCGGATACGCACGTGAGCCCGTACACCGAAATGTCCTGGACCTACGGAAGCGATCTGCGCGACGAGGCCATGATCGCCGAGGCGCTGCTGAAGATGAACGACAAAGCGAAAGCAGCGGGTTTGATACAGGACATTGCCAAGCGCCTTGGCTCGGAAAGCTGGTACAGCACCCAGAGCACCGCGTTCGGCCTGATGGCCGTGGCCCGCCTGGCCGAAGGTGGCGAACTGGGCAAGGGCATGTCCTTCGTGTTTACTCAGAACGGCACACCCAAAGACCGGTTCAGCGAGAAAGCCATTGTGCGCACCGATCTGGCAGTGCCGGACGGTAAAGCCGGTGTTGGCGTGAAGAACAATGGAAAGAACCTGCTCTACCTGAGACTTGTCCGCACAGGAACACCTCTGGCGGGTGATGAACAAGCCGCGAGCAGTGGGTTGAGCATGTCCGTGAGCTACGAAACAGCGAGCGGCACGGCCATCGGTATCGACAAGCTTGAACAAGGCACCGATTTCGTTGCGGTGGTAACGATAACCAACCCGAGTCTGAAAGGCTACAACGAACTCGCGTTGACGCAAGTGTTCCCGAGCGGATGGGAGATCCGCAACTCGCGCATGGAGGGTTCAGGCAGCGCGGTACGCGCCAGCTACTTCGACTACCAGGACATCCGCGACGACCGCGTGCTCACTTACTTCGATCTGTGGCATGGCGGAAGTGTGACCTGCAAGGTGATGCTCAACGCATCCTACGCTGGCCGTTTCTACCTGCCGGGAACGGTCTGTGAAGCGATGTACGACAACACCATCAACGCTCGATCGCAGGGCAAGTGGATAACCGTAGTGCGGCCCGGCGACGAAACACAAGCCGGCAACTGACGTTGGCGCCTCCCCTATCGGTGGAACGGCCCGGACGAGCATGGGCCGTTCCACCATGGGGATCCGCGCAAAAAAAGATCCCGCCTTTCGGCGGGATCCTCGTTCGTCGGGGTGACTGGATTCGAACCAGCGACCACTTGCACCCCATGCAAGTGCGCTACCGGGCTGCGCTACACCCCGAACGGGGCGGCGAAACTAACAATGTGATCGATCCAGCACCGGACCGTGGAGCGAAGCGCAAAGAGTTCATTTGGCCGGGGCTACCTCTTGTGTGATCGCAAGATCCCCACGCTGCGCATAGTCCTTCTGCACTTGCATGCGGCCGTTGCTCTTGTGGAAGTTGATCCGCCCTACCACCCCAGCATACTCTTCAGCCACCAACCCATCGGCTTCGTGGAGCACCACTTCGAATTTTACGAGGCGGTCCTTGGTGGGGTCCTTCTTGCAGGCGGAGCGGGTATCGATGCACACCTCTTTGGTAACGCAACCCGGTTTGCTGAACCGCAGGACATGCACCTGATCCGCAGGCAGGTTCAGTTTGAAGTGACCGTTGAAGCGCAACTGCACGGGCACTTCTTCTCCATCGGAACCGAGCAACGCTACTTTTTGTGGGCTAATGATCTCCTCAGGGGAGTAGAGGCTGCCCTTGATGATCGCTTGTCCTTGGGCATGGGAAACGCTCCAGGAGAGGATACCCAACAGCAGAATGAGCGTGTACGCTAACGCACTTGGTGCGAGTCTTTGGATCGAGGTTTTCATGGCGATCGGTTTTGGTCCGGTGATGGAGCAAAACTGCCATCCCCGGAAAGCAAGAACCATCCCCATATGAGGGTAATTTACAAGGCTGAAAACCCCTTTTTCGGCCGATCCCTACCCTACTTCCGGTAGACGGGTCAACGGCACGTCGATCGAAACGGTGGTTCCGCGGCCAGGGCGGCTGTCCACGTTCACCGATCCCTTGTACGCCGCGGCGCGCTCGCGGATGTTGGCCATGCCCATGCCGCCAACGGTACCGGCCGGATCGAAACCGCGTCCGTCATCCTCCACCAATATGTTGAGCATGGCGGACGTGCGGGTGAGCTGCATCGAGAGTTCCGCCGCTTGGGCATGCTTCATCACATTGCTCACGCATTCCTGCACCATCCGGTACACGGCTATCTCGAGGTTCTGTTCCAAACGCTCCTCCATGCCGAACATGCTGAGCGTTACGTTCAGTTTGCCGGGCGTATGCACAGCGCTCCGCAGATCCTCCAATGCGCCCACCAACCCGAACTGCGATAATGTTCCGCGCACCATGTCGTGGCTGATCCGCCGGACTTCCACAACCGTTTCGTCCAGCAACGAGAACACCCGGTTGTACTGCTCCAACTGCTTGGTCTCCATGTTCTCCATGCGCCCTTCCAACGCGCTGAACTGAAGCTTCACAGCGCTGAGCATGCTCCCTACGCGGTCGTGCAGATCCTTGCCAACGCGCTGTCGTTCATGCTCCTGCCCCTTCATCATCGCGTCAAGCGAGTTGATCTCCTGTTGCTTCAGCAGATCGTTCACTTCACCCTCGTGCAGCACTCGCTCTTGCGCGCGCAACCGTTTTTGGCTGTTGAAGTTGCGGAAGAGCACCACGGCCAGCAGCACGAGCGTTGCGCTGAGGCCGATCAGCCAGTTGCGCTGGTTCCGTTTGGCTTTCTCGCCATCCTGGGACACTTGCAGTTGCGCCTGAGACAGGGCAAGTGCCTGTATCTTCTGTTCTGTTCCGTAGGCGATCTCCAACCGGTGGATCGTTTCACCCTGCTTGATGGAATCTAGATCCGCGAGGTACTCGTGATGGATGCGCAAGTGTTCCATGGCCTCCGGGCAACGGCCCATTGCGTCAAAAACTTCATACAACCGGTGCTCCGACTCCCCGAGCCGCTCCACCGAACCGATGGCCTGGGCCAACGACCGCGCGCGCTCTGCGGCCAACAGCGCTTCAGTAGGCTTGCCTGCACCGGAATAGGTCACAGACAAGAAGAGGTAACAGTCCGCTTGGGCGGAGGAGTCACCCAGTTCGACCATCATCGCCAAAGCCGTATCGAGCTCGGCTTTGGCCTTGTCGAACAAGCCCAGGTCATTGTACATCTGGCCAATGCTCGCGCGTGTCTCCGCAGCGAAGGAGGGGTCACCCGAAACTTCGTTCCGTTGAAGGGCCATCCGGTAGAACGCGATCGCGGCCGCCTCATCCTCCAAGTAGTATTTCGCGCTTCCGATGTTGGAGATGCATCGTTTGACCAAGTCGGCCAAACCGTGCTGTTCGGCACATGCCATTGCTTGTTCGAAGTAGCTGAGCGCCTCTTCATAACGCTGCTGGTAGTACAGCACACTTCCACGGTTATTGAGAACCCCGCACAGTTCCGGCTCCAAGCCGTGCGCTTTCGCGATCCTCTCCGCTTCCAGCAAACGGCCGAGCGCAGCATCGTAGCGGCCCTGCCTTCGTTCAATCTCCGCTTGCAAGCTCAGCACATCCACTTCTTCACGTTGCAAACCGAACGCTTGGGCAAAGTGATAGGCCTGGGTCGCTTCAACAAGAGCCTTGTCCAAGAGCAGCAGGTTCTTCAGGATCCTGGCCTTCTCTTGCGCATGCATGAACCGGACGATATCGGCAACTCCAGCAACACTCACGTCGCACGAGTCGATGATGCGGAAGGCATCATGGGTCCTGCCCTTGAGCCGCTCGGCCCGGGCGCGGGCGATGCGTGAAATGCGTATGGCATCATCACTTTCCGCCGGTGCTGTGGCAATGCTGTCGATCAGCCGATCCACGGCCACATAGGCTTCTTCCTCGAAAAGTGTTTCGAAGCGCTGGTAGAGCGCCTTCAACCGGCCCGGTTCCTGGGCCCCTGCCGAATGGCCGATAAGCACCATGCAGAGCCCGCACCATAGCAACCGCTGTGACGTGGTCGCGCGCAAAACAGGCAGTAGAACCCTTTCGTGAAGAGAGCGAGTTCCCACGTCCATCATGGGTCAGGGGCAGTCGCTGAATGCACTGCAACGCGCGTCAACGGTGCGCGGCCAAGCTTCGATACAGGGGGGGCGTCTGGGTTCCACCGGGTCCAGCGCGGCCGACAATGCCCGTTGCCTGCAATCCTTCGGGGGATAGCCGCAAGCGGCGTTGTCGCAATCGCAGAAGTGCCAACCGCATGTGGCATCATAACCATAGAGCCAGTCATAGTACTTGCCCAGTTGTCGGCGAGCGGCCAGCGCGATCGGCACGAACTCCGCATCGGGGAATACGCTCCGCAAGCCGACCTCCGCAGCCCACCAGTCCGCTTCCCCCTCGCACACTGTCCTATCGTCGCCCGCATAGCACGTAAAGCCTTCTGCCAAACCGTGCCCGATCTCATGGGCAAGGATGAAGGCGAGCAATTCACCCTTCACTTCACTGTTCAGGTAAAACCCAGCGGGTATTTTGATGAGCATCACCTTGTCCGAGGTCAGAGCGGGATCACCCTCCCTCCACGCGTACGCCGCATCACAGGTGTAGACTTCGGGCCAGTAGGATCCATGTGCCCGCGCGTCCACTTCCAACCTGAACACGGGGAAAACATCGAAGAACCGCCGCTCAAGCGCGCTGATGGAAATGCACCCATCGCCGAACGGCAGATAGCCGCGGGTCCGGCCGCAAGGGGTTGCCGCCGTGGACGGAAGTCCCTCCGGCACCGAATCCGGTCCGGCACTGAACACCGGTGATGGTGGCGCTTTCGGGGGTTTCAACGAGTCCGCTCTTGATCCATAGCCCAACGCGTCCGATACACGCCGCGCTGCCAACAAGGAATCGCGCACCGATTGGGGCAAGGCGTCCAGTGCAGTGCACCGGCACCAGCATGGCAAACTGTCCTCATCCATGAACCAGATCCGCGCACCGCGTGGAAGGTTCTCGGCACACAGCGAATCGATCGTTCCTGCATGCAGTTGCGCCCAAGCTGCGGAACAAGACCTGCCACCGGTGGTAGGTACCATCGCACCCACATCCTCTCCATGGCCACTGATAACCTCCAACAGTTCGGCGATCCGTTCCTCTTGGCGCGAACGGTCAAGGTCGGGCGTTCCTTCATCGCACCATTCGGGCATGATCGTGCAACAGCCTTGCATGAACAGGCTCAGCAGTACCATGCCCGCTTGCCAGTAGTGACCTTGGGTTTTCATGTTCGCTTTCGGGCATTCAGGTATGTAAGGACCCAAGCGGTGCATCATTCGTACACCGCCGAAACCGGGTTGATGGGGTTCACTTCGACTTCCTTGTCGAACGCGGTACGCGTGGCCCACCTCCGCTCGAATCTTGGATCGCGGGCTTATACTTCTTCTTCACCGTTGTTCCATCGGCGATCGCCCTTACCGTTACAACACGCGGTGGCGTTGGTCCGGTGCCCTTATAGCGCCCCGTTGGCCACGTTTCATCGCCTGCTTCGCTACCGGGTGCCCCGGAGGTGGCATAATGCAGATCCAAGGTGAGGGGTGGAACCGAAGTGTCGGCCAAGGCCCCACTGGCCATGCGGAGAAAACCCGCTGGCTTCGTGATCGTGATCACATATTCATCGCCTAGTCTAGGCGCATTGATGGTCATCGTCCAGGCTGCCATTCTCTTAAGGTTTGGGGGTTGGGGAAAACGTTCGTGGTCTTTTCAATTTTCAAGGTTCCAGCCACGCTCAACGGCGTAGCGAACGAGGCCTGCGGTGCTGTGCATGTCGAGCTTGTGCAGGATGTTCTTGCGGTGCGTTTCAACGGTGGCCGGGCTCAAATTCAAGGAGCCGGCGATCTCACTGGTGCATTTACCCGAAGCAATGAAACGGATGATCTCCTTTTCCCGTTTGGTGAGCGTTACATAAGCCTTGCCCTCCGCCCGTGGGTGCGCACGGTAGGGTGCATCCATGGTGTCCTGCACCGGCTTGCACAAGTAGCGCTGGCCTGCGCTAACGGTATGGATGGCCTCGCGCAGTTCGGCCCTGCCCGTGTTCTTGAGCAGATAGCCGCTGGCGCCGGCATCCAACAGATCGTCGATGAACTCCCGATTGCCGTACATGCTCAGCACCATCACGAATGTCTCCTTCAGGTCTTTGTTCTTGCGGATCAGCTTGGTGGCCTCGATACCGTCCATCTCCGGCATGCTGATGTCCATGATCACGATCCGCGGCCTCAGCGCAGTGGCCTTCTCAACCGCCTCACGCCCGTTCCGCGCTTCACCCACCACATTGAACTCAGGCTCCAGCGCCAGCAGGGCACGCATACCATCAAGTACCAAGTGGTGGTCGTCGACGAGCAGGATATCGATGAGTTCCATGAACGGCGTGGCTTGGGGTGAGCTATACAAATGTGCAGTACCCGGACCGGTCCTGAAATACCCTGTTCAGGGTATTTTTCGCGGGGGGTATGCGGGCAGGCGGGGACGGAGCGGCAGTAAAGTAGTCGTTCGCCGCATACAGGGGATCCTGGATCGGAACTTCTGGCTCGGATCGCGTGCGGAAGGAAGAGAACGGGGCCGTCCATCGGCCAGAGTTACGAACGGCCGATGCCCCACGATGAACGGCCTGAAAGCGCGCAGGGCCGCTTCTACATTTGGCCCCGCCAAGAACGAACGATGCGAGCGATCATATTGCTGGCGGTGCTGTCCAGCTTCTGCTACAGCCCCTCTACATGCGCCCAGGACAAACCCACGTTGAGCGGTTATGTGACCGATTCCACCAGTGGTGAGGCCTTGATCGGTGCCAGTGTCCTGATCACCGAGATCAAGAAGGGTGCTTCAACCAACACCTACGGCTACTACTCCCTTACGCTCGATCCGGGCACCTACACCGTTGTGGTGCGCTACTTGGGCTACGAGGAACTGACCCGCTCCGTTGAACTGCGGGCCGACCTGAAGTTGAACCTGAACGTGCAGCCCAAAGTGTTCGTGGCCAAGGAGGCGAAGGTCACGGGCAAGAAAGGCAAGGGCAATACGGAGAGCACCGACATGGGGCGTATCGGCATCGATGTGCAAAAGCTCAACACGCTGCCCGCTTTGCTCGGCGAGGTGGATATCCTGAAGACCATTCAGTACCTCCCCGGCGTGAAGGGGAACGGAGAGGGCAACAGCGGTTTTTATGTGCGCGGCGGTGGGCCGGACCAGAACCTGATCCTGCTTGACGAGGCCGTGGTGTACAACGCCAGCCATCTCTTCGGCTTCTTCAGCGTGTTCAATGCCGATGCGGTAAAGAACATCGAACTGATCAAAGGCGGCATGCCAGCGAACTACGGTGGCCGCATCAGCAGCGTGTTGGACATCAATATGAAGGAAGGCAACGACAAGGGCTTTCATGGCCAAGGCGGCATCGGCCTCATCAGCAGCAGGCTCACTTTGGAAGGACCCATCGTTAAGGAGCGCAGTTCGTTCATCGTCAGTGCACGCCGCACCTACATCGACCTTCTGCTGAAACCGTTCGTGAACGACACCAGCGAGTTCGCTGGCAGCGGTTACTACTTCTACGACATCAATGCCAAGGCCAACTACCGCCTCAGCGACAAGGACCGGTTCTACCTCAGCGGGTATTTCGGCCGCGACGTGTTCACATTCGACAACACGAACCCCGGCGATCCCAGCTTCCGCATCCCTTGGGGCAATGCCACGCTGGCCGCCCGTTGGAACCACGTCTTCGGGCCCAAGCTCTTCCTGAACACCACAGCAACCTTCAGCGACTACAAATTCCTGTTCGATGCTTCGCAGGATGTCTTCTCGTTCCAACTCTTCAGCGGCATCCGCGATTACTCCCTGAAGCTGGACCTGAACCACTATGTGAACGTGCGGCACAGCCTGAAGTACGGCGGCCAATACACCCGGCACCTGTACACGCCCAGTACGGTAAGGATCGAAGCGGGTGACACCGAGTTCAACATTCAAGAGCCGAGCAAACTGAATGCGCACGAGGCGGCGGTTTACGTACTCGACGATTTTGACGTGACCGACCTGCTGCGCGTGAACGTGGGGCTGCGCTTCACGTGGTTCGCGCATGTGGGCGACTTCCGTGAGTACCTCTACGACAGCGAGGGTGTGGAGACCGGCACACGTGAGTACGGCTCCGGCGATTTGGTCGCGCAATACTCAGCACTGGAACCACGCATCAGCGCGCGCTACAAGACCGGCGCCAACAGCAGCGTGAAGGCCAGCTTCAACCGCGGCCAGCAATACGTACACCTTGCCAGCTTCAGTGGCATTGCACTGCCCACGGATGTTTGGGTGCCGAGCGGAAAGAACGTGAAGCCCTTGGTAGGCACGCAGTACGCGGCAGGATACTTCAAGGATTGGAAGGAGCGTACGTACGAGACCAGCGTGGAGGTGTACTACAAGACCATGGACAACCTGATCGAGTACGCCGACGGTGCAGTGCCACAGGACAACGGCAACACCAACTACGATCGCAACTTCGTTTACGGCAAGGGATACAGCTACGGTTTGGAACTGTTCATCAAGAAGACCTTCGGCAAGTTGAACGGATGGGCCGGTTATACCTGGAGCAAGACCATGCGCCAGTTCGACGACCTCAATGGCGGCAAGGAATTCCCGAGCCGTTGGGACCGCACCCACGATATGAGCCTGGTGCTCACGTACGATCACAATGCGCGTTGGAGCTTCGGTGGCACCTTCGTTTACAGCACCGGACAGGCCGTTACCCTTCCCGTGAACCGCTACTTCGTGGAAGGACAACTGGTGAGCGAATACACCGAGCGCAATAGCTTCCGCATGGCGCCTTACCACCGCTTGGACTTGGCCGCTACCTTGAAGAACAAGCCCACTAAAACCAAGAAGGACAAGATCACCGGCGAAGAAACCGTTGTGAAACGCCGCTACCGCAGCAGTTGGACGTTCGCCGTGTACAACGTGTACAACCGTCGCAACCCCTACTTCATCTATTTCGATAACGAAGGCATCCCGAGCGAAGGCACCTTCCAAGTGGTGGCCAAGCAGGTCAGCCTTTTCAGCATACTCCCCAGCATCACATGGAACTTCGAATTCTGATGCGGCATCCGTTCATGGCGATCGCCCTGTTGGGCGTATTCACCGCGTGCACCAAGGAGATCACCGTGGATCTTCCGGCTGCCGAGGAGAAGTTGGTGATCAACGGTACCATCGAACCCGGCCAACCGCCCATCGTGGTAGTAACACGCACCGAGAGCTTCTTCGCTCCTACCGATTTCGCCAGCCTGCTCGGGATCTTCGTGCGCACCGCTACTGTTACTGTTGACGATGGCAACGGCCCTGTTCAACTGGATCCGTTGAGCGGGTTCAACATCCCGGATAGCATTCTGGAACGGGCTGGCCAGATGATCGGCATTGCCCCTTTCGCGATCCAAGTCGCGGACATACTGATCTACACCAAGACCGACGGCAGCATCGTTGGCGAGGTGGGCCGCACATACGCCCTGAACGTCCAGGCCGAAGGCAAAACGGTAACCGGCTCTTCATTCATGATGCCGCCCGAACCGCTGGACAGCCTTTGGTTCAAACTGGCGCAGCAGGATCCCGGCGACGATAGTCTCGGTTTCATTTGGCAGACCACCAGCGATCCAGTGGGCATCGGCAACTGCTCGCGTTGGATGGGCAAGCGCATCAATGCCGGGTTCGATGGCCAGCAAAAGGACGACATCTTCATCGCACCGGGTTTCGGTGCTTTCGAGGATCAGTTCATCGATGGGCTCACGTTCGATTGGGCCATCAACCGGGGCAGCGCACCCTTCAGCACGGCCGATGATGACGAGAACGTTGAGCGTGGCTATTTCAAGCGCGGCGATACCGTGGTGGTGAAGTACGTCGCCTTCGGCCAGAAGGAGTATGAGTACTACAACTCCAAGGACGGCAACGCCAACTCGCAAGGCGATCTCTTCAGCACGCCGAGCAACATCAAGAGCAATGTTGTCGGTGGCTTGGGCGTGTGGGCCTGCTGGAGCCCGTCGATCGATACGCTGGTGTGCCAGCCATAATGTCTTCCGGCTTACACATCGTCATGCCGCTGAACGATCGGCCTGCCTTGTGCGCATAGCTTCGCAGCCCTTTCAATGAGCACTACCCCCGAACATGTGAAATGCCTGATCATTGGATCGGGCCCCGCCGCTTACTCCGCTGCCATCTACGCCGCACGGGCCGACCTGAAACCAGTAATGATCGAAGGCCCATTGCCCGGTGGCCAGTTGACGCAGACCACCGAAGTGGACAACTATCCGGGCTACCCGAACGGCCGCAGTGGCCCGGAGATGATGGAGGACCTGAAAGCCCAAGCCAAACGCTTCGAAACGGTTATCCGCAGCGGCTGGGTGACCAAAGTGGATTTCACCGGCCCGGTGCACAAAGTGTGGGTCGATGAGAAGACGGAGATCCATGCCGATGCCGTGATCATCAGCACAGGCGCCAGCGCGAAATGGTTGGGCCTGCCGAACGAGATCCGCTTGCGCGATATCGGTGGCGGCGTTACCGCGTGCGCCGTTTGCGACGGCTTCTTTTTCAAAGGACAGACGGTTGCCCTTGTCGGGGCTGGCGACAGCGCTTGCGAGGAAGCCACCTATCTGGCCAAGCTCTGCCCCAAGGTTTACATGCTGGTGCGCAAGGGCGAGTTCCGCGCGAGCAAAGCCATGGTGCATCGCGTGGAACACACGCCGCAGATCGAAGTGCTCTTCAATACCGAGGTGAGCGACGTGCTCGGCGAGAACGCCGTGGAAGGCATCATGGTGGTGAACAACCAGACCCGTGAGGAGCGCAAGCTCGATGTTACCGGCCTCTTCATCGCTGTTGGCCACAAGCCGGCAACGGACCTCTTTGTGGGCATGCTCGACATGGACGAGACCGGCTACCTGAAGCACAAGCCCGACAGCACGCACACCAACATACCCGGTGTGTTCGTTAGCGGCGATGCGGCCGACAGGGTGTACAGACAGGCCGTGACTTCCGCTGGCACCGGGTGCATGGCTGCGCTGGATGCCGAGCGTTACCTCGCTGCGAAAGGGATCCACTGATCCGGTACCGTTACCAGTATGTTCGTGCGGTGAGCGCCTCCCCTCGGATCCTGGTGATCGACGATGAGCCACAGCTGCGCAACATGTTGCAGCGGCTTTTCGCAAGCGAAGGCTTCGCGGTCACTGTTGCGGAAACCGGTGCGCAAGCCCTGCAAAAGCTCAAGGCCCAACGCTTCCATGTGGTGCTTTGCGATGTGAAGCTGCCCGATGCCAATGGTGTGGAACTGACCAAGGCCATAAAGAGCCAGCAGCCCGATGCCGAAGTGATCGTGCTCACCGCGTTCGGGACCATACACGACGCGGTGCAGGCCGTGCAGAACGGTGCCTTCCACTATCTGGTGAAAGGTGACGACAACGACAAGCTGATCCCCACCGTGAGCAAGGCCCTGGAAAAGACGCTGGCGAGCCGGGTAACGGAAAAGCGCGTGCATGCCGAACCGTTCGAGGCCGTTACCGGGCGCTCCGCCAGCATTCAACAAGCGCTTGAACTGGCGCGCAAGGTGGCGCCCACCGATGCCACAGTGCTGCTCACCGGCGCCACGGGAACGGGCAAGGAGGTTTTCGCCAACGCCATCCACGCCGCGAGCCGGCGCGCGGGCAAAACCATGCTGGCGGTGAACTGTAGTGCCTTCAGCCATGACCTGCTGGACAGCGAACTCTTCGGACATGTGGCCGGGGCGTTCACAGGCGCTGTGAAGGATAAACGGGGCTTGGTCGACGCAGCGAAGGGTGGTACGCTCTTCCTTGATGAAGTGGGCGAGCTATCATCGGCCATGCAAGCGAAGCTCCTGCGTGTATTGGAGACCGGCGACTTTCTCCGGGTCGGCGATACCACCCCGCACAAGGCCGATGTGCGCATCATCGCCGCCACGCACCGAGACCTGCCACACGAAAGCACCGAGGGCCGGTTCAGGCAGGATCTCTACTACCGTCTCGCCGCCTTCACCCTGCGTATTCCCGCTCTTGCCGAACGCCGATCGGACATCCCATTGCTGGCCCAGGTCTTCATCGATCGTTTCGCCGCGCGGTTGGGAAAA
Organism: Flavobacteriales bacterium; assembly: GCA_039931265.1. GTDB lineage: Bacteria > Bacteroidota > Bacteroidia > Flavobacteriales_F > PHOS-HE28 > PHOS-HE28. The sequence goes on from JBDTSG010000052.1 coordinate 43,914, forward strand.
CCCATCACCGGAATGGACGATGCCGTGCGCGAACGATTGGTCGCATACGGATGGCCGGGCCATGTTCGAGAGCTTAGAAATGTGATCGAACGCGCATGCATTCTCTATGATGGGCCATTGCTGGACCTGGCCTCTCTGCCGCTCGAATTGCAGGGCGAGCCCGAACAGAAACTCGGAGCCATCTATGAATTGGAACAGGTGGAGAAGGAGCACATCCGACGCGTACTTGCCCACACTGGCGGCAACAAGACCCTCGCCGCAGAGCTCCTCGGCATCGGCCTCACTACGCTGTATGCGAAGGTGAAGCGCTACGATCTCTGACCCTTCCATTCCTGCATCGCACCCTTCCATTTCGGTAGGGTAACAGCTCGACGACCATTCGGGTACGCTCACATCTGACCCTTGTCAGCCGGGCCTTCGCGCCCTTTCAGCTACTTGGTGGCACTCGCTTCGCCAACGGCGCGGCATGGACATCACCACGATCCTCTTTCTGCTGGCCATGGGCCTGCTCTGCTTCTGGCTCTTCTTCCGTTGCACCAAATGGTTCGAAAAGATCTGACGCCATGTTCACCATCCTCCTCATCATCTGCATTGCCGTGTTCGGCTACCTGCTGCACGTGCTCGTGAAACCCGAGAAATACTGATGCGATCCACCACAGAGACACAGAGGCACAGAGAAATGCCCAATGTGCTTGTCCGCTTCGCTATCGATCGTTCGTATTCTCTGTGTCCCTGTGCCTCTGTGGTAAACCTCCTTCCTCATGAACACTGAACTGCTCGGCGTCATCGCCACCTACGGGCTCACGCTCGCGCTC
>JBDTSG010000053.1:0-11080 GCA_039931265.1 Flavobacteriales bacterium
TCTTCACTTGGCCCCGACAACTCGTTGCCGACTTCCTCCCGAAGGAGCGAGCGCGGGTGGCTTTCGTTCCGTTCGCTGCGGTTTCCTTCAGCATGGACGAGTACGCCGATACCGTTGGCAAGATGTTCAACGCCATGGGCCACGATCTGTTCAGCCTGCACCGAGAAGCCGACCCCGTTGGTGCATTGAAGAACGCCGATGCCATCGCTGTAGGTGGCGGCAACTCGTTCCAACTATTGAAGCTGCTGTACAAGCATGATCTCGTCCGGGCGATCCACCATGCGGTCAAAGACGGCATGCCTTATATCGGCTGGAGCGCGGGGAGCAATGTGGCGTGCCCGACGATCATGACCACCAACGACATGCCCATCTGCGAACCGCCCAGCTTGCGCGCCATGAACCTGGTGCCTTGGCAGATCAATCCGCACTATACCGAACTGCGGATCGAAGGGCACGGTGGCGAGGGCCGCGACCAGCGCATTGCCGAGTACCTCGAACTGAACCGTGAGAGCACGGTGATCGGATTGCGCGAAGGATCGGCGTTGCTGTTGGAGGACAACACCGTGCACCTGCACGGGATCGGCATGCGGGTATTCCGGCGTACGAAGATGCCCTTGGATGTGGCCGGCCCGCGCACATTGCGGATCGACCTGCTTGATGTGGACAATGCTTGATGCGTTGGTCCTCTGCGGCGATGGCGCAGGTTAAGTTTGCGCGCACCGCAATGGACTTTTCGAGCGAGAAATTCGACAAGCTGCTTGACAAGCTCGGGTTCAACCTCGTGCTCCTCGCAAAGGTGCTCGTCATCCTTCTGGCTGCCTTCCTGCTGGAACGCTTTGTCCGGTTGTTGTTGCGGCGTGCATACAAGCGCGGCGAACAAAGCCATGAGGACGCCACGCGTTACCGGTTCCTGAAGAACGCCACGCGGTTCATTGTCGGATTGGTCGCATTCGCGACCATCATCTACAGCATCCCCTCGTTCAAGCACACCGCCGTTACCCTCTTCGCTGGTGCTGGCATACTGGTGGCCATCATCGGCTTTGCGGCACAGGGCGCCTTCAGCAACATCATCAGCGGGGTGTTCATCGTCGCCTTCAAACCCTTCCGTGTAGGTGACCAGATCGCCGTTGCCGGGCATAGCGGTGTGGTGGAGGACATCACGCTCCGACACACCGTGATCCGCACACTGGAGAACCGGCGTGTGATCATCCCCAACAGCAAGATCAGTGACGAGACCATCGTGAACAGCACGATCAACGATGCGGCCATCTTCCAGTTCGTGGTGGTGCAAGTGAGCTACGAATGCGACTTGGACAAAGCCATTGCGGTGCTGCAGGAGGAAGCCGCCGCGCACCCCGACTTTCGCGACCGGAGAACGGCGGAGGAAGTGGAGCAAGGGCTGCCTGCGATCCCGGTGCGGGTGATCGAACTCGGGGAGAACGGTGTTACCCTGCGTGCCGGTGTGTGGGCCGACGATGCCGGAACAGCCCGCGTCATGCAATTCGACCTGCTCAAGAACATCAAGCAGCGGTTCGATCGCGAAGGCATCACCATCCCGTACCCGCACCGCGTGATCATCTCCAAAACCGGACCGGCGCAAACAACCACTACCGTATGAAGAAGGTGAAAAGCCGCAGTGGCAAAGCCGGACTTCCGCCCGGTTCGCTGGTGGGTGTCGGCGAGATCGGCAAGGGTCTTTCCAAGATCACGCTGTTCACCTTCAACAACGATGCCTACGAGGAGAAGCAACTGATCGCCATCGCCGATCTGCAACTGCCCGATCCCAGCACGCGCATCAGTTGGCTGGACATAGATGGGCTCGACGACGACAAGGTGGTGTCCCAAACAGGCGAACGGTTCAACCTGCATCCTCTGCTGCTGGAGGATGTATTGAATACGGACCACCGGCCGAAAGTGGAAGAGTATCAGGACACACTGTTCGTCGTGGTGAAAATGTTAAGCCTCGATGAAGAGACCGGTGGCATTGAGAACGAGCAGGTGAGTTTTGTACTTGGCAAAGGCTTTCTGCTGAGCTTCCAGGACAAGCCAGGTGATATACTCGATCCGATCCGTGACCGTATCCGCCATAAGCTCGGCCGCGTGCGTAAGAGCGGCGCAGACTATTTGCTCTATGCTTTGCTCGATGTGATCGTGGACAACTACTTCTTGATCGTCGAGGACCTGGGCAAACGCATTGAGGCCTTGGAACGGAAAGTGACCGTGCGCCCAACAAGCGACGATCTGCACACCATGCAAGAGTTGCGGGGCATGCTCATTACGGTTAGCCGGTACGTTGCCCCCACCCGAGAACTCGCAGGTCGGCTCAACACGATCCAGAGCGAACTGTTCGACAAGAGCACTCGCCGGTATATCAACGACCTGCAGGACCATACGGTGTACATCAGCGAGACCATCGGCACGTTGCGCGATATGCTCTCGAGCCTTGAAAACACCTACCACGCGTTGCTGAACCTGCGCAGCGGCCAGGTGGTGAAAGTGCTCACCATCATCAGCAGCATCTTCATTCCACTGACCTTTATTGTTGGTGTGTATGGAATGAACTTCGATAACATGCCCGAACTGCGCTGGCACTATGGGTACTATACGGTAATGGGTTTCATGGCATTGGTGGTGGTTGGCATGCTCATCTGGTTCAGGGTGAAGAAGTGGCTGTGAAGGTGATCACCATGGACCCCGCACATCTACCCATCGCATGCGGCGACCATTGATCCACACCCCACGGACGTTCGCATCGGCGTTTGCGTTTTTCACCGTTGCAACGACGCTTTGGGGACAAGCACCCGCCGTTGCTGAGGTCATCCACCTCGACATCAAAGGTCTCCCCGCCGCATCCATCCGTGCCTTGGCCAAGGACCGCGAAGGCTTCCTCTGGATCGGCACGGAGAACGGCCTTTGCCGGTATGACGGGATCAACGTGGATGTGTACCGGAACATTCCAAGCGACAGCACAAGCCTACCCGGCAACTACATCCATGACCTGGTGCTCGCCAACGACGGGCGCCTGTGGGTGTCGAGTTTCGGCGGCATTGCTGTGTTCGATCCACACATGGGCGAAGCGGCCCGTGGTCCGCGCTTCCAACGCAAAGCCCTGTTTGCGCGGGAGCAACGTTTTCCCGCTTTTGAAGCCGTTGATCTGGCCATGGACAACAAAGGCGGCCTATGGGCTGCCTGCGTGTCCAACGGCTTGGCGAGGTATGACCAAGCCACGGACATGTTCCGCGAGGTACGGCAGCTGAGCGATGCGATGCCTGCGGAGCAGACCACTGCGAACGTGCTGGGCGCCACCTGCGATGCCGACGGCATGATCTGGGCGGTGGGTTGGTTGTGCTTGTACCGCATCGATCCAACCACCGGTGGAACAACACGCTTCACGTTCTCCTCATCGGGACACACGTTGCGCGAAGGGGCATTGCTCTACAACGTGGTATCGGACCCGGTCGATCCGGGCATCCTCTGGCTCCGATCCTGGGGACTTGGCTTGGTGCGATTCGACAAGCGAACGGGCACCTTCCAGAACTACACCATCAGCCATGGCGGCCCGGTCAACCTCACGAACATCGTGTGGTCCGTGCTTCCGCAGCGCGATGGCCGCATCCTGGTCGGCATCGACAAAGAGTTGCACTGGTTCGACACACGGACGCGCACCTTCAGCGGGACATTCAACACCTTCGAGTGGAAGACCCCGGGCTTCGATGCGCTCGGTTATGCGCTCTTGCAGGATGAGAGCGACCGCATTTGGGTCGGTACCACCAACGGCATCTTCATCCTGCCCGGCCGATCATCGGACTTCCGTCAGTGGCCCACACGCGCTTTGATCCTGTGCGTGGCGGTGGATCACCCCGGCTATTGGGGTGCGCGCCAATACGCACGGCGGGCGTTGTTGAAGATAGGCCCGTCCGGAGAGCTGCTGGATTCCTTGTTGCTGCCTGAGCTCGATGAAGAACGGACCGAACCGATCTCCATCCTTCAAACGCGCGACGGGCGCGTGCTGATCGGCACCACACGTGGGCTGCGCAACTACGATCCCGGAACGCGCAGGCTGTCAAGTGAACGGTTCGAGAGCGTCACCGGTTTGCCTGATCACCCTCCCGGAATTTTGTCCATGGCCGAGGCCGAGGACGGATCGGTGTGGATCGCCTTCAACGGATCCGGGTTGTTGCGCTACCCGCCACAGGGTGCAAGCCCCGAATGGGTGGAGCCGCAGGCTGATCCACAAGATCCAGGAACGCGGCACGCTTGGAATTCGGTCATGATCATCGGCGGCAACAAACTGGCTGTGACCTTCGAGGATGGCGGATTGGGCGTGATTGATCCGCGCACAAAGCGTCTTGTTGAATTCACGGCAAGCGACCCGGAAGCGTTGAGCCTCGGACGCTTGGCGGCCATCACCAGTGGTGCGGATGGACAGATGTACGCCGTTACCACCAACGACGGCCTCGTGCACCTGCGGTATGACGGAACATCCATTCAGCATGCGGCCACCTATGAGGACATGCAGGACCGTGAGAACGGCTACAACGATGCCGCCATGGATGCGACCGGCAACATCTGGATCGCTTCCAATACCGGACTCGTTCTCTTCAGTCCAGCGGACAGTTCGTTCCAGCACATCGGTCCATTGGATGGTTTGGGCATGTCCTCCGTAGCCTCCGTGATCGCGGACAAGGATGGGTACACGCTCGCGTGGAACAAGTTGACAGCACGGTTCAAGAGATCGACGTTCCCCGACGCGAACGGTCTGCAAGGCCTGTATATCCGGTCGGTTCTGGTACACGGCGATACGGGTGGCGGGAAAGAGAGCGGCACCGGTCAAGAATCGTTCACGCTTTCCCATGATCGCAATTCCATCACCATCAGCTACGCCCCCATCGCCTTGCTCCACGCCGATGCAGTGCGCTACGAGGTGATGCTCGAAGGACACGATGCCAACTGGGTTGACAATGGCTACCAGCGATCGGTGAGCTATGTGGGACTTCCACCGGGCTCCTACGTGTTCAAGGTCGTCGCTGGGCGGGGCACCGCTACTGCCAAGTCCGCGAGCATCGCCTTCACCATTGTGCCCGCCTTTTGGCAGACATGGTGGTTCAAGCTTCTGGTGATCCTTATTGCCGGTTTTCTGGTGTTCCTGATCTCCAGGTACATCTTGTCCTTGCGTTATCGTCAACGCATAGCCGCGTTGGAACACGAGCGCGAAGTGGGAGCAGTGCGCACGCGCATCGCTCGTGATATACATGACGACATCGGCAGCGGGCTCACCCGCATCACCATGCTTTCGCGTGCGATGAGCGGCACCACCGAGAACAACGGAGAGAAGGAGCATCTCGCGGACAGCATCGCGACGGCCAGCACCGAACTGATCGGACAACTGAGCGAGATCGTCTTCACTGTGGATCCGAAGAACGACCACGCGGAACGTTTCGTGGCCTACGTGCGCGATCTGCTCGGCCGTCAGTTCGAGGAACTTCAGGTGGAACTACGCACCGACCTGAGCATCGAACCCGGCATGGAACACCGCGACATTCCACCGGAGGTGAAACGCAACACGGTGATGATCCTGAAGGAAACGGTGAGCAACGCGCTGAAGCATGCCGATGCGCGAACGATCACCGTGGAACTGCACATCGGCGCTGGCGAACTACGGATGATTGTGGCAGATGACGGCCATGGCTTCGACCAGACGGCGAACGGTTCGCGCGGCAACGGACTTGGCAATCTGCGCAACCGCAGCGAGGCCATTGGAGGCACCTTGGAGGCACACAGCGACGCAACGGGAACACGCTACGCGCTCCATGTGCCCTTGCCATCACCCACTTTCATGCGGGGCGAATAGCCCGGACGGGCCGATAGCTTTGTCGCGCCACCTGCTCCAACCTGTGGCTGCTCCATGCCGATACGTGTTGCCATCGTGGAAGACGATCCCGTGATCCGTGCATCACTGGAACGCGTCGTGCAAAGTGAGGGTGACCTGAAGTGGATGGGGAGCTATGGCAGCGCCGAAGAGTTCACCGCACGCAAAACGGGACTGGAGGAATTGGACGTGGTGATCATGGACATCCACCTGCCCGGAATGAGCGGTATCGAATGCATTGCGGAGTGCAAGCCCAAACGCACGCAGGTCCAGTACATGGTGTGCTCGGTGTTCGATGACAGCGCCAATGTCTTCAACGCGCTGTGCGCTGGTGCCACGGGCTACCTCCTGAAGGCTGCGCCCGCCGAGCAGGTGGTGCGGTCCATCCACGAGGTGCATGCGGGTGGCTCACCCATGAGCATGAACATCGCACGTATGGTGGTGGAGAGCGTGCCGCGCAAGAAAAACAACCAGGAATTGCTGGAAAGTCTCACCAAGCGCGAGCGCGAAGTGCTTGACCACCTCGCTAGCGGCTACCGCTACAAGGAGATCGCCGATCGCATGGGCCTGAGCATCGATACCGTGCGCAGCTACATCCGGGACATCTACACCAAACTACAGGTGCAGAGCCGGACGGATGCGTTGAACAAGGTGTTCGAGCGGTAGAGAGTATCCAACGTAAGGCGCTACAGGAACGCCACGCCGGAGAGGCCCTGTGGGCTTCTTGACAGCATCACATTGTCTGGTTCGAATGAACGTTGCGTCATCGTTGCGTCGTGGCGCCGTTGCGGTTCATCGGTTCACACCCCCACTATCATGCGATTGAGACCTTGATCGGCAGCCGATAGCCTTGCTGTCCATAACCTATGGACACCAGACAGCGGCCATGAGCAACACTCTTCGCATCCTTCTCCCCATCGCCTTCGCAGCACTGCTGCTGAATGCGAACGCGCAACTCGCGCACCCCGCAACCGGCCAACCAGCGCAGCAAGAAAGCGCAGCAGCCTTCCCCGCTCCGACCGAGCATCAAAGCGCCACCCTCTCCTACCGCATCATCGATGCGCCCAACGGCACTTTCGGCTACGACATCCTGAGCGACGGCAAGCTGCTGATCCACCAGACCAACGTGCCCGGCCGCCCAGGCAACAACGGCTGTCCCACAGGCGAGCAAGCAAAAAAGCTCAGCGCTCTGGTGATGGAAAAGATCCAGCGCGGCGAGATGCCGCCTACCGTGACCACAGAAGAACTCAAGAACCACGGCCTATAATCCTGAAATACCAGAGAGAATGAGAACCATTTTGAAGACCATCGCGCTGTTAACTGCTTTCGCATGCGCGGAGACCGGATCAGCACAGAACGGTTGGACGCAGAAAGCCGATTGCGGTGGAGGAGCACGCCGCGGTGCGGTTGGGTTCTCCATTGGAAGCAAAGGGTACATCGGGACCGGGTATGCTGCTGGGGGCGGCGCAACGAGCGACTTCTGGGAATACGACCCCACGACGGATAGCTGGAGCCAAAAGGCCAACGTGAACCCCCAGGGAATCGCCTACGGTGTCGGATTATCGATCGGTAACAAAGGATACATCGGTTCGTTGCCCAGCTGGTGGGAATATGACCCCACAACCAATACATGGACGCAGAAATCGAATTTTGGAGTAACGCAACAACGTATCAATGCTATCGGCTTTTCAATCGGCTCAAAAGGGTATGTGGGTACCGGACAAGAGGTCAATCCCAATGGGCCTGCGACAAGCGATCTCTGGGAATATGACCCCCTGACCGACACCTGGACGCAGAGAGCCGATTTCCCTGGAGGTGGTCGCGCGGCGGCAGTAGGTTTCACCATTGGCGCCAAGGGATACGTGGGTACAGGATCTTCTTCTTTCGCCGACCACAATGATCTGTGGGAGTATGATCCAGTTACGGACGCGTGGACCCAGAAGGCCGATCTCAGCAGCAGTACCAGATTTGACGCGGTCGGTTTCTCCATCGGAACAAAAGGATATGTCGGCACGGGTCGGGACGCTGAGTTGAACGTGACCAATACATACAACGATCTCTGGGAGTATGATCCGGCATTGGATTCTTGGGTGCAGAAGGTTGACTTTGTTGGCGGTGATCGCACCGCTGCCATCGGATTCTCCGTTGGGCAACTAGGTTACGTAGGCTCGGGCTTGATCAATGGTTCGATCTCCAATAACGGCCCGATCACGGCCGACTTTTGGGAGTTCGACCCAACACAAGGTTGCACTGTGGGCGCCGCATGTGATGATGGGATCCCTTGCACGATCAATGATGTGGTCAGCAGCAGTTGTCTTTGTGGGGGCACAGCAGCGGCCGATACTGATGGCGACGGCATTTGCGATCTGACGGATCCGTGCCCTCTGCTGCCGAACCTCAGCAACGGCCAATCGTGCGATGATGGTGATGCATGCACGATCAACGATGCGGTGACCAACTGCCTGTGTGCTGGAACCTTCCAGGATACGGACAATGATGGCGTTTGCGATGCGGCCGATCCATGTCCATTGCTCGCCAACTTGTCTCCAGGGAACGCCTGTAATGATGGTGATGCTTGCACGGTGAACGATGTGGTGGACGCGTTTTGCGCTTGTAATGGCTCGTTCGTTGACACCGATGACGACGGGATCTGCAATGCCAACGACAACTGCCCGTCACAACCCGGTGTGATCGGGTCGCCCTGCGACGACGGCAATGCATGCACCATCAACGATGTGGTGACCTCGACCTGTCAATGCCAAGGCAGTTACCTGCCCGATGCCGATGGGGATGGCATTTGTGATGACCAGGACGATTGCCCCAATACACCGGGCACCATCGGATCGGTCTGCGATGATGGCAATGCAAACACAGTAAACGATGTACTCTCGGCGATCTGCGTGTGTGAAGGTTCACCGGCACCCTCCGACGCATGGACACAGCGTGCTGCCTTCCCCGTCGCCGGGCGCAAGGACGCGGTGGGGTTCAGCATCGGCGACTTCGGCTACATGGGTACCGGCGCGGATGATGTGAACGTCTTCCGTGATCTGTGGAAATACGATCCCAATACCGGTTCATGGGCGCAAATGGCGGACATGGGCGGCACAGTTCGCAGCGGTGCGTTCGCCTTCGCCACCGGCGGCTTCGGCTATGTGGGTGAAGGCATGGACGACCTGGGTGCGATGCAGCAGGACCTATGGATGTTCGACCCTGTGAACAACGCGTGGACAGAGGTGAGCAGCACCGATCCCCAAGGCAACGGTCGCTTCAAAGCGGTCGCCTTCAGCATCGGCGATCTCGGCTACGTTGGCACAGGGCAAACCCAGTTCGGCGCCACTCAGGATCTATGGTCGTTCGATCCAAGCACTTTGTCCTGGACACCGTTGTCCGACTTCGGCGGCGGCGTGCGCTCGCACGCCGTCGGTTTCTCCATCGGAACCAAAGGCTACGTCGGCACCGGAACGGATGGCAGCAGCAACTTCAGTGATCTCTGGGAATACGACCCGATCACCGGCACCTGGACCCAGCGAACCGACTACGCGGGCACTGCGCGCAAAACAGCGGTCGCCTTCGTTGTGGGCACCAAGGGCTACATCACCACAGGAGAGGATGCGGCCGGTGAACCGTTGGACCTCTGGGAATACGATCCCAATGCGGACAGTTGGACACAGCGCGCCGACTTCGCAGGCACAGCCCGCCGTGGCGCCGCATCGTTCGCTGTTGGCGGAAGAGGGTATGTGTGCACCGGAGTGAGCAACGGTGGCTACCTCAGTGATCTCTGGGAATATGCACCGACCACGTCGTGCGTTGCCGGTGATGCCTGCGACGATGGTGACGCATGCACCATCAATGATGTGCGCGATGGGAACTGCACATGTGCCGGAACATTAGCCGACTCCGACAGCGATGGCACATGCGATGCGAACGATGGCTGTCCCAACGACCCGGACAAGATCGTGCCGGGTATTTGCGGTTGTGGTGTTGCGGACACGGATACGGATGGCGACGGCACCGCCGACTGCAACGATAGCTGCCCCTATCTCTTCGGCCAGAACGGCGATGCATGCGGTGGAGGCGCCTGCATGAGCAATGGTGTGATCGCGGGCTGTGTTTGCACCGCAGTACCGATCAACCAACCCGCAGGCGACACTTACGCCACGTCGATCCCGATCGTATTGAACAATGCGGGCACCGCAACGGTGAGCGGCAACAACCAGCCCTGCTACACGAGTACATACACCGGTGCGCAAGCGCAAGCTTCGGCGGACGTGTGGTACAGCATCAATACCGGTGCCTGCGCGACCAGCAGCATGAGCGTTTCGCTGTGCGGCACAGGATCATTGAACGACACTTACCTGCATCTGCTGGATGGATCCGGCGTAAGCCACCTCGCTTCCAATGACGACAACGGTCCGAGCTGCGCGGGTCTGAAGTCCTCCATCAGCTATGCGATCGCCGCGAACACCACATACACGATCGTGGTGGAAGGATACAGTAGCAATACCGGTAGCTACACACTCGCAGTAACAGTACCCGGCACAGTGGACACCGATGGCGATGGCACTCGCGATTGCGCGGACAACTGTCCGAACGATCCAAATAAGATCGCAACAGGTGCGTGCGGCTGTGGCGTGGCGGATACCGATAGTGACAATGACGGCACGGCCAACTGCAACGATGATTGCCCACTGGATCCACTGAAGATCGCTCCGGGGATCTGTGGCTGTGGCGTTGCTGATACCGACAGCGACAGCGACGGAACAGCCAACTGCAACGATGGTTGCCCGAGCGACCCGAACAAAGTCGCGCCCGGCAACTGCGGTTGCGGCAACCCCGAACCCGGTGCGCTGTGCAACGACAACGATCCGAGCACCACCAACGACATGATCACGGCCGGCTGCGTATGTGCCGGTACCCCGGCGGTGTGCAACGACAACCAAGTGACACTGACCCTGCAAACCGATGCCAACGGCGCACAGACCAGTTGGGAGATCAAGATACTCGGTGGTGCGCAAGTGTGCAGCGGAAGCGGTTACCCCAACAACAGCACCATAGTTCCGAACTGTTGCTTGCCCAATGGATGCTACCAGCTGTTGGTGTACGACAGCTTCGGTGATGGTATGACCACCGGTGGTTATGTGCTACGCAACGCAACCAACAAGCGCATCATCGACAACGCCAACGATGGGGTGTTCACCTACACCAGCAGCG
>JBDTSG010000054.1:0-132867 GCA_039931265.1 Flavobacteriales bacterium
CGGCCCACTCCTTAAAAGTGGGTATTGGCCTGCGTACCGGATCCGTTGCGGATCTTTGTACCCATGGCAAAGAACAAGGTGCCCACCACCAAGCAGCGATCGCTGACCGCGGCCTACGAGCAAATGCTCTTTCAGCCCGGGGTATGGATCACGCTCGGCGCGGCCAAGCAAACCATTCTCAACGCAAGAGTGAAGGTGCGTAACGGTGTTGCCTCCAGCGAGGCGCGCAAGCGCCGTTGGTTGGCCAAAGCCGGGTGGCTCCTGGTAGTGGAGGAGCAGTGGGCACCTACCGTTGAGCCATTGTCGCTCGCAACGATAAAAAGCATGTCGCGCAAGGAGATCCTCATGCACCAGCCCAAGCCCTCCCGGCGCGGATCCGCAAAACCGTCCGCGCCCACGCGAAGGGCCAAGAACAGGAAGAAACGCGGCTGAACGATCGCTTCCCGCATGAACGCGCAGGCCCCGTTCCGCATTACTGCGGACAGGGCCTGTGCCTTTTCAGTGATGGCAGCGATCAGTTCCGCTCCACGTCGTTCTTGTCATCATCGCCGAAGTTGAAGCCGATCGTAAGACCGTAGGTGAGGTAACGACTGTCGATGTCTTTCACGTTGAGGTTGTCGTTGAACACACGGCTCAGGCCGAAGCTCACTGCGGGTTCCACCGTGAAATGGCCCATGTCGAAGCCGAGCGCCGCATCAACGTTCCAACTCCCGGTGTTGAAGTCACCTTCGTTCCATGCTATGTCGCTGTTCTTCACGTCGCGGCTCATCAATACATCGTACGTTGGGCCGACTCCGAAGCGCATGTCGAACTGGTACGTGTCGATGATACGGTAGCCCACGAGCGCTTTCATCTTCAAATTGGTGCGGACCACGTTCCCTTGGGCAAGCGTGGAATCGTTGTAGCTGAAGAACGAGTTGTTCCGCCCGATGAACACGCCCGGCTGGAAGTACGCCCGGTTGCCGATACGGAAGTCCGCACCCAAAAGGAAACCGGCGCGCGCGCCGTACGTCGCATCGACAGGAGGGTTCGTTAGCGTTTGGTAGTTGATGCCCACCTGGGGGTTCACTTGGAACTGGGCATGTGCCACGGCCGTTAAGGACACGACGGCAAGCGACAGGATGATCTTCTTCATGTGGTGCGGTTCTGTTCCGCGGACCGGCGTTGGCAAGCGGTATGCCGATCGTCGGCGGAGCGTCAAGCGGCAGGTCCGCTGGCCTATTGCTCAGGCCGTTCATGTAAGCCGCTCACGGCTTGTTCCAGCAGCCATCAACTTCACGCCCTGAACCCTACCCTAACATGAAAAACAACTTGCGGACCTTGGAGATCCTTCAATACGTGTATGGCGCTTTTGAACTGCTGGGTGCGTTGATCGTCTTCTTCCTGTTCAACAGCCTCGGCACGCTGCTCCAGAGCGACTTCGTTGCGCACGAGAGCCATGGCGATCATGCTCCCGCCGTTGTTGGTGGGGTCATGAGCGCAGTGGGCTGGGTGGTCTCGCTCTTCATCTTCTTGTTCGGCGTCCTTAACATCATCAGCGGCCGCAACATCGGGAAGCGCCGCGGACGCACGTTCAGCATGGTGATCGCCGGTATCGACTGCCTGAACTTTCCTTTCGGTACCGCCTTGGGCGTTTTCGCGCTCATTGAGTTGAGCAAGGAGGACGTCAAGCGGTTGTACTCCGGCGAGGTTTGACCGGTACAACGCGGAATTGACGGGGCGCGTGGAATTATCCACACGCCCCGTTCTTTTTCAACGATCCTCAAGCTGCCATATGGGGCCGGATACTTTCGCGGCACTTCCCCCAACATGCTATCCGAACCCATGACCCGTGCGGCATCCGTAGCGGACATAGCCCGTTTGCAAGCCATCTGCTCGCAAGTGCGCCGCGATATCGTACGTATGGTGCACGCCGTCCAGAGCGGTCATCCGGGGGGCTCCCTGGGCTGCACCGAGTTCTTCACCGCATTGTACTTCCATGCTTTGGACCACGACCCGGGAGCTTTCAACATGGATGCGATCGGGCAGGATGTGTTCTTCTTGAGCAATGGCCACATCAGCCCGGTGTTCTACAGCGTGCTGGCGCGCACAGGCTACTTCCCCGTTGAAGAGCTGAAGACTTTCCGCAAGCTGGACAGCCGACTGCAGGGGCACCCCACAACGCACGAAGGCTTGCCCGGTGTGCGCATGGCCAGCGGTTCGCTGGGACAAGGATTGAGCGTTGGCATCGGTGCTGCGTTGGCCAAGAAGTTGAACAACGACAATCACCTCGTTTACACGCTGCACGGCGACGGTGAATTGCAGGAAGGACAGATCTGGGAGGCCGCCATGTTCGCTGCGGCCAAGAAAGTGGACAACATCATCAGCACCATCGATCACAACGGCCGACAGATCGACGGCGATACCGACGTCGTGCTGCCGCTCGGCGACCTGGATGCCAAGTGGCGGGCCTTCGGATGGGACGTGCTGCACATGAACGGCAACGACATGGCCGCAGTAGTGGGCACGTTGGCCGAGGCGAAAAAACACACGGGCAAGGGCAAGCCCGTGATGATCATCATGCGCACGGAAATGGGCCAAGGCGTGGATTTCATGGTGGGCAGCCACGAGTGGCACGGTATTCCCCCGAACGATGAGCAGCTGGCCAACGCACTGGCACAGCTTCCCGAAACGTTAGGAGACTACTGAAGAGAAGATCATGTGGAAATGCGGGAGATGTGAAGATGAATACGGCCACTCCATTGCCGCTGTCACATTTCCGCATTTTCACGTCTTCACTTCGCTCCTGCTTGCCGCCTTTCTTCTGGCAACGCACGACACCCGCGCGCAACAGCCCGAACAGCCACAACGGCCTCTTACGAGAATGCTGTTCGTCTTCGACGCGAGCAACAGCATGAACGCCTTCTGGGGCAATCAACCCAAGATCAACACCGCACGGCACCTGTTGCTGAAAAGTTTGGCCGAACTGGAAGGCCAGCCCGATCTCGAACTCGCGCTGCGCGTCTACGGTCATCAAACACGCATTGAAGCGGGCAAGCAGGATTGCGACGACACCCGGTTGGAGGTGCCCTTCAGCTCCAATAGCGTACCGTCCATCAAGCGCGTGCTTGAGCAGGTGAAGTGCCTTGGCACGACGCCCATCGCCAGGTCGCTGGAGAAGGCTGGTGGCGACTTCCCGCCGTTGGAACACGGTGCGCGACAGGTCAGGAACATCATCATCCTGATAACGGACGGCATCGAGGCATGCGATGAGGACCCCTGTGCCGTAAGCCGCGCGCTTCAAGCCAAAGGCATAGTGCTGAAACCATTCGTGATCGGCGTCGGCTTGGAGGATGGACAGAAGTACAGTTTGCAATGCGTGGGCAACTACTACGATGCCAGCACCCCTGAACTGTTCGAGCAAGTGCTGCAAGTGGTGGTGACACAAGCGCTCAACAGCACTACCGCCGAGATCGACCTGCTGACCGATGAAGGCAACCCGACGGAGACCGATGTTCCGGTAACGCTCTACGACCAGAAAACCGGAATGGTGAAGTACCACATCGTACACACCATGAACGAGCGCAATGTCCCGGACACGCTCACCATCGATCCCATCTTCACCTACAAGTTGGTGGTGCATT
This sequence comes from Flavobacteriales bacterium, assembly GCA_039931265.1. Lineage (GTDB taxonomy): Bacteria > Bacteroidota > Bacteroidia > Flavobacteriales_F > PHOS-HE28 > PHOS-HE28. The sequence continues at coordinate 3,624 of JBDTSG010000054.1, forward strand.
CCATTCCCCCGGTGGAGCGAACCGATGTGAAGTTGATGCCCGGTGTCCACAACAAGATCCCCGTTAGCGCCGGACAGGGCGGTTTGGAATTGAAGGTACAGGGCATCCCGAACGAGATCGGCTGGAACGATGCGCGTGCCATCCAGTGCATCGTCCATCCGAACAACGACAATGCGATCCTGCATGTGCAGCAAATGGGCACCACCGAGCGCTACCGCACCGGCACGTACGATCTCGAGATCCTTACCCTGCCGCGCATGCGCATCGATGATGTGATGATCCGGCAAGGTGCTACCACACCTGTGCAGATCCCACAACCGGGCGTGCTCAATGCGCAACTGGCGAATCCCGGTGATGGTGCGATCTTCCTGAAGGAAGGCAGCACCTTGGTCTGGGTGACCGACATGGACGTGCGCTCCGTGCAACAGCAATTCCGGTTGCTTCCGGGCACCTACCAAGTGATTTACCGCAGCTCGAACGCGCACAAGACCGAGTACTCGATCCTCAAGGACGTCACCATTACCCCAGGACAATCCGTAACGCTCACTTTCTGACCAACACCTTCGCCGAGGCTTCGGCGCCCAAAGCATGACAACCGCCTACCCCGTGCTCGACAACAAGGACACCCGCAGCGGCTTCGGTGCTGGATTGCTGGAAGTGGGAAAGAAGAACGACCAAGTGGTCGCGCTCTGCGCCGACCTCACGGGAAGCCTGAAAATGGATGCGTTCGCGAAGCATTTCCCACAGCGCTTCTTCCAGGTCGGCGTGGCCGAAGCGAACATGATGGGTATCGCAGCAGGCCTCACGATCGGTGGCAAGATCCCCTTTACGGGCACCTTCGCCAACTTCAGCACGGGCCGGGTGTACGACCAGATACGCCAGAGCATTGCCTACGCGGGCAAGAACGTGAAGATCTGCGCCAGCCATGCCGGTCTCACGCTGGGCGAGGACGGTGCCACTCACCAGATACTTGAGGACATCGGTTTGATGAAAATGCTACCGGGCATGACGGTGATCGTGCCCTGCGACTTCAACCAAACGAAGGCCGCCACGATCGCCATTGCCGAGCATCAAGGTCCGGTCTATCTGCGCTTCGGCCGCCCGAAATGGCCGGTGTTCACCGCCGCCGATAGGCCTTTCACCATCGGTAAGGCCGATGTGATGGTGGAGGGGAACGACGTCAGCATCTTCGCTTGCGGGCACTTGGTCTGGAAAGCGCTGAAGGCAGTTGAAGAACTCGCTGCGCTCGGCATCAGTGCCGAACTGATCAACGTGCATACGATCAAACCCTTGGACGAGGAAGCGGTCCTCAGGAGCGTCAGCAAGACGGGATGTGCGGTAAGCTGCGAGGAACACAATATGTATGGCGGCTTGGGCGAGAGCATCGCCCGGGTGCTGGCGTTGAACGCGCCCAAACCCCTGGAACTGGTGGCGGTGAAAGACAGCTTCGGCGAAAGCGGTACCCCCGACCAATTGTTGAAGAAGTACGGTCTGGATACCCCCGACGTGATCGCTGCCGTGAAGCGCGCGGTCGAAAGGAAGTAGTCGTCCATTGGTTCCAAGCCATGCCGCAGTTGTGAACGGCAGCCTGATGACCGAGCACACCGACAAGGAACTGCTGGCTCTCTTCCGCGATGAGCGGTCGCGCAACTACGCGTTCAACCTGCTCATGCGGCAGCACCAGCAACGGCTCTATGGTTTCGTACGGCGCATGGTCTCCGATCCCGACGATGCCAAAGACGTGCTGCAGAACACCTTCATCAAGGCTTGGCACGGACTGGAAACGTTCCGCGAGGACAGCCAGTTGTACAGCTGGTTGTACCGGATCGCGCACAACGAGAGCATCAACCACCTGAACAAAATGAACCGCGTATTGTTCGTGAGCTCCGATACCGTGGCCGAACGGTTGTGCGGAACGCTTGACGATAGCGAGCACTTCAGCGGCGATGCCATCCAGCAGAAGTTGCAACGCGCGGTAATGAAGCTCCCGACCAAGCAACGGGCGGTCTTCATCATGAAGTATTTCGAGGCGAAGAAGTACACCGAGATCAGCGCCATCACCGGTACTTCCATCGGCGCATTGAAAGCCACCTACCACATTGCCGTGAAGAAGATCGAAGTGTGGGTGGTGGCCGATCAAACCAAATCGCCCACCTGACGTCAGAACACCGACCAACATGGGACCGGACCTCCATAGCACCCCTGACTTCCGCCGAGGCGATGACGATGCCGAGCGCGCCCAACTCGAGCGCCTTGCGCCATCGCTCTTCGCCATTCAGGGAGACGAGCCCTTCAATGTGCCCGAACACTTCTTCGACCGCTTGCCGCATGAAGTGCAGGCCAAGGTTCTGGATCAGGAGCGTAAAACCTTGGCCTTCGGTTGGCTCTGGCGCATAGCCATAGCCGCTCCCGTGGCAGCCGTGCTTTTCGGTGCTTGGTGGTTCACGCGTAGCACCCCTGCTACAAATGATCCGGCCGCGATTACCAGTGACGCGGAGACGATCCCTGCCATCAGCGATCTGGAGGGGTTGGAAGAGGACGACTTGCTGTTCGCGGTGGCCTTGGACAACGATCGATCCCCCGAAGCTGCAGACCCGGAACTGACCGACGAAGAATTGCTGGACTATTTGGACCAGAATGCCGATCTCAACGAACTCATAAGCGAATTATGAAGAGCCTGCTGCACCGCTTCCTCCTGAGCGCATTGCTGTCAACACCGGCGCTGCTCGGTAACGCACAAGAAGAGGACATGCCCGCATTGCCTGAGGACCGCTTGAAGGAGATCAAGGCACAAAAAACCGCGTACCTCACCACGAAAATGGAACTGACGCCGGAAGAGTCGCAGAAGTTCTGGCCCGTCTACAACCAGTTCGACAAGGAATTGGAGACGGCACGCAAGGAGCGACGCGATGCGCACAAAGCCCTGAGGGGTGCGAGCGAACTTACCGATACAGAAGCGGCTGCCGCCATCGATAGGGACCTGGCTTCGCAGCAGAAGGAACTCGACCTCCGTAAGCGATACAGCGCAGAGTTCAGCAAGGTGGTGGGGGCGAAGAAGACCCTGATGCTCGCTCGCGCGGAGCGCGACTTCAACCGGGAGCTCCTGAAACGTTTGCGCGACCGGCACGAGGAACGCCCCGGTGGGGAAAGGCGCGGCCCAGGGAAGCCCTGAGGCACCCGGATACCGAGCGCCACAACAAGTTTTTCCTCCCTCCCTCCTTTGGGCCGTTCACGAACGTTAACGGCCGTTCCCGGCGTTACATCAAAATGAACGAGGGCGCTATGCCGCTTCCTTCCTTCTTTTGACGGGCAAAGAGCGGGGCATGAGCGTGTGGAACGATATCAAAGGCATGTGGCGCACGGGAGGGGTGCTCCTGCGCCTGATCATCATCAATGTGGCGGTGTTCCTGGCGCTGCTCATCGTGGGTTTGGTCGTCATCCTCGTTGAGGGGAGTCCCTTGTTGGCGGATGACTGGATGCAACGGCACGTTACGCCGTACCTCGCTTCGACCAGTAACCTCAATGCTTTGTTGCTGAAGCCATGGACCGCGATCACGTACATGTTCACCCACGAAGGGGCGATGCACATCCTCTTCAACATGATCATGCTGTGGTTCAGCGGGCGCCTCTTCGGTGGGCTGCTCGGCGATCGGCGCTTGTTGGGCAACTACCTGCTGGGTGGCCTTGCCGGTTTCGCGTTCTTCCTCCTGTTCGCCAATACACCGGTGCTGAGACCCTACTCGGGAGAGGGTATGATCCTGGGCGCATCGGCGAGCGTCATGGCCATCTTCATCGGCATTGCTGCCTACCAGCCCGAGTTGGAGGTGCGCCTCATGCTCCTTGGCGCGATCCGTTTGAAGTGGCTCGCGTTGATCTTCCTCTTGCTCGATCTGATCGCCATACGCTACAATTCCGACGACAACAGCGGCGGGCATATTGCCCACTTGGGCGGTGCGCTTTATGGCTACCTCGCCGCGATGCAACTGAAGAAAGGCAACGATTGGAGCCTTGGGTTCATCAACGGTTTGGAGCGTATCGGCAAGGCATTGAGCTTTCGAAGGGGGCCACGCCTGAAGGTTGTGCAAACACCACGCGGAAAGCGCGTGAGCGATGCGGAGTACAATGCCTCGCGCAAAGCGGCACAGGCCAACATCGATGTCATCTTGGACAAGATCAGCCGCAGCGGTTATGAGAGCCTGAGCAAGTCGGAGAAGGATATCCTGTTCAAGGCCAGCAACGATGGGAAGCACTGAACCCGCCGTCGCCGAAGGCAAGTTGGCCCGGCGCGTGAGCCGCTGGCACCTGCCCATCTGGTGGCTTAACGGGTTGGCGGTGCTCGCCTTGCTATTGGCCTATATCGCGATACGGGTAAGCCCGGCCATCTTCTGGCCGCTGGCCTTCTTCGGCATGGTTTATCCGTTCGTTCTGGCTGCGCAGTTTTTCTTCCTCTTGTGGTGGGCGATCTTCCGGCGCAAGCGCATGCTGGTGAGCGGGATCGCTTTGCTCATCGGATGGAACCATGTCGCTGATTTCATCCAGGTCTTCGGCCGATCCAAAAGCACCGAAGGCGAACAGGTGAGCGTGATGTCCTGGAACGTCCGCCTCTTCGATCTGTACAACTGGAGCCACAACAGCACCAACCGCAACGAGATGTACGATCTGCTCCTCACCGAGGCACCGGACATCTTTTGCGCCCAGGAATTCTTCAGCAGCGATGACAAACGCTTCTTCGATACCCGCGATACGTTGTTGAAGAACTTCCATTGGACCGGGGTCCATGACCACTACGTGCAGCATACCAAGCTGGGCCACCACTTCGGGATCGCCATCTTCAGCGCCCTGCCCATCTTGGCCAAAGGCGTGGTGGAGTTCCCAGGGGATCACGACAACTCCTGCATCTGGGCCGATATCGCCATGCTCGGCGACACCGTGCGGGTCTACAATGCACACCTCGCCAGCATCCATTTCGGCTACTCCGACTACCAGTTCATCCGCGATCTGGACGAAGGCATGGAGAGCGATTCCCTGCGCACCGGTGGAGCGCGCATTGTCGGTCGCCTGAAGAACGCCTTCATCCGTCGTGCCGGGCAGGTGGAATTGATGCGGGAACACATGCGCCGCTGCCCGCACCCCGTGGTGTTGTGCGCCGACATGAACGATACTCCAATGAGTTATGCCTACCACCATCTCGATACCGATCTCGTGGACGCTTTCGAGGAAAGCGGCAGCGGCCTGGGTCATACCTACATCGGCGACTTCCCGAGTTTCCGGATCGACCAGATCATGCACACACCTTCGCTGGAAGCCTCCGGTTTCCGAACGTTACCCGATGAACTCAGCGACCACCGCCCTATCACCTGCTGGATCAGCAAGGCGAGAGAGTGAGCGAGAACATGAAGATGAAACTGTCCCGATCCCCGTTACTTGTCCTCTCCGTCGCGAGCTTGACCGCTCATTGTTGTTGCTTACAGACCCTCCCGCTTTCTCCTCACGTCGCATAGAACATCACCCTACTTGAACCTTTCCTCGACTTATTCCCTTTGGTTGATACCCGCTTGCATTGCGTTCGGATGCGGCATGGCGTGGCTGTTGTACCGGCGCAGCAGCGAACGACATGGTTGGGGCCGTCGGCTCGCGCTGGTGATGGCCGCCATCCGCGCATTGGCCATCTCCCTCATCGCGTTCTTTTTGCTCCAGCCCTTGATCAAGGTGAAGGTGGAGGACATCCGGAAACCGGTGATCGTGATCGCGCACGACGGGTCCAGTTCGCTCCTCGCCACGAAGGATAGCACTGCCCTCCGCAGCGCGTACAAGGAACGGCTGGTTGCCTTGGCTGACAAGCTCAGCGGCAAATACGATGTGCGTTCGTTCACCTACGGCCAGGGCGTTGAAGAAGGTCTGTCTTTCACACAAGAGCAACCGCTTACGGATATCGACCAAGCGTTCCGTGAGGTATACGACCGTTTCAGCGGACCGGACATCGGCGCCGTGATCGTGGATGGCGATGGCATTTGGAACCGTGGCAGCGATCCACGCCTTTCGGCCCGGCGTATCGGGGTTCCGGTGTACACCATCGCCATGGGCGACACTACCGTGCGGACGGATCTGGTGTTGAAAGCGGTGGAGCACAACCGGATCACCTATCTGGGGAACGAATTCCCGCTGCTCGTGCGGTTGGAAGCTCGGCATCTGGCAGGCCGGGCCACACGCGTAAGCGTTGTGCAGAACGGTGTGGAAGTCGCTGGCAAGGACATTCCCATAACGGCCGATCCGATGTTCCTGGAAGTGCCGCTGCTGGTGAAGGCGGCCTCCGCCGGATTGCAGCGCTACACCGTTTCGCTGCGGAGCATTGAGGGTGAAGTGACGGAGGTGAACAACGCGCGCACCATCCTTGTGGAGGTACTTGACGACAGGAAGAAGGTGCTGCTGCTGGCCGCAGCACCGCACCCGGACCTCGCTGCCATCCGCAATGCGCTCGGTGGTTTGGACGGATATGCTACCGAGTTCGCCCTTGCCGATGCGTTCTCCGGATCGGTGGAAGACTACGACCTCGTCATTCTCCACCAGCTTCCTTCGATGAAAGGCCAGGGGAAGAACGTGCTTGAACGGATAAAGGCCAAAGGCCTTCCCGTTTGGTACTTCTTGGGCACGGAAACGGACTTCGTTGCGTTCGGGCAGCAAGGAGCCGGTGTGAACGTTGTTGCGCAACGCGGTCGTATAACCGATGCGCAGGCGTCGGGTGATCCTTCCTTCCCGCTGTTCACCATGGATGCGGAAGAGGTGCGCTCCATTGAACGGTTCCCTCCATTGCAAGTGCCGTTCGGCGACTACGAACTGGGCAAGGGCGCATCAGCAATGCTTGCACAACGCGTGGGCGTGGTGAACACCGCCACCCCATTGATCGCAGTGCAACAGGGCGAGCGCCGCACGGCGGTAACCTGCGGAGAAGGTTTTTGGCGCTGGCGATTGGCCGATCAACAGATGCAACAAAGCACGGTGCACTTCGATGGATTGGTGCGCAAACTGGTCCAGTTCCTTGCGGTGAAGGCCGACAAACAACGCTTCCGGACCGACCATGCCCGGATCTTCGCGGAGAACGAACCTGTGATCATCAATGCCGAGCTGTACAACGCCAGCTACGAATTGGTGAACGAGCCGGAAGCCAAGGTCACCTTCACCGATGAAGCTGGAAAGGACTACCCCTTCCTCTTCAGCCGCTTGGGCAGCAGCTACCGTTTGGAGGCGGGGCAATTGCCGCCCGGACGCTACACGTACACCGCGAAGGTTTCGTATGCGGGAGAGGACCTGTCGGCCAACGGCGGTTTCAACGTGCAGGAACTGGTTGCTGAACAACTGACCACAACCGCTGACCACGGCCTTTGGCGCGACATCGCGGCGCGCTCATCGGGCTTCAGCGTCGCACCGGACAAGGCTGGTCTCGCGAGCATCGCCGATGCGTTGAACGAACGCAAGGACCTGGCGGCGCGGAGCTACGCGCATACGGGCTTCAACGACCTCATCGGGTCGAAGTGGATCTTCTTCATCCTGTTGGCCTTGCTTGCTACCGAGTGGGGTGCGCGCCGATGGGCCGGTGCGTACTGATCGATCCATGGAGACCTTGGGGAGCAGCACGCGTGGACTTCTTCGACGTCGCTGGGTAAAGGTGCTGGGCGCTTTGCTCCTCCTCATGGGTTTTGGATGGCTCTTCCGCGTCGCGCTGTTGCATGCGGTCAGCGATTTCCTGGTGACCGAGGATGCACCGTGCCCCGTGGATGCAGTGTACGTTCTGGGTGGTGCATCACTTGAACGCGGCATCCGTGCTGCGCATGTGCACCGGCAATTCCCCGGGACCGTCTTCTACTTCACCGGGAGCAACGTGCACACGGAATTGGAAGCGCATGGCATACGGCGCGATGAATCCGAGATGTCGCAGGAAGTCACGGTACGCGAGGGCGTGCCGGCTACGCAGTGCATCCCCTTGCACATGGGCACCAGCACCATGGAAGAAGCGGATGCCATCCTTATCCATGCCCGCATGATGCACTACAAGACCATTGCCGTGCTCAGCAGCCGCTACCACATGCGCCGTATCGACTACGTGTTCACCAAGCGTTTCGCGGCCGCCGGTATCACCGTGAAGCGCATCGGCGCACCCACCGACCGCTTCGACGAACGCTATTGGTGGCGGAGCGAGGACGGCTTGATGGCCGTGAACAACGAGTATGTGAAGCTGCTTTACTACTGGTGGAAGTACTGAGGCATTGAAGCCCGAACTTCGCGCCCCCGAGAGCGGGACCGGAACGCATGCCCTTCGACCTCACCAGCGAATTCCAGCCCACCGGCGACCAACCCGAGGCGATCCGCCAGTTGGTGGAAGGCCTGAACGACGGCACGCGTTTCCAGACGCTTTTGGGCGTTACGGGCAGCGGTAAAACGTTCACGGTGGCGAACGTGGTAGCGCAAGTGGATCGGCCCACGTTGGTGCTGAGCCACAACAAGACCTTGGCTGCGCAGCTCTTCGGCGAGTTCAAGCACTTCTTCCCGAAGAACCGTGTGGAGTATTTCGTGAGCTACTACGACTATTACCAGCCGGAGGCCTACCTCCCCACCACCAATACCTATATCGAGAAGGACCTCTCCGTGAACCAGGAGATCGAGAAGCTGCGCCTCAGCGCGTCGAGCGCCCTGCTAAGTGGCCGACGCGATGTCTTGGTGGTAGCCAGTGTCAGTTGCATCTACGGCATCGGTAACCCTGCGGAGTTCCACAAAAGCGTGGTGCAGGTGAAGAAGGGGCAACGCGTCAGCCGCAATAAACTTTTGCTGCAATTGGTGGAGGCGCTCTATAGTCGCAACGATGCCGACCCTGCACGTGGCAACTTCCGTGTGCGTGGCGATGTGGTGGAGGTGATGCTTGCGTACAGCGATGATGGGATCCGACTGCATTTCTTCGGAGAGGATGTGGAACGCATCGAGCGCTTCGATGCTGCCACACGCGTGTTGCACGAAGAGCTTGAGGCCACCACCATCTACCCGGCCAACATCTTCGTAACCAGCCGCGATACGATGAACGCGGCGCTTGCAGCGATCAAGGAAGACATGGAAAAGCAGGTCGCTTTCTTCCATGAGATCGGCAAGAACCTGGAAGCGAAACGACTGGAGGAGCGCACCCTGCACGATCTGGAGATGATGCGCGAACTGGGGTATTGCAGCGGGATCGAGAACTACAGCCGCTACTTCGATCGCCGGAGCACCGGCCAGCGCCCCTTCTGCCTGCTCGACTACTTCCCTGACGATTTCCTGATGGTCATTGACGAAAGTCACGTGACCGTGAGCCAGATCGGTGCCATGTACGGTGGCGATCGCAGTCGCAAGAAGAACCTCGTCGAGTACGGTTTCCGACTACCCAGTGCCATGGACAACCGTCCTTTGAAGCAAGAGGAGTTCGAAGGCATGATCGGCCAGACCATCTTCGTCAGCGCAACCCCGGCCGATTACGAACTGCAGCGCAGCGAAGGCGTCATCGTGGAGCAGGTCGTTCGGCCAACAGGTCTATTGGACCCCCCTATCGAGATACGCCCCAGCGTCAACCAGATCGACGACCTGCTCGAGGAGATCCGCCAGCGCAGTGCGAAACAGGAACGGGTGCTGGTGACCACCCTCACCAAACGCATGGCCGAAGAGCTCACCGACTTCATGGGGCGCAACGGAGTGAGGTGCAAGTACATCCACAGCGATGTGGAGACACTGGAACGCATCGAGATCCTCCGTCAGCTACGGCTGGGCCTCTTCGATGTATTGGTAGGTGTGAACCTGTTGCGCGAAGGCCTCGACCTGCCGGAGGTTTCCTTGGTGGCGGTGATCGATGCCGACAAGGAAGGGTTCCTGCGCAGCAACCGCTCGCTTACGCAGACCGCCGGTCGGGCTGCCCGGAACATCAATGGCAAAGTGATCTTCTACGCCGACAAGATCACCGACAGCATGCGGCGCACCATGGACGAGACCGACCGCCGCAGGGTGAAGCAGATCGCCTACAACTCCGAGCACAACATCACCCCCACCCAGATCAAACGCGACCGGGCCGACGTGCTGAAACAGACGGCCGTTATCGATGTGAACAACGAGGGCATGCGCAAGGCTTACGTGGAACCGGAGGGCTTCAGCGTAGCTGCGGACCCCGTGGTGGGTTCCATGACCGCCGAACAGTTGCAGAAGAACTGCGACATCCTGGAAGCGCAGATGAAGCGCGCCAGCAAGGAGCAGGATTTCATCAGCGCCGCTGGCCTGCGCGATGAATGGATGGCAATGAAACAGTTGCTCGCCGATCGCATTCGTAAGGAAAGCGAGAAGGTGGACTGATCGGATGCTCCTTTCTTTCGCCTCCTGACATTCCCCGGCTTGTGGAAAAATAGTCCGGGGCATTCACCGGAGCAGGCAACGGTCCATCCCGTTCGGGCGTTCTTTTGTGGCAGAACCAACCGACCAACCCTTGTTGCGCAGAACCCGATCATGAAGAAACAAATACTCCCCTTGGCCCTAGTGGCCGCCACGCTCTCCAGTCCCTTCGCTTCTGCCCAGATCTCCTTCGGGGGAAGCCCTGTAGGCTTGAGCGATGTGAAGAGCAGCCTTCCAGCAGCACCAGTGCAAGTGATGCCTGCCGTGGATGCGCTCACCTTGATGGTCGAGGACGCTGAACTGCTCGCCACAGGGAACAAGCGCATGCGCTTCGGACAGAACCACAGTACCGACCTCACACTGGACAACAGTGGTGTTTGGTCCACCTTGCCCAACGGTGATCGCGTATGGCAACTGGGGATCGAATGCCCGGGCGCGTTGAGCGTCAATTTCGAATTCAACACATACGTGGTGCCGGAGGGTGGCCAAGTGTTCGTTTACAACCCCTTGGGCCATGTGTTGGGCTCGTTCACCGCTGCCAGCAACCCCGGCCACACCGAACTTGGCGTTGACCTGATGATGGGCGATCGCATCACCATCGAGTACATCGAACCCGCCACTGCGGTGGGACAAGGGCAATTGCGGATCGGTCAGGTAACACATGGCTACCGCGATGTCCTCGGTATGACGAAGGGCTTCGGCGATAGCGGCTCCTGCAACAACAACGCTGTGTGCCCGATCAACGTGGGCTACACCGACCAGATCAGGAGCGTAGCGATGTTGGTCTCCGGTGGTAGCGGTTTCTGCACGGGCCAGTTGCTTGACAACTGCGCGCACGATGGCACGCCGTATTTCCTTACCGCCAACCACTGCTTGGTAGGCAACCCCGGCACATGGGTGTTCCGCTTCAACTGGCAGAGCCCTGTTTGCACACCGAACACCAATGCACCCACCAACCAGACCGTGAGCGGAGCCACTTTGTTGGCCAGCGGTGCGGGTAGCGACTACGGCTTTCTCGAGTTGAACACTGCGCCACCTGCGAGCTACAACGTGTTCTTCACCGGCTGGGACAAGAGCGGGGTTACTCCGCCGGAGTGCCGTGGGATCCACCATCCCAGCGGCGACATCAAGAAATTCACCATAAACGACGATGCGTTGGGCCAAGCCAATGTGAACTTGGGCAATGGCAGCGCAGCGTGCTGGCAGATCTTCGACTGGGAAGACGGCACCACCGAGGGCGGTAGCAGCGGCAGCGGATTGTGGGACGAGAACAGCCGGTTGGTCGGCCAGTTGTACGGGGGGCAAGCCAATTGCAGCAACAACGTGAACGATTACTACGGAAGGTTCGCTGTTACCTATCCGAACCTCACCACTTGGTTGGGCAGCTGCGGAAATACCATCGATGGCATCGGTGGCAACGTCGGGGTCAATGAGCCCGGCGCATTGCCTGTATTTACGGTGTTCCCCAACCCCGGCACCGGCCTCTTCACCATCGGGTACCTCGGCAACAATGGCCAAGTGCATTTGCGCGTGTGCGATGCAATGGGCCGCGTGGTGAAGGATGGGTCCACTCCTGCTTCAGACAAAGTATCCCTCGACCTGTCGGATGTGTCCGATGGTGTTTACACCTTGGAGGTGATGGCGAGTGGCGCTCGGTCCGTACAGCGGATCGTTGTGCAGCGTTGATCGATCGCGATCCCTAGCAGAACAGCCCCGACATCCGGGGCTGTTCTGATTTCAGGCTCAAGGTTCTGAGGGCGGGCGGTTCCACGGTTTGCCGTCGCGGCCCGTTCCTCGGGCATCTATGTCGCGCTGGTAGGCCCAGTGGTTCTTCTCCCACACGTAGGCATCATAACTCATGTCCGGCCCGTGGAACGGCCACTGGCCTTCGAGGTCAGGCCGCGAGGGCGAAAGATGGTCGCAGACGATGCGTGCATTCGCAGCATCCCACTTCAAACTCATGCTCAGTTGGAAATTGAACCCGAAGATCAGTCGCGACTTCCGCACCCGGGCCGGTTTGCCTTTCGCCTCAAGCGCATCGAACAACTCCGCACCGAAACGTGGTGCATTGCCCTTGAAGCTGAGCACTTCAACCACCTTCCGCGTTTCCACCTTGCTGTAGCCCTTCCAGCCCAAAAGCGTGTAGAACGTTTTACCGCCCTTCTTCACCGGGACCACCGTGTAGTAGAGCGCACCGTACCACCGCTCGGGTCCTTGTTCGCTCCTTTCCGGCGTGCCCAATGCAGCGGTTCCATCGTGCAGTTCGACCACCGCCGTCTTGCTCCTATCACGCACCAACATCAAGCCTTCAAACCGGTGCGATCCGTCTGCCAAGGGAATGTTCCATGTGAACAAACGGAACTTTCCGTCGGGTGCATCCACACGGCTCAAGGGCACCCCGCTGAAGTCGCGCGTAAAGCCATCACCGGCTTGGAGGGCAGCGAACAGATCCTGTTTCAGCCGATCGCTCGCAACAGCGGCCAACGTATCCGTTGGCGCTTGGGAGAGTTCGTGCACGCGTTGAGCGAGAACGGTATCGGGAACAGCAGGCTCCTGGGCCGCCACGCTTAATACCGAGAATGCGGCGAGGAACAATGAAGACGTTCTCATGGCAGCCGGAACGGAGCCTCCGGATAGGATAGTGCTCATCTGTTTGGGGCGAAAGGCCCGAACCAAAGCAGGAGGCTGACGGCGCGTGGCCTACAAATGCATGAACTCCTTCTTCGCCATCAACTGTTCCTTCGTCTCGCGGTGATCGGGGTCGTCCACGCAACAATCCACCGGGCATACGGCCGCGCACTGCGGCTCATCGTGGAAACCGGTGCATTCCGTGCACTTGTCCGGAACAATGTAGTAAACGTCCATCGCCACAGGGTTCTGCGCGTTGCCCGCTTCGTAGCTATTGCCCATGGGCGTGGTAAGTGGGCCCTTCAGGCTCGTGCCATCGCTCATGCGCCATTCGGCACCACCTTCATAGATCGCATTGTTGGGGCACTCGGGTTCGCAGGCACCGCAATTGATGCACTCCTCGGTGATCGTAATGGCCATTGTGTCCGGTCTATTTTCGCGCCCCGTCCGGACAAGTCCTTGCCGAGGCGGGCCAAATATACCCGTGACCCTCCTACCCTTCGAGCAGCGCCTCGGCGCCTTTGTACAACTGGGCCGGGTATTCAGTGCCGTTGGTGGATCTGAGGCCTGGCCGGGCTTTTCGATCGGCCTGGGCGAATTGGAATACGCCGATCTGGTGCACACCGTACGGAGAGCCGGGGTGGTGAACGGCTGGTTCACTGAAACGAATGTGCGGCACATGCTCGCCTCGCTTGCGGAAATGCTCGATGAACGCGCATTGCGCCAATGGCTCGCGGACCGAAAAGAGCCCGTGGTCGCACGATCGGTCGGTATCATCATGGCGGGCAATATTCCCTTGGTCGGGTTCCATGACCTCCTCTGCGTGGTATTGAGCGGGCATAGCGCACGGATCAAACCGAGCAGCCAGGACAATGTTCTCATCCCGGCCGTTGTTGAATTGCTGGAACGGTTCGCGCCGGGCATCAGGGCGCACCTGCGAATCGAGAACGGAAAGCTCGGGGTTGTGGACGCCCTCATCGCAACCGGCAGCAACAATACTGCGCGCTACTTCGAGCATTACTTCGGGCATCTGCCGCGGCTGGTGCGCAAGGGCCGCATCAGTGTAGCCATCTTGGACGGTACGGAAACAGAGGACGAACTCACAGCTCTCGGCGAAGATGTGTTCCGCTACTTCGGTCTGGGTTGCCGCAGCGTCAGCAAGCTATACGTACCGCAGAGCTTTGACCTGGACCGCTTCTTCGGGGCCATCTTTCCATGGAAGGAAGTGGTGAACCACAACAAGTACGGCAACAACTACGACTACAACAAAGCCATCTGGCTGCTGGAACGTGTGCCGATGTTGGAGAACGGCTTCCTTATTCTACGTGAGGCCGAAGCGCTGGCCAGTCCGGTCGCGTCCTTGTACTATGAGCGCTACGATGACCGGGAGAAGGTGCTTGCCGAACTGCACGCCGAACAGGAAGAGATACAGTGCATCGTAGGCCATGGGCACGTTCCGTTCGGTCGCTCACAACATCCCGGCTTGGACGACTATGCCGACGGTATGGACACCATGGCATTCCTCGCCGGTCTCTAGTGCAACGATGCACAAGCGATCGTGCATTACCTCCTTCACCGCCTTCCCGGCATTGGGCCAATAACCCCGCGCTTTGCGGTGTGGACGCCGTTGAAGCCGTTGACCTGTTCCGTACGCACCTGAAGTTGGAACGCTCCTTGAGCGACCGCACGGTGGAAGCCTATGTGCGCGACCTCGGCAAACTGCTGCAATTCTGCGAACTCCACTCGCCTGCTTTGGATGTTGAACAACTCAAGCTGGAGGATCTCCAAGCCTTCGTTACCCACGTTGCGAAGGGCGGCTTGGGTGCGCGAAGCCAGGCCCGCTTGCTGAGCGCCGTGCGCAGCTTCTACAAATGCCTGCGTATCGAACGCATCATCAAGGACGATCCCACCGAGTTGGTCGAGATGCCGCGCATCGGGAGCAAGCTGCCCGTTTTCCTGAGCGTACAGGAGATCGATGCCATGGTAGCCGCGATCGACATGAGCAGGCCGTTGGCGCACCGCGACCGGTCCATGTTGGAAACGCTGTACGGCTGTGGTCTCCGGGTCAGTGAATTGTGTACGCTGCGTATCAGCCGACTGAACTTCAACGAGGGTTTCGTGCGCGTGATCGGCAAAGGCGATAAGGAACGACTGGTACCGATAAGTCCCGAGGCAATGAAGCAGATCACGCACTACCGAGAAGTGGAACGTATCCACCTCCCTGTCTCGGACGATGCGGGCGACACCCTTTTCCTCAATGCACGCGGCGGTGGTTTGTCGCGCATCTCCGTCTTCAACCTTGTGAAGCGGCTTGCCGTGAAAGCCGGCATTCGGAAGACGATCAGCCCGCACACGTTCCGGCATTCATTCGCAACGCACTTGGTGGAGGGTGGTGCCGACTTGCGCGCGGTCCAGGAGATGTTGGGCCACGCCAGCATCACCACTACGGAGATCTACACGCACCTCGACCGTGACTACCTCCGCAGCAACATCATGCAGTTCCACCCGCGGGCGAAGTAGGGATCAGCGACACTGTGGAATGTCACGCTCCCGTTCCGGGGTACACCTTTCGTACAGCCTCATGCCGGCTGCGCACATGCAGCTTTGCGTAGATGTTCCGGATGTGCACGCGCACGGTACCGATCACACAACCGATGCGATCGCCGATCTCCTTGTACATGAGCCCCTGTGCCAATCCGTCCACCACGCGGCGTTCGGTTTCGGTAAGGTCATGATCCGCGATCCGTTCCCGCGTTTTCGCTTGGAACGATTCCACGACCATGCGCGCGATGGCCGGGCTCATGGGTGCTCCCCCCTGCACGATCTGTCGCACAGCATCCACCATCTCCCCCGCGCCGGTGTTCTTCAACAGGTAACCGCTAGCGCCCGCGCACAACGCTTGGAAGATGTATACCGGGTTCTCGAACACCGTACTGATAAGGAACACCGTACCGCTCTTCAATGGCTTGGCAACCGCCACGCATTCAATCCCGTTCCGGCCGGGCATACCGATGTCCATCAACACCACGTCCACGTCGAGCTGCGGGTAGGCCAGCAGGAAATCCTCGCCGTTCGCGAAGGTCCGCACCACCTGCATGTCGGTTTCCCCGGAAAGCACCGCATGTGACAGGTCGCGTATCTCCTGATCATCTTCAACGATAGCGATACGGATCTTCCCCCGGCTTTCCATGGTGAATGCCAAAGTATGCCGTCAAGCCACAGGGCCTTCCGCGTCAACCGTGCAGCCTTTTCCGGGGGAACTGGAAATGGTCAAGGAACCTCGGTGACGTTTCATCCGTTCGGGCATGTTGCGCAAACCGTTCCCCTGGGTACCGACCTGTGCCGGGTGGAAGCCGATGCCATCATCAGCTATGCTCAACTCGAAGCGCTCGCCCAAGTGCAGCTTCACGGTTACGGTCTTCGCCAGAGCGTATTTCAGGATGTTGTTGAACGCTTCGTTGATCACCAAATGGAGGTCCCGTTTGAGCCACGGTTCTATGAGCCGGGTGGGTGCCGCAGCCGACAGGTCGAGGGTGAATGCGATCCCGTTATCCCCGAGCAGCCGCTGCGCAAGCAGCCGGGCATGGTCGATCATGCCTTGATGGGTATCGCGTTTCGGGTCCACTGCCCAAACAATGTCGCTCATAGCTTGGCTGACGGTGCGTGCGTGTTCGCCGATCCTTGTCAGTGCACGCTTCGTTTCCTCAGCTTGATCAGGAGAGTTCTTCATGGCCACGTCGCTGAGCAGCTTGATCTTCGTGAGGCTCGCCCCGATGTCGTCATGGATGTCGCGTGCAATACGCGTTCGTACCTGCTCAGCTTCGCGATGCTTCTCGCTCTCGATCAACTGCACTTGGGTCCGTCGGATCTCCTCGTTCGCCTTGCTCTTGGCCCGGAACGATCGGTACCAGACCAGCGCGAGCACCAACGCCAATGCTCCGATGGCCATGGCCGCCCATTTCTGTACTTGTTGCTTGCGCAGTTCCGCATCCGCCACCGCCCTTTCCTTCTCTTGCTCGAAACTCATCCGCACCTCGGTCATTTCCCGTTGCTTCTCCAAGCCCATGTCCCGGAACATGGCGGCCCGACTGGAGTCGAGTGCGGTAAAGGCTTCATCCATCCTGTGGTTCGCAGCAAGCGCCAGTCCGCGGAGCCGGTAGACCTCCATACGGTCCATGGGAATACCCAGACGTTCGCTGATCTCCATGGATGAATCGATGCTGGCGAGCGCTTGTGCGAATTGGCCGCGCGACAGCTCGATGCGACCGCGCATGCCATAGAGCATCATTCTGGATTCCGGGTAGCTCACCCTGTCCGCGATCGCTTCAGCCGCTGCAAGGTGCTTCTCGGCTGAGTCCAACGCGCGCATACCGTGGTACGTTCCCAGTAGCATGAGTTCCGCGGCCAACTGACGCATGGGGTCATCGTCCTCCCGGAAGAAATCGAGAGCGCGCTTAGCGAAGTACTCAGCGCTGTCCCATTGGTCCTTTTCGTTGTAGTAGGCCGCAAGGTTGTACTCGGTGAGGGCCAGGTCCGTGCTCGGACCCAAGGGTTCGAGGATCCGCAATGCCCGACCACAATATGCCCGCACGTTCGCATTGTCGAGCATTACGCGGAAGGCCTGTGCCATGTACATATAGAAGCCCGCCAAGTCGACGGACGATCCGAGTTCCTCCGCTATCCGCGCCCCGGCTTGCCATTCTTCAAGTGCCTTGTCGTTCACACCGGTCTGGTGCAGTGCGAACCCGAGTTTCTCGTGCAGCTTCATCCGCAGACGCTGCATCGCCTTGCGCTGCTCCTCAGGCAATCGGTCGTATAGATGAACAGCACGCTCCACGACCCACCGGGTGCTGTCCATATTGCCTTGGTTGTACAGCCAGTCAGCGGAAATGCGCTCCAGCAGTCGCACTCGGGCGCTGTCGATGGTGGTGTGCGCCAACAGCGTCCTCAAACTGTCACCTTCATCGCTTTGCGCGGAAAGCGACCCGGGAAAGACAACCGACAATGCGAACAGGGATGGAAGGATGTATCTGGTGAACATGCGCGACATGTCAGCCGAGTTGAGTGGAATATGTGTTCAGGTCGAGCAGCATGCGCTTTTCGACCAGAGTTAGGGTGCCAGCGCGTGTGATGTGCTTGATCAGTTCCAATGCTGCCATGTTCGCCATGATGGCGTTGCTGGCGGCCATGGTCGGCGCGATCGACCGCGCATTGAAGGTCCTGATGTTCTCCGACTGCGCTTCGATCAGTGGCCCCCAAGAACTGAAAAGCTCGTCATAGCCCTTTGTTTCCGGGCCGAGCAATGGCCCGATCAAGCCTTGCGTGGCCATGTAACCGCATTTGATGCAGTGGTAGTTGAAGCGTTTCCGCGCATCGCTGATCCAGTTCACCAGTTGCACCGGCTTGTCGGCACTGATTACTACGTGCCGCACACCCGGGAACGAAGCGATCAACTTCTCCCATTCCTCGGCGCCATGCACCATGGCTTTCCGCCAAGCAATGCCGCAACCCGGAGCAACACGCAACAGCCCATCACGCGCCGCTTCCACTTTCGACCTGCCCACATCCATAGCGGCGAACAGGATCTGCCGGTGCAGATTGCTCTCCTCCACTACATCGCCGTCCACCAAGATGATCTTGCCCACACCGGCCGCAGCAAGTGACAATGCCACTTGGTGCCCGATACCGCCCAGCCCGAGCACCATGACGTGCGCGTTGTCAAGCCGCTTCTGTCGCGCAAGGACTTCGCGTTGGTCATCGGCAGGCGCCAACGCGTCGAGCAAGAGCAGTTGCCGATCGAACCTTACATAGGATCGATCTGCCGGATCAAAACGCTCGATCAACTTCAGGGCGAAGAGTTTGGTAAGCAGCCCATCCACCATTGAAGGCTCCGCGTTCATTCTCCGTGACAGGTCGAGGCGAAGGACTTGCTCATCCGGTGAAGGTTCAACAGCCGCTAGCAAGTGGTCGAAGGCCTCTCCGGCGGGCAGCTCCGCGTCCTTGGCAAGGTCCTGTACCACCCGCATCGTTTCGCCATCGCGCAGGAAACGGAGGTGGCGCTTGAAACGGAGGTGGGCGGCCATAGCACGAGTTTAACCAACGATGCCCGAAGGGCGCGGATCAGTTCCCATCCCAACCGCCGCGGTGACATTTCGTGGCGCCCAATGCAGGCTGTTGCTTACCACTTTGATCGGCAGCGGGTCTCTCTTTCTCCGGAGTGCTGACTTTGTCCGCAGTATTCGAAGTGCCGATACCGGCAATGAAGGCAAGCAGTGCGATCGGGTTCATGGTTCTTGGTTTGAGGGGATGTGCTATTCGATCCGACGATGCAAAAATGGAATCAGCCTTCGTGCCTCACCATACCATGCGCATGGTAGATATCCCGCATGCATGCCATTGCAACGGTGGACCGCCCCGGCCATCAGCGAAGCACATCTGCCTGGAGGGTTCATCGTGTTTCATGGCCGTACGGACAGGATGAACGGTTGATGTCGCGTGCTGAACCGTTCCGTTACAGCCGTTCCGCCGCTGGATCCTACCGGTCCTTGAACAAGGTCCCATCGGTCCCATGCTGTGCAACCGTTGATCTGAAGATGCTGTCAATCGCTCGGACCAAACCCCACGACCATGAACAGATCCCTCCTCGCATTCGCATGGGTGTTCACAGCAACAGGCCTTAGCGCACAGTGGTGCGTCCCGGCCACCGCGATCCCCTACGCCGCCACCATGCCCGGCGTAACGCACGTGGTGTGCAACACCATCGATCGCACCA
Source organism: Flavobacteriales bacterium (assembly GCA_039931265.1). Classification (GTDB taxonomy): domain Bacteria; phylum Bacteroidota; class Bacteroidia; order Flavobacteriales_F; family PHOS-HE28; genus PHOS-HE28. The sequence continues at coordinate 23,416 of JBDTSG010000054.1, forward strand.
GTACCGACATCGAGAACTACCCCTACAATAGCTACGTGAACACAGGGCTGACCACCGTTCTGGAACAAGGCGCGACGTACCCGCTATCGATCGGATTCACGATCGACAACACCATCAGTCCGCATATGAACCTGAGGGTATGGGTGGACCTTAACCACGACGGACAATTGGATGATGTCGGCGAAACCCTGCTGTCCGTGGATCACCTTGCTGGCCCTGTATACACGGGCCAGATCACCATACCGCCTAGCGCGATGACCGGACCGACACGCATGCGCGTTACCGCTAAAATGTGCAGCCATGGCGGCCACACGCTGCCCACCCCATGCGATCTCCCTCCCGACCCTTTCGGGTATCATGGTGAACTCGAAGACTACACCGTGGACATTATCGATGCTGTGGGAATTGCTGAGCTGGAATTGACGTCCGGGCTTCAAGCCACCAGCTCGGATGGGGTCACAGCCATTCGCTTCGGACTAAAGCAAGCCGCCGACGTTCGGATCGACATTCTCGACGCGACCGGTCGGATCGTCCTGTCGAAACGCCCCGGCCGATCGTCGCAGGGTGAATACGCCTTAGACCTGCCCGGCATCGCTGCGCGAGGAACCTATCTCGCAAGGCTATATGTGAACGACCGCGCCTATGTGGTCCGTTTCCTCCGATAGGCTCGATGCCGTTCATGAAAAAGCCCCACTGGCTTTCACCTGTGGGGCTTCTTCATGCTGATCGCTGTGCTCAAGGTTTCTCGGCAAGATCCTCGCGGCGTGCTTCGTACTCGAGCATGAGGCTGCTCCATTTCGACGCAATGGTCTGCTCGTAAGCCTTGTTCCAAACAATGGAACCCGTGAGCGGTTCGAACCGCGCAAGGCCCAATGGCATGTCGAAAAAGGTCATATCCATGCCTGGGATGCGCTCAACCAAGGCCACCTGCACTTCCAGTTCGCATACCACACTGGCACCCTCCCACTCCGGTCCGTAGGTGAGGATCTGGAAACACTTGGTGATATGCCCGGGCATGCCGACCCGCACGATGTACTGCGCGTTATTGTCCAGTTGAAAAATGAAGCGGCCGCGGCCGGTGGTCATCTCCAAGTCCACCTTCACGCCGTTCTTGTAGAGCCTCGCCAACGCCCCGTTCACCGGCTCGCCGGAGACTTGGTCGGTAACCGTCCCTTCGATCTTCAGGCAGCTGGCTTGGGCCGTGGTGGCGGTCAGCAGCGCTCCGATGATCATGCCGAACGTGGTAAGCCGTTGCATGGTCAAGACTTTTTTTTGCAGGTGGGTCGCAAACGTAGGATCGGCCATTGGATCGATCAAGAGCATTCAAGCCTGATCGCTGCCTTTCGATCAACAGGCGGATGTGAACAGCGGTATTCCTGGAAGGTCCGGGGTCAGTCCATTCCCAACCGCAACTTCAAGTGCAGTTCAAGGATGGAGCCCATGTTGCTGCAAGCGGCCATCCGCTGGTGCTTGTGCAAATCACTCAGTTCGCCTGCCAGCACGCTGATATGCTCCGGAGTGCTGATGGTGTCCGTCCGCATCACGTTGAAGAGTTCTTCGAGCTGGGCTTGGGCCAAACGATATCGTTTGCGCAGCAACGCCCGCTCCTCGTTGCCGTACTGCTCGGTGCTTTCGCTACCGATATGCTCTTGCGCGAACCGTACGTACGGCAGGTTCTCCTTGTAGAACTGGGGCAGGTAGATCCGGTGCCTCCCTTCGTAGCACTGTTGGTCGAAGTCGATGCTCCTGAGCCGGTACTGCACCTGGTCGAAGTCCTGGATCACATCAACAACGAAGTTGTAGGCGCGCATGTCGCCGAGCAGACGCGCAAAGCACCGCTCATTGAATTTCACGAACTCCTTGCTGAGCCGGACAGGATTGATGTTGCCGCCGTAATGGAACGGGTCCTTGATGAAATCATCTCCGGGCACGCCTATGATGTGCTCCTCGACCAGTGTACTACCGTCCACCATGTAGTTGATACTGTTCGGACTCAGCAAGTGCTCCAGTTCCAAGCCGTACACGCGGCTGGCATCGGCCTTCTTGATGTAATAGTAGTCGTGGTTGTCGTTGATCAGGTTGAGGATCTTGATCCGGAAGGGCTGGCTATTGCCATAGGCGCAGAAATCAATGCTGGCCACACGTAGGTGATCCACGTGCCTGCCATCCGCCACAAGCATCTGGTAGAGTTGCACCAACCGTTGGTGGAGATCCTCCATCTCATTGGGCTTCAGCAGCACCGTGGTCCAAAGCGTTTCGCGGCCTTGCCCATCCTGCTGGGCGAGCAAACCATCGTGACGGAGCAGATCACTGTACACAACGGGCAGCACGTCCGCCCGGTCTATGGCCCGCAGGTAAACCGACAACCGTTCGCTGATCGGGTAGATGGGTTTGCGCAAGCCGATGGTGTTCAGTTCCATCGGAGGTGCGTGATCGGAACGCGTTCAATGATCCTGCCCGGCGAATACAGGCGTTCCGTGTATCGCAGTTCAGCGCCGGATCGGCGAGCGGCCTGTTCCATGCCACAAAGCAACGCAAGCTGGCTTGCTCGCGACAAGTCGCGATCGAAGATCAACGGATCACCACCACTTTGCTTCCGCTGAGATAGGCCCCGTTGGCGGGTGCCTCTCCCGTGGCCTTGCCGAGCATATCGAACACAACCCCGGATCCTATGCGCCGGTCCACGTTCGTGACCTCATTGATGCCCGTTGCCGAGCAAGGGGTCGCAACAATGCGCAGATCGTCGATCATCCATGCCCCTGACCCACCGTCATAGGCCTGTAGGATGAGTTGGAAGAAGCCGTAGATCATGCCATCCTCAGCGGCCACGCACCCAAGGTCGGTGACGAGCGTCTCGCTGTACGACGAGGGTATCACAACGTCGCTCACAATGGTCGTTGGCATCGTTGTGTTGGCCCCGTAGCGGATGATCAAACGTTGTGGACCATCCGCTTCACCGCTGTGCCGAACGATGACGCTGTCGATGTGCATCGGTGAGAACGCGATACCCGAGACCTCCACGTAGTGGTCGAAGTCGGCGATGACCGGCCAGCCATACGTCATCACCGTGTTGTCCCCGCTGGTGATCGGATGAGGACACGCGTCGATGCCGTGCCATACGGCAGGCGTACCGGTGAAAACGGCACCCTGCGCTAACGGGACGATGCAGGCCGTGCAGCCACTGTCGCAATTGAGGATGGTTCCGCAGGGCTGGTTCAGGAACGAATATTCCAACGATTGGGCGGAAGATCCGGAAGCCGCGACAAAGGCAATTGCGAGGAGGGTATGTTTCATGGGACGCGCGAAAGGCGGCCCTTTGAACGGTGATCTTGAACAAGGGTTCCTGAGCGGGCCACATTCGGGCCCTGCATCAGGACCCGTGTCAACGATAGCGGTGCTTATCGAACCGCCACGGATCAGGAATGGAGAGACTTGTCAGAGGTTGGGCCCATCCCCGGCGAAGCGGTCCAACAACACGTCGATGCTCGATCCCGCCATCAGTAGGTTGCGCTGTGCGTGAAGGAACCCGAAGGCATCCATGCGGTCCGCTTGCGCGACCAGCGGATCATAGAAACCGTCCACGTTCAGAAGCGCGATGGGCTTGTTATGCAGACCAATCTGTCGCCAAGTGAGCAGTTCGAAGAGCTCATCGAGGGTCCCGAAACCGCCGGGCAATGCAACAACTGCATCGCTGAGTGCATGCATGCGCATTTTCCGCTCGTGCATGCTTTCAACAACGATCAGTTGTGTCAGCCGCTGATGGGCCAATTCCCTTTCCACCATGAACCCAGGAATAACACCGATCACCTCCCCTCCCGCCGCCAAGGCGGCATCTGCCACCATGCCCATCAATCCCACATGCCCGCCACCGTAAACCGTACCCCAACCCCGCCTTGCAATGGCGCGACCGGTCTCACCAGCAGCAGCTTGAATGGACTCTGAGTTACCGGAGCCGGCACCGCAAAAAACGGAGATGCGCATGGGTGAAAAGTACAGGAGCTAAGGCGCGCGCCTGAGCGCGTCGTGCATCACCTGCATTAAACCGCTCTTCGTGACGTCGTCGCGCAATTGCCAGAACATGATGCCGCCCAACTTGTGATCAACCACGTACCTCGCCTTTTCCGCAATGCTGACCGGATCATCGTACGTTAGGAACTGCTGCAGGCCGGCATTGTAGACGTACGCCGCTTTGCATTGTTCGTCGCGCTCGGTAACCCACCCCTTGGCGACGGCGATCGTAGTGTCGATCGCACTGCAGGAAATAGTGTGGCTGAACGTGCCCATTTGGTAAAGCCCGTTGTTGGTCGCTGGCACACCTTTGAAGACCCGCGCATAGAACGCGGCGCCGATGACCACCTTCTCCATGGGCACATGGAGCGAATCGAGCAGACGCACGGAGCGATCCGCTGAGAGGTACTGCTGCTTGCTGGAATACAAGGGTGTATGGTGGCCCGTGGCAGTGCTGTATCCGTGCACAAGATCATAGCTCATGATATGCACGCGATCCACGAGGGGCATGATGCTGTCCCATTCGAAACCTTTCAGCACGCATTCATCCGTCCCGCCAACGGCGAAGGAGATCTCGAAGCGGTCGCCAAGCGTTTTGCGGAGTTCATGCACGAGCAGTGTGAAGTTGTGCCGATCAACTTCTGCGAACCGATGGCCCGGTGGCCCTTCCACAGCAGGGTATTCCCAATCGAGATCGATGCCGTCGGTCCAAGTCCGCTTAAGCAACGCAAGCACATCGCGTGCGAACCGTTCCCTTCCTTCCTTCCGGCCGAACGCATCGGAACAAGACTCACATCCGCCCCATCCTCCCAGCGAAACCAGCACCTTGAGCCCCGGCTGCTCGCGCTTGCGACCCACCAAGTCGCGCAGCACCTTCTCCTGCTTGATCGACATCGGTGCCAAACTGTCGCCATCCAAATGCTGGAAACAGTGGATCACGTGCGTGAGCAGCGAGAGGTCCCGTCGGTAAAGGTCCGTGCCATCACCGGCATAGTACCCGATGAGCGCGGGCTGCTGCGCACAGAGCACCATCGAAACGAGCGTAGCGGCTGCGAGCACACCGGACCTGAACATGCGCGGCAAGGTATCCCTGCCTGGGACTGGACGACGTCGAAGCCCATCGCAAACAGACACACCGCGTTTTCCGTTCAAAATGGGCAGGAGCTTGTGTTCCGGGACTGCGCGGGTCGATGGTCATTGTCAGAACCGGCCAATCTTGATGCTGAATGATGTGTTCAATCCGCGCAGCGCATCCACCGGCGTACCGGGCAGATCGATATCGCTTGTGTAGCGGTACGAAGTGCCGATACCGACGCGCACGAAGCGCACGAGGCTCAGTTCCACTTCTACACCCGGCTCCACGACAAAGAAGGCTTGGCCCTGGTTGCGCCAGTCGTCATAGTGGGTCGAATCATCCATTTGCTCCCAAGTAGTGGATGTTTCGTAGCCACACCCGCCGGCGCCGATAAGGATCGGAAGCGTTACATGAACAGGGCTCTTGTATGCGATGACAGGCTCCAACAGCAGCCCGCCATAGCCCATGCGGAACTGGCTCGTCCTGCGAACTTCTGCGCCGGTGCCCAGCAAGTATTCGTCGTAGCCTTTGTTCGGCATATCCGTCACCATCCCGTAGCCACCAATGCCGAGCGTGAAGCGGTGGTCAATTATCCAACCGGCCTTTAAGCCCGTGAGGAGCGCCGGCTTGTCCATGACTTCCGTGAGCGCTACGGCCGGACCGCCCCAGCCGCCGTTCTTGTGTTCGGCCTTGGAACCGAACAGCGTACGTGGCTCGGTGTCGCTCTGTTGAGCGTTCGCGGTGAACGCGGATAAGAGAAGCCATACGGGAAGGGTTGTGTGTTTCATCGGTTTCTGTTGTGCGTGCATGACAGGCAGCAGGCGCGAGTCCCCCATCCGTAGGAGAAAAATTCTCAGGTTCCTTGTATTTAACCATATGGTTTAATACGTTTGCCCCGTCAATGACCGCCGACCGTCTCAGCGCCACCTTCTCCGCCCTCGCCGACCCCACGCGGCGCGCGATACTCGCGCGTCTTTCCACCGGTGCGGCTTCGGTGAACGAGATCGCGGCGCCCTTCAGCATGAGCCTGCCCGCGATATCAAAGCACCTTAAGGTCTTGGAGCGCGCGCAGTTGATCTCGCGTGGCAAAGAGGCGCAATGGCGGCCATGTGAACTGAAGGCCGAGCCGCTGCAGGAGGCAGCTGGTTGGGTGGAACAATACCGCCAGTTCTGGGAAGAGCGTCTCGATCGACTGGATGCCTACTTGCAAGAACTACAAGCCAAGGAAAAGGAGAAGATGACAGCACCAAAGAAGAAGGCCAATGGACGCAAGAAGATCTGAGGCTCCAACGCCAAGCGTTACGGCCGATCGTGATATCATCGTCACACGCGTGGTCAATGCGCCACGTGAAAAGGTTTGGCAAGCGTTCGCCGACCCGGATGCGCTCGCCAAGTGGTGGGGGCCGGATGGCTTCACGATCACAACGAAGGCCTTCGACTTTTCGAAAGGGGGCGACTGGATCTTCATGATGCATGGTCCTGACGGCCGGGACTATCCCAATAGTGTGCGCTTCACCGAGATCGTAGAGCCGTCGCGTATGGAGCACGATCACGGCGGCGATGACGGCAAGGTCATGTTCAAAGCGGTCATCACGCTGGATGATCTCGGTTCCAAGACCAGGGTCACCTTGCATTCCACCTTCTTCACCAAGGAAGCACGCGATCTGGTGGTGAAGGAATACGGGGCGATAGAGGGCGGTGAACAGACCCTCGCTCGCTTGGACGATTACATGCAAACGCTATAAGCTGATACCACCATGCCAACGACCATCAACCGCAAAGCCGAGATCACCTTCCCCTCCGATCTGGAGATCCGCGTGCAACGCAAGTTCGACGCGCCGCGCGAACTCCTTTTCGATTGTGCTACCAAACCGGAACACCTTACACGTTGGTGGGGGCCGCGAAACCAGGAGCTCGTGAGTTGCGAAGTGGATCTGCGTGTTGGTGGCGGCTACCGTTTCGTACTACGCGGGCCGGATGGCCAAGAGGTAGGCTTCCGGGGCGAGTACTTGGAACTGGTGCGGCCTATGCGCCTCAAACAGACGTTTGTTTACGAACCGTTCCCGGATCACGGCGCGATCGAGACAACGACCTTCGAGGAAGTCGACGGCGGCACGCTCTTCACCACCACCATCCTGCACAAGTCCAAGTTTGGCCGCGACGGCATGTTCAACGCCGGTATGGAAGGCGGCATGAACGAATCGCACGCACGCCTGGATGAACTACTGGCTTCCCTTCAATGACCAGACGGCCTTCGACGGTCGATCACCAACACCCCAACCCAATGTCCACCGCGACCCAACCCACAATCGGCGCAAGCCACACCGTCTCACGCGTGTTCAACGCACCACGCGAACTCGTCTGGAAAGCCAATACCGAAGGCGAACGCATGGGCCAATGGCTCGCTCCCAAAGGCTTCACCGCGCTGGTGAAGAGCATGGACTTCCGCATCGGCGGCGTATACCACTACGCCCAGATCAGCGAGGACAAGAGCACGTACATGTGGGGCAAAATCACCTATAAGGAGATCCACCCGATCGAGAAACTCGTCTTCATCCAGAGCTTCAGCGATGAGAACGGCGGCCTTGGTGAGCATCCCATGGCGGCATTGTGGCCGAAGCAGATGCTCAGCACCACCACCTTCGAGGACTTGGGTGGGAACCGCACGCGCATGAACGTAGAGTGGGCACCCTACGATGCTTCGCCCGAAGAGCAGGCATTCTTCGATGGCGCACGCGATGGCATCACCGGCGGATGGAACGGCAGCTTCGATCACCTCGCCGCATACCTGGAAACCGCGCAAGCATGAACAAAGCGGCGATCTTCAACTTCACGGTGGATAAGAACAGCGACACGATCACCGTGGAGCGCTCTTTCAACGCTCCACTGGATCCTGTGTGGGCCGCATGGACCGAAGCGGAGATCCTGTGCCAATGGTGGGCGCCGAAGCCCTACCAATGCGTCATCAAGGCGCTCGACTTCCGCGAGGGTGGGCGCTGGCTCTACTACATGGAAGGCCCGCAAGGCGATCGGCACTGGTGCTTCTTCGATTACGATTCCGTGAACCCTAAGGAGTCGTTCTCCGGAAGCGATGCGTTCTGCGATGAGCATGGCGTAGCGAACGACACCAAGCCCACGGTGAGGTGGGAAACACACTTCAGCGAAAGCGATAGCACAACACGGGTGCGCATTCTTCTGCAATTCAAGACTCCAGAAGATCTTGAACAGATCGTGCAGATGGGCTTCAAGGAAGGCTTTACCCAAGGCTTGCAACAACTGGAAGAATTGCTGGCCTTGCAATAGGCAAGGCGCTTCATCATTGGACAACTGGGTACAGCAACCCCAAGACCATGAGCACAACAACACGCATCACCGTCTCCACTCTCGTCAACAAAACGATCGCGCGCGTCTGGAACTGTTGGACCGACCCCACGCACATCAAGCACTGGAACGCTGCCAGCGATGATTGGCATTGTCCCAAGGCCAGCAACGACCTGCGCATCGGCGGTGCGTTCAGCAGCACGATGGCAGCACGCGACGGCAGCTTCAGCTTCGACTTCGCAGGCGTGTACGACGATGTACAAGATCCCGGCTCAAGGCCGGGACAAGGGCGCATCGCTTACACCTTGCCCGATGGCCGCACGTGCGAGGTCCTCTTCGTGGAGGAGAACGACGGCACACGCGTAACGGAATACTTCGATTCAGAGAGCCAGAACCCGGTAGAGATGCAGCGGAGCGGTTGGCAGGCGATCCTCGATCGATTCAAAGCACACACCGAAGCGCAAGCTTGACCCACACAAGCACCCTCACCATACTCAACACACTTTCCTCATGAGTGCCAAAGTCGAAATAGTCCCCAACGGAGATCGCGCGATCCTGATCACGCGCACCTTCATGGCTCCTCGCGCACTTGTTTTCGATGCGATGACCAAGGCCGACATGATGTTGAACTGGTTCCACGGCGCGCCCGGTTGGACACTCGTGGTGTGTGAGATCGATCTGCGGGTGGGCGGCACCTACCGCTGGGTGTGGCGCAATAGTGCCGGAGACGAGATGGGCATGGGCGGTGTGTACAAGGAGGTCGTAAGGCCCGAACGCCTCGTGACCACGGAAAAGTTCGATCAAGCGTGGTACCCCGGTGAAGCGGTGGGAACGCTGGTCCTCACCGAAGAAGGCGGAAAGACCTTGATGTCGCTGACGGTCGAGTACGAGTCCCCAGCCGCGCGCGATGGTGTGCTCGCTGTGGAAATGGGAGACGAAATGGAAGTCGGCTATGCCCGACTGGATGAATACTTCGCAAACCTGAAGTCATGACCACCCAAGTGAAAGTCGCGCCGCAAGGCGACCGTGAGATCCTGATCACACGCAGCTTCAATGCTCCACGCGCGCTGGTATTCGATGCGATGAGCAAACCGGAGATGTTGAAGCGCTGGTTCAGCGGCCCGCCGGGTTGGACCTTGAGCACATGCGACATCGACCTGCGCGTGGGCGGCAGCCACCGCCGTGTTTGGACCAACGAGGCCGGACAAGAAATGATGGGCATGGGCGGTGTGTACACGGAAGTAGTGCGACCGAGCCGGATCGTGGGTACGCAGAAGTTCGACCAGGCCATGGTCCCCGGTGAAGCGGTGGTAACGTTCGAGTTCACCGAAGCGAAGGACATAACGCTCATGGCAATGACCATTGCCTACGAGTCGAAGGAAACGCGCGATGGTATGCTGACCCCGCAGATGGAGAGCGGCCTCAATGCCGGCTACGATCGATTGGACCAATTGCTTAAAACCGCATGAAACCGACTATTTGGAAGAGCATAGGTGCTGTGCTCGCGGGCTTCCTCACCGCTGCCGTTCTTTCCACGGCCATGGATGCCGTGCTGCATGCAACAGGGGTCTTCCCGGAAGGACCGGACATGTCGAACGGCCTTTACGCGCTGGCCACGACCTATCGCGTGCTGTTCCAAGTGCTCGGCGGCTATCTCACCGCGCGCCTCGCTCCCGCCCGGCCCATGAAGCATGTGTGGATCCTGGCAGGCATCGGGCAGGTCTTGAGCTTGCTCGGCATCATTGCTTGGTCCGTGGTAGGTGGTCCGCTGTGGTATCCTCTGGCGCTCGTGGCGACCGCGATCCCATCCGTATGGCTTGGCGGATATTCGTTCAAAAGAGCTGATCATTCCATACACTAGGCCATGGCTATTTCGCGCCTTGATCCTGCTGTTACCGCGCTGCTCGATGCGAACAAGCATCCGCTTCGCGAGGAGATCGACGCATTGCGCTCGACCATCCTCGCGGCTGACAAGTCGATCACGGAAGGCGTGAAGTGGAATGCCGCCAGCTTCCGCACCAGCGAGTGGTTCGCTACCCTGAACGGCCCCAAGCAGGTGAAGGAGGCGACGATCATTCTTCACGCTGGCGCGAAGGTCAAAGGCATCGTGGTGAAGGATCGCATTCAAGATCCCGAAGGCCTGATCAAGTGGCTCGGCAACGACCGTGGCATGATCACATTCACCGATGCCGCCGACATCAAGAAAAAGCAAATAGCGCTGCACGCAATCGTGCGCGCATGGATACAACTGTTGTAAGGGCCGGAATTTCCGGCCACAACCATAGAACCATGATCACCAAACCCGAACTCGTCAACACATCGGAAGTTCCTTCCGCTGCGATCCACCTGACCATTCCCGGCCGCGATATGCCGAAGTACATGGATCCCGCCGTCAATGACATCATCAAGACGCTGACCGACCAAGGCACGCAACCGTCGGGTCCGATGTTCTCCTACCACTACCGCCGACCCAGCGACACCTTCGATTTCGAGATCGGCTTTCCGGTGGCGATGGCTATCCAACCGGCGGGCCGTGTGATGAACAGCAAGCTGCCCGCTGTAAAAGTGGCGCGGGCTGTTTACGAAGGTCCCTATGAAGGACTGGCCGAGGCCTGGGGAGCGCTTCAGAAATGGGTGCGCGAACAGAAGCTGGCTGAGACCGGCCGTTTCTGGGAACGCTACCTCACCAACCCTGCGGAAGTGACCGATCCGAAGAAGTATCGCACGGAACTGAACTGGGTCATCAGCGCATAGTGGTTCGCCATGGCGAAGAAGGCATCAAAGAGCATTTCTGCAATTCAGGGGCGGGCCCGGAATGACAAGTCGCGCGCAACAAAGGCCGATGTGCTGGCAGTGCTCGATGCGCTGAAGAAGGCGAGCAGCCCGAAGGTGCGCAACGACATGAGCGCGCGCTATGGCATCATTACGCCCAAGGCCTTTGGTGTGATGATGCGCGATATGCAGGCGATCGCCAAGAGCATCGGCCGAGATCACGATTTCGCGCAACTGCTGTGGGAGACCGGCTGGTACGAAGCCCGCATGGTTGCGTGCATGATTGACGAGCCCGAGAAAGTGACGCCCACGCGCATGGAAGCCTGGTGCAAGGACTTCGACAACTGGGCGATCACCGACACCGTGTGCTTCAAGCTGTGGGACCAAGTGCCGCACGCGTTGAAGAAGGTGGACCAATGGGCGAAGCGCAAAGAGGAATTCCAGAAACGAGCGGCCTTCGCCCTGCTCGCCTGCCTGGCACTTCACCGCAACGAAGCCCCCGAGAAGTACCTGCTGGACCGTATCGCACTGGCCGAGAACGCCGCGAGCGACGAGCGGAACTTCGTGAAGAAGAGCGTGAGTTGGGCCTTGCGTTCGATGGCCGGAAAGAGCACGACGCTTCGCGATGCCGTGATCGCATCGACTGAAAAGTTGGCGGCATCCACCAATGCCACAGAGCGCTGGGTGGGCAAGGATGTTCTGCGCGATATCAAGCGGCCGCTGGTCGCCAAGCGTGCGGCGAAGCGTGACGAGAAGAGCGATGGCAAGGGCAGGGCATTCCGCGCGCCAACGAAAAAGCAACGAACATGAACAGCACACTAACTCCCGAGAAGCTGAGCCTGACGATCACCCGCACAATGAACGCTCCGCGCGAGTTGGTCTTCGCCTGTTGGACTGAGACGAAGCACCTGGCCCGTTGGGGCGGTGCGCCCGCAGGCATGACCGCCGACTCGGAGATCAAGGAGATCAGAACGGGCGGTAAGTACAAAGTGCATCTGCGCCACGAGGACGGGAACGTCTTCACCGTGGCAGGTACCTACTTGGAGGTGATCAGGCCAGAACGGCTGGTCTTCACGCACACATGGCTCGATGAGCACGGCAAGCCTGGACAGGAGATGCTCGTGACGATCACCTTCACAGAAGCTGACAACAAGACGAAGATGACCCTGAAGCAAGAGGGCTTCACATCGGCGGATTCGCGCGACGGACACAAGCAAGGCTGGGGCAGCCAGTTGGATCGCTTCACCCACTACGTCAAGACCCTTTCAGTATGAACACGGCAACAGACATCGAACAACGTACACTGGTGATCAGCCGTGTGTTCGATGCGCCTGCTCGACTCGTCTTCCAGGCGTGGAGCAAACCGGAGCACTTGGTGCAATGGTTCGGCCCAACGGCTTTCACGCTGCCCACCTGTGAGCAGGACTTCCGCGTGGGCGGCGAATACCGCTTCTGCATGCATGCACCCGATGGCAGCAACCACTGGGTGTGGGGCGAATACACGGAGATCAATGAGTACGACAGGCTCGTCTTCACCTGGGTGCGCCAGGACGACAAACCCACACCATGGGTGGACAATGTGGTGACGCTGACTTTCCAAGAGAAAGAAGGCCGAACACACTTCACCATGCACCACGCCCTTTTTGACACCGAAGCTTACCGCGACGAGCACACCGGCGGCTGGACGGAAGCCTACGAACGCCTCGCACAATTCCTCAGTACGGGTCGATGACCATCGACCCTCTCCAAATCCAACACCCAACCCAATGCCTACCCAGATCTTCGTCAATATGCACGTGAAGGACCTCGCAAAGTCGAAGGCCTTCTTCAGCGCGCTCGGATACAGCTTCAACCCGCAGTTCACCGATGAAAACGCTGCGTGCCTTGTCATCAGCGACACCATCTACTGCATGCTGCTCACCACGGGGCACATGGAACGCTTCGTGCCGAAGGGCAAGACCATCGCCGACGCATCGAAGACCACGGAGACGCTCCTGGCTTTCTCCTTCGACAGCAAGGAAGCGGTGGATGCGCACTATGCGAAAGCGATCGCCGCCGGTGCCACGGAATGCCGTTCTGCCGAAGACCACGGCTTCATGTTCAGCCGCAGTTTCAACGACCTGGATGGTCACATCTGGGAAGCCTTCTGGTTCGACCCCAACGCGCTGCCGCAATGAGCATCGCGACCGCACCCGCGACGACGACCGATCGCGAGATCGAATTCAAACGCGTCTTCAACGCCACGCGTGAGATGGTGTACAAGGCATGGACGGATCCCACCCACATGGCGCGCTGGTGGGGACCGTATGAATTCACCAACCCGGTCTGCGAAATGGATGCGCGCGTAGGCGGTGCATACCGGATCGTCATGCGCTCACCTGAAGGGAAGGACCATCCGATCAAGGGTTCGTTCCTGGAAGTGTTTCCGATGGAGAAGCTCGTGCTCACCATGGACCTGACCGAACACGATGCGGAGTTCCACTCGGCGATCAACGCACACATGAACGGCGCCGCGCGCAGCGGCGAGGATGTGATCATCACCACGGTAACGTTCACTGAACGCGATGACGCAACAGCGCTCTCTGTCCGCCAACGGTTCGCCACGGCGGCAGAGCGCGATGCACATGCGAACATGGGCGCGCCGCAAGGCTGGGGACAGAGTTTCGACAAGTTGGAGGAGCTGCTGGTAAAGGGCTGAACACGACCGAACTGTACTTTCACTCAACACGAAACGAAATGAAGAAGATCAACATCGCCTACTGGATCACCAACGGCCTCTTCGCGGTCTTCATGATCCTCTCCAGCTTGGACAATGTCGTTTCCGGCGAACAGTCCGTGGCATTCATACACGACAAGATGGGGTATCCCGTGTACTTCATCCCGTGGATCGGCGTGGCCAAGATCCTCGGTGCCATCGCCATCCTGTTGCCGATGTTGCCCGCGCGCATGAAAGAGTGGGCCTACTTCGGATTATTCATGGACCTGAGCACCGCCATCTACTCCTTCATCGCACTTGGTGAACCGGCGAGCGGGTACGCACCGATGTTCCTCTTCATCGCCGTGCTGTGCGTGGCGTATTGGCTGCACCACAAAAGGCTGAAGGGCGCTGCGATCGCATGAAGAAGATCGCGAACACGGCCGACTACTTGAAGGCGCTGCCGCAAGACCAACGGGCCGCGCTGGAGAAGGTGCGCTCGCAGATCCTCTCTGCTGCACCAGGAGCCGTCGAACATTTCGGCTATGGACTTCCGGGTTTCAAACTCGATGGTCACCCACTGATCTACATCGGCGCGGCGAAGAACCATTGCGCGCTCTATGGATCGGTACCGCAGGGATTCGCCGACAAGCTGAAGAACTACGAAGTAAGCAAGGGCACGATCCGCTTCGCTGCCGACAAGCCACTGCCAGCAACCTTGGTGAAGGCGATCGTGAAGGCGAAAGCGGTGGAGAACCAATTGCGTTGGCCGGTGAAAAAGCCAATGAAGAAGAGCACCAAGTGATGGCAGAGCCGATCGATCCGACACGGAGCATAACAACAACACGCGTTGTTGGCGCTTCACGCGAAAGAGTTTTCCGCGCGTGGACCGATCCCACCGTCCTCTCGAAGTGGTGGGGCCCGAACGGCTTCACCAACACTTTTCACACCTTCGAACTGAGGCCCGGAGGGACATGGGACCTGACCATGCACGCGCCCGATGGAGCGAACTACCCCAACACGAGTGTCTTCGTTGAGATCGCGCCGAATCAACGGCTCGTCTTCGATCACATTAAGCCCATGCATCCCTTTCGCGCTGAGGTGACTTTTACAGAAGAGGAAGGAGGAACGCTGATCACATGGCACATGATCCACCCCACGGTGGAAGAATGCGAGCGTATGCGCACTTTCGTACCGCAAGCGAACGAAGAGAACCTCGATAAACTGGAAGCAGAATTGTACGGGCTGGAAATTTCCCGCCCCAACTCCAACGAACCATGATCACGTACATCCTCATTGCTCTCGTCATCCTCATCATCGGCCTGCTCGCTTACGCTTCCACCAAGCCCAACTCCGTACGCTACGAGCGCAGCGCTGTGATCAACGCTCCAGCGGAGAAGATCCTTCCCCACATCGCGGACTTCCACAAATGGTTGGCGTGGAGCCCCTACGAAAGGCTGGACCCGAACATGAAGCGCGGCTTCAGCGGAGCTGATTCGGGCAAAGGCGCGAAGTACAATTGGGAAGGCAACAACAAAGTGGGCATGGGCACCATGGAGGTCATCGAGGTCGCTCCCACTGTGGTAAAGGTCGACCTGCGTTTCATCCGGCCGTTCAAGAACGATTGCTTGGCCACTTTCACCTTCGTTCCGCAGGGCTCGGCCACCAACGTGACCTGGACCATGGAAGGACCGAACCTGTTCATGGGCAAGGTGATGAGCGTCTTCCTGAACATGGACGGGATGATCGGCAAGGCGTTCGCAGAAGGGTTGGGGAACTTGAAAGGCGTGGTGGAGAAAGGATGAGCGTAGCGTGATGCGCGAATGATCCAGTAGGGTCATCCAACTTTTCTTCGTTAGCGTGTCCAGATCCGGATCGGTCGATCGTCAACGATCAGACTGATAACCAAAACAACCAAAGACCATGAGCACTGCAACCGCCGTAATGACCATCCAAGAAGTGGCGCACCGACTTGTAGAACTTTGCCGCGCTGGCAAGAACCCCGATGCGATCAAGGAACTGTACGCATCGAACGTTGTGAGCATTGAACCAGCAGGCGGAACTGGGCCTGAGCGCACGGAAGGCTTCGATAACGTGCTCAACAAGACCTTGGGCTGGCTGTCCAATGTAGAGGAGTTCCATGGAGCGGTGATCGGCGATCCGATCGTTGCAGGCAACCACTTCGCTGTGTCGGAGAAAGTTGATGTCACCATGAAGGGCATGGGTCGTTTCACGATGGATGAGATCGCCGTGTTCGAAGTGACCAACGGCAAGATCACCAAAGACCGGTTCTTCTACAACACAAAGAAGTAACAGGATCCGCTTGAAGAGAAAGACCTTCTGTCGGTTGGCAGAAGGTCTTTCTGATCCCGTGCTCGTGCGTGGTGAAGAAGTGAGCGGCCGGCCCTTCTACTCCTTCACTACCGTGAAGGTCTTCTGCACACCATCCACCGAGACCGTGAGCAGGTAGGTGCCAGCGCTTACGTCACTAACGTCGATGTTCTCGATGTGCCCACCCTGCAGGACCAAGTTGCCGAGGGCTGTTCGTAGCACATAGGTCTCCCTCCCACTGGCGTTCTTCACCACGATGTGGTCCGTGAAGAAGGTCGGCACCACAAGGTCCGTCGACCCTGCGTTCATTCCGGCAACAGCGGTGATCACTTGTTCTTGCCCGCATTCCCACTGGAACACTTGGGCGTTGTACACCGAATCCCAAAGCGTGTAGACCTGCTTGAACGTCTTCCATTCAGCCACCCCGGTATTCACGAGCGCGTTCGTGCTGTCCGCAACGTCCAGCACCTTCTGGTAAAAGGCCGCATCGTTCAATCCCGCCTGCTCGAAGAAAATGGTCTGGAAATAGAAACCCGTGTCCGGGTAAACTCCTGCTTGAACGTTGTCGATCACCTCGTTCACCTGCGCCATCACGTAGGCCACGGAAGTCGTGTCCTGTACCCTGATGCTGCATCCCACGCCGATGTGATGGAGCGGGCTGTTCGGGTCATGGGTCAGGTAGTTCGCTGTGTCCTGTGGATTCCAGAAGCCGTAATACTTCAGGTCGTTCACATGGTTCATCGTCCCACCGCCCATCATGTAGTCCGGTTGCCAAAAGCGGTTGGGGAAAACGATACCGTACTGCCCATAAACCAAGTTCGTCCACAGGTTCATCCCGTTGAAGTCGTTGTACAACGTGCCACCGATCACCTTGCTTTCCGGTAGTCCTATGGAATCCATCAAGGCCACCACATCCGGATAGATGTACTGCGACTCGTGCGCGTGCGGATCCAGCTCAACGCCCCTGTCCTCGTGCAACCAACGCTGTATGTTCTTGCCGCCCGTGTTCATAGTAACCTGTACGGTCTCTTTGGTCAGCACGTTGGTCAGGTACACCCAGTCGCTCTGCATGTTCCATGTGATGCCGTTCGGCTGGAAATGATCCGCCAGTTGGATCAACCGCGCGCGGTTCGCCATGTAGAACACGTTCCCGTTCCACTGCCCGGTCTCTTCGTTGTGGGTTACGAAGTCGAAATACACAAGTGGTTGCGCGGTGCAGGTCAAGGCGCTGGTAACGACAGCGCAACAGGCGATGTGGCGTATAATGGTCATGCTGAACGGATCGGTGAGATAAGGGTCAGGCGGCGCGCGACCACCTGTGACCGGAACAACGGCCGTTGGTTCAACGGCACGGAAACGCCATTGCCATCACTGCTTCAGCACCCGGATCACACGGGTGGATGAGCCGCTTGAGCACTCTAGCATGTACGCTCCGTTGGGCAATGCGCTCATGTCGATCTCGACCTGACCACCGTTCGCCCCCACAGGTTGTTGGAGCACCACCCTCCCATCCATGCCGCGTACAACTATCCTGACCACTGGTGCAGCCGCGCCCGGCTCCAGGATAAGGGCACCGGTTGTAGGGTTCGGTCGAGCCACAACAGCACCCGCGACCGGTTCTGCCACCGAAGAACTTCCCGAAACGTTCAGCGTGAAATCGTCGAAGTTGCCGTACTGGAAACTTCCGCACGGGCCGAAGCCGTTGGTATTGGTGTTCAGGAATCCATCCGATCCCCAAGGACCGATAACGCGCATGCGGTATGCCCCGGTCGGGGTGTTCGCCGGTATGGTGAGGTTGAAGTTGTAGGTGTAGCTTGGGTCACCACCTACATAGTCGTAATGCAAATTCTCGGCGTCCTGAAAGGTGAAGTCATTGTTGAGGTCCACCCATACGGCGCAGCCGCACCATACACCGCTGGTCACGCTCATGGGCACGCTGGCACCTGCGTTCACAGCCGTGCTCATAGCGGTGAAGTCCGACAGGGTGCAATCGGAATTCGTCCAATTGATGGTACCGATGCTGATCGACTGGTTCGTCCAGCCAAAGCAGCCGGTCAGGAACGACGGCGAGCAATACTGTTGGGCATCGGCCGACGATGCTGAAAGGACAATGGACGCAAGCGCGGCGTAGAGCTTTTTCATGGTCTGTGGGTTGGTGTGCATGCGAGTTTAGCCCGGCGACACGTTCGCTGCAAACCCCCTTTGGTGCCGTGATCACCAGCCTAGGGTGACCGCGTCTTCGCGATCCTTAACGTTCCGGTCCCTATACCGCATCGGAACAATAGTTTCATTTGTAACCATTACGAACCGAACCATCATGCCAACAGCGTCCATCGGCTACTGGTGCTCCATTGCAGCGCACCAGTACTTCGCCCGGCTCCAGGAGAAGCTGGGGCATTTGGACATCACCCATTGGTTCTACGTGCTCCTCTCCATCGAGGAAGGTCAGGGCAAACTGAGCCAACAGGAACTCGCCGACAAGCTCGACCTCGACAAGGTGGCCATGACCCGTGCGCTGGACCACTTCGTGGAAAAGGGCTACGTGGAGCGATGCGATTGCGAGGGCGACCGTCGCAAGTACCTCATTAAACTAACGGCGAAGGCCAAGCCTGCCGTGAAGGCGATCCGGAAAGCCTACGAAGAGCTGAACGACGAAGCCATGAAGGGAGTGAAGAGGGCGGACCGTGCGGTGTTCTTGGAGCAATTGACGCAAGTCGTCGACAACCTGCGGTCCACGAACGGACCTGCACCCGTTACCACCAAGCGTGTACACCCATGATGCGACCGATGAAACTCCTTTACGCCGTTCCCCTGTTGCTTGCCGCGTGCGGTGGAAGTGAAGAGCAAGCGGCCGGGGGCGGCGTAATGCCTCCGATGGCGGTGCAAGTGCATGTGCTACGAGCCGGACCCTTGGACAATTCGATCACCACCACCGGCACCTTGTTAGCCAACGAAGAGGTGGACCTGGTGAGCGAACTGGCCGGACGTGTCACGGCGATCGGCTTCGAGGAGGGCGGCCATGTCAGCGCCGGACAGGTGCTGTTGCGCATCAACGACGATGAGCTGCAAGCGCAGCTCCGGAAGGCAGAGGCCAACCTGAAACTCGCACAGGGCGATGAAAGCCGTAAGAAGCAACTGCTCGCCGTCAACGGCATCAGCCAAGAGCAGTACGATGCAGTGGAGGCACAGCTCGCCGGACTGCAAGCGGATGCCGATGACCTCCGCGCGCGCATCGCCAAGAGCACCATCCGCGCTCCGTTCAATGGCAAGGTGGGCCTGCGTTCGGTGAGCGAAGGCGGCTTCGTGGGCAGCAATGCCGTGATCGCCAAGCTCCAGCAGATCGACCCGATGAAAGTGGAGTTCGCGGTGCCCGAGCGCTACGGCCGCATCATGAGATCCGGTGCCACCATTCACTTCACACTTGAGGGCGATACCGCTACCTACACCGGCGAGGTATATGCCGTGGAGCCCAGCGTTGATGCCAACACACGCACGGTGCGCGTGCGCGCACGCAGTGGCAACAAGGACGGCCGTCTCATCCCAGGCTCTTTCGCCAAGGTGGATGTGCGCTTGGAGGCGATCGCCGATGCGCTCGTTGTCCCGGCGGAGGCACTGATCCCCGACATCCAAGGCCAGAAGGTCCTACTGATGAAGGGCGGCAAAGTGGTGAGTGCCCGCGTGCAGCTCGGCATCCGCAGCGCCAACAGTGTGCAGCTTACCAGCGGCGTGCAGCCCGGCGACTCGGTGATCGTGACCGGATTGCTGGCTTTGCGTGAGGGTGCCGCTGTGCGCCCTACTCCAAAAGAGGCGATCTCCACAACGACAACGGCCGACAGCGTCGCGCGATGAACATCAGTTCCGTCAGTATCAACCGCCCGGTGCTCGCATCGGTGATCTCGATCCTGATCGTGCTTTTCGGCGCCATCGGTTTCGGCTTCCTCGGTGTGCGCGAGTACCCGAGCGTTGATCCGCCCATCATCACGGTGACCACCAACTATGTCGGTGCCAACGCTGACATCATCGAGAGCCAGATCACCGAGGTGCTGGAGGAGAGCATCAACGGCATTGCCGGCATTCGCACGCTCACCAGCGTGAGCAGCGATGGTCGCAGCACCATTACGGTGGAGTTCGAATTGGACGTGGACCTGGAGGCCGCCGCCAACGATGTGCGCGACCGCGTGAGCCGCAGTTTGAAGAACCTTCCACTGGATGTTGATCCGCCCATTGTGGCGAAGAGCGATGCGGATAGCAGCCCCATCGTGTCGATGACGATCCAGAGCGATCAGCGCAATTTGCTCGAATTGAGCCAGATCGCCAACGATGTGTTCAAGGAGCGTTTGCAGACCATCGCCGGGGTGAGCGCCATCAGCGTGTGGGGCGACAAGAAGTTCAGCATGAAGTTGCTGCTGGAGCCCGTGAAGATGGCCGGCTTCAACGTGACCCCCATGGATGTGCGCACGGCACTGGAACGCGAGAACGTGGAGTTGCCAAGCGGCCGCATCGAAGGCTTCAACACCGAGCTCAGCATACGCACGCTCGGTCGGCTCACCACCGCTGAGGAGTTCAACAACCTGATCATCCGCGACGATGGCGGTCCGGTGGTGCGTTTGCGGGACATCGGCAACGCCGAGCTGCGGCCGGAAAACGAGCGCTCGCTCCTGCGCGGCAATGGCGGCGTGGCGCAAGTCGCGGTGGCCATCACGCCCCTGCCCGGCAGCAACTACGTGGCCATCGTGGACGAGTTCTACAAGCGCGTGGAGCAGATCAAGAAGGACCTGCCGGACGACCTGCGCTACAACGTGGCGCTCGACACCACCATCGGTATCCGCAAAGCGATCAGCGAAGTGGAAGAGACCATCCTCATCGCCTTCGGGTTGGTAGTGCTCATCATCTTCATCTTCCTGCGCAACTGGCGCACCACATTGATCCCGGTGATGGCGATCCCGATCTCGCTGATCGGTTCGTTCTTCATCATGTACGTATCGGGCTTCAGCATCAACATCCTCACACTGCTGGCCATCGTGCTCTCCACCGGCATCGTGGTGGACGATGCCATCGTGGTGCTGGAGAACATCTACAGCAAGATCGAAGGCGGCATGGACCCGATGAAGGCGGGGCATGAGGGATCCAAGGAGATCACCTTCGCCATCATCAGTACCACTATCACCCTGGCGGCGGTCTTCCTGCCCATCATCTTCCTCAGCGGCCTCACCGGTCGCCTGTTCCGCGAGTTCGGTGTGGTAGTGGCCGGATCGGTGATCATCAGCGCGGTGGTCTCGCTCACGCTCACTCCCATGATGAGCGCGCGCTGGCTGAAGCACAAGGACAAACACAGCCGCTTCTTCGAAGTGACCGAACGCTGGTTCAACCGCTTGTCCAGCGGATACGAGCGCTCGCTCGCGGCCTTCATGCGCAGGCGCTGGCTCGTGTTCCCGGTGATCCTCGTCAGCCTCGGCCTTACCGTGCTCGCCTTCTTCAACCTCCAGAGCGAGCTCGCTCCCGCCGAGGACAAGAGCCGCTTCATGGTGCAAAGCACCGCGCCCGAAGGCACGAGCTTCGAACTGATGAACGCCTACCTCGCGGACATCATCAATGTGGTGGACACCATGCCCGAGCGACAATCGCTGATCAGTGTGACAGCGCCCGGCTTCGGCACGGCAAGCGCGACCAACAACGGCTTCGTGCGCGTAACGCTCGTACAGCCCGAAGAGCGCACCAAGACACAGGATGAACTGGCGAAAGACGTGATGGCGAAAGTGCAGCGCTTCAATCTGGCCAAGAGCATCGTGATCCAGGAGCCCACCATCGGTGGCAGTCGCTTTGTTTCGTTGCCCGTGCAGTACGTGATACAAGCGCCGGACTTCGAGCGTCTGCGCGAGATCATCCCCAAGTTCATGGAGAAAGCCGCAGCGGACAAGACGTTCCGCGTCACCGACCTCAACCTGAAGTTCAACAAGCCGGAGCTGAACGTGGAGATCGACCGCGACCGCGCACGAGCCATGGGTGTAAGCATGCAGGATATCGCGGAGACCTTGCAGCTGTATTTCAGCGGTCAGCGCTACGGTTATTTCATCATGCAGGGCAAGCAATACCAGGTGATCGGCCAGGCCACGCGCGACAACCGCGACGCGCCCATCGACCTGAAGAGCGCCTATGTGCGCAACGACAAAGGCGAGTTGATCCAGCTGGACAACCTCGTGCGCATGAGCGACCGCAGCACGCCGCCGCAGCTCTTCCGCTACAACCGCTACGTGAGCGCCACCGTGATGGCCGATCCTGCCGAGGGCTACACCATCGGCGACGGTATCGCCGCCATGGACCGCATCGCCGAGGAAGTACTGGACGACAGCTTCAGTACTTCGCTCGCGGGCGTGAGCAAAGAGTTCGCCGAGAGCGGCAGCAGTGTCCTCTTCGCCTTGGTGCTCGCCTTGGTGCTCATCTTCCTCATCCTTGCGGCACAATTCGAAAGCTGGCTGGACCCCTTGGTCGTGATCTGCACCGTGCCGCTCGCATTGGCAGGCGCCTTGCTCAGCCTTTGGATCGGTGGGCACACCATCAACATCTTTTCGCAGATCGGCGGCATCGTGCTCATCGGCCTCGTCACCAAGAACGGCATCCTCATCGTGGAGTTCGCCAACCAGCGCAAGGAGCAGGGCTTGAAGAAGCTCGATGCCGTGGTGGATGCAGCAGCACAACGCTTCCGCCCGATCCTTATGACCAGTCTCGCCACCGTGCTGGGTGTTTTGCCGATCGCATTGGGCCTTGGTGCCGCCGCGAAGAGCCGCGTGCCCATGGGCATCGCCATCATCGGCGGATTGCTGTTCGCGCTGTTGCTCACGCTGTATGTAGTGCCGGCGTTGTACAGTTATATGAGCCGTGAGAAGAAACCCTCACCCCAACCCCTCTCCAAGGGAGAGGGGCTCACCCAAGACCCGGCACTCGCATGAGGACGATCCTCGCTCTCCTCCTGACCTGCACCGCACTGGGCGCAGCCGCGCAAACCGTCCTCACCGCCGAAGAAGCCGTGCGCATCGCAATAGAGCAGAACTACGGCATCAAGCTGGCGCGCCTCGATGCCCGCAGCGCCGAACTGCTCAACAGCGCCGGGCAGGCCGGCATGCTGCCCACGCTCGATGCCGTCGGCACCTACGCCGTCGATAACAGCAGCACCAAGCAGACCTTCTTCAGCGGCGATGTGCGCGAAGCCGACAACGCCGACCAGCGCGTGCTCGATGCGGCCGTGCAGTTCAACTGGACCGTGTTCGATGGCCTTGCCATGTTCGCCGCCAAGGACAGGTTGGAAGCGTTGGAGGCTATCGGGCAAACGCAATTGCGGCAGGCCATTGAGGCCACCACCTACGATGTCCTTTCCAGCTACTACCTCATTGTGCAACTGCGCAAGGCCATCGCTGTGCAGACCGAGGGCCTGCGCATTTCGCGCGAGCGCCTCACCATCGCCGAGGCCGGGCAACGCATCGGCACCGCCAGCGGATTGGTGGTGGTGCAGGCGCAACTGGACCTCAGCACCGATAGCTCGGCGGTCCTGGATCTCCGCGTGCAGGAGGCCGCAGCGGGCACACGCCTCAACGCGCTGCTGGGCCGTTCGCCTGCAACACCGCTTGCCGTTGACCCCGAAGTACCGTCGACCGAACAACTGGACCTTGCCCAACTGCAGCAGGCTGCCCGCGCCGGCAACAACGCGGTATTGCAAGCGCGCCAGCAACAGATCGCCGCCGACCGAAGCGTGAAGGAATTGCGCGGCGCGCTCCTGCCGCAAGTGGATCTCTTCGCCAATTACGGCTATACCCGCTCCACCAGCGCCGTGGGCCTGTTGCAGAGCAACGAGAGCCTCGGTCCGGACTACGGCGCGCGATTGAGCATTCCCCTCTTCCGCGGTCTGCAAGCCAACAAGGCCATGCAGGTGGCGCGCATCGTGCGCGAGCAGGCCGCCCTCAACACCCAAGTGGTGGAGCTCAACTTGGACGAGAGCCTGCTGAACGCATGGTCCACCTACACCACGGCGAACCAACGGGTGGCCTTGGAGGAAGGCAATATTTCCGGTGCGCGCACGCAGACCAATGTCGCGCTGGAGAGCTACCGCCTCGGCGCCATCACCAGTGTCGAACTGCGCGACGTGCAGCTCGGACTTGTCGCGGCCGAGCAACGCCTCATTGCCGCACGCTACGAAGCCAAGATGGCCGAGGTGCAACTGAAGTGGTTGGCCGGGAAGCTGCTCTGAGGGCGGGGGCGCTACGGAAGTGGCTTGTTACAATAGCTTGCCTGTGCCGTCAGTGGTCGTCCTTCCTTCCCCCTGTTGAAATACCCGCATCCGCATTCACTTAGACCTTCCTAGTTCGGTGTTGGATGTTCGCTATTCCATAGGGCTTCCCGGGGTCTACCATTTCACGAACCGCAGTGTGCGTTCGCTGCCATCAACACTGCGGAATGAGACCATGTATGATCCGGACGCCAGGCTCGCAACCGTGATGGCGGATGTGCCTGAGGCGATGCGCGCACGCATTACCGACCGGCCGTCCGTGCCACGGATCTCGACATCCAACATTCCCGTTCCGGCCGCTTGACCGGTCACGTACAGAACATCGTTCACCGGATTCGGGAACAACAGCATGTGGTCCTGCCCATGCTCCTGCACCTCCATGCCCACCGTGGCCTCCACTTCCGCAGTGTTGGTGTGTACGGGAGGGTTGAAGTCGAAGTAGATATCGCAGACGTTGCTCAGGAAGGTTCCAGGCAACAGCGGTTGCTTCGGCTTGATGCGGAATCCCACCAGGCCGTGGCTCAACGGCTCGTTCACGTTGCTGTCCGGAAGCAGGATGTTCGGGAAGATGAACTTCACGACACCCCCGGCTCCCAGTTCCTTGATGCAGGTATGCGATGATGCACCCCACTGGATCGTCGCGGGATCCAGGTCCGCTTCCAGCGTGTCGGTGATCACCACGTTGAAGGCCGTATCGGTGCCCGTGTTCTGGAACCGGATGGTGTAATCCAACCACTCATCATCGCCTATGAAGTACTGGCCAACGCTGGCATCGGTGCTGGTGCGCACGGCTTTGTCGTTCGGGTCCAAGCTGGCCGTAACCACTTGCGACGATACGTAGGTGTTGTTCGCAAGGTCCGCATCGGTATTGGCCGTCGTGATGGTAGCTGTGGTGACCAATGTGCTGCCCACCAATCCGATATCCGGCGGCACCAGCAAACGCACCCCCACGTCTTTGTGTTGGAACGCGCTCGTCATCGTGAAGAACGGCGCCGTCCATGTGATCGTGTTGCCTGCCACCGAACTGGGCGCGGGGGTCGCGCTCACGAAACCGAGTGCCGGGTCGAAATCCATCGTCAGCGTTACCGTGCCCGTGGGCGAAGAGGTGAGGTTGTCGATGGCCAGTGCATAGAACAGTTCGAAGCCCGGACGCGCCGCGCCATTGCTCATGATCAGTTGCACATCCAACGGCGCACCGCCCAAGCAACCCAAGTTCACGTTCTGCAACGGGATCCCACTGGCCACGGTGGCTTGGGTGGGGCAACTCTGCACCAGTACCGTATGCTGTTCGGCGAAGGAGTATGTACCGTACGGCAGGGTGACGCTGTACGCACCATTGGCATTGGTGATGGCGTAGTATGGGCCCGGTGTGATCTCGATCACGGTGGTCGGCACAAGATTTTCGCCACCGTTGTACGCGCAGTTCGCATTGCCATCCACGTAGATCCGTCCGTTCACTTGGCCGCAAAGCGTTCCAAGGTCGGGCACGGTGATCAACAACGAATCCGTGCAGTTGGTCCCATTGGCGAACTGGTTGAACAGGTCGAAGTCCAGCACCGCCCAATAGTCTCCCGGTGCAAGATCCTCGTAGGTGTGCGTGATCGGCTGGTTATGCACCCAATTCGAGGAGCACTCATCCACGTAGGTGCCATTGCTGTCCCGCAGGAAGAGCTGCAACGACTGTCCGTTCGGCACAGCGCCTACGGAAATGGTGGCCGAACCCATGGCGCCGTTGGTGCATGATCCCGTTACGCTGAGCAACTGCATGGGGGGGAACACCATCGGTGGCTTGATGGTGGTCTGGAACGACCCCGGGCATCCTGCCCCATCGGCATAATTCACCGTTACCACCGCTCCGGGGGGTGCGTTAATGGAAACGACGTAGTAGGAGAACCAATTGCACGCATCCGGGAATTCGATCGCATTGTCCGTGTAGCCCACCGCATCGAAGGTGTATGGTCCGGGACCATGTTGGCAGCCGGTCAGCGCGGGGTCGCAAGGCATGCCGTTCTCCGTTCCCCCGTAGAACGATACGTAGGGGATCTCCGGCCAGCAGTAGCCGCCCTCCTCATTGAAGGTCGTGTACGTATAGCCCGGCAGGGACGCCACAACCTCCGTCGCCGTATCGGCATCCAGCACCGCATCGGTAACGATCACCGTGTAGGTGCCCGGGGTCAATCCCATGTTGTACTCCGTGGTTACCCCGTTGCTCCAGGCAATGGTGTACGGCGGCACGCCGCCTGAAATACCCGCCTGCAGCGATGCAGTGGCCTGCCCGCAATACGAATACCCGTTGGTGCTTATGGTCACGCTCACCGCTTGGGCGAGCATCGAGACCAGACATGCCGCAGCGAGGAGAACGGGACGTGATCGGTTCATTGATGTAGTCACTTCGGGGTTGAGAAGGGAACACTTGCGCACGGTGGGCGGGTGGGCACTCAGGCCGCAAGACGCAAGTTGCTCATTCAGGTGGCTTGGACCCG
This sequence comes from Flavobacteriales bacterium, assembly GCA_039931265.1. Taxonomy (GTDB): domain Bacteria; phylum Bacteroidota; class Bacteroidia; order Flavobacteriales_F; family PHOS-HE28; genus PHOS-HE28. The sequence continues at coordinate 50,379 of JBDTSG010000054.1, forward strand.
TTGCGAGGCCAAGGGGGCTGGCGGACGACGATCTCTGCAAGTCCAACGTCTACTTTGCGATCCACCCCTATCCCCTGCCCATGACACGTTCGCTACTCCTTGTATGCGCCATTGCGATCACCACTGCAAGTTCAGTACACGCGCAATTCACCGTTCCTGATTCCGCCTTCGCGGCGCGGTTGAACTTCCTGGTCCCATCGGCCATGACCGGCGCTGATCTGGACACCTTGGATCCGAGCGTTGCGGCGCTTACCTACATGAACGTTTCCGGTGCCTGGATATATGACCTCGACGGTATCCAGTATTTCACCGGCCTGCAGGCATTGGTATGCAGCTACAACTACCTCACCACACTGCCCGCGCTGCCCGATGCGATCATCAACCTGGACTGCCGATCGAACGATCTCGTGAGCATGACCTCATTGCCCAACAGCCTGACGCAACTGTTCTGCTTTGACAATCAACTCACCAGCCTGCCCGCGCTGCCGCCCACGCTGGACTGGCTCGTGTGCTACGACAATGCGCTGACCAGCTTGCCGGCATTGCCCAATTCCATTACGCAGATCGCTTGCAGTGATAATGGGCTCACCGGATTGCCCGCGCTGCCCCTCTCGTTGGAGGTGTTGCTCTGCGCCAACAACCCGTTGCTCACCACCATGCCTGCATTGCCCGGCAACCTGTACAACCTCTCGTGCGACAACAACGGCCTTACGGCAATGCCTGCCCTGCCCGCTTCATTGACACAGCTGTCCTGCAACAACAACGCATTGACAGCGCTTCCAACACTGCCCGCGTCGTTGATCCAATTGCATTGCGATGCCAATGACCTCACGACGTTGCCCGCGCTTCCGCCCCAGCTGAAGTTCCTGTACTGCTCGCAGAACCAGCTGACCACGCTGCCCGCGTTGCCGGCTTCGCTGCGCTACCTCGTCTGCTACAACAACGTGCTTGCAGGTTTGCCCACGCTGCCAAGCGCGCTGAACCGACTGGAATGTGAGAACAACCCCATCGGTGTACTGCCCACCCTTCCCGATTCGCTCACTTGGCTCTACGCATCGAACAACAACCTGACAAGTCTCCCTGCCCTGCCCGATACGCTCTCCACGTTGTACTGCTTCAACAACCAGTTGACCAGCCTGCCGCAGCTCGGTAGCCGTCTTACGCTGCTGAACTGCGATCAGAACCTGCTCACCGCATTGCCTGATCTCCCAAGCAGCCTGCAAAACCTGCTGTGTTCCACGAACCCCATCTATTGTATCCCCGTGCTTCCCAATTCGGTGATCGCGATCCAATGCATGAACACGAACGTGACATGCCTGCCCAACATTCCCACATCCTATAGCGCCGTCAGTAGCCAGTTGCCGTTCGTGCTCACCGTATGCAATGTGCTCTCGCCATGCCCCTTCGGTGGTGAGGCGATCACCGGTACCGTGTTCAACGATGCCAACGGCAATGGCGTGAAGGATGTGGGCGAAGCCGCCTTCACCAATGCGGTGATCGAAGCGCAACCCGGCAGCTACCTCACCGCGCCCGATGCCGCTGGCAACTACGTGCTGCCAATCGACACCGGCAGCTACGCGATGGACGGACAGGCCGTACTGTACCACACCATCACCACACCTCCTGTCAACATCACCTTGGCCGCCTTGCAGATCGACTCGTTGAACGACATCGGGTACCAGGCCATTCCCGGCATCCACGACCTGGTGGTGGACATCGCAACCATGCCCGCGCGGCCCGGCTTCGACAACAACGTTTACATCACCGTGGAGAACATCGGTACCGAGAGCACCGTGGCATTGCTCGATCTCACCTTCGACATCAACCAGACCTGGGTGGGCAGCGGCATCGCACCGGACACGCAGATCGGCAACGGCGCTGCGTGGACGCCCACGATCGCTGCGGGAAGCACGTGGGGCATTGCCGTTACGCTGCACACCGATGCAGCGGTGGTGATCGGTACGCCGCTCACACACCTGTTCGTTGCCACACCCAGCGTGCAGGACACCACACCTGCGGACAACAGCATGGTGTGGGCGGGCTTTGTCGTGGGCGCGTACGACCCCAACGACAAACAAGTGGAACCCGGATCCATGACACCCGCGCAAGTGCAGGCCGGTGAGGCGTTGGAGTACACCATCCGCTTCCAGAACACGGGCACCTTCCCGGCGGAACGCGTCATCATAACCGATACGCTCAGCACCGATCTGCTGTGGAACACCATGGAACTCGTGAGCAGTTCGCACACCACGGAGTGGTACATCCACCAAGGCGTACTGCATTTCGTGATGGATCCCATCAACCTGCCGGACAGCACCAGCGACGAGCCCAACAGCCATGGTTACGTGAAGTTCCGCATGACGCCCGTAAGCACGTTGCAGGATGGCGCGCAGATCCTCAACGTCGCGAACATTTACTTCGACTTCAACGAACCGGTGATCACCGCACCTGCCGTGTTCACCGTGGATCAAAGTGTGGGCATCTCCGCTTCCACCGTTAACGGTTTCAGCCTGTACCCCAACCCGGCGAACGAGCAACTCACCGTGCAGCTGGCTACAGCAGGTGCATTGCTGCAATTGCGTTCATCGGATGGCCGCTTGCTGCAGGCGCAGCGGGTTACCGGCATGCAGGTAACGCTGGGCATTGGCCACTTGGCCGCAGGGGTGTACGTGGTAACCGTTGAAGAGACACCGGGATCCGTGATCGCCCGCCGCTTCGTAAAACAATAGGGCAAGCAAGCAACCACGCCGAACGGGCCACGAGGCCCTGAAACCTGAGGCACTCGGCAGAAGGCGCCAGCGTCCCGGAACGGGGCCTAGCGCCAGCGCGCGCGAGAAAGCCGAGCGCGTGCTGGAGCGGAAGCGTGCAGGTGTGAGCGGCTTGAACACGGGTGGATCGCACAAAGACATGGATCTCATCGAACGATCCGGTGTTCAGCAATTGGATCGCGTCGGTGCCAAGCACAGAGAGATCTTCCGTCACCAGCTACCTTGGCCTTTGCCGTGCGATGAATACACAACCTGACCACGATCACATCCTGAAGCGCACGGCCAAGGAGCGATTGGCACCGATGGGTATCACCCAAAAAGGGCGCTCCCGGACTTTCCTCTACGACAAAGGGTGGTATACCATCATCATCGAGTTCCAGCCCGGTTCATTCGCGAAGGGTAGCTATCTGAACGTAGGGGCCGATCTCCATTTCTTTCCGCGGGAGCATCCGGCATTCAGCTACGGTTACCGCGTGGAGGATCTCTCGGAGTTCGAGAATGAAGAGCAGTGGTTCCGCGCCGTGCACCGGCTCTGCGACCGGGCCATCGGTGAGGTACGCCGCATCGAACATGACCTGTCCGATCATCGCCGGGCGGTAGGATCGCTGCGGCAGGCATTCGAGGGCGAGCCTTGGCAACGGTATGAGCTGGGCTTCCTAAGGGCGCTGAACGGCGATCCGCTGCGCGCACGCTGGCATCTGATGCGGATCGCGATGAGCGGAGCCGAGCACGACGTTGAACAACAGCGGAAGTCGCTGGCAAAGGAGATCTTGGGCAAGCTGGGTCACCGGGAAGAACTACAGCACTTCCTCAACGACGTCATTCGTCGCACACGCGTAGCGAAGGGGCTGCAAGCTCCCTGACACCTCCGTGTCGCACGTGTTCGAGGTGGTCTGCCCCGACCCTGACTGCCGAAAGAATGGATCACCCCTTCCCGATCAACGCCATCATTTCCGCGTAGGTGTAGATGGCACTTTCCGCAGGAGGTCGAAGCGCCGCAGCGAGCATTGCTTGGGCGATCTCCGTTGTGCGGATGGAGCGGAAGCGCGCGGGCGTGAGAAACGTGAACAGGGGAATGATAGCGGCGAGCAATTTGGGCGTGTGCTTGGATCCCAGGATCATGGCCGGACGGAAGATGCTGACGACCGCCGGGCCTTGCGCCCTCACGGCCGCTTCCGCCTCGCCTTTCACGCGGGCGTACCGGGGCATCCCCGCCGCACCGGAGCCGGTGGTGCGGGCATTGATGTTGGCCCCCATGGCGGACATGAAGAGGAGGTGGCGCACCTTGCCCGATGCCTTCAAGCCCCGGGCGAAGGCAGCGTTGAGTTCCACATCCACGGCGCGGTGCTCTTCCAACGAGAGTTTGGCCGTGCCCGCGCCCACGCCCAACACGCTGAACCCGATGGCATCCTGACTTTCGCTCAATGCACCGATAACGGCTTGCTCCAGTTCAGCAGGTTCCATGCGCGGCACCACGCGCACATCCACCCCGGCTTGTACCGCAAGTGGTTTGCGCGCAAGGACGATGATGCGGGTGAATGCACCGCTCCCGACCAAGGCGGGGAGCAACGCTTGGCCCACCGAGCCTGAAGCCCCAAGAACGATCGCGGTCTTATTTGGCATGTCTCTTCCGTTACCCCTTCCGCGCCTTCTCGATGGCGGCGATGTCGATCTTCCGCATCTTCATCATGGCATCGAAGGCCCGCTTGGCCGCGGCCGTGTCGGTGTCGGTAACGGCTTCGGTTAGCGCGATGGGCGTGATCTGCCAGGAGAGGCCCCACTTGTCGCGGCACCAGCCGCATTGGCTCTCTTCACCGCCGTTGCCCACGATGGCGTTCCAGTACTTGTCGGTCTCGGCTTGGTCCGCCGTGGCCACTTGGAAGGAGAAGGCCTCGCTATGCGTGAAGGTGGGCCCACCGTTGAGCCCCATGCACGGGATGCCCAATACGGTGAAGTCGACCGTGAGCACATCGCCCTTCTTGCCATCGGGATAGTCGCCCGGCGCGTGGTGTACGGCGTTAACGGTTGAGTCCGGGAAGGTGCTGGCATAGAAGCGCGCCGCCTCTTCGGCATCGCCATCGTACCACAGGCAGATCGTGTTCTTCGCAGGTTTCATCGGGTTCGTCTTTTCGTCAATGGACGTGTGAAGCTACGCTGCCGAAGAGCGCGTCCCAGGTCACGCTCGATCACGCTTTCGGGCCAAGGCCGCCGGCCCGCCTCTCCGGTGCTTTCAAGCCAAAGACCAACACCCGGCAACCAGTAACGCTTAATGTATGCTCGCCAGCTTTACCTGCATGGCGGCGAGGAATGCGGCCAGTTTCTCTGTCTCCTGCTGCACTTTCTCCACATCCTTGGCCGCATCGGGCACTTCGTCCGTTGCCTTCTCCAATTTCCTGCCGGCCTTTTGCTGGTCGTCGGTGAGGTCCGATTGTTTGTCCATGGCCTTGGCCAGGTCCTTCTGCTTGTCGGCGATCTCCTCAAGCACTTTCGCGTCCTGCGAGCGTTTGTACTTCTTCTGCAGCTTTTCGAGGTCGCGCTGCAGTTCCTCCACTTCCTCCAAGCTCCTGCCCACTTTCTTCTGGCCTTGGTCCAGGTCCTCGCGCCGGTCCTCGGCCTCCGAAGCGGCGTTCACGCGGTCCTTCTCCGTCCCCTTCAGGTCCTTTTCCGCTTTGTCCAGGTCCTTCTGCACTTCATCCACCTGTGCCTGCACCACGGCCTTGTTCAATTGCACGGCCAGATCCTTCGCAACGCTCGCGGCGCGCGCTTCTTCCAAGGGCTTCCCGTCGGCGCCGCTCATGGCCAAGAGCAGGTCGGTGCTACCGGACTTTTTGTTGCGCTCGGCCGTTGTGCGCACCGTTACCGGTCCGCCCATCTCCAAGCCCTGCACAACACTGTTGTTGCCGCTGCGCTCCACGGTGGCGCCGCGCTCCTTCATCAGCTTCTTCCACAGATCCGCCACCTGCCCATCGTCGGCTTCGTGTATGCTGATCCGCTGGGCCGCCACCCGCGCGCTGTCCGGGCCCATCGTGGCCTGTAAGGGCGCCAGATCGTGATCCCACGTGGACGTGAAATCATACTTCTGGGCGGAAAGGCCGGTGACCAGCATCGTTGCCGAAAGGACCAGGGATGTTCGCTTCATGGTGCTGTTGTTACATCGAAAGGTAGTATTCACCTGCGCTTCGCCACGGAGCGGCACGCATCGCAACGGCGCTGGATGCGCGCTGCGTTGGCGCTCCATGGAGAACGAAAAGGGTGCCACCTTATCCGGTGGCACCCCCCTTTCACCAAGGCAACAGCGTGGACTGATGCACAAGGTATGCGTGGTTCAATTTCAGCCTTTACAACGCTAAGCAGTTCGCAAAAAGCCTGCCGGGATCCTTAGCGACTTTTAACCATTGCGCACGTTGGCTGGTGCGCTGCGCAGCCGACCGCTATTCGTACCGCAGCGCCTTCACCGGATCGGCCACTGCGGCGCGGTAGGCTTGCATGCTGACGGTAAGCACCGTAACGAACAACGTGATCAGCAGGGCCGCCGCGTAGAGCACCGGCGAAATATCGGTGTGGTAAGCGAAGGTCTCCAGCCAGCGACCGATCGCATAGAACGCGAGCGGGAAAGCAACCAGCAAGGCAAGGCCCAACAACACCACGAACTCGCGGTTCATGCGGCGCACGATGTCGATGAGCGGCGCACCCATCACGCGGCGGATACCGATCTCGCGTGTGCGCTGCTTGGCCGTGAAGTACGCGAGGCCGTAAAGGCCCATGACGGTGAGCACGATGGTGAGCACGGCGAAGGCGGTGAAGACGCGGAACAGTTTGTCTTCCGCTTGGTAGAGCTGCGCAATGCTGTCCGTGAGGAAGACCGCCTCCCAGTCATCGTTCGGGCGTAAGGTGCTCCAGTGCTTCCGTAGTGTCGCGAGCTGCGCACCCACATCGCCCGGCGCAAGTCGCAGCACCAGGTTCTGGACGCCATAGCGCTGGCTGCTCTGGAAAATGCACAGGGGCTCAATGGGCGTGTGCATGCTCGCGTAGTGGAAATCCTTCACCACGCCGATCACGGTCAGTTGTTGCTCGGGTTGCGGCGGTGTGGCCTGCGCATCGCCGGGGATGTAGATCTTCTCCGCGAGCGGGTCCTTCCACCCGAACGCCTTCACCGCGCTCTCGTTCACCACCACGGCGGTCTGCGCATCGCTGGGGATCTTGGGGTCGAACATCCGGCCTGCCGCCAATTGAAGCCCGAGCAGTTCCGGGAAGTCGGCATCCACGTTCAGCGTCGGCATCGGCTTGTCGATGCGGCCTTCGGGCGTGTTCACTTGCAGTACCCACCGCCCTCCGCTCTGCCCGGGCAGGCTTTGGGTGAACGCGGCCCCGGTAACGAAACTCTCGCGCATCAATTCGTTCTTCACCGGGCGCAAGGCATCCCATGCCAACGTGTCCTCGCCGGGCGGTTGCGGCATGGTGATGCTGAGCAATTGCTCCTTGCGGAACCCCATGTCGCTGGTGCGCAGCCAGTGCAATTGGGCAAAGACGGCGAGCGTGCCAACGACCATGAAGAGCGCGATAGCGAACTGTGCACCCATGAGCACCTTCCGCACGCGCCCTTTTCCGGCACCGCTGGCAACGCCCTCCTTCAACAACAACTGCGGCGAAAAACGGGAAAGGAAGAAAGCCGGATAGCTGCCGGCCAACACCCCGATCACCAATACGATCAACGCAATGACGAGCGCGAAGCTGCCGCGCGCCAAGTAGCCCATGCCGATCTCCTTTCCGGTGAGCCCGTTGAACGCGGGAAGACAAAGCGCGAGCAACCCGATGGCCACACCGATGCCGATCACGGCGATCATCACGCTCCCGCCGATGAACTGGGCCACCAACTGTCCGCGTTGCGCTCCGCTCACTTTCCGCAGCGCCACCTCCTTGGCACGCCGTGTTGCATCGGCCGTGCTCATGTTGATGTAGTTGATGCAGGCGATGGCAAGGATCAGCACGGCCACGATGGCGAAGAGCGTGACGTAGGCCTTGTTGCCCTTCTTGGGCGTGTCGTAGATCAGGTCGTTGTTGAAGTGTACATCGCGCAGCGGCTCCAGGTTGAAGCTGATCTCGCCATGGAAATCCTGTCCTCCCCATGCCGGTATGATGTACTTGGTGACGAAGGCGTCCATCTTCCCTTGGAAGTCGCGCTCGTTGACACCCGCACCAAGCACCAGGTAGTTGTAGCAGCTGTTGTTGCCCCAGCTCTGGCCGAGCTGCTCCTTTGCCTGCGGTGGCATGCCCAAGCGGCTCATGAACACACCCATCGGTATGTGCGTGTTCTCCGCTTTCTCATCGATCACGGCAGCCACCTTCAGCGTGCGGCCGTTCCGTTGCACCAGCTTGCCGATCGGGTCCTCGTCGCCGAACATGCGTGTGGCCATCTCCTGCATGATCACGATGTTGTCCGGCTGGTCCAACGCATCGGGTCCACCCTTCACGAAGGTGAAATCGAACACACGGAAGGTGCTCGTATCGGCATTGTAGCCTTCCGTGGCGATGTACGGCTTGCCATTGTACTCCAGTGTCGTCTGCCCGAGCTGGTAAAGCGAGACGCCGCTCTCGATGTCGGGATACTCCTTCAGCAACGCCTCCATGATGGGGAAGGGCGTGATGCCGAAATCATCCTTGGTGTCGCCGAACTTGTAGTGCGCCTGCACACGGTAGATGCGGTCCGCCTTCGCGTGGTGCGCATCGAAGCTCAGCTCATCCTGCACGTAGATGTAGATGAGCATGCACGCCACGATACCGATGGCGAGCCCGATGATGTTGAGCGCGGCGAAGAGCTTGTCGCGCTTCAGCGTGCGCCAAGCGATGAGGAGGTAGTTGGAGAACATCTGTGGTCAATTGAGAGGACCAGGGGCAGGACCGGGGGCAATTGCTCCTGCGCCTGCTCCTGCTCTTTGATCTTCTACAGCATCGTCGATACCGGCACCATGGCATCCACCACTTTACCGTCCAGCAGTTTGATGGTGCGCTGCGCGTAACCCGCATCGCGCATGCTGTGGGTTACGATGATGATGGTGGTCCCGGCCTTGTTCAGTTCGGTGAGCAGGCTCATCACCTCTTCGCCCATCGCACTGTCCAAGTTCCCCGTCGGTTCGTCGGCGAGGATGAGCTTCGGGTTGTTCACCACTGCCCGCGCAATGGCCACGCGTTGTTGCTGCCCACCGCTCAGTTGCTGCGGGAAGTGCTTCGCGCGATGGCTGATGTTCATGCGCTGCATGGCAGCCTCGGTGCGTTGCTTCCGTTCCGCCTTGCCAAGCCCGGTGTAGATCAGCGGCAATTCGATGTTCTCGGCCACGGTCAGTTCATCGATCAGGTTGAAGCTCTGGAAAACGAAACCGATCGTGTTCTTGCGCACCTCGGCCCGCTTGCGCTCGTTGTAGCCGCTCACATCCTCCCCGTTCACGAAATACTGACCACTGCTGGGCGAGTCGAGCAGGCCCACGATGTTCAGCAACGTGGACTTGCCGCAGCCGCTCGGGCCCATGATCGCTACGAACTCACCCTGCGCGATGGAGATGTCCACGGCGTTGAGGGCTGTGGTCTCCACGGTGTCGGTGCGGTAGACTTTCGAGAGGGCTGTGGTTTTCAGGAGGCTCATGGAGTTGCGTGTTTTGTCGGGGCCGGAAATTTCCGGCCCTTACTGGATGATGAGTTCGTCAGCGTTATTGAAAGCGGCATAGCGGCTCGTTACCACGCGGTCACCGGGTTGCAGGCCTTCGAGCACTTCGTACATGTCCGGGTTCTGCCGACCGAGCTTCACCTCGCGTTTGGTGGCCTTGCCTTCGGCATCGATCACATACACCCACTGCCCGCCGGTATCCTGGAAGAACGGTCCGCGCGGCAGCATGACGGCTTGCATGTCCTCGCTCAACTGCAACCGCACTTGGAAAGTCTGCCCGCGCCGGACACCAGGAGGGGCATCCCCCACGAAACGGAGGTCCACGTCGAACTCGCCATTGCTCACCTCCGGATAGACCTTGAACACTTCGATCACGTGATCCTTGCCGGCGTGGGAGAATGAACCGTGAAGGCCCATGCTCACCCGGCTCACATAGTGCTCCGGTATGCGGGCGCGAACTTTGAAGCCGTTGAGCACATCGATCTGCGCAATGCGTTCGCCGCGTTGTTTCGTTTGCCCCAGTTCCACGTTCAGGCCGCTCAACTGACCGTCGATGGGCGCCTTGATGACCAGATTCTGGAGGTTCTCCCGCAGGAAGATCAGGTTCTGGTCGATGAGGGCGAGGTTGTTGGTGATAGAGCCGACCTGGCTTCCCCGGAACAACGAATCGCTGCGCACGTTGGCCGCCACCAGCTTCCGCTTCTCGCGCATGTACTGGAGGTTCTCGGTGTTGCCCAAGAAGGTGTTCTGGGCCAGCAACGAATCCTTCACGAGGCGTTCATCGATCTTCTGGTCGCGTTCCAAACGCTTGAGGTCCTTGTCCAGGTTCAGCAGTTCATCCTTCAAGCGCGTGGTCTGCTGATCCATGGCCAGCCGGGTATTGCGCAGGTTGTTCTGCTGATCGAGCAGTTGCGCCTCGCGGTTGATCGCGTCCATGTGCAACTGCGGGTTGCTGAGTTCGATGATCGGTTCACCGGCTTTCAGCATATGGCCGTCTTCCACGAAACGCTGCTTCACGGTGCCGCCTTCCAAGGCATCGAGAAAGACGGTCTGGATCGGTTGCACCGTGCCCGTAACGGGGATGAACTCGCGGAACATGCCCTTCTCCACCGTGCCGATCTGCAGCTTGGCCTCCTCGATCCTTACGCGACTTGTCGTGAAGGAACTGCTCCAGAACGCGATGGCAATGAGCATGACACCGCCAGCGCATCCGAGTGCGATCATGCGCTTGCGGCGCGCGGGGCGAGTATCGATGGCGCGATCCATGATGAGGTCCGTGGTGTCCGAGCAGGAAGGACACGGCAACAAGGGACGGCAATGTTGCGGCAACCGGCCGCTTCCCGAAAGGCTTATGTGCGGATCGGCAACCTCTGTGACGAACGGTTTGCCGACTTGAACGCACGTTCCGCACCCCGGAACGCGTTTTGACAATGCCTTTGTTGACGACCGACGAGCCCGTGGCCCTGACCTGTGCCCCACCCTAACGTCCTTTGAACTGCTCAATGAAACAACAACCCGCCCTCCTTCTCCTCTGCGCCGCACTCGCGCTACGCACTGCTGCCCAGGACTGCGGCACCGACTTCGTTACCAAGCGCTTCAAGACCACCGTGGAGCGCAACGTGGAGTACACCAAGGCCATCAACTACCGTGGCACGATGGACACGCTGCGGATGAACATCTGGAAGCCCGTTCACGATGGGCTCACCGAACGACCGGTCATCATTTTCGCCCACGGCGGCGGCTTCATGGGCGGTCACCGCAACACGCTTGATAGTCTCTGTCGCGGCTGGGCGGAACGCGGTTACGTGGCGGTCACCATCAGCTATCGGCTCGGCTTCTTCGCGCCTTGGCCCAAGCGCATGCCGTACACCTACGATCGCGCCGAAGTGGTGCGCGCCGCATGCAGGGCCACCATGGACATGCGCACCGCCATCCGCTTCCTGAAAGCACGCGCCACCAAAGACCGCAGCAGCACCGAGGATTTCTTCGTCGGCGGGTTCAGCGCCGGCGGGATCACGGCACTGCACGCTGCTTTCATGGACGACCCCAGCGAGATCCCGATCGAAAGCGGCGAGATGGGAATGGTGTACGAGAAGATGACGCCCTTTACCCGGCCCGACCTCCAGATCAAAGAACACGAATCCCAACCCGGTGTCGGCGATGCCAACGTGAAGGCATGCCTCAGCTTCTTCGGCGCGCTGCTGGATACGAAGTACATCGACGATGCGAATGGTCCGGCCCTGTTCACCTACCACCAGATCGGTGATCCCGTTGTGGGCTGCGGCGAGCAACCAGCACTATGGGGACTGCGCTTGGAGATGAGCACCAATTACCCCACGCTGCACGGGGCCTGCGATATTGATGAACGCGCAGAGGTGCTTGGTCTTTCAGCGGAGCATTACCAAGCCTACATACACCAAGGGCCCGATCACGCGGTACACGACGGCGCCATGATCGACAGTCTCGCAGCGGTCTTCCTTGCGCAACAGATCTGTCCGCGCAAGACCTTCAGCATGACGATGCCGCGCAAACCGTTGCCCGATGAGGTGCCCAGCGCTGACAGCGACAATCCCGGCACGCACGCCACCGACAGCGCTGGCCGCCCAACACTTGTGGGCATCGGCGAGCGCTGGTTGCGCCGCACGATCGAGAAGCGGATCGAGTCCAAGCAAATGGCGGATGGTGGCGTTGGCACCACCATCCTGGAGGAAGGCATGCGCCGCTGGACCGAGAGCATCGTGGAGCCGTAAGGGTTTGGCCGCAGGGACGCAGAGGAACAGCGAATGCATTAAAGCTTCGGACTGCACGCACCCTAACGTCGCGCGCAAAAGACCAACAGTGGATCTCTGCGCCTCCGCGCCTCTGCGGCAACCCAGCTAAACCAGCTTCGCTTCCACAGTGATCGGCACGGCTTTCAAAGCTTGGCTTATGGGGCAATTGGCTTTGGCCTCTTCAGCAAAACGTGCAAAGTCCTCGGCACTGATGCCTTTCACGCGACCGGTCAGTTCCAAATGGATGCCGACGATCCCTTGGCCCTCGCCCACTTTGTCCAGCTTCACGTTGGCCGTGCACACGAGTTCATCGGGCGTGTGGCCTGCAGTGCCGAGAACGAAGCTCAGCTTCATGGTGAAGCACGATGCGTGCGCCGCTCCCAGTAATTCCTCCGGGTTCGTTCCGGCCTTGCCGTCCTCGCTCACGAAGCGGGTCATGTGGCTGTGCGGAACATCCTTCAAAACGCCGCTCGTGGTGCTTACGGTCCCACTGCCTTCTTTGCCGGAGCCTTTCCACACTGCGGTGGAACGTCGTGTCAATGCCATGTTCGTTGATCGTTTGGGACCGCGAAGTTGTGCACCACCTGACCGTCCCCGTGATCGCACCGAACAAAAAATGAGCGGGGCCCGATCTTCCGACCGGACCCCGCTCCTCCCGCACCCATCCATCAACTCATAATCCCTGCAGGTCCTGTTCGTACTGTGACAGCGTTGTCGGCTGTAGTGTGATCGTCTGCTGGTGGCCCTGCACAATGGTGATGGGCGTGAAGCTGGAATAGGAGGTGCCATTCTGGTCGGAGAAGGCGACTATCGTTCCCTGCAACCCCACACGGAGCGGGAAACCCGCGCTGATGTTGTTCCCGTTGTAGGCTTCCATGTAGACCATGCAATTCATGTCGGGCAACACGATCCACACGGTGCAGCCTGTCCATCCCGCAAAGCCCTGCGGCACGGTGATCGTAACGTCAGTGCTGTCGCCGCCCGGTGGCAATGGGTGATCGCAATTGATGTAGCCATAGTCCGGCCAGGTGGTGTTGTAATCGTTCGGCGGCCATGGGGCGGAATAGAAGTTGCCCTGTATCCAACCCTGTCCGCCCATGCTGTCGGGGATGGCGAACCCGCCCGTATCCGCATCCAGTTCACCGTCGGCGCGCCAAAGGATATCCCCATCGTTGTCCTCTTCGCCCACGAAGCGCTGCATCAGCGGATCGATGTCCGCAACAGGCACATGGATCACCGCTGCGCCCGGTGCCACCGTCACTTGTTCACCGCCTGCTTCGGCGCGAACACGCATTTCACCTCCGCTCTGCAGCATGCGCTTGTTGTTGCCATAGAGCGCAACGGTCTGCATGTTCAGCCAAACCATATCAGCAGGCGCCAAAGCCTCCAGCAGTTCCACCGTTACCGGGCCGCTCACCATGCCACCGCTATTGGTACGGAAGGCGTTCGGCTGGATCGTGATGATGGTGCCACGCGCGCCGAACACAGCGCCTCCTTGCGCCGCGTCGATCACATAGGTCTGGTTGGCGGTGGACCGGTTCTGATCGATGATCGCCCGGACCGGGTTCACCGACGGAGCCCCGGCTGGATGGTTCTCCTTGCTGCAGCCAATGATCGCAACACTTAAAGCGGCCAGTGCGCACGCCGTCAATTGCTTGGTCTTCATTTCGGTTGTCGTTTGGGGTTTCAACACCATGATGCCCCGAACCACGCCGATCGTTGCCTCGTGAGCGCAAGTATTTATTCTTTGGCCGGCACAATATGCCTTTCGCCAAAGGCCCACAGGCCGAACCACGTCAGCGCACCGTTCACCAACAAGGTCTCGAAACCCATTTGGTAACCGCCAAGCAGATCGGCGGAGTACTTGCGCAGGAAGAACGTGAGCACCGCAGCAACAACGCAGATCACCGGCACCAGTACTTCACGGGGCTTGCCCTTACCGAAAAGCCCGAAGGCGAAGAGCCCCAGCAGCGGACCGTAGGTGATCGCGGCCAGATCGAACAACGTCTTGACGATCGTACCATCCTTCCTATGGAAGAACCAGAGGATGCACAGCAGGAAGACGATGGCCATGAGCATGTGTACCCTTCGCCGCACACGACGTTGCTTGGCTTCGTCCCATCCACGATCGCGAATGCCGATCAGATCGATGCAGGTGCTGGCGGTGAGCGCGGTGAGCGCACCATCGGCACTGGGGAACAATGCGCTGATCAAGCCCACGATGAAGAGCAGCCCCAACCACGGCGGGAAGTACTGCAGCGCCATGGTCGGGAAAAGCTCGTCGCTCTTCTCCGGGATCGCCATGCCCATTTGTCCGGCTTTCAACCAGAGCAGCGCACCGAGCAACAGGAAGAGAACATTCACGCCGAGCAACACCACGCTGAACACGCGCATGTTCTTCTGTGCACCGCCCACCGTACGCACGCTCAGGTTCTTCTGCATCATCTCTTGATCCAGACCCGTCATGACGATGGTGATGAACATTCCGCTGATCACCTGCTTCAGGAAGTAGCTGTTGCTCTTCCAATCGAAGTTCCACACCTGTGTCATGCCGCTTGCACTGAGTGCATCGCTCCAACCGTGCATGCCTGCGCTGTTGATCACGAAGACGATGGTTCCGACCAACGCCGCCAACATGAACAAGGTTTGCAAGGTGTCCGTCCACACGATGGTCTTCACACCACCCTGCATGGTGTAGAGCACGATCATCAACATCACCACCGAGGCCGTGAGCCAGAAGGGAATGCCGAGCGCTTCGAGCGTGAAGACGTGGATCACGTTCAACACAACATAGATGCGCAACGTTGCGCCCATGAGCCGGCTTAGGATGAACCACGACGCACCCGTGCGATAGCTCACCATGCCGAAGCGCTCGCGCAGGTAACCGTAAATGCTCGTGAGTTGCATCCGGTAGTACAAGGGCAACAGCACGCCGGCCACGATCCAATAGCCGATCGCGAAGCCGATCACCAATTGCAGATAGCCCCAATTGCCCGCCTGCACAGCGCCCGGCACGCTGATGAACGTGACCCCGCTGAGCGAGGTACCGATCATGCCGAACGCCACCACGTACCACAGGCTCTTCTTCTCGCCGCTGTAGAACGCGTGCTCACCCGCACCGCGGCTCGTATACCATGCGATACCGAGCAACACCAGGAAGTAGCCGAAGACGATGGTGAGAAGGAGCGTCGGTGACATGGCGCTAAGAAAAACACCGCACCGATGGGCGCACGCGTCGGTTGCCACGGGTTATGAACCCGCTCGCCGGACACTGTGCACCCGCACTTCGCGCTTCCTGCCCTTCACCGGCAGGATCTGTTCCACCCCGATGGTGAAGCGATCGCCTATGTCGCCCAAGCGTTCCAAAAGTTCGCCGCTTACCAGCAAGCGTTCGTTCAGGTCCTTGCAAAGGCCGAGCATCCGGCTCACCGTGTTCATGACATCGCCGCTGTGATCGATCACGCGTTTGATGTGGCCCACCTGCGCGGTGATCACGCGGCCACCATGCACGGCGGCCCAGAACTGCGGCACCGCGCCGAACTCGTCACGGAAAAATTGCTCGTGCTCTTTGATGCTCTCGGCGACATCGAAGCACAGGTCCAAACAATTGTGGTTCCGGGCGCCTGTGCGCATTGTCCATGTGAAGATCACCTCATCGCCAACGTACTTGTGGATCTCGGCCTCGTTGTGCAGCACCGCATCGGTCATGAGCGAATGCGTGAAGTTGAGGAAGCGGAAATACCGCATGTCGCCCATGCGCTCCGCCAGTGCCGTACTCCCTTGAAGATCCATGGTGAGCACGATGCGCTCCTGTGCCTTCGGCTTGTCGTACCAACCGAGCAACGCACCGAAAAGCATGCGGCGGCCCAAGGCTTCTTCCACCTGGACGCCGACAATGGTGAGCGAAGTGATGACCACAGCGCGCAACATGAGCAGGTAGAACGGTTGCATGCTGAACACCTCGCCCATGCGCACGCCTTCCTGTTGCAACCATGGGAACATCTTTTCCCTGCCCATGGCGAATGCCAGCGCGATCAAACCGAGCGTGAGGCCGTTCACCAGCAGCACCTTGCCCCCCAACTGTAGCGGAATGGGTAGCGCCCTGAACCGTCTACCGAAAAGGAACTCCTCCAATACACCGGTCCAGAAGCCGAGCAGGATCCAACCGAAGTGCCAGATGTTGGGTCGTTCGCCTGCGAAGAGCAGCAGCACTGCGGCAACGGCCCCCGCCAACACGGCGTACTTCAGAAGCTTGCGCAGCTTGTACCGGGTAATGTTGGTGAGCGCCATTGAAGGGGCGCGAAAGTAGCCTCACCGTCGGCGACCATCTTTGACCCATGGACCTGCTATTGCGCGTCGCGAGTTGGATATGGCCGGTGCGTATCGCGCGCTACCATGGCCTTTTCGGTCCGCTGGATGTGTGCTACCAGTACGGACGCAAAGTGTTGAACACGGCCAATGCCAACCAGAGCTTCGGCAGTTTGCACGCGGTGTGGCAACGCACGTTCGCAGCGATCGGGTTGAAGAAGAACTTGCCGTCGGACATCCTTCTTCTTGGCCTGGGCGGGGGAAGTGCCGTGCGCATCATCCGGCGGGATCTGGGGTGCAAAGCACCGATCACGGCTATTGAAGCCGACCCGGCCATGAAGCGGATCGCAAAGGACCATTTCGGCCTTGGCGGTGTAAAGGACATCGACGTGCGGGTGGAGGATGCGTTCGTTGCCCTGTCCGACCTTAAAGGCCCCTTTGGACTTGTGCTCGTGGATGTCTTCAAAGACCATCTGGTACCGGAACAACTTGCCGAACCCGTTCACTTGGCCAGACTGTTGGAGCTGACACGCCCGAGCGGGAACCTCCTCATCAACACCATGGCCGTCGACGAAGCTTCAACCCGGATCAGCGATGCCATCCAGTTCGGGTTGCTGCGCTCCGGGGCCGAGGTGCATGTGTTGAACCCCATGCCCGAAAACAGGATGATGTGGGTACGGAAAGCACCCCATTGATCAGCATTGCCCTGTGGAAGTCCGCAGCCCAGCACACGAAAGCGCCCTTGCGCACGTCCTAATTTCGCTGGCACGTTTTCTGACCCGCGACCAGCGCTTATGATCGGACGTACCCGGCTGCTCATTCTTCCCCTATTCCTGTGCATCGGGCACATGGGTGTGGCGCAGTGTTCCATCACGTTGGGCAACGACACCACTATCTGCCAAGGCGGAACGGCCACGTTGCTCGGCCCACCCGGCTACGCCAACTACAACTGGAGCAACGGGCCTACCACACAGAACAACACGGTCGGCGCTGCCGGCAACTACACCTGCACCGTGAGCTACCCTACGGGGAACTTGGTCACCAACGGCAACTTCAGCGCTGGCAACACTGGTTTCACCAACCAGTTCCCTCTGGATTTCAATATGCAGAACGAGCCCTCGTACAACGTGGGGCCGAACGCGAACTGGTTCCACCCGCAATGGAACGGAACGGGCAACGGCAATTTCCTGATGATCAATGCAGGCTGGGCGCATTCCGGTTGGGATGCTTGGTGCCAGACGATACCCGTATGCCCGAACCAGACCTATACCCTTGTTGTGAGGGCCGCAAGTCTTGCGACGCAAGGGGCACCATTGCTCAATTGGGTCATCGATGGAGTTGGGCAGGGCATGTTGATGCAGACCGCCGCAGCACAAGGCACATGGACCCAGTTCACCAACTCTTGGACAAGCGGGCCGGGCCAGTACAGCGCTTCGTTCTGTATTGAAGTGTCGAGCAGTTTCGGCATCGGCAACGACTTCGCGCTGGACGATATCAGTATCAGCAGCACCATCGTGCTCAGTGATCAACAGCAAGTTTTCGTTACGCCGCTGCCCGCAGTGAACTTGGGGTTGGATCAGCTGGGTTGCACCGGGGATCAGTTCCTTTTGAACGCCTTCTTGCCCGGTGCCACCTACACATGGCAGGATGGAAGCACGAACCCGACCTTCAATGTGACCGCTGCCGGGATCTACGATGTTGATGTGACGCTGAACGGCTGCACCGCGAACGACGCCGTCCAGTTCTGGTTCAACCCCTACCCCGCACTTGATCTGGGCAACGATACCACGCTTTGCGCTGGGCAGACCCTGCCGATGAACGTCTTCACGTTGGGTGCTACATACCAATGGCAGAACGGGAGCCCTGCGCCCAGCTTCACCGCCGTGGGCCCCGGTACTTACGATGTGGACCTGACCCTGAACGGTTGCACCGCGCAGGACACCATCGTAGTGAGCTACAACCCGCTTCCCGTTGTGGCCTTGGGCAACGACACCGCGCTATGCGTTGGCGAGCAGATGCTTTTGGATGCTACAGCCGTCGGCGGCACCTACGCGTGGCAGGACGGCAGTGCGGCTTCAACCTTCAACGTGGGCAGCGCCGGTGTTTATGATGTTGATGTGACCGTGAACGGGTGCACCACCAATGATGCCATCACGGTGAGCTATACTCCCCTGCCAACGCTCGAACTCGGTAACGACACAACCGTGTGCCCGGGTGAACCCGTCACTTGGGACGCAACACTTCCGGGTGCCACCTATTTGTGGAACGACGGTAGCACAGGACCTACGCTCACGACTTCAACACCCGGTGCTTCCAGCGTAACGGTCACATTGAACGGTTGTTCCTCTTGGGATGGCGCAATGCTCAACAATTTCAACCTGCAGAGCGTGAGCTTGGGCAACGATGTGGTGGAGTGTGCCGGAACCGCAGTGCCCATCGGCGTCAGTATTCCGGGCGCCACCTACCTCTGGAGCACCAATGCCGTTTCGGATTCGATCTCTGTCTCAACAACAGGAACGTACTGGGTTGAAGCCACGCTCAACGGTTGCTCGGTGCGGGATTCCATTGCCGTCACCTTCACTCCTTTACCTGTGTTCTCCCTGGGTAACGACACGGTGGTTTGTCCCGGAGGTTCTGTCTTGCTGGATGCCGCCTTGCCGGGCGCATCCTACCTATGGAGCGACAACTCTTTCGGTCCCACGCTGAACGCCGGTCCCGGTGTTTGGAGTGTTTTCGTCTCGGTGAACGGGTGCGGAAGCGCGGATGCGATCACCATTGGAACACTGCAGCCGCCAACCGTAGCGCTCGGGAATGACACTACGCTCTGCCCTGGCCAATCGCTGATCCTGGATGCCACCTTACCGGGGGCCGGTTATCTGTGGCAGGACAACAGCACGGCCAGCACCTTCGTGGTGAATGCGGCCGGCAGCTTCAGTGTGCTTGTTACGGACGCGAACGGCTGCACGGCCAATGATGCACTGACCGTTGCCTACGCGAACCCGCAACCCGTTTTTCTCGGCAACGACACAACGATCTGCGGCGGAGCGCAGCTCACACTTGACGCAACCACACCGGGTGCGACCTATGCATGGAGCACTGGTCCAGTAACACCCAGCATCAACGTTGCAAGCGCGGGCACTTACTCGGTTATCGTAGCACAGGGCCAATGCACCGTTACGGACGCGATCACCGTTTCCGTTGCGCCCAACCCGAACGTTTCCCTTCCCAACGACACCGCGCTCTGCGCCGGGGCCACGATCCTGCTCAATGCGACAACTCCCGGCGTGACATACGCGTGGCAGGACGCCAGCACGGCTGCGACCCTCTTGGTGAGTGCTGCCGGCACGTACACGGTTACCGTGACGAACGCTACGGGTTGTACCGACAGCGATGCGATCACCGTGAGCTACGCCTTACCGGGGAGCATCAACCTTGGAAACGATACCAGCTTCTGCGCCGGTGGAAGCATGTTGCTCGACGCCACATTGCCCGGCAGCATTTACTTGTGGAGCACGAGTGCCACAAGTGCAACGCTTGCAGTGAACGCCAGCGGCACCTACTGGGTGCAAGCAACCCAAGCGGCATGTTCAGTGATGGACACGATCGTCGTGGTCGTGAACGCGAACCCTAACGTGGTGCTGCCCAATGACACAACGTTGTGCCCCGGTGAAACGCTCTTGCTGGATGCGACCACGCCCGGCGTTACGTGCGCTTGGCAGGACGGCAGCACGGCCGCGACTTTTCTCGTAAACAATGCCGGTGCCTACACCGTCACCGTCGCGAACGGGACAGGTTGCACGAACAGCGACGCTATCACTGTGAACTACGCTGTGGGCGGTAGCATCGACCTGGGGAACGACACCAGTTTTTGCGCCGGTGGAAGTGCGTTGCTCGACGCCACATTGCCCGGCAGCTTTTACTTGTGGAGCACGGGTGCCACAAGTGCAACGCTTGTAGTGAACGCAAGCGGCACCTACTGGGTGCAAGCAACGCAAGCGGCGTGTTCAGTAACGGACACGATCGTCGTGGTCGTGAACGCGAACCCGAACGTGGTGCTGCCCAATGACACAACGTTGTGCCCCGGTGAAACGCTCTTACTGGATGCGACCACGCCCGGCGTTACGTACGCTTGGCAGGACGGCAGCACGGCCCCGACTTTCCTCGTAAACAATGCCGGTGCCTACACCGTCACCGTCACGAACGGGACAGGTTGTTCGGACAGCGATGCGATCACTGTGAACTACGCTGTGGGCGGTAGCATCGACCTGGGGAACGACACCAGTTTTTGCGCCGGTGGAAGTGCGTTGCTCGACGCCACATTGCCCGGCAGCTTTTACTTGTGGAGCACGGGTGCCACAAGTGCAACGCTTGTAGTGAACGCAAGCGGCACCTACTGGGTGCAAGCAACGCAAGCGGCGTGTTCAGTAACGGACACGATCGTCGTGGTCGTGAACGCGAACCCGAACGTGGTGCTGCCCAATGACACAACGTTGTGCCCCGGTGAAACGCTCTTACTGGATGCGACCACGCCCGGCGTTACGTACGCTTGGCAGGACGGCAGCACGGCCGCGATTTTCCTCGTGAGCAATGGCGGTGCCTACACCGTCACCGTCGCGAACGGGACAGGTTGTACGGTCAGCGATGCGATCACTGTGAACTACGCACTGCCGGGCAGTATCGACCTCGGAAACGACACCAGTTTCTGTGCTGGTGGCGGTGTGCTGTTGGATGCATCGTTGGCCGGAAGCACTTACCTCTGGAGCACCGGTTCAACGAGCGCAACTATCACAGCGAACGCAACAGGCCTTTATTGGGTTGAGGCTTTACAGGGCAATTGCGCGGTGAGCGACACGATCGCGATAGTCGTCGACACGGTGCCGAGCGTAGCGTTGCCGAACGACACCACCCTCTGCGGCGGCGTTGCTTTGCTGCTCGATGCCACCACGCCCGGGGTCACATACTTCTGGCAGGACGGCAGTACGGGAAGCACATTCCCCGTGAACAGTTCAGGTACATACTCCGTGATCGTTACCAATGCTAGCGGTTGCACCGATAGCGACTCGATTATCGTAGCCTACGCTGCTACTGGTGCAATCAACATCGGCAACGACACCACGATCTGCCAAGGCGATTCCATACTGCTTGATGCCACGTTGCCCGGCGCATCCTACTTGTGGAGCACGGGTGCTACTTCCGCGAGCATCATGATCGGCTTCACCGGGCCGTACAGCGTGATCGCGCAGATCGGTGCGTGCGCTGTGTACGACACCATCCAGGTACTGATGACCGGCGTGCCGAACATCACCATCGGCAACGACACCACGTTCTGCTTCCCCGGCAGTCTCGGTCTCACCCTGATCCCACAGCCCGATAGTTATCTCTGGCAGGACGGCAGCACAGGGCCGATGTATCTGGCCGGCCAGACCGGCCTCTATTGGGTGGAAGCGATGTACGGCCAATGCGTGTTCAACGACAGCATCAACATCGTGGTGGAACAACCGTTGCCGATCGATCTCGGAACGGATACCGCCATCTGCTCCGGCACGAGCCTACTGCTTGATGCGACATGGCCCGGCGCCACTTATCTCTGGAACACGGGCGAAACAACGGCCACGTTGGCGGCTGATCCACCCGGTGCCTACGTGGATGTAACGTTGAACGGCTGCACATGGAACTACGAGATCGGCATTGCCGCTTTGGCCACACCCACTGTCGACTTGGGCAGTGATTCCACGCTATGCAATGGAAGTACGATCACGCTTTCGGCGGCTCAACCGGGCGCTACCTATCAATGGCAGGACGGTTCCACCGGTGGTACCTACACGACTTACACCGATGTTGAGGCTTGGGTTGACGTTGACTTGAACGGCTGCGCCGCAAGTGATTCGGTGGTCATCTATTTCCTCTCTCCCGCTGCTGTGGACCTCGGCCCCGATATCTCCTTATGCCAAGGAGCGTCCGCAACGTTGGGCAACGCGTGGCCGGGCGTGCAGTATGCTTGGAGCACCGGAAGCAATGCACCGACGATCACTGTTTCATCCGCCGGCACCTATTGGTTGGATGCCGGCATTGCAGGATGTATGGGCTCCGACACCATCATTGTTGCGGTGGTACAAGTGCCGCAACCCAACCTTGGCCCGGATGTGACGGCCTGCACCGGCGATTCCGTGCAACTCGTGGTGAACCCCGGTGCCGCAAGTGTGCTATGGAGCGATGGCAGCACCGCCACCTCCAATGTTGTCACGACCACCGGAAATGTCGGGGTGCAACTGATACTGAACGGCTGTTCGGCTTCCGATGCTGTTGATGTCACATTCGTTTCCGCCATCGATAGCGTGAGCATTGGGCCGGATGTTGAACACTGTCAGGGTGAACCGCTGCAGTTGGATGCCTCCACCTCAGGCGCCACCTACAACTGGAGCACCGGACAGGTCTCACCTACCATCACCATCACCGAACCGGGTATGTATTGGGTGGAAGTCTCTGGTTCGTGCATCAGTGCTGCGGACACCATCGTTATCGCGCCGGGGGATTGTGGCCTCTTCATTTACGTGCCCAACACCTTCACACCCGATGGTGATGGGTTCAACGAAACGTTCGCCGCAGTGGCAACGGGCGATTTCATCGAGTACTCGATGATCGTGTTCGACCGATGGGGTGAAGCGGTTTGGGAGACGAGCGATCCGGGTGCCCTGTGGGCCGGTTCATACGCAGGAGCGGCGGTCCCTGACGGTGTTTACGTGTGGACGATCCGATACAAGGCCGATACGCCGGGCGGGATCAAGCAGGAACGCTTGATGGGGCATGTGACGTTGCTGCGATAGCGATCACGGCGCGGCGTCGAAGCCCTCCTCTTTCCAGATAGCCTTGGCATCCGGAAGCCGCAAGTACGCGAAGCGCCCGTTGCGCTCCACTTTGATCACACCACCTTCCAAGACCTGCACGGCAGCATAGCTGAGCGGAACCACCACAGCCCCGGTCCCATCGATAAGACCCGTCCCCTTCGGATCCGAAGCGACGAAGTATCCGGTAGCGGACGGCGCGAGCTGCGCATAACCCGGCTTCGCCAACTCCTTGCCGGTGCTATCGACCAAAAGGAAAGCATCCCCGAGTTTCACCCGGGCAACCCCACCGTCGAGATCCCAGGCCTGATCGTACTTGGCTTCCGTGATCGCCTTGCCTTTCGTGTCCACGAACCCCCACTTGCTTTTCTTCTTCACCGCAATGCCCCACGGGGTGTAGATGCCGACATCCGTGTTGTCCATCGGCAGGACGATCCGCCCATCATCGCTGATGACCCCTCGCTTGCCCTTCAGCGCAACTTCAGCATGATCGTTCCTGAACTCGCCCCATGTGTTCACGCCTTCCGCAGCGTCGTATTGCTGTGCGATCACGAAGGTTCCTTTGCGATCCACATAGCCGCATTTGGCACCATCCACCACCAAGGCCAAGCCGCTGCGCAACGAGCCGATATGATCGTGCTGCAAAGGCAGTAGAACGTCACCGAAAGGACCGATCAGTCCGAGTTTCCCGTCCTGTCGAACGCGGCTCGCACCGTCCGCGAATCCCTCCACCCAATCGTACATGCACGGCACTACGCTGTCGCCCTTCGTGTTGATCGCCCCTGCGCGGCCATCGCGTTGCACAACGGCAAGGCCTCCTTGGAACGTTGCCGCATTGTCGTATTGGAATGGCACGGCGATACTCCCATCCGCGTTGAGGTAACCGTACAGATCATCCTTCGCGGCGAAGGCGATGCCATCCACGAAATCGCCGATCTCATCGTACTCCAACGGGATCACCACCTTGCCTTTGCGGTCGCAGACGCCCACCTTCTCCGCGCTCTCCACCATGTACAGTCCGGGTCCTGCTTCCTGCACATCGTCGTATTGCACCGGCACCACTTCCGCACCTTGCTTGTTGATGGTGCCAACATGACCGTTCCGCTCAACCAAAGCCTGATCCTTCACAAAGGGTTCCACCCAAGCATACACCGCCTTTATGCGCTCTATGCCGCCATCATCAAGAAAGCCCCATGTACTGTCCGCCGCATGGCGGAAGGGCAACAGGCGCATGCTCGCCGTTTTGTAATCGAGGGCGAGTTCCTCTATGAACGGGTAGTCAGGATAGGTCTTCAAGAACTCTGTTATGGATGCCGCTGACAGGTCGCGCGTGCTGATCTCATAGATGCTCCGCCACGCATCGGGCACGCGCTGGTTCATCGGGTACCGTTCAATGAAGGCATGATACTCGGCTGCTGTAGCGTGCAGTGTACTTAGCCGGTAGATCTCGTCCTCCGCGTTCTTCACGTAAGGACTTTCGGGATGTTCCGTCATGAACCTTTCGTACGAACCGATGCTGCCGTCAACGGTGTGTTCCCGGAACACGGATTCTTGAAGGCGGCTGCGGGCCTCGTGGACTTGTCTTGCGTCGGGGTAACGTTCAATGAAGGCCGAGTACGATCCGCTGCTGTTCGCCGAACGCGCTTCCTGATAGGCCAAATGATCACGCACCAGTTTCGCCTCCGCCGCGTGAGCGCTGAACAGGAAAGTGTTCATGTACCGGTCGTACGCCGCGATGGTGTTCACCTTCGTAGTGAGTTCCCAAGCCTGATCGCCCACAAGGTTCTTCTGCGCGAGGATGGCATCATGGTCCACCCCGAACCGTTTCATCTTGAACCGCTCTTTGTCCGAGGCTCCGGTAAAGGCTGCATCGGCCTTTTGGATGAACGTGTAGGAAGAATCGACCTGGTAGAAAGGATTGTCGGCCCGGCCGGTGATCACACTGAGACCGTACCAGGCCGCGCTGGGATGGCGGTCCGTCTGTGCTCGGAAGTTCGTGCGCGCCTTGAAGTAGTCCTGTATGGCCAACGCATCGAAGCCCTTCTCCAGTTTGCTTTTGAACAGTTGCGCATGGCCGGGCAGAGCCAGCGCCAACCACAGCAACACCTGTGCGATCCTTTTCATCGGCTGCGAAACTACCGGGCGCCGTAGGCGCCCGCGCCGCACCTTTGCGCCTCGCTGCCGACCGGCTCGTGTTGATGGAGGAACGCATCGCCCGTATTGAACGCCTGCTTACCCGGCGCAACGCATGGCGTATGCTCGCGGCACTGGCGCTCATCAGTTTGCCTGCGGTCTTCGCCCTGCGCCACGTGCGCTTGGACCACGACTTCGAGAAATTCTTCCCGGAGAACGACCCGGAATTGGATCGGTACCTCGACTTCCGGACGCGTTTCGGCAACGACAACGACTATGTACTGTTCGGGTTGCCGAACGCCCCCACCGTTTTTGATCGTGGGTTCCTGATCAAAGTGGATACGCTGGCCAAGCGCTTGGGACGTGTTGCGGACGTAACGGCGGTGTCCTCACCGACCCGCATGAACGAACCACGCTTCACTCCGGCGGGGGTGTTCCTGGTGCCTTGGCTTCGCTTGGATAGCGACTCCACCCTGGCCGCCGATAGCGCGCGGATCTGGCAGGATCAGCGGATGCGTGAGTACTTCTTCAACGCCGATGCGAGCGCCATGATGGTGCTGATCACCACAGCACCCGGCTTGAGCAAGGCGCGCAGCGATAGTGTCCTTGTGGGTGTGGACAAGGCCGTTGCCAGTGTTGGCCTCCCGGATGTGAAACGCGCAGGACGTGTGCACGGACAGCAGCACTACATCGCGTTGATGGAACAGGAGCTGGTCACCTTCTTCCTCAGTTCAGTGGTGCTGCTGGTGATCTTTCTTTTCGTTGCCTTCCGAACGGGTTGGGGTGTTGGCGCTCCCATAGCCGTGGTCGGCCTCACGGTCCTGTGGCAAGTGGCCATGATGACCGCGCTGGGCAAGCCGCTCAGCATCCTCACCATGCTCCTGCCGACCATACTCTTCGTAGTGGGCATGAGCGATGCGGTCCACATCATCGAGCGGTACATCGAAGCACTGCGTGAAGGTCTTCGCAAGGAGCGCGCGCTTGCCGTCACGTTCGCTGAAACCGGTTTGAGCACGTTCATTACGATGCTCACCACGGCCATCGGTTACGCAACGCTCGTCACCAGCGGCATCCGGCCGATGAGCGAGTTCGGACTGTTCACTTCCATCGGCGTGTTCCTGGCCTATGGCTTGGCCTTCACCCTGCTGCCTGCCGTGTTGTTGCTGGTACCCACGCCTGTGCGTGCGGAACAGACCGTGCGGGCATCGCTGTGGGACAGGAACGTTCACGGCCTCCTTCGCTTCACCCTGCGGAACAGACGTTCCATCCTGATCGCGTGTCTCGGGGTAACCCTTGTCAGCGCCGTGTTCATACCGCGCATCAAGGTGAACAACTTCCTCTTGGAAGACTTGCCGAACAGCGATCCGCACAAACAGGATTTCCTCTGGTTCGAAAGCGACTTCGGTGGGGTTCGTTCCTTCGAGTTGGGAATAGAAGTGAAGGATACCACGCGCAGCATCTGGGACATACAGGTGCTCCGTGAGATGGAGAAAGTGCAGCGCTTCGCGGAGCAGGGCTATGGCGTAGGTGCCGTCATCAGCCCGGTTTCCATCATGCGGGCATTGAACAAGGCGGCGAACGGCGGCTCCCCGTTGTTCGATAGGTTGCCCGATGATGATGCGACCGCACACCAGCTCGCGCGACGGGCCCAACTCTTCGGCGGGCGTGATGGCTTGACCTCCATTGTGGACAACGATGGAAGGCATGCACGGCTCACGGGCCGCATGGTGGACGAAGGCGGCTGGGTGCACAGGGGTAAGAACGCGGTGCTCCGATCATTCCTAGCCAACCACACGGATACGGACCTCATCCGCTTCGAACAAACAGGCATGGCGTACCTCATCGATCGCAACAACGAGCGGTTGAGCATGCAGATGATCCTGAGCCTCGGCATCAGCTTCCTGCTCATCGCCGGCATCATGACCTGGTTGTTCCGTGAACCGCGCATGGTATTGATCGCGTTGATCCCGAACGTGGTGCCCATGTTCTTCATCGCTGGTTTCATGGGCGTTGTGGGGATCGACCTGAAGGTGAGCACGGCGATCATATTCAGCAACGCGTTCGGGATCGCGGTGGACGATACCATCCACCTACTCGGCAAACTGCGTATCGAACTGAACAAGGGAAAGTCTCTGGCCTACGCCATGAAGCGCACCTACCTCAGCGGTGGGAAGGCGGTCATCGTCATGAGCATCATGCTGTGCGCGGGCTTCGTTACGCTGATCGCATCCGATTTCGGTAGTGTGTTCTACATGGGCCTGCTCATCAGCATCACCCTTGCCGTTGCCTTGCTCGCAGAGCTCTTCCTCTTGCCGGTGCTGGTGATGCTCTTCATGAAACGCCGACCCCCGGGCGCGGCGTGAACCAAAAAAGAAGCGGGGCGCATCGCCCCGCTTCCTGACCTAGTGGTCCTTCCACCCTTCATGACCCTCTCCTTGGGAGAGGGTAGGGTGAGGTTATTGCACTTCCTCGTACTGGAGCTTGAACTCGGGATCTTCCATGAAGTGGTCCTTGCCTTTATCCATCACGCTCAACGCTTCATCCTTCATGCCCTTCGTCTTCAAGTACATGCTGTATTGGATCAGCGCGGTCTTCAACAGCTTCTTCTGATCCTCAGGCAATGTGCTGATGTCCCCTACGCCAGCCATGGCCTTATCGAATTCCTTGATCGCCAGATCCGCCTCCTTCGACAGGTTGCTATTGTACTGACAGAGGGCCAACATCACCCATGCACCGGCGTTCTCCGGGTAGTAGCTGGTCATGGCATCGAAAAGCTGTTTGGCCTTGCTGTATTCCTTCGCATCGAAGTGGTTGATGCCCTTTTCTTGGGCCATACTGTTCAGGTCCGTCCAGAAGTCGTCGTAGTTGCCGAAGAACTCTTTGTCCTTGTCCTTCTTGCGGTATTTCTCGGCGTATTTCAGGGCTTCGCGATCGGCCTTCTTGTACTCCTCCATGGCCGTGAACTTCTCGATCTTGCTCATCTCGTAGTAGCACATGCTCGCGTACAAATAGGGCATCGGGTCCTTCTTCGTGGCGTCGCTCTCCGTGTAGCCGATGGCTTTGAAGAGGCACTTTTCATAGTTCTCATCCACAAAGGCCGCCAAAAGGTCCTCATACACGTGCTTCTGAGCGAAGGACGGAGCCATCGAGAGGGCAAAGAAGGACAGGGTCAAAATGCGTTTCATGGGGTGCATCCCGGTCTATCGGGGCGTTGGGTTTCTGGTTGGGGGGCCGGTTTCCAAGAACGATGCCGAAGGTAGGAGGACCGTTAGAAGTGAGGAGGTGAAGATGCGGAAATGAACACGGTGGAAGGAACGGAACTGCTCCTGTCAGCACCTTTGACGCAGGGGTACCGTATTCGCGATCACCCCATCTTCACAACTTGAACCGGACCGTGCGCATCGACATCCTTACCGCCCTACCCCGCCTGCTCGACAGCTGGTTCGCGGACAGTATCCTGCAGCGCGCCCAGCAGAAAGGTTTGGTCGAAGTGCAGGTGCATGACCTGCGCCAATGGAGCGTGGACAAGCACAAGCGCCTTGACGATTACGCTTTCGGTGGTGGCGCAGGCATGGTGTTGCAGGTGGAACCGATCCACCGGGCCATTTCCGAACTGAGGGCCGCCCGGAACTACGATGACGTGATATACATGAGCCCCGATGGTGCCCTCTTGGACCAACCCTTGGCCAACGAACTCAGCTTGAAAGGCAACCTGATCATCCTCTGCGGGCATTACAAGGGCGTGGACGAGCGCGTGCGCGAGCACTTGGTTACCCGGGAAGTGAGCATTGGCAACTACGTCTTGAGCGGTGGGGAGATACCCGCGGCCGTGCTCTGCGATGCCATGATCCGATTGCTCCCCGGTGTCCTCAACGACGAGACCAGTGCGCTCAGCGACAGCTTCCAGGATGGGCTGGTGGCCCCCCCTACCTATAGCAGGCCGGCGGAGTACAACGGCTGGAAGATCCCGGACGTGCTGTTGAGCGGGCACCAAGCCAATATTGACGCATGGCGGCACCAGCAGGCGCTGGATCGCACACGCCAACGCCGCCCCGACTTGTTGGGAGGTTTGGGGGAAACTCCCTTCGGCGATGGTTAAGTACGCATTGCCCTGAAGGGAAAGATCCTTAAACTTGCGCCCCATTTCGCGGGCGTCGCTCGCGCAACACTCTCAGCGCCATGGACATCATCAAGCAACTCGAAAAGCAGATCGCCCCGGTACGCGAGTACCCCGAATTCAAAGCCGGCGATACCGTAACCGTACACTACAAGATCACAGAGGGCAACAAGGAGCGTATCCAGTTGTTCCAAGGTGTGGTCATGCAGCGTAAAGGCAGCGGCAGCACGGCCACCTTCACGGTACGGAAGATCAGCAACAACGTGGGTGTGGAGCGCATCTTCCCGATCGCCTCCCCCTTCATCGACAAGATCGATGTGAACAAACATGGCCAAGTGCGTCGCGCGCGCATTTTCTACTTGCGGGAACGCCGCGGGAAGAGCGCCCGCATCACGGAGAAGCGCCAACCCTTGGTGACCGAAGCGGCAGCCAAGTAAGGCTTACCTGAAACCAACGAACGAAAGGCCCCGGCAACGGGGCCTTTTTCTTTGGATAGTTTCACGCCTGCGCACGCGGCATACACGCCGTTGCGGTCCGAATGGGCATACTCATCAGCGTACTCGTGGGCGCCGTGGCCGGTTGGCTGGCGGGCCGGATCATGAAAGGCAGTGGCTTCGGCCTGCTCGTCAACATCCTGCTCGGTATCGTTGGCGGCTTCGTGGGGAACCTGGTCTTCGGAATGGTGGGATTGGATGCCACCAACATCATCGGCCGCATCATCTGCGCCACCGTTGGTGCGGTGTTGTTGATCGCGTTGGGGAGGGCGGTGAGAAAGTGACGAAGGAACAAGGCACCGGCACCGACGCTTACGGGCGCATGCGCATCCACCTGATCAGCAGTCCCCGAAACGTGAGCACGGCGCTCATGTACAGCTTCGCGCAGCGACCCGATGTGCGCGTGGTGGATGAACCGTTCTACGCCTACTACCTCGACCGGAGCGGTGCTGAACATCCGGGCCGCGCTGAAGTCCTTGCATCGCAGCCGCGAACGGTGGACGGTGTTTTCCGAACGCTCGACGGGCAAGATGACCGGCCCCACCTTTTCCTGAAGGGCATGGCACACCATTGCGAAGGCATAGCGCTGGACCGGCTGGCGACGATGACCAGCGTGCTATTCATCCGCGATCCCCGTAAGATCATCGCCAGCTTCGCGGAAGTGATACCCAACCCGACCCTGCGCGACATCGGTATCCGTATACACGTGGAATTGCTCGAACAGTTGAAGGGTGTAAGCGCGTCTTGCGTGGTGCTCGACAGTGACGATCTGCTCGCCGATCCGGAAGCGATGTTGACGTCGTTATGCGACCGCTTGGGGATCGGCTTCGATGAACGCATGCTGAAGTGGACAGCGGGGCCCAGACTCGAGGATGGCGTGTGGGCGCCGCACTGGTATGCCAATGTTCATCGCAGCACCGGTTTCACGAAACAGGCCACCAGCGATAGGCCGGTGCCGGAGAACCTCAGACCGCTTCTCGCGGAAGCCCTGCCCTTCTACGAAACACTTCGAGCCGAACGCATCACCGCTTAGCCATGCTACAGACCTACGATCCACGCAATGCCGACATCCTCATCCATGTGAACGGGGCATTGTTGAAGCGCAGCGATGCCAAGGTGAGCGTGTTCGACAGTGCGGTCCAAGGCGGCGACGCGGTGTGGGAAGGCCTACGCGTTTACAACGGCGGCGTGATGATGCTCAGCCGCCACCTGGACCGCTTGCAAGCCTCGGCCCACGCCCTGGCCTTCGCGAACGTTCCATCGAACGAACAGATCCGCCAAGCACTCTTCGCAACGCTGAAAGCGAACGGCATGAGCGACGGAGCCCACGTCCGGCTCACGCTTACGCGTGGCGAAAAGATCACCAGCGGCATGGACCCGCGACTGAACCAGAAGGGCTGCTCACTGATCGTACTGGCCGAATGGAAACCCCTGGTGTTCGACAACGCCACCGGCATTCGGGTGGTCACCAGCAGCATTCGGCGCATGGGGCCCGAAGTGTTGGACCCCAAGATCCACCACAACAACCTGCTCAACAACATCCTGGCGAAGATCGAAGCCAACGTGGCCGGTGCTGATGGCGCCTTGATGCTCGACAAGAACGGTCACGTAGCAGAGTTGAACGACATCAACGTGTTCGCGATCATCAAAGGCGAAGTGGTGACGCCTTACACCACCAGCTGCCTTGGCGGGATCACACGGGCCTTGATCCTGGAACTGTGCGCCACCAATCGCATTCCGTGCCGCGAGCGCGACTTGTCCGTGGCGGAGCTCATGAACGCCGACAGCGTCTTCGGCACCGGCACCATGGGCGAGCTGACACCGATCCGCGAGATCGATGGGCGCGCTGTGGGCAAGTCAACGGGTGATGGCTTGTTGAAGAGATTGCAGGAGATCTTCCGCGCGGCAGTGCCGGAGTTGTGTGAAGCGATCGTGTGAGGTCGTCAACCTAAGTGAGTGTCGTACGTACGAAGGCGCATACATTTGCACGTATGAAAGCCAAGCTCACACTCCTGCTGGACAAAGGCACGATCGAGGAGGCCAAGAAATATGCCGCCGAGAACGACACGAGCCTTAGCCGAATGTTCGAGCAATTCCTGCGGTCGCTGCAGCCAACCAAGTTCATCAAGCGGGGCAAGGAGGCCCCCAAGCGGAAGTTATCGCCAGAGGTTGAACGTCTTTCAGGGATCATCAAACTCCCTGATGATTTCGATATCAAGAAGGGCTACGGTGACTATCTGGCCAAGAAATACGGTGTATGAGGCGCGCATTCGTGGACGCGAACGTGGCGTTGGACATGTTGGCCATGCGCCAGCCCTTCGCTGAAGACGCACGTCTGCTTTTCGATGCGGCCAAGAACAAGCGCGTGGAGTTGCTCATGGCCTCATTGAGTTTTATCACAATACACTACCTCGTGTGCCGGAGCACTGATCGGGCCTCAGCATTGCACGCCTTGCAGACGCTGAAGGTCCTTGTCACTATTGCACCGGTGGACAGTGCGTGTATCGAACTAGCGATCACATCGCCATTCGTGGACTTCGAGGATGCGGTGCAATACCACGCCGCGATCGCCGCGGACGCCGTCCTGATCATCACCCGCGACGAAAAGGGGTTCAAGCGCTCGCGACTTCCGGTGATGACGCCTAGGGCGTTCTTGCGGACGTTGTGAAATACGGTTGGCCGTTTGCTTTACGAAGCATGGCCGAATCCGCATCATGAACGCGCGGGCATTCGTGAAGGAGTTCTTGAGCGGCAAGTGATCTTGGCAACACGGGCCTGCCCCGAAGGCGGGCGGGACGCCCTAGACCGAAGGGCACTCGCCGAAAAGGCAAGCGCCTGCCCCACGCGCTATACCCGAGGCCGTGCGGGAAAAACCCGAGCGCTTGCCCGAACACTATACCCGAGGCCGTGCGGGGCAGGGTCGCCGAGGACGGCAGACCACTGCGCAGGTTTGGGACGGACACCCGGCGATGGTCTAGGGGTCGAAGCGCCGGAGGTAATGACACGGCGACCGCACCCGGAGGTGCGCTAGCGCTTTACGAGACCGAACAACTGATAACCGGGCAGCGTACGGAGCGTGTCAAATACGACAGCGCTTGCTGTGTAAGTAAACCCCGTATCACTTACGCTGGTAATCCGAATTGTAAGTGTGTCTGGCTCCCAACCCTCCCCCGTGCTACGGTCTTGGCGAGCCAACTGATAGGTGCAATCGTTCAACCAGCGAACCCTCAATGCCGTTTGACCATTAGGTGCCGAGGACTCATGCTGTTCAGTTAGCGTTCGCGTCAGGAAGACAGCGCGACCATTCATAATGTCGGTGAACTCACCGTCCTTGACGCGCCAGCATTCCATGCTTGACGCAGATAGCTTGTCCACATGCTTACACCCGTAGTAGCAAACAACGACAAGGGTGGCACAGGCGCAACGCACAAGCTCTTTCATGTATGGTGTGCTGCGCCGAATGTAACGGAGAGGCGCACAACGACATGAAGGCGTGATCCCAACGCGTTAGTAGTTAGAAAATCAAGATCGCAACCAAGCTCGTCGACCTTGGGAAGGTTGCTGGCACAATCCTATATGTAGATTCCCAGAAAAGGTGACCTCATCATCACCCCACCAACTCCTTGTTCCTGTTCGGGATATCCTCCTTGTTGAAGGCCACTTTCTCATCCTCCTCCTTCAACTTCAGCACAAGTGCAAGCGCATCGGGCACTACGTCGCTGCATAGCGTGAGGAAGCTGCCGGGCTTGGCGGTGCTGATGGCGTGACGGATCGCGGCGTCTTCCTTCTTGATGATGATGTACGGCTTGTTGGGATCGACCTCCTTGATGCCCTTCACCATGAGCGCGATGATCTCGTCGTCGGTCTTGCCGCGCAGGTTGCGATCCTGGCGGATGATGATCTCATCGAACATCTGAGCACTGAGGCGGCCGAGATTCACAGTGTCCTCGTCGCGACGATCGCCAACACCGGCGATCACACCGACCTTCGGGCTGTCGGGGATTTTGCTGAGGAACTTACCGAGTGCTTCAAAGCCGTGCGGGTTGTGGGCGTAATCCACCACCACTTGGAAGTTCTTGAATTGGAAAAGGTTCAAGCGGCCAGGGGTCTGCGCCGCTGATGGAACGAACGTCGCCAGCGCTTCGCGCAGCTCCTCGACTTTCACACCTTGTACATATGCGGCGAGAACAGCGGGCAGCACGTTCTGGATGTTGAACACGGCTTTACCACCGTAGGTAAGGGGAACGTTGGCTGCCTTCTCGATCCGCAACTTCCATTCGCCTTTGCTGATGGTGATGAATCCGTTCTCGTAGATCGCAGCAAGGCCACCGAGCTTGCAGTGCTGTCGGATCAAACGGTTGTCCTCGTCCAAACTGAAGAGCGCGATTTTGCAATCGCATTGCTTGCGCATGGCCATCACCAGTTCATCATCGGCGTTCAAGATCGCATAGCCATCGCGGCGCACACTGCGCGGCACGGTGCTCTTGACATGCGCAAGTTCTTCCAGCGTGTGGATGTCCTTCAGTCCAAGGTGATCGGCGGCCACGTTGGTGACAATGGCGACATCGCAATGCTCGAAGCCGAGACCGCTGCGCACCAATCCGCCACGCGCTGTTTCCAGCACGGCCATGTCCACAACAGGCTCCTTCAACACGAACTGTGCGCTGCTCGGGCCGGTGCAATCACCGGTCATCAGCAAACGGTTCATGATGTACACGCCATCGCTGCACGTCATACCGACTTTGTAGCCCACGCTGCGCATGAGGTGACTGGTGAGGCGCGTGGTCGTTGTCTTCCCGTTCGTTCCGGTAACGGCGATGATCGGGATCCGGCTCGGTGTGCCCGGTGGGAAGAGCATGTCCACGACCGGCTCCGCCACGTTGCGGCCAATGCCGCCCGTAGGATCCAAGTGCATGCGAAAGCCCGGTGCCGCGTTCACTTCCAGCACCGCCCCACCCGATTCGTTCAGCGGAATGCTGATGTCGTCGGTCATGATGTCGATGCCGCAGATGTCGAGGTCGATTATGCGGCTGATGCGCTCGGCGAGGAACACATTGAACGGATGCACCACTTCGGTGACATCGTCCGCCGTTCCTCCGGTGCTCAGATTGGCCGTGGCTTTCAGGTAGACCGTATCCCCTTTCGCAGGAACGCTATCCGGCGTCAAGCCCTTCAGCCCGATCAGCTTCAGCGTGTGGTCATCGATGTCGATACGCGTGAGGACGTTCTCGTGACCGAAGCCACGGCGTGGGTCCTTGTTCACTTCCGCAACGAGTTGTTCAATGGTGCTCTTTCCATCGCCGACAACGCAAGCGGGGGTGCGTTTCGCGGCGCAGATGAAGCGGTGGTTGATGACGAGCAGGCGGTGGTCCAGACCTGTGATATACCGTTCAACGATAGCACTGCGGCTGATCTCCTTCGCCTTCACCAAAGCCACCTTCGCTTCTTCCAAGCTCTTGATGCCGATGGTGGCACCACGTCCGTGGTTGCCGCCGATGGGCTTTATCACGCAGGGAAAACCGACAGAATCCAGCGCGGCTTCCAGACCTTCCTCGGTGCGCACAACCCGGCCCTTGGGCACAGGGATCTCGTAGCTCTCGAGCAGTTGCTTCGTCTCCTCCTTATCGCAGGCGATCTCCACCCCGATGTTGCTGGTCTTGCTGGTGATGGTGGCGCGGATCCGCTTCTGGTGAATGCCGTGACCGAGTTGAACCAAACTCTGCCCGTTCAATCGCAGGTATGGGATGCCGCGCGAGACGGCCTCTTGAACAATGCTACCCGTAGAAGGCCCGAGCCGTGACTCCTCACGCAGCTCGCGCATCTTCTGGAGATCGTCGGCGAGGTCGTACTTCTCTCCGCTGATCAGCGCTTCAGCAATGCGCACGGCCGCCTTCGCCGCGTACATGCCCACCGGTTCTTCGATGTAGCTGAAGACGACATTGTAGATGCCGTTCTCGCGCGTGCTGCGCGTGCGGCCGAAACCGGTTTCCATGCCCGCCAGCGTCTGGATCTCCAGCGCGATATGCTCGATCACATGGCCCATCCAAGTACCGCGCTTCACGCGTTCCCAGAAGCCGCCCTCGTGGTCTTCGCTGCACCGGTGGCTCACCATGGTGGGCAGCAAAGTGGTTATGCGCTCATAAAAACCCGGGATCTTGTCGGTGGGCTTCTGCTCCAGATCCTCGATGTCCAGGCGCATCACAATGAGGTTGTGCCGCTTGACGGACCAGTAGTTGGGGCCACGCATGGCCTTGAGTTCGAGGATGCGCATGGTAAGAGCGTTGTAGCGGCTCAATATAGGGCGGGGCTTTGTTCATACTTCGGCAACGCCGTGTCAACGCTGTTGTCCTACTCCTCTATTTTCGTCGGCGCTGATCCCGGAGCCGTGTGTTCGGAGCAGCACTGGGGGGCCGGGGGGCTAATACGATCCTATGATCCCAAAGGGAAAGCTCATCGCCATCGGCGGTAACGAGGACAAAGGCACAGTTCCCGAAGCGGGTCACACGGCCAAGGTCTTTCAAGGCAGTTTCATCGAGGAGAGCATATTGAAGCGCGTGGTGGACGAGATCGGCGGGACCTCCCGTCGGCTGGCCGTGATCACCAGCGCCAGTTCCATACCGGAGGAAGTCGGTGCCAACTACATCGAGGCTTTCGGCAGGCTCGGGGTGAAGGATGTGGACGTCCTTGACATCCGCGAGCGCGGCCAAGTGAAGATGGACATGATCAAGCGCTTGGCCAAGGCCGACGGCGTGATGATGAGCGGCGGCAACCAACTACGCCTGACCACCATTTTCGGTGGCACGGCGTTCCTTCAGCTGATGAAGCGCCGCTACGAAGAGGAAGCAGGCTTTGTGATCGCGGGCACCAGCGCGGGAGCCATGTGCATGAGCAGCACCATGATCTACCAAGGGCACAGCGCCTCGGGCTTGGTGAAGGGCGGAGTGAAGATGACCACCGGTGCATCGCTGATCCAGGACGTCATCATAGACAGCCATTTCGTTGAGCGTGGGCGCTTCAGTCGACTGAGCCAAGCGGTGGCGGCGAACCCTTCGGCCATCGGCATCGGTCTGGGCGAGGACACCGGCGTTGTGATCACCGATGCCGACATGCTGGAGACCATCGGCAGCGGGCAGGTGATGATCTTCGATGGGCACGAGATCTCTTACAGCGACTACGCCGATGTGGAAGAGAACGAGCCCTTCAGCATCGAAGGCATGAAGGTCCACATCATCTCCAAGGGCCACAGCTACTCGGTGAAGCAGCGGGCGTTCTCCGCCGTGCGGGTACCGATCAAGAGCTAACGTTCGATCCTGTCCTTCCTCGCGATCATTTCCGTGCTTCTGGTACTCATCCGCAAGGGTGGGCTTGAATGAGCACGTGCTAGCGCTGCCGACCCTATCTTCACCGAACCCCATTGAACCCATGAGCGACGAACGAACATCAGGACTGGTCACCTTCCTTGCAGGGCTCGCGGCCGGTGCCGCTCTGGGCATCCTCTTCGCGCCGCGCTCGGGCAAGGAGACAAGGGACGCCATCCGGAACAAGGGACGGGATGCCAAGGACGCTTTGGACGATATGCTCGACGCGGGCCACGAGAAATGGAGCGCAATGAAGGGCAAGGCGTCCGATACGGCTTCCATGTCCCGCGATGAAGTGAACGACTTTGTGCGTTTCATGTTCAAGGAGGGCAAAGACCTGTGGGAACGCGTGCGCACCGATGCTGAAGACACCGCCGAGGATGTGGCCGCAAAAGCGCGCCGTGCGGCGGAGGACGTGAAACGGGCTGCGCACAACTGATCATCATCAACCTTCGCCGAAGGCTACGGCAGATTCAATGCGCAACAACGGAACAGAACAAGAGGCCGACCTGAGCGACCTGCTCGATCAGGCCACGGACGACGCCAAGGCTTATTGGGAGGCCCAGCGCGACTACACCCAATTGGTGGCGAGCGAGCGGGCCGGCACGATCGGGGCATCGATGATGGCGGGTATCGTCTTGCTTTCCATCGCATCCATCGTGTTGATCCTGCTCAGTTTCGCCGCTGCCTATTGGATCGGCGAGGTGACGGGAAGCCTTGCCTTGGGCTTCCTCTACGTTTCGCTTTCCTACTTGGGCTTGCTGCTCATTTTCTACGTGCTCTGGCGCTCCTTCCTGAAACAGAAGGTTTTCCTGGGCATCGTTAACGCGATCAACGGCCAATGATCAAGCGCATCACATCCCTCGATGACCTGGTCGCGGAAAAGTCGCGCCTGAAAGCTGTGCGCGATATCCGCGTGGACCGGCTCGAAGCCCACTGGAACAAGGTGCGCGACCGCGAATACAGGCATGCGCTGATCCGCAATACCGTCAGCGACCTCTTCAATAAACAAGATACGTGGCAACTGGCCGCTTCAGCAGTGAAAGGCAGCAGCGGCTGGCTCACGTTGCTTGGGCCCATGCTCAGTGGCGGCAAAGGGATCCTGGGCAAGCGTTGGCTTTGGGCGGGTCTGGGTTTGGTCCTTCCCTATTTGATGAAGCGTGTCGGGAACATGGAGCCCGGAAAGATCATGGAGGAAGTGGGCGTTACCGTTGATCGCTTGCGCGAATACGTGAGCGAACGGCGCGCGGCCCGTAACGCGGAAGAACAGGACGCATGAGCAACAGCTTGCTGCAACGCTACGTGCTGGTATTGCTGGCCGTGGTATTGAGCGTCGTAGTGCTGTACTTCACCCGCGACCTGTTCATACTTCTCTTCGTCTCGGGCATCTTCGCTTTTCTGCTGTTGCCGTTGTGCAGGGCCATCGAGCGAACGGGCGCACCGCGCTGGCTGTCAGCGCTGCTGAGTTGCACCCTCATGGTGGCAACGGTGTTCGGGCTCTTCTGGTTCCTGGGTTGGCAGTACAGTCGCTTCGGCGAGGACCTGCCCGCTTTGCAGCGGAGCATCAATGACAGGTTCCTCGACCTTCAGCGGTACGTTCAGCAGCAGATCCATGTTAGCCGCCGTGATCAATTGGAATGGATGACGAAGCAGATGAACGGCGCTGCGGATTCCGGAGGACAGGTCGCGGTGTCCATATTCTCCTTCACAGGCGCCGTACTGGCCAAGTTGGTGGTGATCCCTGTGTTCACCTTCCTGTTGCTCGTCCTGAAGGACAAGTTCAGGACGTTCTTCCAACAGCTCAGCGAGGATCATAGCGATACGATCCTTCATCTGGTGGTGAAGATCAGCGTGCTCTCCCGGAAATATCTGAAAGGAGTGCTCACCGTCATCGTCATCCTGGCAGTGCTCAACACCACGGGCTTCCTCATTCTGGGGCTGAAGTACGCCGTGCTGCTAGGCATCACCACCGCACTGCTCAACATCGTGCCTTATGTGGGCGTCCTCATCGGTAGCTTATTGCCTGCGGCCATCGCCTTGCTCACCAAGGACTCAGCGATGTACGCCGTGGGCGCGATCGGCGTGTGTGTCTTCACGCAGTTCCTCGAGAACAACTTCATCACACCCAAGATCGTGGGGTCCAGTGTCAGCATCAATCCGTTGGCCAGCATTGTTGCGCTACTTGCTGGTGGCATGCTCTGGGGCGTGGCCGGTTTGATACTCGCCATCCCTTTCACCGGTATGCTGAAGATCCTGTGCGATGAAGTCCCCGGGCTGAAGCCTTGGGGGTTCCTGATCGGTGAAGAGCGTGTGTACGCCCAAGCCGAGCGCATCCATATCCCGTTCATCGGCCGCAAAAAGGAAGTGCCGGCCAAAGCACCGACCACGAGCGTACCCAAACCACCTGAACCATGAGAAACCTGCTCTACATCGTTGCCGTCGTGTGCGTCATCCTTTGGCTGCTGGGCTTCTTCGGAATGAGCTCGGGAATCGGATCCGGCAACCTCATCCACATCCTGTTGGTCATCGCCGTGATCGCCTTGCTTCTAGCGGTTATCCGCAAGGCTGGAAAGTAAGTGCAAGGCTTCAGACACCGGCCCGTTCCTCCACCCGGTAGCGATTGCGCTCGGGTGAGTTGCGGCTTACGAGTTCGGCCACAAAACCGACGGTGAAGAGCTGCACACCGATGATCATGGCAGTGAGCGCAACGTAGAACAATGCCTGGTCCGAAACCCGCGGGGCCAGCGTGTGCAGCACCCAACTGTGCCAAGCCTTCCCGATCAAGAGCCACGCGGCCGAACATGAGCCCAAGACGAACATCAACGTTCCCAGCGCACCGAAGAAGTGCATCGGCTTCTTACCGAAACGGAAGATGAAAGAGATGGTCAGCAGATCGAGGAACCCATTGACGAAGCGGTTCAGTCCGAACTTGGTGGTACCGTGCTTGCGCGGGTGGTGCAAAACCACCTTCTCGCCGATCTTCCTGAAACCCTCCTTGTGGGCGATGAACGGGATGTAACGGTGCATTTCGCCGAACACTTCGATGCTCTTCACAACTGACTTTTTGTATGCCTTCAACCCACAATTGAAATCGTGCAGTTCCACGCCGCTCATTCGCCTTGTGGCCCAGTTGAAGAGTTTGGTCGGGATCGTTTTGCTCAGAGGATCGTGCCGCTCCCGCTTCCAACCGCTTACCAGATCGAAGCCGTCCACTGTGATCATGCGGAACAGTTCCGGGATCTCGTTCGGGTCATCCTGCAGGTCGGCATCCATGGTGATCACCACATCTCCCTGTGCGGCCGCGAAGCCTTCGTTCAATGCTGGACTTTTGCCATAGTTCCTGCCGAAACGGATGCCTTTCACACGCGGATCCAATGCCCGCAAGCGCATTATCTCCTCCCAGGAACCGTCGCGACTGCCGTCGTCCACAAGGATCAGCTCATAGCTCTTGGCAATTTGGCCGATGACCTCGTGCAAGCGCCCCACCAGCTCGCCCAATGAGTCGCGCTCGTTCACCAACGGGATCACCACGGAAATGTCCATGCGGCAAATGTGCGGGTGAAAAGGCCATCGCGGATTACATTCGCCGCCGGGGCAAGTCTCGTACGACCAGCTCCCGCTTAATCCCCCAGGGCCGGAAGGCAGCAAGGGTAGGCGGTTGTAGCGGAGCGATGCGATCAGCTTGCCCCTCTTTTTTTGCCCCATGTCGACCTATGCGAAGGTGGTGCTCGTAACCGGCGGCAGCAGCGGGATAGGCCATGCCATCTGCTCGCGGCTTGCGGCCATGGGGCATGTGGTTTACGGCACCGGTCGGAAACCCAACGAAGAACCGAAGGGCTGGCGGCTGATCGCCATGGACATCACCGACGAGGCATCCGTGCGGAGGGGCGTGGATGAGGTTCTTGCTCTGGAACATCACATCGATGTGGTGGTGAACAACGCCGGGCTTGGGATACAGGGCGCAGCCGAAGACACGGATGTGACCTTGGCCCAGCAGTTGTTCGATGCGAATTTGTTCGGCGCCCATCGCGTTTGCCGCGCCGTACTCCCAGGGATGCGCGATCGCAAAAGCGGGCTCA
Organism: Flavobacteriales bacterium; assembly: GCA_039931265.1. Lineage (GTDB taxonomy): Bacteria > Bacteroidota > Bacteroidia > Flavobacteriales_F > PHOS-HE28 > PHOS-HE28. The sequence goes on from JBDTSG010000054.1 coordinate 91,907, forward strand.
TCATCAACATGAGCAGTATCGCGGCCAACTTCGGCCTGCCCTACCGTGCGTTCTACAGCGCCAGCAAAGCCGCACTTGACCGCTACAGTGAGGCCCTACGGATCGAACTCAAGCCCTTCGGAGTGAGTGTCGTGGTGGTGCAGCCCGGGGAGTTCAAGACCAATATCGCTGGCAGCCGATTGAGGCCCGGCACCATCTCTGCACCCTACCAGAAGGGCTACGCCCGCGCTATGGAGGTTCTTGGTGGAAGCCTGCACTACAGCCGCGACCCCGATGAACTCGCACAAGTGGTGGCCAGGATCATTGCCACGCCGAGGCCGAAGACCGTTTATCGGGTTGCCCAAGGGAAGCAGAAGTTGAGCGTGTTGCTGAAGAAGTTGTTGCCAGGCCATGCGTTCGAACGAATGGTGGGCAAACACTACGAGTGAACAATGCCTTCCGCGTTCGGCCATGCGGTGGCTGCGATAGCACTGGCGAAGGCTTCACCCCGCGTGCGCTTCGGTGCAAAGACAGCGTGCATCGGCGCTGTTTCGGCCATGGTGCCTGACATCGATGTTCTCGCCTTCAAGTTCGGTGTCGCTTACGATCATCCTTTCGGCCATCGGGGCTTCACCCACTCGCTGGTCTTCGCCGTTCTCTGGTCTTTGCTCATGCTCTTGGCGTACCGGAGAACCGAACGCACCGATTGGTTGTGGCTTTGTCTCTTCCTCTGCGTTGCGAGCCACCCCTTACTGGACATGTTCACCAACGGCGGTTTGGGTTGCGCCCTCTTCGCACCCTTCAGCAACGAACGACTGTTCTTTCCATGGCGTCCCATTGCTGTGTCCCCGCTTGGGATCCATAGCTTCTTCGGTGAATGGGGATTGCGTGTACTGAAGAGTGAAGCTCTATGGATCGGCCTTCCGTCGACGGTGGTCTACGCCGCAGCACGAGTGTTGAAAAGGCGGGCCGTGAGGCACTGAGCCAGGGGCTACATTCGCGGCTCGTCCGCAAAAAGCGGATGCACCGAAAGGTCCGATCCCATGAAATTCTTCATCGATACCGCCAGTCTTGCGCAGATCCGAGAAGCCCATGACATGGGTGTGCTGGACGGTGTTACCACCAATCCCAGCCTGATGGCCAAAGAGGGCATCAGCGGGGAACAACGCGTGCTCCAACATTATGTGGACATCTGCAACACCGTCGATGGCGACGTGAGCGCCGAGGTGATCGCGACCGACTTCAAGGGCATTGTGACGGAAGGTGAGCGCTTGGCAGCATTGCACCCGAACATCGTGGTGAAGGTGCCGATGATCAAGGAGGGTGTGAAGGCGATCAAGTATTTCACCGGAAAGGGCATCAAGACCAATTGCACGTTGGTCTTCGGCGCCGGACAGGCGCTGCTTGCTGCAAAGGCCGGCGCCACCTACGTGTCACCCTTCATCGGCCGCTTGGACGATATCAGCCAGGAGGGCGTGCAGCTCATTGCGCAGATCAGGCGCATTTATGACAACTACGGCATGGCTACGCAGATCCTCGCGGCCAGCATCCGTCATCCCCTGCACATCGTTCAATGCGCCGAGGTTGGCGCCGATGTGGCCACATGCCCGCTCAGTGCGATCACCGCACTGTTCCATCACCCGCTCACCGATTCCGGCTTGGAGAAGTTCCTGGCCGATCACCGGAAGGCACAAGCATCAACGGAGAAGATCAAGTGAGCGTAGCGACTTTGCTGGCGGTGCATCCGAAGGACCCGGAACCGCGCAAGATCAAGGAGATCGTTGAGGTGCTGAAACACGGCGGTGTGGTTGTGGTACCCACGGATGCTGTGTATGCGTTCGTGTGCAGTTCGAAGCAACCGCGCGCTATCGATCGGCTTGCATCCCTGAAAGGCGTGCGGCCGGAAAAAGCCGAACTGTCCCTGATCTGCCGGGACCTGAGTGACGCCGCGACCTATGCCCGCCAGATGGACACCGGTGTCTTCCGGATGATGAAACGCGCCTTGCCGGGACCCTACACCTTCATCCTGCCAGCCACCTCGGAAGTGCCGAACATCTTCAAGGTGAAACGCCGTACCGTGGGCATCCGTGTTCCGGCGAACAACATCCTGCAGCGTATACTGGAGGAATTGGGACATGCCTTGGTAGCGGCCTCCGTGCATGGCACGGATCCGTTCATTACACACCACAGCGATCCCGAAGCGATCCATGATCAGTTCGCCGCCAAAGTGGATCTGATCGTCGACGGCGGTCACGGCGATATAGTGGGCAGCACGATCATTGACGCCACCGGCCCGGAGCCCCAATTGGTCCGCGAAGGCCTTGGCTCATTGGACGGTATCCTCTGAGCGGTCCTTGCGCAGTGCGCGCCATGCCATTGGCAAGTGGTGCACAATGTCCATGGCCGTCATCCCGTCCCGACCGACATGCTTTGCAGTCAGCGACCCGGCGGAGCCATGCAGGTAGGTGCCGAGCAACGCAGCATGGAGCGGCGATAGACCTCGGGCCAGGAGTCCCGTGATCACGCCGGTGAGCACGTCACCACTTCCACCTTTGGCCATTCCGGGATCACCTGTCGGATTGAAATACACTGTACCGTTCGGCTCACAGATAGCGGTGTTGGCACCCTTCAGAACGATCACAATGCCACGCTTCACCGCTTCCTCCCGGGCTACTGCGACCCGTTCACGAGCCGTGATACTTCCACCGAACAACCGGTCGAACTCCTTGGGGTGCGGGGTAAGAACGGTGCCTTTGGGCAAGTAGGCGAGCCACGTCTTGTTCTCCGCAAGTGCGTTCAAAGCATCCGCGTCAAGAAGCAGTGGTACCGTCACGTCCTGGATCAACTGCTTCACAACGTGTGAAGCCTCTCGACCCAACCCGGGGCCCATGCCGATCGCCGAGAACTTCGACAGGTGAGGCAGCGCTGTCACATGCGAATGACCAGGGTCCTTGGAACAGATTGCTTCCGGCGCCGAGGACTGAACCACCGAAATGCCAGTTCCCGGTACTCGTGCCGTAACCAGTCCAGCGCCACTGCGCAGTGCCGCACAGACAGCCAAAACAGCCGCCCCCATCATCCCTTCGCTTCCGGCGATCAACAATGCATGGCCGTGATCGCCCTTGTGGGCAAAGCGCTGGTAGCGCGGCAGCAAGACTTGCGCATCCGTTGTTTCGATCAATTGCAAACGACTGTTCAGACCACTGATGAACGCGTCATCCAATCCAATGGACAGCAGGTGCCACTGCCCAACGAAAGATGAACACTCCCGATAGAAGAAGGCAGGCTTGGGACAATGGAATGTCAGCGTATGGTCGGCGCGGACTGTTCCTGCTGGATCGAGGACCGTCCCATCGGCAAGAAGCCCGGAAGGAATATCAATGGAAACGACTGGTCCTTCCGACCGGTTGATCCATTGCACAACATCGCTCACCAAGCCACGCAACGGCCTATTGAGCCCGGTCCCGAACAAGGCGTCCACCGCAATTGTTCCGGTCTCCATCTGCGGTAGGTCTGCGGTTGCCCGAACCGTGATCGCTCCGGCGCCATCGGCCTGTCCTTGCCACCGCTGATAGTTCGTCCGGAAGTCATCCGAACCGAAAGTATCCCCAACCACCAGTACCCTGACCTCCCGGCCTTGGTCGGCCAATAGGCGAGCTATGGCAAGTCCGTCGCCTCCGTTGTTTCCTGTTCCGCAGACAATAGAATAGCGCGGCTTCCCTGAAGTTCTATCGAGCAAACGCGCCTCATTGCTCATGATCCACGCAACGCATTGGTTGGCTGCAAGCTCCATCAGGTCGATGGATGCTATGGGCGCATGGTCGATCGTGTAACCATCCGCTGCTCGCATCTGCTCTCCATCCAATACCGGGATCATGCCGCCAAAGTAGAAGGAGTGAAAAACAAGAACCCCCCGGCTTTCGCCGAGGGGTTCCCAAAGGCTATGCCTTTTGCTTATTGGAAGTAGAAGTTGATGCCAACGTTCGCACCAGTAACGCCGGTGTCGATACCGAAGTTGAACTCTTTGCCAGTAGGGCCTTCAACCGTGGTGGTCTCAACTGAGCTGTCAACTGCATCCCATGACTCCGTAGTCGTTTCGCCAAAGCCGGTGCTGCTGAGCATCAGGCCCCAAGTGTACTCGCCGCTGAGGGAGATCTTAGGAGCGCAGAACCACTCCACACCGATGAACCCTGCAACGCCGAACCCGAAGGTGGAACCTGCTTTTGCTTCCGTAACACCGGTGGCTTGGTCGAACTGGGGAGCGTTCACCGTGTTGTCATCGGCCAAAGGATTGCCGTACTCGTAGCTGTCCTTGTGCGTACCCAAAGCGATATAGGCTTCAGCGCCGTAAACACCCACAACGCGGGTGCTGCCAACGCGCTTCTCCATACCAACACCGAGCACCAAGTTGAAATCGCTGGCCTTGTGCGTGTCCTCAACGGTCACAGCGGGATCGCTCTGGCCGGATTGTGTCACCAGTGCGGTTTCCTTGAACGAGTTGAACCCGATGCGCAGCTTCGCGCGGTAGGCTTTGTCAGCAGCAACCATCTTCTTGCCTTGGATGGCGAACCATGGGTTGGCCCAAGTAAGACCGCTACCAATACTGTTGCCCGTGTTCCCGTTGAACAGGTTCCCTGCGTAGTTCAGGAGCGGGTTTGCATCGAAGGTGAGGCCCCAATCGCCGTCTTGCGACAGCCAATTCTCACCACGGGCTGATGTGATCTCGCCGGTTTGGGCGACGGCAGCTGAGGTGAGGAGCGCTGCGAAGGTGAACAGTACAGTCTTTCTCATGTTGAACGTTTTGGTTTGACGTGTTTTGACTTGATCCTGATCCGTTGGTCCGATCAAAAGTAGATTTTGACGGCGGCAAACATATGCACAAGTGCGGGGGTTTTCAACAGGTTGATCGTGAACTGCCCTTCCTTCTCATGCCGTTCGTCGTCTCCAAGAACACCCTTGTCCGGAAATCCGGGGCGAATATAGAATTAGTTCCTCCCGCGTTCCGGTGGTCATGGTACACGCTCCTGTAGCATCGGCACGAACCTGAACACCCCGTGTTCTTCTTCGGTCCGCTGACCTGATCGGTCAACCCGTATACAAAGCATCCGCTGATCCTCGCTCTCCCCTACTGGTATTATCATCCGGCCGTCCGGAGCCAACTGGTCAACCAACGCCTGCGGCACATGAGGCGCCCCACAGGTAACCAGTATGCGGTCAAAAGGGGCGAACTGAGGAAGTCCTTTGAACCCATCACCGTAGATCAACGTAGCCCGGTGCCGCATGGCTTCCAACCGGGTACGGGTGGCAACATGAAGTGGTCTGTGCCGCTCTATGGAGAAGACCTTGGCCCCGAGCAAGCACAGGACAGCCGTCTGGTAACCGCTCCCGGTACCTATCTCCAGAACCTTCGATCCAGGCACGACTTGCAACAACTGGCTCTGGAAAGCAACGGTATAGGGTTGGGATATGGTCTGTCCATTACCGATCGGGAAGGGCGCATCCTCGTAGGCGAAGCGTTCAAAGGCAGTGTCGTCGATGAACGCATGCCTTGGGATCGCCCCAATAGCATCGAGCACGCGTTTGTCCGAGATCCCTCTTCGGGACGGGCCATCCTTACCCAGCACATCCACCAGCCGTCTACGCAAGCCTTGGTGCTTATAGGTATCCGCGTGCATTGCGTCCAAAAGTAGGTCCGGTCCCAAGCACTACCGTGCTGGTCGATCCGGTTACTTTCGCAGCCCTTTTCAACAACCTCGATGCATGGCGGGTGAACGGTTGCGAGTTGGCATATTGGGTGCGGGCCATCTTGGCCGCATACATGTGCAGCAATGGAAGGAATTGCCCGAGTGCGAGATTGTAGGGGTGTTCGACCCTCATCCTGAAAAGCGCGAAGCGGTTGCAGCGGAGTTCGGGGTGAAGTCGGTCGCGTCGATGTCCGATCTCATGGACCTGTGCGCCGCCGTGGATGTGGTTACCCCGACCCCGCACCATTTCCATTGTGCCAGTGTTGCCATGGAACTGGGCAAACATGTGTTCATTGAGAAGCCGGTTACCCAGACCCTTGAAGAAGCACAGCGCCTGATCGCTTTGGCGCAGTTGCACAACGTCAAGGCCCAAGTCGGCCATGTGGAGCGGTTCAACCCTGCGTTCATCCAAGCCAAGCCTTGGCTCAACGACCCGATGTTCATCGAAACGCACCGGTTAGCGGAGTTCCAGCCCCGTGGAACCGACGTGCCAGTAGTGCTTGATCTTATGATCCATGATCTGGACATCGTGCTCAACGTGGTGGACAGCCCCGTGCGCACGGTAAGCGCTAGCGGGGTGGCTGTGCTGAGCGATTCGCCCGATATCTGCAACGCCCGGATAGAGTTCGCGAACGGCTGCGTGGCCAACCTCACAGCCAGCCGCATCAGCTTGAAGAAGATGCGCAAAAGCCGGTTCTTCCAGCGCGATGCATACATAGCAGTGGACATGCTGGCAAAAGAGGCCGAGATCGTGCGCATGCGCACAGTGCATGGCACGCCCGACCCCTTTGCCATAACGATCGATCTCGGCGAAAGGGGCATACGGGAAATGGGCTTTGAAAAGCCGGTGATCCCGCCGACGAATGCGATTCGCGAAGAACTCCGCGCTTTTGCGAAAGCCATACTCACCAACACGACTACCGTTGTGCCGCTGTTGGACGGTTTCCGTGCTCTGGAACTGGCACATAGGGTGCTTGATGCCATGGAGACCCGAAGCCTTGTATGAGGGCACATACTAAATACTGCCTTCGCATCGTTCCCGCCCGTGAGACGATGACCCGACCCCTACGGAACGGAGCGCTTTTCCTTTTGTGCTTGGCCGCCTGCAAGAAGGGTGACAAAGTGCCGGCCTATATCGACCTATCGGCATTCTCGGTTGCAACGGATCCGCTTTCCGAAGGCAGCGACCGGAGCAACATCCCACAGGCTTGGTCATACGTGAACGATGATCCCCTAGGTGTATGGGAAGCCTTGGCGCGGGTACCGGTGCTCCGTTCGGGAACAGTGCAGATGAAATTCATTGCGGGGGTGGAGCGCAATGGGGTCAGCACCGACTTGGTACAATACCCGTTCTACCGCACTTGGATCGGCAACGTCGAGTTGACCCCGGGAACACACACACCCGTGCATCCCATCTTCCAATACCAACCCGATCTCAACTTCTGGATCGCCGACTTCGAGGATCCCGCTATCCCGTTCACCTTCGATGTTGCCAGCGATACGGTGATGATCCAATGGGACAGTTCGCTACACCCCGACGATGTGGAACCCGGTGAAGGTGATGCCGCCGCATTCTTTCTTGACACGGATCATCCGCGTATGAAAGCAATCTGTTTCGAGACAGCGGATCTGGAGGGCACCGGCACCACATGGCTTGAAATGGACTACCGCAGCGACCACCGGATGGTCGTGGGGCTGTACTACCGATTGAACGGGGTCGTGGTGGACGAACCTTTTCTCTTTATCGCACCAACCGCGCTGAGTGGTGGCGGTATGCCATGGAAGAAGATCCACATCGACCTTTCCCCGTTCACCAACAACCTTCTTGCTTCGGATCGAAAGTTTTACATCGCCGGGGAATTGGGCGCCGGTGAAACGAATGCGAACTTCTGGATCGACAATGTGAAATTGGTGAGGCCATGAGCGGCACCATGAACAAACGCGCCCAAGTGGCCAGGTACATAGCAGCCGATCTGCTCGGTGCCTCGATCGCTTGGACCTTGTTCTGGATCTACAGGAAGCTCGAACTGGAACCAGCCAAGTTCCAGTACGATGTGCCGCTTACGTTCGACAGCAACTACCTGAAGGGGCTTGTGCTGATCCCTCTTTTCTGGTTCGGGCTGTACACATTGATCGGTGGTTACACCGATATCTATCGTCGTTTCCGAACCAAGGAACTTGGCCAAACCCTCCTGATCTCGATCATCGGTGTCACGGTGATCTTCTTCACCCTGCTGCTCGACGATCAGGTGGTGGACTATTTCCGTTCGTTCGTCGCCTTGTTCGTCCTCCATTTCAGCATCACGTTCCTGTTGCGCTTCTGGCTTACCAGTCGCACGGTAGCGCGGGTACACGATAGGCGATACGGTTTCAATACGGTGCTCGTAGGCGGCAACGAACGAGCAATGGCCGTGTACAACGAGATCGGCGCGATGCCCAAAAGCCCGGGGAACCGCTTCATCGGTTTCGTACAGGTGAACGGAAGCGATCAACAGCTCACCTCCGTTGGGTTGGAGCGTTTGGGCAAGATCAATGAGCTCGCCCAACTCATTCCTCAGCACGCTGTAGAGGAAGTGATCATTGCCGTGGAAAGCGGCGAGCACGAGCACATCAGCCGGATCCTGAATGAAGTGGAGGGCACTGGCGTGCGCACCAAGATCATCCCCGACATGTACGATATCCTCAGCGGCAGCGTGAAGATGACGAGCATCTTCGGCACTCCGTTGATCGAAGTGAACCCGCAGATCATGCCCGCATGGCAGTTCAGCTTGAAGCGGGTGGTGGACGTATTGCTCAGCATTGTTGCCCTGGCGATCCTGTTCGTTCCAATGGTCATCATCGGCATAGTGGTGAAGTTGTCCTCACCGGGACCCGTCTTCTTCACTCAGGAGCGCATCGGTCGCTTCGGAAAGCCTTTCCGCATCATCAAGTTCCGCAGCATGATGCACAAAGCGGAACCCAATGGCCCCCAACTCAGCAGCGCGAGCGATCCGCGCATCCTTCCGTTCGGCCGCTTCTTGCGTCGCACCCGCTTGGATGAACTGCCGCAGTTCTGGAACGTGATCAAGGGAGACATGAGTTTGGTGGGACCGCGCCCCGAACGCCAGCACTTCATTGAAGCCATAACCAAGACAGCGCCGCACTACCGCCACTTGCACAAGGTGCGCCCCGGGATCACCAGTTGGGGACAGGTCAAGTTCGGCTATGCGGAGAACGTCGACCAGATGGTACGCCGCCTCAAGTACGACATCCTCTATATCGAGAACATGAGCTTGGCGGTGGATCTGAAGATCCTGGCCTATACGGTGCTCATCATTCTGAAGGGCGACGGTAAATGACCACGTCCATGGCGCTCGGTCAGGCCTAGAGGTGCCAGAGGTAGCGCAACTACATTCGCGCATCTTCATAAAACAGCATGAACATCTCCGTTATCGGTGCGGGCCAAATGGGCAATGGCATCGCGCATGTCTTCGCCCAAGCAGGCCATAGCGTAACGCTCGTGGATCTCAGTCCGGTCAATCTGGAAAAGGGGCTTGCCACCATAAGCAAGAATCTCGACCGGCAAGTCACGAAAGGCACGATAACGGCGGAGCAGAAGGCCGGTACGCTGAAGAACATCGTCACGACCGGCACCATGGCCGATGGCGTCAGGAACGCGGAACTGGTGGTGGAAGCAGCCACTGAGAACGTGGACCTGAAGCTCCGGATCTTCAAAGAGCTCGATGCGCATGCACCCGCGAACTGTATCCTGGGCACCAACACGAGCAGCATCAGCATTACGCGCATTGCAGCGGCCACGCAACGTCCGGCGCTCGTGATCGGCATGCACTTCATGAACCCGGTGCCGGTAATGAAACTGGTTGAGGTGATCCGCGGATACAACACGAGTGATGCCGTAACGAAGTCCGTCATGGACCTCAGCACTGCCATCGGGAAGGTGCCCGTGGAAGTGAACGACTATGCAGGTTTCGTGAGCAACCGCATCCTGATGCCGATGATCAACGAGGCGATCGAAACGCTGTTCCAAGGCGTTGGCGGTGTGGCCGAGATCGACACGGTGATGAAATTGGGCATGGCTCACCCGATGGGGCCATTGCAGCTCGCCGACTTCATCGGACTGGATACGTGTCTTGCCATTCTGCGCGTGCTTCAGGAAGGATTCGGTAACCCGAAGTACGCACCCTGCCCACTGTTGGTGCAAATGGTCACGGCTGGAAAGCACGGCGTAAAGAGCGGCGAAGGCTTCTACCTGTACACAGCGGGAAGCAAAGATCTCGTGGTGGCCCCAGCATTCGTGAAGTGACGATGCGTGAGGCCACGTTGGCCGACATCCCAACGATCCGCGCCATTGCCCAGGCCACCTGGCACGTCGTTTACGAGAACATCATTTCAGAAGGCCAGATCGAGTACATGCTCGATCTCATGTACAGCGAGGCTGCGCTTCACGAACAGATGGTCAATAAAGGCCATCGCTTCCTGATGTTGGAGATCGCCGGATCCGCAGTGGGATACGCGGGCTTAGAGCATCGCTACGCAGGCATGCATCGGTCCCGGCTTCACAAGCTTTACGTGCTACCGGAGACCCAAGGCACTGGAGCCGGAAGGGCATTGCTGGAAGCCGTGTTGGCCGAGGTGCGCACCGCAGGGGACCGGAGCATCGAACTCAATGTCAATCGGTTCAACCGGTCAACAGACTTCTACAGGCACATGGGCTTTATGGTGGAACGCGACGAGGTCCTCGACATCGGTCATGGATACGTTATGGATGACCACGTGATGGTGAAGCACCTCTGATGGCCGGTGATCACGGCTGCGCGCTGGCGATCGGCAGGGGCAACCCGTACTTCTTGTACAAGCGTGCTTTGCGCTTCTCCAACTTGGCCGTGGCCTTTGCCGTGCGCGGTTGCCGCTCGGCCACCGGGATCTGGCCAGCTTCGATACGGGCAATGATCACCTCGATGTTCGCGTCCGTGCCGATCGCATCATACTCGTCCTTCAAGTTGCTACCGAACAAGCGCGCGAGACTTTGCCAGATCGCCGCTTGGAAAGAGCCCCGTAACTGCTTGATGATATCGTAGCCAGTTGCCCCCGTTTCCCTATCGATGAGTTTGATCAACAGTTTGCCCTGGCTAACGGTAAGGTGTGTCACCTCTTCCTCGAACTCCGCACGGAGTTCCGCCTCCGCTAGTTTGTAATACAGGTTCTGGTCCGTTTCCTTGTCGAAGGCGGATACGTCGTGGGCGTACTCACGCAACAGGTCAGCGCTGATCCTGGCATACGGGTACACCTTCGCGACGTTCCGTGTCAGCCGATCGAACTTCTCCTGCTGACGTTTCGCCTTCGCGCCCCACTTGCCTTTCACGAACGCTGTCGGCAGCTCCCCCACCAGGACCGTGTCCTGGCCGATCACCTGGAAGCGCTGCTCCACACCCTCTGGGGCTTGCTGAGCCGCGCAAAGCAATGCACCACCAAGGGTGCAAGTCGCGAGGAAGGAACGAGGGCTGATGGACATCTGCTCCGCTTGCCAACGCAAGCTACAACGCACGGGAAGTGCGTTTCGTCCTTGCAACGGCTCAGCGCCGATTGAGTTTCCAAGGGCTGAGCAAAGTCCCGGCCAGGGTTGGGGCAACCGGCTTGCGGTTCGCCTCCTCGAAAATGTGCGCTGCAACCAATGCGGCGGCTGCACCCTCATTGGGGTCGGTGCCTTGCAGCATTTCCGGGGTGAAGTGATCCCGCACAAAGTGGGTGTCGTACTTGCCGCTTCGGAAAGCCTCATGCCCCATGGTGAAACGACAGAAAGGCAAGGTCGTTTCCACACCCGCGATCGCATAGTCGTCGATAGCGCGTTCCATGCGCTTGATGGCTTCGTCCCGAGTGGCCCCGTGAGTGATCAGCTTGGCGATCATCGGGTCGTAATAGAGGGGGATGGTCATGCCTTCCTCGAAGCCGTCATCCACCCGCACCCCGGGGCCTTGTGGCGGACGATACGTCGTTAGCGTTCCGATGTCAGGGAGGAAGTTGTTGGCCGGATCCTCCGCATACACGCGCACTTCAATGGCGTGGCCATTGATCTTCAAGTCCTCCTGTTTCATTGGTAGCTCCTCCCCTTCCGCCACGCGGATCTGGAGTTTCACCAGGTCCAGACCGGTAATCATCTCCGTAACGGGATGTTCCACTTGGAGGCGCGTGTTCATCTCCATGAAGTAGAAGTCCAGCCGCTCATCGAGCAGGAACTCCACCGTGCCCGCGCCGGTGTAGTCAACGCTTTTGGCCACCGCCACGGCGGCCTCGCCCATCCTTTTCCGCAACGCCTGGGTCAGCACTGCGCTCGGCGCTTCCTCCACCACTTTCTGGTGTCTGCGTTGCACACTGCATTCCCGCTCGAACAAGTAAAGCGTATTGCCGTGCGCATCGGCCATGATCTGCACTTCAATGTGGCGCGGCCCGGCCACGTACTTCTCAATGAACACGCTGCCGTCACCGAATGCGTTCTGCGCTTCGCTGATGGCGCGTTCGAGGCCCTCCTTCAGGTCACTTTCCTTCTCAACGATCCGCATGCCTTTGCCACCACCACCTGCGGCTGCTTTGATGAGGATCGGGAACGTGATCGTCTTCGCCACCCTGATCGCTTCCTCCAAACCGCTCACCGCGCCTTCGGTTCCCGGAACCAAGGGAACGCCGTGGTTCTTCACTGCTTCCTTGGCTGCGAGCTTGTCGCCCATCACCTTCATGGCGTGCGGCGAAGGGCCGACGAATGTCACACCTACTTCCTCCAGCGCCCTGCAGAAGTCGCCGTTCTCACTCAGGAAACCATAGCCGGGATGCACCGCATCCACCTTCAGATCCTTGCACACCTGAATGATCTTGTCGAACACCAAGTAGCTCTCCTTGCTCGGTGCAGGCCCGATACACACGGCTTCATCCGCGAAGCGCACGAACGGGGCGTTGCGATCGGCTTCGGAATACACGGCAACAGTCCGGATACCCATTTCCTTCGCGGAGCGCATCACGCGCAGGGCGATCTCGCCGCGGTTGGCGACGAGGAGTTTGCTGATCTTCTTCTTGCTCACGGGGGTGAAAATGGCAAGAACGGACGGAACGGTGGAAAGCACTGGCCCGAAGTTTGGCAACTTCGATCCCATGCGCCTCTTTTCCTCCATCGCCTTCCTCACCTCCATTCTCACCCACGCCCAAGGCAGCGAGAAGACCGTGAAAACCGATAGCGGCACGGTGGTACTGCACTACTTCACCACCGGACAACTGAGCACCAAGCAATGGATGGACACGGACGACCGCTGGGGCCATAGCTGGGCCTATGCAATGGACGGTCGCGAGATCATCAACTACCAGACGCGCAAGATCGGCGGGCACGCGAGCGTTTACTTCAGCTACTACCCGAACGGTGCGATCAGCAAGGCCGAAGTGAGCGATGCGCCCGATGGGGGGATCCAATGGTACCGCAGCACAACGACCTATGACGAGCGCGGTGTGAGGATCGGCTTCACCGAACAAGGTCAGGGCAACGATGGGCCGATCCCCGGGATCGAAGTGCGCACAACGCAGAAACCGGAAGTGACCGCGCCGTTCAAACAGGAAGTGGTGAAAGAGCAACGGATGTTCATCACGGAAGTGTTCGTGGTGAACGCGAGCAAATACACCTGCCGGATGGATGCTGTGGTGAAGAACCCATCACCCGCGATGCAGAACGGTAACTACACGATGGCCCCGGGCGACACGTTGCGAATTGGCATGTACAGCACAGGCGAGACCTACGACGAAGCCGCGAAGCATGTGACCATTACGGCCAAGCGCTGGAGCCGTAAAGCGCGAAAGCAATTGGCGTATCGGATCCTTCGTGAAGAAGTGACGGCCGCGGAGCCGGAAGCGCGGAAGTACTTCGTGGTGATCGGGCTGTGAGCAAGGATCATCTCATCACTTCAGCACCTCCTTCACCCGATCCGCAGCTTCCTGCAGCGCAACCGCGCTCAGCACCTTCAATCCGCTCTTGTCGATCAGCTCTTTCGCCTCCACCGCATTGGTGCCTTGCAGGCGAACAATGATCGGCACCTTGATGTCGCCGATGTTCTTGTAGGCATCCACCACGCCTTGTGCCACGCGATCGCAGCGCACGATGCCGCCGAAGATGTTCACCAGGATGGCTTTCACGCTCGGGTCTTTCAGGATGATGCGGAAACCCTTTTCCACGCGCGCAGCATCGGCCGTTCCACCGACGTCCAGGAAGTTCGCTGGCTCGCCACCACTGAGTTTGATGATGTCCATGGTGGCCATGGCCAGCCCGGCACCGTTCACCATGCAGCCGACGTTGCCTTCCAGCTTCACGTAGTTGAGGCCCGCTTCACCGGCTTCCACTTCGATCGGATCCTCCTCCGTCTTGTCCCGCATCTCGGCGTAGTCCGGGTGACGGTAAAGCGCGTTGCCATCCAAACGCACTTTGGCGTCCACAGCGATCACTTTGTCGTCGCTCGTCTTCAGCACGGGGTTGATCTCGAACATCGCGGCATCGCAGCCTTCGTAGGCGCGGTACAGATCGCCGATGAACTTCACCATGCTCTTCTTCGCGGCACCGCTAAGGCCCAACGTTGTCGCGATCTTGTTGCACTGGAAGGGGCGCAACCCCACACGCGGATCAACGAATTCCTTCTGGATCTTCTCCGGATGGTGCTCGGCTACATCCTCGATGTCCATACCACCTTCCGTGCTGTAGACGATCACATTCCTGGAAGTCGCCCGGTCCAGCAGCACGCTCATGTAATACTCCTTGGTTTCGCTGGGGCCGGGGTAATACACGTCCTCGGCGATCAACACCTTGTGCACCTTCTTCCCTTGCGGTGGCGTTTGCGGGCTCTTCAGCATCATACCGATGATAGCCTCGCTCTGGGTGCGCACCTCGTCGATGTTCTTCGCCAGCTTCACCCCGCCACCCTTGCCCCGGCCACCGGCGTGGATCTGCGCCTTAATAACCCACCATTTCGTGCCGGTTTCCTGGCTCAGCCGTTTGGCTGCATCCACCGCTTCATCCGCATTGTAGGCCACGATACCACGCTGGGTCGTGACGCCAAACTTCTGGAGGATGCTCTTGCCTTGGTACTCGTGAAGGTTCATGCAGCGAAGTAAGTGTGTTGCGGGTTACGGGTTGACGGGTTACGGGTTCAATACGGCGACAACAGAACACGCAACACGTAACCCGTCAACCCGTAACGCATTCGCACGGCGTCAACACGTAACCTCTTTCTTTACGGCCATGATCCAAGCCACCGGCATCCGCAAGAAGTACGGCGATCTGCAAGTGCTGAAGGGTGTTGACCTGCACATAGCGAAAGGCGAAG
This sequence comes from Flavobacteriales bacterium, assembly GCA_039931265.1. Taxonomy (GTDB): domain Bacteria; phylum Bacteroidota; class Bacteroidia; order Flavobacteriales_F; family PHOS-HE28; genus PHOS-HE28. Next base: position 106,977 of record JBDTSG010000054.1, read on the forward strand.
TGGTGAGCATCGTCGGTGCGAGCGGTGCCGGTAAGAGCACGCTGCTGCAGATCATTGGCACATTGGATAAGTCTGACAGCGGATCGGTGCTGATCGACGGTACCGATGTGGGCAAGTTGGGTTCCGCAGCGCTCAGCGTCTTCCGGAACAAGCACATCGGATTCGTCTTCCAGTTCCATCATCTGCTGCCGGAATTCACAGCCTTGGAGAACGTGATGATGCCCGGCCTGATAGCCGGCAGAAGCAAAGGCGAGTGCACCACGCGCGCCGAGGAATTGCTTACACGGTTGAACGTGATCGCGCGCAAGGAGCACAAGCCGAACCAACTGAGCGGAGGAGAGCAACAGCGTGTTGCCGTGGCGCGTGCTCTTTTCAATAACCCCAGTGTGGTGCTGGCCGATGAACCCAGCGGCAACCTCGATTCAGCGCATGCCAAGGAACTGCACCAACTCTTCTTCGAGTTGCGCAAAGAGCTAGGCCAGACCTTCGTGATCGTGACGCACAATGAAGAGTTGGCGGAGATGGCGGACCGGAGGTTGGTGATCAGGGATGGGGTGATCTGAGAACCCATGAAGCGCGCTTCGCAGATCTTTCTTTCGCTGGCCTTCGTTGCTTGCACGCCGACCCAGCACAAAGAAGCTGTACCGTCCTCGGCGGGACGCGCCCAAGGATCACGAAGTGCTCAACCTGTGATCCCTGCCACGGCGCTCATTCGATCATGGATCGCCAAGGGCATCACCTTCAATGGTGTTGCCGATCCGAACTTCAAGGAAGACCAACGCGTGGAATTCCTGGTACACAGCGATGGAACGTACCGCATGAGCAGCGCTTCGACTTCCACCGATGGGACATGGCGCATGGAAGGTGATGATGTGCTGCTGCTCATGGATACTCAGGTCGGCGGTGCCCAGCGCTTCGGGGTGGACTCGCTATCATCGGACTTCCTCGCGCTGCGTTTGCTCGACGAGGTGAAGGCCGAGGTCGTACTGCTCTACCGTGCCGAATGAGCACCGTTCACGAAGGCCCCCACCGTTACCTTTCCCATCCCAACGCCCTGTCATGAACAACGCTCCATCGTTCGGCCTTTTGTCCATCGCCATTTCGGCATGCGCGGTGTTCGCATCGGCCTCCATCGTTGCCCAGTACGACATCAATGCCATACTCCAAAAGCAAGGTACCGGCATGCGTATGGAGGACGACAACGATCCCTTCGTTGCCAACGAGTTCACTGGCAGCTTCAGCATGGAGATGCACTTGTTCGATGGTCCGACCGAGATGAAAGAAAGCCCCATGAACCTCCGCTATTGGAGCAGCGAGAACAAGATGTTGGTGCAAATGTCGGTACCCGGCCAAGGGAGTCGCGACGTTAAGATGATGACCGACCTGGAAGGCAAATGGCAGTACATGCTGATGACCGATACCGAGGGCAAGCGGATGGCCATGAAGAGCAGGAAGAAAAAGATGGTGCTGTCCGACTCGCTCCGGAAGGAGCAGACCGGAAAGCCGGAAACGGACATCACCATAACGAACGAGAAGAAGACCATCGAAGGGCGCACGTGCACCAAGGTGATCGGCAAAAGCGAAGACGGACTTTGGACCGGTTGGGTCGCGAGGGATCTGAAAGGACCTTATGCCGACATGGCCAAGCACATCCGCGCGAGCGATGCAGCCATGAACAAGCACATGATGGAGCTACCTGGTTTCGCCCTCGAATTCGAGTGGGCACCCACCGATGGCAAGAACAGGATCGTGTGCTACATCAAGGATCTTGTTCCAGGAACGGTTGACACTGATGTATTCAGTATCGACGGGTACGAAATGATCCAGATCCCCGGGAAGTAACATGAACCACGTCGCCATCCTCACCTGCGCCGTCAGCATCTTCCTGCTCGGCGCGCCGTGGTATTCCAAAGCCATGTTCTTGAAACCTTGGGCAAGAGCCAATGGCATCGACCCCGACGCCCCGCGCAGCAAGGATGCAAAGCACCCGGCGCGCGTTTTCGGTGTGGCTCTCCTTATGGCCGTGGTCGCCGCATACGCCTTCGCTTGGCTGCTGGGGCCGATGCCCGATATCGGCTACGCCTTGAAGTGCGGACTGGCCGCTGGCGGAGGTATTGCCGCCACCAGTTTCGCCATCAACTATCAGTTCGCGAACAAGAGCACAGTGCTGCTGCTCATCGATGGCGGATATCACGTCGTGCAGTTTTTACTGTACGGCCTGATCCTCGGGCTCTGGCACTGAGCAACACCCGTTCGTTCAAGGCATGGTGAATGCGGAAGGCAATAGCGCCTTCGGGCTCCGCGTTGTTCTTAGCGTAACCCCACCACCATGATCAGGACCCTGCCCATTCTGTTCATCGCCTTGCTGCCAGAGATACTGAGCGGCCAACCCTTGAAGATCCGCAAGGATCATGGCGGAATAGTCTCCCTCGGCATACGGAGTTCGGTGAGCGCCTTCAACGATAACGACTGGAACAACAACGGTACCGGCGCGGGCGGGCAACTCCGCGTTCAACTGGGCGATCGCGTGAACACGGACTGGTTCTTCGACTACCTCACCGGGAACATCGGCGACTTCGCGCACCGCGACGATATGCACATCGGCTGGAGCGTGCTCTTCTACCTGAAGGAACCCCGCCCTACACAACCGATCTTCCAGCCGTATGTCCTTGCCGGCCACTGCTTCGATCATTCCAAACAGGTGGCGAACATGGATCCCGGGATCCATGCCGAACGCTGGAGTTCAGCGGTGCAGGGCGGCGTTGGCACGCACATCAACCTCAGCGAGCGCAGCGACTTCTCTTTCGTCGGCCAGTACATGATCCACCTCGGCACCGATCTGCACGCCCACTCTCACGATGGCGAAGTGGAGTTCGAACAGGAGAAGAGCGCGGAACTGGAAGGGCATCTGCTTTTGCATGTCAGCTTCAACTACAAGATCATAGACGCATGGTAAGGCACACACTCGCATTGTTCGCCATCAGCGCATGCGCGATGGCCAGCGCCCAACGGGCAGAACCGTTCGTTGCACGAGGCTTGGTCTCCGGATCGGCGAGCATCGGCCCCGGCTTCATGGTGGATCATCCCCTCACCAACATCTACGTAACCGGCGATGCGCAATACTTCTTGGAGGACCGCATCAGCCTGCAGGGCTCTGCGGCTTGGTACGTCGGTGCGCAGCAGGACAGCACCTTCCTGAAAGAGAACAGCCGCGTTTCGTTCGGGCCGGTCTACCACTTCACCAAGGGCGGGCTTGATGTGGGCTTGGGTTTCCTGCCGGGTGTTTCGCTCACGCAATTGGAGCCCGTCGGGCAAGACCTTCCCGCCACGCCGCTGAAGCTCCTGCCGAACGCATCGCTCTCCGGCAGCGTCACCTACTACGTTTGGAAGTACATGCACTTCTTCGCCAACGTGCGCTACGTGCATGCCCAATACACGGCCGCAGCCATCACTCCGCTCCCACTGGATGAGTTGGTGCTGACAGCAGGGCTGGGATGGCAGCTGCGGATGTGGAAGAAGAAGTAAGGCGGCACACCGCCTTACGGTCCTCAGTGCTGCACAACGAAACGGCCCGATGAGCCGCTGGACAATGCACGGAAGCGATACGCACCATTGGGCAAAGAGCGCACGTCGAGCATAGCCGCTCCCGAACCTTTCGCCGAGGCGTCAAGGATCAGTACACGCCCCATCGCATCCACGACTTCCACCGACCCGGCATCGGCGAGCATGATGTGATCATTGGCAGGGTTGGGATAAGCCACCAAGTCCACCATCGGCTTTTTGCCTTCGACGCTGGTGCTCAATGGATCCTCGCAACAATTCCCCCCAGCGCTGATCGCGTATGAAGGGGCCCAGCAACCATACTGCGTGAAGTGGTAGCGCAGGATCCCTCCCCACGCGTTGAGGAAGAACTCCGCGATCTGGTCAGCTGTATTGCAGCCTCCCTGGTTGGAAGTAATGTCGCAACTGTAGTTGCATATGATGCTTCCATAACCGTTGCCATTGGGCCATGTGGCAGGTGGGTAGAGCATGATGCTGTCCGTGCCAGCGGATACACCGCTTATGGTGGTCGTGAAAGCCGAACCGATCAGGTTGCAATGGTTGTTGTCCGCATTGTAGCCGGCGTACCACACCGCGACCACATTGCTGGCGAACGGTCCGCTGATGGTGATCCGTGAGAACTCGTAGCTCACCACACCGATGTGGAGGTCCGGTATGTTCTGGTCCACCACGATGTTCAATGCGCCGCCATCGTAGTTGCTGTACAATGCAACATTGCCTGCGGCGCTGCAGATCGGCGGCTGGGCGTATGTGCTGAGCGCAAGAACGGAAACGAAGAAAACGAGTGTACGTGGTCGTGCCATGGTGATCTCTTGGGCTGGTGAATCTAGGGCTGGAGAAGCATCCGCATATTCGTCTGCTCCAGCGACCATGGTACAAAGACGCACGCCAGTGAAGATCGCCGAAGTGAAGCAACTGCTGGACGACGCCTACGAGCGCCTCGCCAACCCGCGTTTCATCGAGCATGATCCCGTGCAAGTGCCTCGCTCGTTCAGCAATCGCGGCGATGCCGAAGTGATCGGCTTCCTTACGGCAACCATCGCGTGGGGGCAGCGGAAAACCATCATTGCCAACGCGTGGAAGTTGGTGCACCTACTGGACAATGCACCGCACGACTTCGTGCTCAATTCAACGCCCACCGACTTGGGCCGACTGGACCGTTTCGTCCATCGCACGTTCAACGGCGTCGACCTGCGGCATTTCCTGCTTGGCCTGCAGCACTTGTACGCTGCCCATGGCGGCATCGAGGACGCATTCCTGCAGAACGGGAGTTTTACGGACCCGGTGGCGGGCATCGCCGCATTCAAGCAACGCTTCTTCGAACCGCAGCATCAGGCACGCACACAAAAGCATGTGGCCGATCCCTCGAAAGGCAGCAACGCTAAGCGCATCAACATGTATCTGCGGTGGATGGTGCGGCCCGATGACAGGGGCATCGATATGGGCATTTGGAAGCGCATTCCTCCATCCGCCCTGCATGTTCCGCTCGATGTCCACACCGGACGCGTTGCGCGGGAACTAGGATTGCTCAGGCGGAAACAGGACGATTGGAAAAGCGTGGTCGAGCTGACGGAACAACTCCGTCGGCTCGACCACGATGATCCGATCAAATACGATATAGCGCTCTTCGGCCTCGGCGTTACTCGATGACCATGCGCGTTACGTGCGCCTGCTCCCCGGGCAATGCCAATTGCAGGTTGTAAATGCCCGCTGTCGTACCGGCCATGTTCACGTGCACCTGCTCGTTGCTGCGCACCTTCCAGCGGCGTACCAAGCGGCCAGCAGCATCGGTGAGATGCAGATCCGCGGCACCGTCGAACGTCGCATCCACCGTGATGATGGCTTGGTCTTGGACCGGGTTCGGTACAATCCTCAGCACTTCATCGCCGGCAACCACCTCCGCCACACCATCGACAAGGCCGTACGTAAGGGTATTGAACACCGTGTTCGTGGTGATGGCCGGGTTGTTATCGAAGTAGATGTCAGCTGTGTTGTTCACCACGGTGCCTTCGGACAGGCCGTTCAATGCCCGGATCCTGAACCGGACGAAGCCTTGGCTTTGCTCATAGTTGCTGCCGCTATCCGGAAGGTTGATGCCCATGTGCTCGAACCGGATCATGCCGTCGGCGTCAACGAGCACATGCACCGTGTGGCTGCTTGCCAGCACTTGCAGCGTAGAAGGATCGAGGTTGCTGTCCAGTTGGTCCAATATCACCACGTCGAGCGCCGGCGCGTTACCAGTGTTCATGAAGCGCACGGTGTACTCCAGGTTGGCGTTCATCGGGGTGAAATGCTCCTCGGCTTCACCAACGGGCACCACCTGTTTGTCGTTCGGGTCCAGCGCGCAAACCAGTGTAGGGTGATACTCGGCTATCGCTGTGTGAACGACCAGTCCATTGTCCAATGACTCCGCGCTCAGCAGGTCGTTCATCACTACGCCCATGTGGCTGCCATCGGCCATTTGCACCTTTACAGTCACCGAGCGCGCGTGGCTGGGCTGCACTGCGGTAAAGTCCCAAGTGATGGTATTCCCGTTGACGGTCGAAGGCTCGGGATCGGCGATCACGAACCCGCTGATGTTGTCGACGTTCAGGGTCAACCGCAAGTCGCGGATCTGGTTTCCGGTGTTGGTGACGTTTAAGTAGTAGGGGATCTGCTCGGTGCAGCGGATCGCACCGCTGCCCAACTGGGCGTTGAGCGCTTCGAAAGGCTGGCCGGCGTGCAGGCCGAAGTCGCGATCAAGCGCCGATCCGTTAGGCGCAGCGACCATTGCGCTCGCCACCCCGGTGTTGGTGAGTTGCCACATGGACGGCACTTCGACTTCCACCGAGTAGTTGCCGGGTGCAGCATCGAACCAGTACATGCCGCTATGATTGGTGAAGGTGCTGCGGCCATCGCTCAGGTCAACGCGGACATTGAAGAGTCCATGATCGGTGCCATTGAACGCGCCATCCGCATCGATATCGTTGTACACGCGGCCCGTGATCATCAATTGCGCGATCGATAGGTTCCGGAACCACACCATGCGGTTCTGCGTGCTCGTTAGGGCGAAGAACTCGGGATCACCATCGCCATCCACATCGCCTGCGGCAAGCACCATGGCATCGTCCACATCATAGGAAATGATCTGGGCGGGCCCGAAGGCGCCTTGGCCATTGACGTTTTCGTACCAAGAGATCTCGTCCGATACATCGTTCGATAAGGCAACATCACGATCGCCATCGCCATCAAGGTCCTGCACCAGCATCGCATCGGCGTTGGTGCCAAAGGCCACATTGCTGAACGGACCGAACGCGAGTTGGGCATTGCTGCCACGCTGCCAATCCAACGAACCGGCGAGGACGGACGTGGAAACGAGGTCTACGTTGCCGTCCCCGTCAAGGTCGCTAAGGTGGCCATTGCGGTCGGGGCTGATGGATTGCGCGTAGCCGAAAGAACTGCCGGTATTCTCGCACCAACCCATCTCTTCGGGCACCGGTACGCTCCACACCAGGTCCATATCGCTGTCGGCATCAAGGTCAACCGCCTGCACATGGGCAGTATTGTAGATGGAAGCAACGGACATCGCTGCGCTGGTGGCACCATTGCCGTCGGTGTTCTCACACCAAGCCAGCGTCCCGTTCGAGAGCACGAAGAAAGGATCACTGTCCCCATCGGCGTCCAGATCGGAACTGCCGAGGTCCATTGCCGTAGCGCCCGGCACAACATCGAAGGCCATGCTCCAACCGAAGGCGCCCAGATTGCGGAACCATACGATGCCGCCATCCAATTCACGGGAAGCGAGAATATCCGGCCAACCGTTGCCGTCCATATCAACCACGTGCGCCCGGGATTCTATCCCCGTTCCCAGTGGGATCGGCGTGCCGAAGGTGCCGAGGCCATCGGAGTTCTCATAGAGGAGTATCCCCAACCTGCTCCCGATCAACAGGTCGCGATCCCCGTCCAGATCCATATCCACCACATCCACCGTGACCGGACCATCCATGGTCATCGATTGCTCAGGCCCGAACTGGGCTCGGAGCCGTGAATGCGGAAGAAGAAGTACGAACAGCAGCAGGGAAGTGAGGCGCAGTGGGCGCATGGGGGAGAGTATTTGGCCGTCGGAACGGCAGAAGCATCCGTCGGGTTTCAAAAGGCGTTCATCCCCTTGTTCAAGAGGCTTCGACGAAGAAGTGCTCATTTCCTCGTCCATCCAATGCTGGTCACGGCCCAGCGGCGGCGCGCACTTGCATCTTTTCACAACCGTACCGCACAACATCGCTTGCGGAACGGCCCGTTTCCATCACTGTCCCGCATCTTCGCGCGCCGATGGCATTTCTCTTCCCCTCATTCCTCTGGGCGCTCACCGCGCTGGCCATCCCGATCGCGATCCATCTCTTTCAACTGCGCCGGTTCAAACGGATCGACTTCCCCAACGTGCAGCTCCTGCAGGCCATCAGCCAGCAGACCCGTGCCCGGAAGAAGGTGCAGCACTGGCTCACGCTCCTTGCCCGTTGCCTGGCGCTCGCGTGCCTGGTCCTTGCCTTTGCCCAGCCATACATACCCGCACGGCTTGGTGCAACGCCCACCGGAAAACAGGCCGTGAGCCTCTTTCTGGACGATAGCTGGAGCATGGATGCGCAGAACACCGAAGGCCGTTTGCTGGATCAGGCCCGGAAGGGTGCCCAGGATGCGGTCATGGCCTACGATGCCACCAACGATTTCCAAGTGCTTACGGGTCGATTGGATGGTCGGCAGCAATTGCTGATCGGCCGGGACGAAGCGTTGGACGCTGCCGGACAGGTCGACGCCGGCCCTTTCAGCCGTAAGCTTTCGCTGGTGATCGCGCGCCAGCGCGAGGCCTTGGCCCGCAGCAATGCGCCGCGCAAGCGCGCCATCCTTTTCACCGATCTGCAGCGCTCCACCACCGACGTGGAAAACTGGACGAACGACACGACCGCACGCACGGTGATCGTTCCCTTCAACCCAACCGATGCCGCCAACCTCTCCATCGATTCGGTATGGTTCGGGACGCCCGTCCGGCGCACCGGGCAGGCCGAAGCACTGCATGTGCGTATTCGCAACCTCGGCCCCACGCCACTGCAGGACGTTCCCTTGCGGCTTTCGATCAATGGCCAGCAGAGGGCGTTAGCGACTTTTGCTGTTGAGGCCGGGGCGTTCAGCGATACAGTGCTGCATTTTACAAGTGATGCGGTGGGTCCGCAATGGGGTGAGATCGCGCTCAGCGACCGGCCCATCACCTTCGACGACAAATTCTTCATCGCATGGACGGTGAGCGAAGCCTTGCGCGTGCAGTTGCTCAGCGGTGGCGATGCAACCAGCGATGCGGCCATCGCAAGCGTGTTCGCTGCCGACAGTTCCTTCCGTTTCAGTACGACCCCGTTCGGCACCATCGATCTTGCTTCGTTGGCCAGCACCGATCTGCTCATCCTCAATGCGCTCCCCGAAGTGCCCAGCGGGTTCTCGCAGGCGCTGATGGGTTTTGTAAAAGGCGGGGGAAGTCTCGCCGTCTTCCCATCGAACGAACAGGACCTCTCAAGCATGAACGGGTTGCTCGCACAACTCGGCGCGGGCCGCTACGGGCCCATGGATACGGCGCGTATCAAGGTGGAGCGCATCGATCTGCGGTTGCCGTTCTTCCGCGATGTGTTCAGCGATGTTCCTGCGAACGTGGACCTGCCCTTGGTACGCCAGCGCTTCAGGTTGAACAGCACGCCCGGGGCCGAGACGCTTCTGCGCATGCAGGATGGCAATGCCTTTCTCACCCGGACGAACAGCGGCAAGGGCGTGGTGAACGTTTGCGCCGCGCCGTTGGGTGGTGGCGGCGGAAGCTTCACGCAGCATGCCCTCTTCGTAACAAGCCTGCTGCGCATGGCTGAATTGAGCAGGCCGATGGGAGCCCTTTACAACGCTATCGGGACCGATGCACTGCTACCGCTCGACGGAGTTGCGATCGAAGGGGATATGGTACCGCACGTGATCGGACCTGATGGGGTGGATCGCGTGCCGGAACTCCGTCGTACCGCCGACGGTGCGGCCCTCCTGCTGCACGATGAGGATCTTCCCGCAGGTGCGTACGCCGTTACGCTCGGCGCTGATACAGTGAGGCGGATCGCCTTGAACACACCACGGACAGAAAGCGATCCGTCCGCGTACACCGCCGATGAGATCCGCACCCTCTTGGCCCAACGTGGTCTTACGTCGTTCGAGGTCCTGGAGACCGGTGGCGAAGCCCTTTCAGTAAGTTTGGCCACGCTGGACCATGGACGCAAACTCTGGACGGTCTTCATCATTCTTGCACTGGTCTTCCTTGCGCTTGAAGTCGTTTTCCTCCGACTGCTGAAATGAAGGATCTCCTCCTCCGCAATTGCACGGTGATCGACCCTGGCGGCGAGCATCATGAAGCGGAGATCGACATTCTCATCAGCGGTAACAAGATCGCGCGCATCGGTACGCGCCTGCCCAAAGGGGGTGCCCGTGAAGTGCTTGTGCCCGATCTCCATGTGAGCCTTGGCTGGGTGGATCTGCGGGCGCATTTCCGGGATCCCGGCGAGGAGTGGAAGGAAGGCCTGCTGAACGGTCTTGATGCCGCTGCTGCCGGTGGATTCACCCACGTTGCTGTTTTGCCCAGCACCGACCCCGTTCTGGATTCGCGCGCAGGGATCGAATATGTGCAGCGCAAGGCCGCTGGCCATGCGGTGCGGGTACTTCCGCTCGGTGCGCTCACCAAAGGCCTCAAGGGCGAGCAACTGGCCGAACTCTACGATATGCAGCAAGCGGGTGCCGTCGCCTTTACCGACGACCAACATGCCGTGCGCAACACCCGCCTCATGCTGCTCGCCTTGCAATACTGCCGCAATTTCGATGGCACCGTGATCTCGTTCGCGAACGATGCCGACCTGGGTGCAGGCACCATGATGCACGAGGGCCACATGAGCGTTCGTTTGGGCATGCGCGGACTGCCCGCCATGGCCGAGACGATTGCACTGCAGCGCGACTTGTCGCTGCTCGAGTACACCGGAGGGCGATTGCATGTGGCCACCATCAGCACGGCGGGCAGCGTTGGGTTGATCCGCGCGGCGAAGGCGAAGAAGTTGCGCGTTACGTGTTCGGTTGCGGCCCACAACCTGTTGCTGGACGATGGCTGCCTACGCGGCTTCGATACGCTCTACAAGGTGCTGCCACCCATGCGCGACCGCGAGCACATCGACGCGCTGCGTGAAGGATTGAAGGACGGCACCATCGACACGGTGGTGAGCGATCACCGGCCGGAAGATGTGGAGCACAAGAAGCTCGAATTCGGACAAGCAGCGTTCGGGGCGATCGGTTTGGAAACCGCTTTCGCTGTCGCGAATACGGCCCTCAAAGCGCATATGAGCGTGCGTCGCATAATTGAAAGGTTCAGCCATGGCCCGCGCGCCGTGCTAGGCCTGCCCGTTGAGCACATCGCCGTGGGAGCTGTGGCGGACCTGACGCTTTTCGATCCTGAATGCGACTGGACCTTTGGTGAGGGCGATATCGTGAGCCGCTCGCACAACACTCCCTTCATCGGCCAGCACCTGGTCGGTAGGCCATTGGGCATTGTTGCCAATGGCAAGGCCGTTCTCGCAAAGGGCGCCCTTCAAGGCGCTTAGTCCAACACTTTCAAGCGCCGCCCGGCGATCACATTCCCTTCGCCTTCCGCTTGGCCTCAATGGCGGCTTTGCTCGCAGCTTCCTGCTCGGCCTTGCTCATGGTTTTTCCGGGAGCCTGAGCCTCCATTTCGTTCTGCAACCGGAACTTCTCGATCAGTTCCTCATCGGTGTACTGGAGGTTCTCGATCATCTGTTTGGCGTCATTCGCGAATTGGTGGCTCGGATAGCGGCTGATCACCTCCTCATATGCCGTTCGCGCTTCTCCCTTCCTGCCCATTTTATCAAGTGTGAGGGCCTTCAGGTAGTAAGAGTCGACAACACGCGACCAAGTCGGGTAATCCTTGATCAAACGCTCGTACAGTGCAACACTTTCCTCTGGATGACCGAGCGGGTCGCTCAGCCCCGCAGCCCGGAACACGTATTCCGGAGCAAGGCTGTCTTGCGGGTTCGCTTTCGCGTAGGCCTTGTAAACGTCGAGCAGCTCTTGGGCCCCACGCGCATCGTAAAGCGTATCGTCCTCCATGGCAGCGCGCATGCTATCGATGCGGGTTTGCATCATGTGCATGGCACTGGCGGCATCGTCGATCGGGGCGGCGGAGTGTTCGCCGCCGCAAGCGCTCAAGAGCAGTGCAACGGGTAAGAGAGAGAGGAGCTTCTTCATTTCGCTGGGGTGAATCTCATTTTGTACTTGGCGTCGGTCTTGCCGATGCTGATGTCGCGCAATTTGCCTTTCAGCATGGTGCGCCGCAGCGGTGGCAGCCGGTCGATGAACAATTTGCCATCAAGGTGATCATGCTCGTGCTGGATGACACGCGCCGCGAACCCTGTGAATTCTTCTTCGTGGTCCTTGAACGCTTCGTCCTGCCATTGCAGCACGATGGTTTCCTGTCGGCGCACCTCCTCGCGGATGCCGGGGATGCTCAGGCACCCTTCCTCGAACGGCCATTCCTCCCCTTCCTCCTCGACGATGTACGGATTGATGAACACGCGCTTGAAGGTTTTGAGGAAGTCCCGCTCCTCCTGCTCGAGTTCCTCGTCTTCAGCAAAAGGCGAAGCATCCACGATGAACAAGCGGATGCCTTGGCCGACCTGCGGTGCGGCCAATCCTACACCGCTCGCCTCGTACATCGTCTCGTACATGTCGGCGATGAATTCCTTCAGCCCCGCATGGCCGGGGGCAATGTCCTTTGCCACCTTCTTCAGCACCGGATCACCAAACGCACGTATCGGCAGGATCATTCTGTTGTCAGTGGAGCAGGGTTTCCGTGGAGCTGTTCCGGGTCGTCCTTTTCAACGGCGGGCGAAAATACACGGCGCTTTCAACCCCCGCGTTGCCGTTGCTCCAGCCAACCCTGCAAAAGGATGGTCGCGCTGATCCGGTCCAACTGGCCTTTGTCCCTACGGGCCATGCGCCCTTTACCGCTGGCCAGCAGCGTTTGTTGAGCCATGGTGCTGCTGAAGCGCTCATCCACCGTTTCCACCCAACGATCCGGAAAGGCCTGCTTCAGCGCCGAGATGAACGCCAACACGTTGGGGGTGACATCCGTAGGCGTCCCGTTCAGGTTCTTGGGCAGGCCTACCACGAATCCGTCGACCGAATGCGCGCCGGAATAGCGCTTCAGCCAGGCCATCACCTCAGCCGTGGGCACGGTTTCCAACGCCGAAGCAATGATGCCCGTGGGGTCGGTGGCGGCCAGTCCGGTCCGCTTCATCCCGAAATCGATCCCGATCACTTGTGCCACGTTGCAAAGCTGGTCAGCAAGCCGGGATCACCAACTTCGCTGCCACCGACATATCCGGTGGTCCATATGCAAGAGGAGATCGAACGCGCTTGGGAAGACCGGGCGCTATTGAAGGAGAAGGCCACCGTGGAAACCATCGAGCATGTGGTGGACCTGCTGGATAAAGGCCAACTCCGCGTTGCGGAACCTGTTGACGGCAAGTGGAAGGTGAACGATTGGGTGAAGAAGGCCGTGATCATGTACTTCCCTACCCGGGGCATGAAAACGATGGAAGCGGGCCCGCTCGAGTTCCACGACAAGATGGAATTGAAGCGGAATTACGCCCAGCTCGGTGTGCGGGTGGTACCGCACGCCGTTGCGCGTTACGGCGCGTTCCTGGCACCAGGCGTGATCCTTATGCCGAGCTACGTGAACATCGGCGCGTACGTGGATGAGGGCAGCATGGTGGACACCTGGGCAACCGTGGGCAGTTGCGCGCAGATCGGCAAGCATGTCCACTTGAGCGGCGGCGTGGGTATCGGCGGTGTGCTGGAACCGGTTCAGGCCGCCCCGGTGATCATCGAGGACGGCTGCTTCATCGGGTCGCGCGCCATTGTGGTTGAAGGAGTGCATGTGGCCAAGGAAGCCGTGCTCGGCGCCAATGTGGTGCTTACGGCCAGCACGCGCATCATCGATGTAACCGGTCCTGAGCCCACGGAGATGAAAGGCTACGTGCCGCCACGCTCGGTTGTGATCCCGGGTACCACGGCGAAGAAATTCCCAGCTGGTGAGTACGGCGTACCCTGTGCGCTCATCATCGGCCAACGCAAGGAGAGCACGGACAAGAAGACCTCCCTGAACGAGGCGTTGCGCGAGCACAACGTGGCCGTGTGAAGAAGTTCCTCATCATACAGACCGCCTTCTTGGGCGATGCCGTTCTGGCCACAGCCTTGCTGGAGAAACTGCACGCCTTCCACCCCGATGCCGCCATCGACATGGTGGTCCGGAAAGGAAACGAAGGCTTGTTCGAAGGGCATCCCTTCCTCCGTGAGCTTTTCGTTTGGGATAAAGGGAGCAAGAAGACGCGCAACCTCTTCCGTCTTATCGGCAAGCTGCGGGCCACCCGATACGACCACATCATTAACTGCCAGCGTTTCTTCAGCACGGGGTTGATGACGGTTCTTGCGCGCGGCGGCGAGAAGATCGGGTACGACAAGAACCCGCTGAGCTTCCTTTTCCCGATCGCCGTGAAGCACATCATCGGCGATGGCCGGCACGAGGTGGAACGATTGAATGCACTGATCGAACACCTCACGGACAAGTCGAGGCCATTACCGCGGCTCTACCCGCAAGAGAAGCACGAGCAAGAAGCACGGAAGTACAGCATTGGTGCGCATGTGTGCATCGCACCTGCATCGGTGTGGTTCACCAAGCAATGGCCGCAAGCGAAATGGGCGGAACTGATCAAGCGGTTGCCAGCGGACCGCAAAGTGTTCTTGATCGGTGCGCCGGGTGATGCCCCGCTCTGTGAGAGCATCGCACGCGACGCCAACCGCGGCCAAGTGATCGCAGGACAACTTTCGCTCTTGGGCACGGCCGCAATGATGCAAAGCGCCCACATGAATTATGTGAACGACAGCGCCCCGCTGCACATCGCTTCAGCAATGAACGCAGCGGTGACCGCGATCTTCTGCAGCACCATTCCGGCGTTCGGTTTCGGTCCGTTAAGGGAGAACGGCCGCGTTGTTGAGACCCCCGAGAAGTTGGACTGCCGACCGTGCGGTCTGCACGGTTTCAAGGCTTGCCCGAAGGGGCACTTCAGGTGTGCGTTGAGCATTTCATCTCGTGTGATCCTGGAAGGACCCGGGGATACGCCGACCCATGACCTTGAAGCATCTATCCGCTTCCTAACAACGGCCGAAGGAGGGAAAACGAGAGCAGTTTTCACCGGTTACGGTGCCATGCACAACTTTCATAAGAACGGCGAACTCAATGATGGGAGACACTCATACGTTGATCGCGAAACGATGATGCCAGGTGAGAATGGAATCGTACTGATCAAGCTGATGGCTCCCCAGAGGAATTTCGGGCTCCTTTCAGAAGGCGACGAATTCACGGTACAAGAAGCGGCTCATATTGTCGGTCAGGGAAGGATACTGAAGATCTTCAACAGCTTTCTCGCTCGCTGAAATTGCGAAAGAGCGGGGCACCAACTCATCTTCAACGGCGCTTAGAGCACCGTCACCTCCGTGCGCCTGTTCTGCGCCCTACCCTGCTCAGTACCGTTATCGGCAACAGGTTTGGTCTCGCCGTAGCCCTTGGCGGTGATGCGCGCGGCATCAATACCTGCCGCTATCAAATGGTCGCGCACGGCATTGGCGCGTTGCTCGCTCAACCTCTGGTTGCTGGCGTCATCGCCGGCATTGTCGGTGTGGCCACCCACTTCCACCTTCAGCGAAATATTGGTGTCCAGCAGGCCCTTCAACTTGTTGAGTTCAGCGTCGCTCGCGGGCAGCAGCGCAGCGCTGGCAGTGTTGAAGAAAATGTTCCGCAGTTCGATCGTTTGCCCCGTGCCGATCCGATCGAGGGGTACCGGGAGTTCAATGGGCTTGTTCGCGGTCCCGTTCTTGGCGATCGAGTAGTTCTCCGAGAAGAACAGGTAACCATCGGAGCTCGCGTTCAGCGCATAATCCTTGCCGCTGGGCAGGCACACCAGGAACTCCCCGGTCTTCGGATCGCTGTAGGCACCGGTGGTGAGTTTGCCCGTTGCCAGATCGAACAGTTCAACATCCGCCTCCACGGGCGCGCCGTTCGACTTGTCCGTGACCTTGCCACGGATGTAGCTCACCGGGTCAGGGCGCAGCGGCTCGGGCAACACGAAGCTGTACAGGTCAAGGTCGCCCTGGCCACCGGGCCGGTCACTGCCGATGAAGGCAATGTCGCCATTAGCGCTCACCAGCAAACTGTTCTCGTCGCCGCTGGTGTTGATCGGATAACCAAGGTTCTCCGCTTCGGTCCATGAACCGTCCGGTTGCTTGCGGCTAACATAAAGGTCAAGCCCGCCCATGCCGGGGTGGCCCTCGCTGCTGAAGTACAATGTGGTGCCGTCCGGATGGATCTGCACGCTCTCCTCCACCATATCGCTGTTCACCTGTGCGGGAAGTCGCTCCGGCTTTCCCCAGTTTCCATCGTCCATCAACGTGCTCACATAGATGTCCTGCACACGCGTGCCTTCAGCCGTGTTGAGGCCGCGGATGAAATAGAGCGTACGACCATCGCTCCCAAGGCTGGGCTGGCTTTCCCAGTTGCGGCTGTTGATCGGCGCGCCGATGTTCTCCGGCTGGCTCCACTTGTCGCCGATGCGTCGGCTGATGAAAAGATCGCAGCTCCCCAGACCGCGACGCCCGGGGCCGTAATCGCCGTACAACTCACATGCGGTGAAGATCAAGAAGCGACCATCGGGGCTCAATGTCCCTGCGCCCTCGTTCATCGCTGTGTTGATTATCGGTACCCGGGACCGAGGTCCCCAAGTCCCGTCCGTGCCGCGCTTGCTTGCGAAAAAGTCCTCCTGCATCCCTTGTGCGGCCGTCTCCTCTTTCACCAACCGGGTGAAGAAGAGCGTCGCATCATCGGCTGTGATGCAGGGATAGTATTCCGGGCCGCTACCGTTCACGTTCGGTCCGAGGTTCACCGGGTTGAAGGGTACGGGATGCTGAACGGCCGTGCGCGCAAAGGCACAGCTCTGCAGACCGAGTTGTGCGCGACTTTGCAACATGGCCGAAGCTTCGCCAAGGTCAACGAACATTTGGTAGTTCCGCTCGGCTTCGGCGTACTTGCCTTGGCGGAACTGCACTTCGGCGAGGTGGAACCGGGCATTCGGGAAGAACAGCGGGTTCTTGTCCATGGCCCACTGGTACTCCTTCTCTGCGTCCGCATCGCGGGCCTCGGTCTCATAGAACTCGCCCAGCAACAAGTGCGATTCCATGAAATCGGGATCGGCCTCGCTGCTCTTCTTCAGTTTCTCTTCAATGCACGCCTTATCGCGCATGGGCATGCACCCGCGTGCTTCTTCGTACAGCTTGATCGCCTTCTTGTTCTCTGTTGAATAGCGGCCCGGCTGCGCGTATGCGGGCAGCAGCGCACAGGTGGCTGCGAACACGGCGACCAGCATCGCTGAGCGTGCTCCTGTTGTACGGGAACCGTTCATTGCGAACTGCTTCATGGTATGTTCAGGTACTTGTGCGTTTGCAATGAAATGTTCCACCGGGGATGCTGCTTCACATGGTCTACGACCAAGGGCATCATGCTTTCGCGTTTGTCCCACTCGGGTTGAAGGAAAAGGCGGCAATCGGCGCCTACGCGATCCGCCTGTTCATCCGCGTATTGCAGATCGTGTTTGTTGAAGACGATGACCTTCAACTCGTGCGCTGCCGCATAGGCCTCGGGCAAGGCTGGCTTGAATTTCTTCGGACTGAGGCAGATATGGTGCCACGCGCCACTGAGCGGATAAGCTCCGCTTGTTTCGAGATGCGTGCGGAAACCGGCTGCTCGCAAGGCGGTGGTCAAGGGTTGCAGTTGGTGCATCAATGGCTCACCACCGGTGATCACCACCACTCGTGCGGGGTCGATCACTGCTTCAGCCACCAGGTCTTCAACGCTTATCAGCGGATGCTTGGAAACATCCCAGCTATCCTTCACATCGCACCACGTGCAACCCACGTCGCAACCGGCCAGACGAATGAAATGTGCAGCAACGCCCGTGTATGCTCCTTCGCCCTGTACGGTGCTGAAGGATTCCATGACGGGCAGTTTGTTCGACATGTCGCGGTGCGCAAAGGAAGGAACCCCGACGAGTTGTGCCCCTTCGGTCATGGGCACAAAAAAGCCCACCGGGCCACGTTCAAGGAACCTATGGAAATCACATAGGCGGAATCGCGATGATGGCTTCCGTAATCCTCCTGCCACCGAAGTGGATCCCCGACCGAAGCCGGGGCTGAGGCCCGCCGTACACCACCGAGGGTGCGATCCCTGATGGAAATTGTTGGTTCCAATGAACAGTTGGCCCAGATGGGCTTCTCTTGAAGTCCGGCATTGCTGCACGGACCGGAGCATCAAAGAACGGAGCGAGAGCCAAGGTATATGCTCCAACGGGCGATCGTCCTGTGCGGTTGATAAGTATTGCGCTTATCCCTCACCCTTCTGGCCCACGAACTCGTCGTCTTTGTCATCGAACAGCACGTTGAAACTGGTAAAGCTCCCGTAGCACCGCGTGATGTACTGCTGCAGTTCGGCCTTGTCGGTTTCGCTCAGGACAGTGTGGGCGTTGATCTTCTGCTCCATCACGCGCAAGCGATCACGCACCATGGTGATCTTGTGGAAGAAGGTCTCTATCGACACTTCCTTGGCCTGGAGACCGGCCGTTGCCGGCTTCATCACCAACATGCCTTTTTCCCATTTGCGGGCGAGTGCGATCGGTCGTTGCGGCCCCATTACCTCAGCCAGCACTTCCTCCAATCCCTGGCGCACGGCGTCCATGTCGAGGCGCGCCTCGGGTACTACGATCTCTGGTCCCGGTGCGATCAGGCGCAGGCCCTCGAAGGAGCGCGAAATGGTCTGTTCGCCATGCTCGCGGAAGAAGATGTGGTAGGAGTGTCCCTCCTCGGAAAAGACGACGCCCACGCCGAACGTCGGGTGGTTGACACGGGCACCGATGCTGATGTGTTCGAGTTCCATTGTTCTGGTAGTGTTGTTCCTGATCGTTCCGATCCCTCATTCCTTGGGCAACCGTTCGGGCGCTTCAAGCGGGGTATGATCGCTGAGCTTGCCGAGATCCATGCGCATGGCTCCATTCACGGCGCTGAAGGCGCGTATGAACCGGCCACCCCACACGATCTCATCGTACCGGAACGAATGGCGCGTGATCACCTGTTGCATGTAGCCCTCGTCGATGCCCTTGAGCATGACAATGACCTCCGCTCGTCGCTCGATGAGTTCTGCTTTGGACAAACCGGCCAGCGGACTCTCCGCCGTTATTGGATGCACCATGGTCCAGGTGAGCGGCATGAAGCTGACACCGGGCAATTGCAATTTCAAGTTGTAGTAGTTGAGGCGCTCGCCGTGCTCGTCCACATCGGCCATCACCATCAGCATCCGGGCTTCCACCTCCACCAACAATGTGCTGCGCCGGTTCGCCAAGCGCACTTGTAAGCTCCAGCCATCCTTGAACGGTGCGATGAGCGCCTTTTCGCAATAGGCAAGCCGTGTGGTGGGCCGTGCAAAACGCGCGTAGATGACCGCGCTGATCAACGAAAATCCAAGGATGCCGAAAACCCCTTCCACCGCAGCAAGTGTCCATGTGCTGGGGCTATTCGGGAACAGCGAGCCGTAGCCGACGGTGGTCAGCGTTTGCACGCTCATGCCGATGGCGCTCATCCATCGTGTCCCCAAGGAGGTGAGGTCCGCATTGCCCAATTGCTCAACCCCGATCAGCATGTACAGGGAACCGAAAACAAGGTTCATGGTGAGGTACCCGGCAACGAACGTGAACACCAGGCGGACCAGCGGCATGGTGGCCAGCGCAATGAAACCCTCGCGCAACCCACTGATTCCGCCGGTGCGCTGAACCCGGAAACTGCCGCTCTTGTCCACCAAGCGGTCCAGCGGCCGCTCGAACGAGGTGCCGATACCGGGATCCTGGGTGCGTTCGGCCTTGTTCATTGTGCGGTGATGCGGTACACCGGATACAGCCGGTAGTGCGGCTCGAAGTAAGGCGAGCGTTGATAGATGAAAAGCAGCTGCGCCCAAGCGCTCGCCGCGAACGCGGGGTCTTCGGCACGCTTGGCATGGAACGCTTCGCGCAACTCGGCATCCTTCTCCAAGAGCTCCGCCGCCTTGTCCTCGAAAACGAAGGGGCTGAACCACTCTTTCTGCTGTAGCACGCTATCGAAGAAACCCCAAGCGAACCAACTGTCCGGGGCTTGGGGTTCCAGTGTCTCCATCACAAGCCGGTCGGTGTTCCGGCCCATTCGTACGATCGCGTCGCCTGAACGGAACTGCACGGACATGCTTTCGCTTTTGGCTTCGACCCCGGAGTGCAAGTAGTGCCCTTCAAAGGGCTGCTTCACCGTTTCCAGATCGCCGATCCGGTATGCCTCCACCCGGAGTGCCGTATCCGCCGCCAAATGCTCAATGATCACCCCATGTTTCCCCAAATGCTCGATCACTTCACGCCAAGCCTGCGGGATCACATAGGCGGCCGGTTTCACCACCCGCAAGGCGGGTACGTACCGGTCTTGCCAAGGCACCATCACATCGCGCGGACTGCTCCGATCGAAGTACAAGCGGGGAAGGTTGCTCACCGCGCTGGGCTTGTAGCCGGCAACGTAGCCGTGGAACAGGATCTCCTCGTGGTAAGCCGTATCCAGTTTCCAAGCGATAGCGAACTTCCCGGGAGCAGCGGCCATGGCCTTTGCCTTGATGCGAGCAGCATGGAGCGCACCGGCGTTCTCGTTCATTACGGCAAGGGTCGCCAATTGAAGTTGGAAAGTGGCGTTGACCCTATCGGCGAAGGACTTCAGCATGTGTGCCTCGCTCATTAGACCGATGCACTGGAACAGTCCGGTATAGCCCGTTGTGTAGCGCGGGCTATCGTTGAACCCGACCATTCCGCTATCAGGTACTTCGTTTACACCTTCGTAGTAAGGCCCCATAAGGATCTCCCTGCGGTCCATCCAGTTGTACAACCCAGGCACGAGTGTTTGTTGGGCGAAGACCTTCAGTGG
Source organism: Flavobacteriales bacterium (assembly GCA_039931265.1). GTDB lineage: Bacteria > Bacteroidota > Bacteroidia > Flavobacteriales_F > PHOS-HE28 > PHOS-HE28. Next base: position 127,674 of record JBDTSG010000054.1, read on the forward strand.
CTCCTCCAGTTTGTCGTCTTGCGTCAACAGCAGGTTCATGGCGTACCGGTGGTCTGCCCCATCGGTTGTGTGGGTATCGATGAACAGATCGGGATCCCATCGGTGCAACGCTCCAACCAGCGCTTCGGTGTTCAGCGCATCCATCTTCACCAGATCTCGGTTCAGGTCGAGGTTACGCGCATTACCCCGGAAACCGGACTCAGCAGGACCGTTCTGGTTGGCGCGGCTACAGCAGCCGCGCTGCCCAGCGCCGCTCACATTGTACATGGGAACGATGCAGACCGCCGTCTTCGCCAGCAACCCCATGTACTGGTCGCTCTCCAACAGTGCTTGCGCCAACAGCAAACTCGCATCCACCCCATCGGGTTCGCCCGGGTGTATGCCGTTGTTGATGAACAGGATGTTCTTGCCCACAGCACGAACACTGTCCGGTGTGAAGCCACCGCCATCTGAGATCACGAAAAGGTGGATCGCCAAGCCGTTGTCGTCCTTTCCTATCTCCAGGAGGCGGGCCCCGCTGTGCTTCGCGTCCAATTCCAAATAGCGGGCAATGGTCTGCTCCCACGTGGCACTGCTATCCCCTTTGAAGAGCCATTGCGCTCGGAGTTCACCACCCAAGGCGATCATCGCGGCCCAAACGCAGGCCCGGCGTAGGTTGGGTCCGTGGAACGTGCGCATTGGGAAGGTGGCGAATGTAACGGGCGCATGGCGCGACGCGCAGAGGCTGCTCCACGGGGTGAACGGACGTCGGTAACCTGAAAGGACAAAAGCACCGACCGGACGGCTGGACCATCACGACGCTTCAGAACGGCCTCCATCGCTCCCCAACATGCACCTGTCGAAAGAACACGGGGCACCAAGAACAACAAATTGATCAGCCGACTACATTTACCAGCCCTAGGTACGATCCAGGGACAACCATGATGAAAAAATTGACTCACGCACTACTGGTCTCGACGCTGCTCTTTGCGGGCTGCTCGAAACACGAGTGCCAAGACACCGCACCCGGGCAGCAAGATCTGGGCGCAACCAAGATTCCGCATGCTTTCGTGGCAGTAATCGATGGAGGGGCCCAAGTTCCTGGATATGCCTTTAACGTCCATTGCGGCTCCGGGCTCTCCTCTGATGGGTCGGGACAATTGATTTTTGGGACAACCGGTTGCGCTTCCCTTAGCCAAGTGAGTGTCGGTTCCTACTGCTTCCAACGGAACACATTTTATTACCTCAAGCCTACGGTCGGAGGTGCTGACCGTACTTTCCTGAAGTTCAAGTTCGACAACACCTTCGACTACAACTCACTAGGGCTCATCTTCATTCGTTTCGAGCCTAGCACCATGACATGGGTTGTACCATCGGGTGTTCAAGGATTTGAGTCGTACATCTATGACCAGCGCAAGGCGCTGCCAGTTTGCCAAGGCGTGCGGCAATAGTTCGCATCCCGCCATCCCTTCTGAAGAGGCTGCCCTGCGGGCGGCCTCTTCGCTGTTCAGCCTGCCGCTTTGAGGGTGTTCAGGAGAAGACTGGTAATGGTCATCGGGCCCACACCACCCGGCACCGGCGCAATCCACGAGCACTTGGGTGCCACCTCGTCGAACTTCACATCGCCCACTAAGCGGAAGCCGTTCTTCTTCGTCGCATCAGTGATGCGATGGATGCCGACGTCCACCACCACGGCACCTTCCTTCACCATGTCGGCGGTGATCATTTCAGGTTTGCCAACAGCGGCGACCAGAATGTCCGCTTGGCGCGTGATGGAGGCGAGGTCCTTCGTGCGGCTATGCGCGATGGTAACAGTGCAATTGCCGGGGTAGGTGTTCCGGCTGAGCAGGATGCTCATCGGCGTGCCCACGATATGGCTTCGACCCACCACGACCGCATGCTTGCCCGCTGTTTCAATACCGTAGTAACGCAACAGTTCAACGATGCCACTGGGCGTTGCAGGGAGAAAGCACGGAAGGCCCAACACCATGCGCCCGATGTTCTCCGGGTGGAAGCCATCGACGTCCTTCTCCGGCGCAATGGCCAGCGTGACTTTCTCCGGATCGATGTGCTTGGGCAAGGGCAATTGAACGATGAAGCCATCGAGGTCCACGTCCTCGTTCATACGCTTCACCTGCTGCAACAATTCCTCTTCGCTCGTTGTGGCCGGAAGGCGGATCAAGGAACTGCGGAATCCAACGCTCTCACAGGCTTTCACCTTGCTCTCCACGTAAGTCTTGCTCGCACCGTCATCGCCCACCAGCACGGCCGCCAGGTGCGGGGCCCTGCCTCGCTTGGCCTTCACTTCGGCAGCGCTCTTGGCGATCTCCGCGCGTAGCGCATCGCCGCAGCGTTTGCCGTCGAGTAACTGATACGTGGCCACGTCGGGGATCATGATCCGTTGCGGGCTGAAGATATCGGAACGCCGTTCTACTTGAATCCGCGCGCCTTCAACCCGGTTATGTGCGCCAGATGGTGGCCACTGTGCCACACGTACAACTCCAGCGCTTCGGCCAAGCTGATCTCCCTGTTCTGTTCCGGATGCACGAAGACGCGTTGAAAGTCCTGGGGAGACATCGCTCGCATCAGCACCACCCAACGGGCATGCACACCGGAAATAATGGACAGCGAAGGCTCCAGCGGCATCGCGCGCGCATCCACATGCTCGGCCCACAGCGCTTCCTTGTAAGGTTTGATGACCGGCTTCTCTTCAGTGAGAGCCAGTTTGAAGCGGATGATGGTCTGCGCATGGCTGTCGGCGAGGTGGTGTACCACCTGGCGCACCGTCCACCCACCGGGGCGATAAGACGTGTCCAACTGCGCATCACTGAGACCTTGCACTTCGGCCTTCAGCTTCTGCGAGAAGGCGTCGATCAAGGCGATGCAGGCAGCCACACGCTCAGACGTTTCCGCCTTTGTGCCACGCACGAATTTGCCGGTGGGGTACTTGAGGAGTTCGAGGTCGGTCATGTCAATGGGTCAATGAGCGAATGTGCGAATTAGCGAATGATGTCCCGGAGTTCAACTCGCTACTTGGCTAATTGCCTCATTCGCTAATTGCTCTTCTTCCCCTTCACCGCATACTTCAGCAGGAACTCCTCCGCATCCAGTGTCTCCAGTTCGGAGAAGTGGAAATCGCGCTTGTCGTAGGTGACGATGCACGAACACTTCGCATCCACGGCCGAGTAGTATTCGAATCCATCCTCGATGTCCGTGATCTTCACATTGGTCAGCGCTCGTTCGGTCACGCTAGCATCCACCTTGGATCGCGCGGTCACTGGGGCTTCCGACTGGCCAAATAGACCTTCTTCACCGATCGCGCGGTAATGCGGTTCTTAGTCAGGACGACGCCACGGCTCAATGCGCGCACCCAACTGCTGATCGGCAATTCCATCAAGCGGCTCTTCAGTTGCACGGCGGCCATGGCGTGGGGTGTTGTGGAGCAAAGCTAAGGTCGCTCGCGCATCACCTCCCTCCCCCGAACACCAGCACATACCCGTTCGGATCACGCACCTCGAACTCCCAGTCGCCGTAGGGCTGCTGCTTCACGTGCGAGGCAGTGCAACAGTCGCTTCCACATCCGCAACAAGGAAGGTGGGGACTGCTGAATGGATCCGTGGTTCCATGGTCGGGAGGATATCAGGGTCGGAGTCTTGATCAGATCAGCGCCTTCGTCTTGTCCCCCATCATCCGTGATCTTCCGCGTCTCCTCGAAGGGCTATCAGCTTGTTCACTTCGTCGATGCCATTGAGGTCGTAAGACCATTGGACCTTCCACCAACCCAAACATGACCTAGTGGCATCGCATAGGCCTTTGTGGGCTTTCCCAAGAACTCAACCTCAGACACTGGGAAGTCAGCGCTCTTCAAACGTTGCAACAGTCCTTTTCGGTGTGCATGCATCCCTTCACTTCCATCTGCTTGAACACCATCGAAGTCTGATTCGAAATAGATATGCTCATTCAAGTGAGTCACCCAGTCGAGCTTACGTAGGCGTTCATCCAGATCCTCGAACTTCTCGGTTGGGATCGGGAAAGGTGCAGGCGCGGGAGTGAACGTGTTCTGATAGTAGTCTTGGGCCTCCCCCCAGGCGCACACAACTTGTGAACGCATGAAGTCCGGGTCGAAGAGCCAGACCTTCAAGTAGTATGGCTTTCCTAATTCGGAGAGTTGCGCATCCCAACTCTCGTGGATATCGAGGAGTGCTTGGAGCATCTCTGTCCGATGGCCCTTTCGGGGTTGCTCGGTCGCGAACAAATTTCCCCAAGGCTCCATCCACAACTTGACATAGCATGTCTTGTGGTGGTATGGCCTTGTTTCGTCGCGAAGCAGATTGGGGTCGAGTCGTAGGTTGGCCGCCCGCCACCGATCGATCGAGCGACCCCTCCTTCTTAATCCACGGATCTTCGGCATGGCCAACAGTGATCACCTCCTCATCCCCTGCGCCTGCTGCATCTGCTGCATCATCGCCTTCATCTTGGTCTTGTCCCCCATCATCTTCATCATCTTCCGCGTTTCCTCGAACTGCTTCATCAGCTTGTTCACCGCTTCGATGTTGGTGCCGCTGCCCTTGGCAAGTCGCGCACGACGACTGCCGTTGATCACCGCCGGGTTCTTGCGCTCCTCCATCGTCATGCTGTTGATGATCGCCTCGATGCCCTTGAACGCATCGTCAGGAATGTCCATGTTCTTCATTGCCTTGCCCACTCCGGGGATCATGCCCATGAGGTCCTTCATGTTCCCCATCTTCTTGATCTGCCCGATCTGCTCCAGGAAATCGTCGAAGCCGAACTGGTCCTTCGCGATCTTCTTGTTCAGCTCGCGCGCGGCCTTCTCATCGAACTGCTCCTGCGCGCGTTCCACCAGCGAGACCACGTCGCCCATGCCGAGGATGCGCCCCGCCATGCGGTCCGGGTGGAACTCGTCCAGCGCCTCCATCTTCTCGCCCGTGCCGATGAACTTGATCGGCTTGTTCACGACGCTGCGGATCGATAGCGCCGCACCACCGCGTGCATCGCCGTCGAGCTTCGTCAGCACCACGCCGTCGATGTTCAGGCGCTCGTTGAAGGCCTTGGCGGTGTTCACCGCATCCTGGCCGGTCATGGCGTCCACCACGAAGAGCGTCTCCTGCGGGTTGATCGCCTTCTTCACGGCGGCGATCTCGTCCATCATCTTCTCGTCGATCGCCAAGCGACCAGCGGTATCCACGATCACGGC
>JBDTSG010000055.1:0-9447 GCA_039931265.1 Flavobacteriales bacterium
CAGTGCGGAGAACGTGGACGGGGTGACGCTGTTCTGGATGAAGCGCACCGAGCCACCGAGAATGAACTCGCGGAACTTGCCTTGGGCGTTCCATTGCAACATGGGCAAAACGTCCACTTTTTCCGACACGGGCAATTGACCGATCGTGTTGAAACCGATGCGCACATCGAGCGGGCTACCGGGCCCGCCCATGAAACCGATGGTCGGTGTGGTGAGGTTGTAGAACGAGAGCCCGGCGTCCAAACGCTTCCGTTTTCCCGGAACGTAATGGTAGCCCAACCCTGCGTGAAGATCGAAGTGCGTGAGCCCGTCGCGCACGAACGTTTCGTTGTTGGCCAGCGATGGATCGTAATAGAAGCCGTTGTACTGCGCGTCGAAGTTCAGGTCGCTGTAGTCGATGCTGATGGACGTGAAACCGGTTTGCACTCCACCAGTGATGGCGTGCAGTTTCGCGGCATCCAAGAAACGCGTGTAGCTGCCACCGATGTTCAAGCGGAAGGTGTTCAAGCGCGAGTCGCCCGCACGGTCGTTGAAGAGCCATGCACCGATGCCAAGGCCCTGCACCTTCTTCACGTTCCTGCCATCGGCGCCTATGCCGAACGTGCGGTACGGTTTGGTAACGCTGCGCCACTGCTGGCGGAACACACCGCTGAAGCGATAGGCTCCATCGAACTGCCCGATGTTGGCCGGGGCAGTGGCCATCGGCGTGCGGAAGAACTGGCTGAAGTGGATGTCCTGTGCTTGCAATGCGACGGGAAAGGAAAGGGCTACGAGCCATGGGCCACGGGCCACGAGCTTTCTCATCGCGATGACCAGCCCGTGGCCCGCGGCCAGAAGCCCGAAGCCGAGAGAGCCGATCGCGGGCAGAAAGCTCATCTGATCACAGTGGTATTGCCCTTGTCGAAATACTCTTGGCCGTCCGCACAGCGCACTTTCAACCAATAAACAAACACCGCCGCATCAACGGGCTTGGCCTTGTAAGTGGCATCCCAACCCTTTGCTTGGTCGGTGGTGCTGAACATCAGTTCGCCCCAGCGATCGAAGATCTTGAACTCAAGGCTGGAGATGTAACGGCCGCGCACGAACAGCACATCATTGTTGCCATCGCCGTTCGGGGTAAAAGCGTTGGGAACGTATATGTCGGGGAGGCCGCAGTGCAGCTCGTAGACCGTAACCGTAACACTGTCCTCCTTGGTGCATATACCATCGCTCACCGTAACGGAGAAGGTGGTTGTCTGTGTCACGATGGCGGTCGGGTCGGCAATGTTCGGATCGCTGACCTGTCCCGGAGGCGCCCATGAATAGTTGACACCCGTTGCCGGTAGGGCGTTCAGTTGAACGCTGGTGCCGGGAAGCACGATCGGCTGATCCACCGTGGCGTTCACGCTGGCCCCGTTCACCTCGCTCACGTTCACGGTGATCGTTCCGTTCCAAGTGCAGCCCGCGGGAGTGATAACGGCACATGTGAAGGTCGTTGTTTCCGCAGGGCTTACCTGCGCAACGGACGTGCCTTGGCCGGAATCCAATTCCGCTTCTGGTGACCAAGTGATGGTTGAACCGGCAGGTGCACCGATCAATTGCAACGTTGCCGTTTCATCCGAGCATATCAGACTATCGCCGGTCAGTTGCGGATCAACGAGTTCAACCGTCACGGTCACGCTGTCAACGCCGACGCAGCCACCGGCGGTGGCCATCACCCAATACGTGCTGGTCTGCGTCACGCTCACGGACACGCTCGGGTCCAGAGGGTCGGTATTGAGCTGGTCCGTGAAGTTCGGGTTGCTGCTCCACTGGTAGTTGTCGATCGCACCGCTAGCGGTGGCGGTCAGTACCAAGCTGCTGTTGGTGCCGCAGATCACGGTGTCGGGCCCTGCATCAACCAGCGCGTTATCCACTACGACCGTTTGCGCAACGGTGTCGGTGCAAAAGCCGTTGCTGATGATGAGCGAATAGGTGATCGTGCTCTGTGGTGTGCTGATCGGATTCGCCACCGTTGCACTGCTCAAATACGTGGCGGGGTTCCACAGGTACGTAATGGTGGGATCAGCGATCGGCAACAGGCCGATCTGCACCTGTCCGCCTTGGCATACGCTGGTATCCGGCAGATCGTAGCTCCCATTGCCAAGCACGACCAACTGTTGCACCATGGTGTCGGCCTCATTGCAACTGCTGGGGTTGAAAGCGATGAGCGTTACCTCGTAGACACCGGGGGCTCCATAAACATGCGTAGGAGATGCCAGTGCACTGCTGAGATTATCGCCGAAGAGCCAGAGATAGCCCGAGGCGCCATAGCTGTTGTTGTTGAAGACGATGGGTGTTGGCAAGCAGGCGGGATCCACGTTGAAATCGGCCACCACGATCGGGAAGTCGAAGTCGAACTTGAACACACCGTTGTTGCAGTTCGGGCTGTTGTTGGTTGCGCTCACCGCACCGGGGTCCGGCTGGATGGGGAAATCGCTGTTGCCTCCACAACCCGCGCACACGCTTTGGTACACGCGCCCGCGCCGATCGAAGCGGCTGGTGCCGCCATCAACGTGCTCGTGGCTGATCCCACCGCCGAAGAAGGTGCCGTAGAACAAGCTGCTCATGTCCACCTCGAACACCGCCAGGTAGAAGTCGTTCCCATCGGTGGTGGTTTGGTAACCATTGGGCGTTACCGCCATGCCTGCGACCCCCAGAGGTAAACCGATACCGATGTTGCTGCCCCAACCACTGACGTAGAGTTTGTCGCAGTAATCCACCAGAAAGGCGGTTGGACTGATGTCGAGCGTACCGTCACCCACACCGAACCGCGAGCCGATGAGAAGTGTGCTGAGGCCGCTGTTCAATTTGGCGATGAACTGCCCGGAATTGGGAATGTTGTAGGGCGCATTGAAGATCAATTGATTGGCTGGTGCCAATGTTTGGCCGAACAGGAAAACGTTGCCCTCCTGGTCCAGGTCGACGAAGTAGCTCTGGTCGTATGCGCTGCTGCCGTAGTAGCTGCATGCGTCCACCACGGTGCCGTTGTTGGTGAGGTGCGCAACGAACGCATCGCTTTGTCCACCCTGCATGCCTTGTTGGTAGGCCGTAGCCGTCGACGGTAGGTTGGGGCTTGCCGTACCGCCGCAGATGAACAGGTCGCCGTTCGCATCGAGCTCGCCGCCGAAGCAAGCGTCCGCCGCGCTGCCGCCGAAGTAGGTGCTGTACAAGAGCGTAGTGAGCGAAGCGTCCATTTTCACCACAACACCATCGTGCGAGCCGCCGGCGAAAACTTGTTGGAAGGCATTGCCCGTCACGGGGAAGTCCGAGCTCTCCGTACAACTTATGATGTACACGTTGTCGTTCTGGTCCAGCAATACCTCGCCACGCATTTCGTCGGCGTAGTTCATCTTCAGGGCCGGGCTGGTGTTGTGGCCATCGTTGCCGGAGCCGCCGAGGTGTGTGCTTGCGATCAGCTGCGAGCCGTTGTTGTTCAAACGCACCACCACCATGTCGCTTCCGAGCGGGTAGCTCACACCGATGCCTTGGGGCGAGAAGTTGGTGCCCCCGTTGAACGAGATATCGAATGCTGCCGGCGTAGTGGGAAAGTCGGGCGAACCCGTGGTGCCGAGAATGAAAACCTCGTCGTTGTCATTGACGATCAAACTGTGCGGCAGGTCATCGCCTTGTCCACCGATCATCGTGCTCCAGACAATGAAGGTCCCCGTGGTGTCGTACTTGGTGATGGCGATGTCGGTGCCGACGATCGTACCCTGCCCATCGCCACCTGCCCAGAACGTTTGGTAGGCACCAATGGTGGTGGGATAGCCGTTGCCGAACGATGAACTGCCGCTGTAGAGGAAGCCGTCCCGATCGTACGTGGCGGTATATCCGAAGTTGTCGCTGAAACTGCCGCTGTAGGTGGAGAAGGAGAGCGTAGGGTCGATCGCAAGCGCCTCCGTTCTTGTGTATTCCCCAACGGCGATCCTCACCGTGTCGCCGTTCAGCCGATAAGTGCAAGGCACATAGGGGTTGGCGATCACCGCACCCGTTCCGAACCATTGTCCGGCCGCCGGGATCCCTTCCACCAACTCCCCGAGCGAGGTCTTCACGATCAGGTTCTTTCCTCGCAGTTCAAGCCCATCTGCACCTTCGTACGTGAACGCGATCTTGCTTGCATCCGCTCCCGGTGCAACTATGAAATCGTACTTCAGTCCGTTCGCGTCGCTCTTCACATCCACATCGATGCCGGGCCACACCTCCTTCATCAACACACTCGTGAAGCCGCGCACATCACCGGCCCACTTGCCCTTATTGTTACCAATGAAGTAGTTGGTGTGGCCACTGCGCTGGCCTTTGCCTTCGAAGTTCTTCGCACCCTCCGTGCCCAGGAATTTCAGCCGCACGGCGTGATGCCTGATCGCCGGGCTCGCATTTTCGTCCTGGTGACCTGCATGCGCGCCGTGCAGCCGGTACACGGCCCCGGCGTCGTACAGATCCACAACGACCCCACTGCGTTCGCACCAGACCGTGGCGCCGTTCGCTTCGGCGCGGAAAGTCACCGCTGCCGGCCACTGGCCCTTGTTCTCATTGTAGCGCAGGGTGGTCGTCTCTTGGGCGACCGGCATCAGGGCCGCACCGAGGAAAGCACCGCAGGTGAGCAAGCGAAGACCGAGTGGAGCGCCGTTTGGCATGCGTTACATCCCGACGGGTCGGGTGGGCCGGTGAAGTTATCCAAGGCCCAGACGCACGAAGCACATGCATTCGTTGTTCGGAAAGACGGGGTGACGGCGATCGGGACCGGCGGGGCCGGCCGCTTATTTTTCCATTGCCTGTTCGGCGCTATCGAGCGCAAGGCGGAATTCCACGCGGCGGTTGAGGCTACGGTGAAGCTCATCGCGGTTGTCAGCGATCGGCTTGTTCTCGCCATGGCCCACGGCCACCAAGCGGTCGGTATCCACACCATGGGCCAGGAACCAATCAGTGATGGATTGCGCGCGGAGTTGGGAGAGCTTCATGTTGAAGCCGTCCTTGCCCACATCATCAGTATGCGCTTCAATGACCAGCTTCAACTGGGTGTGCTTCTCCACGAGCTTCAGTACGGCGCCAAGTTGCGCTTCGAATTCCGGGGCGAAAGTGTGCTTTCCGGTTTCGAAACGCACGGTGTTCACGCGTAGCACGGTATTGTTCAGGTCCTGGGCATCCATACTGGCCAGTTGGCTCATATCAAGCACCTTCTCCATCTGCACCGCCATCACCATGGCGTCCATGTATTTCAGCTCTTTCACCTTGGCATATACCTCGTACAATTCTGTGAGGTCTTTCACTTCACCCACACTGTAGGTATAGGTGCTGGTGGCCGGGTCGTACCGTTCGATCACCGGATAGAACTTGCGGATCTCCGCAAAGCGCGGATCGTCCAGCTGCAAGCGTTCACGACTGCGGAACAACTCCACGCTGAAGCGGACGTCATCACCGTCCTTCACCGCGAGGTCGTAAGCATCGCTGGGCAGTTCTTGGAACGCGAACTCGCGTGCTTCGCCATTGGCCGACATGTACTCGACGTTCACAGGAGCGTCCATCATGTCCTTGAACCGATCGATGACGGTGATGTTCCGCGTGATGCAACGGTTACGTACGGTGCCGGACTTGTCGGGGCGGCCGAGCACATCGAGCCGCACCGTATAGAAGCCCGGTTGTTGGAAGGCATGGAGCACATCGAGCCCTTCGCCGGATGCACCATCACCGAAGTCCCACTTGTGATCGGCGATCCGCAATTCCGGCAGATACGTCTGCCGGGCATCAAAGCGCACTTCGCGACCGGTGCGTGCTGTGTCGTCGATGGTGATATATGGCTGGTGGACGTCGTCTATCACGAGGTCGTAGTGCGCTTCCTGGAAGAAGACATCGCCGGTCACGGTATCAACGATATTGAGCGAAACGCCATAGTTGCCCGGTCCCTTGTAGCAGTGCTGCGCCACGAGATCGTTCACCTTGGTGCCATCACCCATGTCCCATTGGTAGCGGAGCGGCTGCTTGCCGATGCGCATGCTACCCTCCTCGCGGAAGGCGTAGCAGTAGTTGTTCTCCGCTTGTTCCGTGCAATCGCGGAACAACGGCACGGAGCGATCGAAGCGATAGATGCGATCGTCACCCTCCCGGTTGCTGCTGAAGAAACCGGAAAGCCCGCCCGGATAACATGTGAAGCCCAGATCGTTGCCCGTTGAGTTGATGGGCTCTGGCATCGCTACGGCCACGCCCCAACCCGCTGCTCCGGCCTTGCTCTGCCAAATGTCGAGTTTCCCTAAGCCGCCTTTGCGGTTGCTGGCGAAGTACAGGTTCCCGTCATCATCCACGAACGGAAAGAGCTCGTTGTCGGCACTGTTCACTTGCGCCCCCATGTTCACGGGTTCACTCCAACCCTTGCCTTCGAGATCACACACGTACAGGTCGGTGCCCCCGAGACCGCCGGGCATGTCACTGGCAAAGAGGAGGCGGGTGCCATCGTTCATGAAGGCCGCGTGCATGACGTTGTAAGCGGCATCATTGTGTTGGAAGGTCTTCGCTTTGCCCCAACCACCGTCCTTGCGCTCACTGAAGAACAGGCCGAGGTTCTCATCGCCCTCATCGCCGTTCAGGTCCTTGGCGCGTTTCAGGTTGCGGGTGAAACACATCGTATGACCTTGATCGGTGAAAGTGGCAGGCCCGTCGTTCACTTCCGTATTGATCGCATCGCCGAAGGGGAAGGGCTTCCCGGGAACGCCGTTGCGGATCCGCATGCGATAAATGTCGCAAAGCGGGTTACCCGTCTCTTCACTTGTGTACCCTACGAGTTGGTCACGTTCGCGCAGGCTGCAGAACATCAGGCTGCTGTCCACGATCACCGGGGCGAAGTCGATGCCCGAGGGTTTGATGTCCAACGGCAGCACCGTGTACACTTCACCCTGTGCCGCCAGCCCGAGGGCCGCGAACAAGGAAAGAGCGAGGATGGTGCAGCGCATCGTGATCAGAAGTAACGTGGGTCGCGGATCTTGATCCGGTAGCCGAATTCGTATTGGAGCATCAATTCGTGCGTGCCGCTGTGGTAGGGTGTTATGTCAGAGATACCGAGGTCATATGAATAGCCGAGACGCAATTGCGGTTTAGGGAGTACTTCGAGCATGCCCACCACGGCATCGCCACTGCGGTAGCTGGCCCCTAGCCAGACTTTATCGCTGATGATGAGGTTCAAATTGAGGTCGCCCTGAACGGCAGCACCGATCTGGTAGCGCATGAGCGCGCTCGGCTTCAGCTTCAACTTCCTATTGAGGTTGAAGACATAGCCGCCGGTGATCATGGGCTGGTATTGGCGCACGTCGTTGGTTACGGTATAGGCGTTGCGATCGGGGCTGTAACGATGGCTGATGAAAAAGGGTACGCTGGCTCCCATGAAGAATTTCTTCTTGTAATAGAAGGCCCCCGCGCTGAAGTTGGGTTTCAGAGATGACCGGGTGTCCTGTGTGAAGGACGCATCGCCGGATTGTGTGGTGTTCACATCCGTCCATTGCGCTTTCAGGAGGGTGACACCACCGCCAAGCCCCAAGCTGAGCTTGCCTTTCTTGAACTTGATGCGATAGGCATAATTGGCGAAGAAGCCGGTCTCGCGGCTCACGCCGATGCGATCGTTGTACACCAGCACACCGAGCCCCATTTTCCGGCGGTTGAGCGGTGCGTGCACACTCAGCACTTGCGTTTCGGGTGCGCCCTCGAAGCCGACCCATTGGTTACGCCAGGTGAGGTTGGCCGCAAGCGCATCGCGGCTGCCTGCGTAAGCCGGATTGATGAGCAGTCCGTTGAACAGATACTGGCTCGTAAGCGGTGTATGCTGCGCCGCCACCGATATGGCAACTGCACCCAGCAGGCCGGAGAGGATCCACTTCACCATCGGTCAGCGCTTTATGATCAAGTAACCGTTGTACGACCTGCTCTCCGTTATGTTCAAGACCATGAAGTACGTGTCGTTGGGCAGGTACTTTCCCTCCCAATCGTTCACGTATCCCTTCATCTCGTACACCTTCCTGCCCCAGCGATCGAACACTACGATGCTGTTCCCGGGGTATGCGGTGATGCCCGGGATCACGAGCGCGTCGTTCGTGCCGTCATCGTTCGGGCTGAAGCCTGTGGGGATCGACAGTTCGTTCACTGTGATGGTCACGGTGTCCATAGTGCTCGGACAAGGGCCGTTGCTCGCGCTCAGTACGAAGGTGTTCGCCCCGACCCCGAGCAGGTACACCTCCGTGCCCGGATCGTTAGTGTCGGAAATGTTGCCGCTACCACCGGCAAGGCTCCAAAGCCACTGCGTGCCGTTCGTGGTTCCATCCAAGAAGGTGTGGTCGGTTACTTCAAGCATCTGGTCCGGGCCAGCATCAACGGTGATCACCATCGCCGGGTCGCGGAATGTCACCAGTACGGTATCCGAGCTGTAGCACCCACCATCGCCAACGGTCCAGACGAAGGTGTAAACCCCTGCTGCCGGAACCGTAACGGTCGCGTTGGGGTCCGTCTGAGACGACCACGTTCCACCGTTCAACGCGAACCAATTGCCCACCGCTGTTTGCAAGGTTGCGTTCATGTGGTGAACGTTGCCGCAGACCTCTGCATCTGGGCCGGCGTTCGCTGGTGGTGCCGCCGTAATGGTTATGTAGCCCACGCCGTCCGAACTGCAATCGCCAACCGTTGCGGTGTACGTGATCTCGATCACGCCCGCGAGGCCGGACGGGTTGAAGAGACTGCCGGTTATGTTGGTGCCGCTCCAGGTGCCGCCAATGGTGGTGCCAATGTTCAGGAAGGTGTTCAGATCCACGGGGCCATTGCCGTCGCACATGCTGCCCGGGCTTGTCCACTCTGCGGATGGTGGCAGTGCGAGCGCTATTTGTTCGGTATGGAGCGCTGCGCAGTTGCCGTTCTGCACCGAGTACGTGATGATGTACGGTCCGGGCAGTGAGGCATCCAGATCAATGGTTCCTGATACCGGATCGATGGCCAGATCCGAGCTGTTCGCGCTGAAGGTTCCACCCAATGTCGCGATGCTGGGTGAAGGATCGAAGCTGTTCTGGCAGTAAACGGTAGCACCATACAGGAACGATGCGTCCGGCAGCGGCTGCACCACTAGGTTCACCGTTGCGGTATCGTCGCCGCAGGCATTGGTTACGATCACTTGATACGTGCCTCCGCTTGCGTTCAATACTGTAAGGTCAGCTGTGCTTCCTGTCTGACCAAGGCCAGGTCCGCTCCACGCGAATGCGAACGGTGCGGTTCCAGTAACGCTGGTTTCCAATAGTGCATTCTCCCCTTGGCACAAGGGGCCTGTTGAGGTGAAGGCGCTGATCGTCGGTGCATCGCAGAAGTCGCAACCATCAGGCGTTCCATCACCATCGGTATCGATGTTGTCGTCGAAGCCCGGGCAGATGTCGCTGGCATCGCAGACGCCGTCGCTGTCACTGTCGC
>JBDTSG010000056.1:0-16631 GCA_039931265.1 Flavobacteriales bacterium
AGTAGAGGCGGATATCGATCTCCTCGGTCTCGGCCAGTTTGCGCGCACCCGGTGTGGGGCGCACTTGGAAGCCGACGATGATGGCGTTGGATGCGCTGGCGAGCAACACATCGCTCTCGGCGATCGGACCCACGGCCTTGTGGATCACGCTCACCTTGATGCTCTGGGTGCTGAGTTTCAGCAATGAGTCGGTTAGTGCTTCCACCGAGCCGTCCACATCTCCCTTCACGATCACGTTCAACTCCCTGAAATCGCCGATCGCGAGGCGGCGGCCGATCTCGTCGAGGGTGATGTGCTTGTGCGTACGGATGCCTTGTTCGCGCTGCAACTGCTGGCGACGTGTCGCGATCGTGCGCGCATCGCGCTCGTCCTCGAACACTTGGAACGTATCGCCCGCGTTCGGTGCGCCATCGAGACCGAGGATGCTGACGGGTGTTGATGGGCCCGCCTCAGCAACGGCTTGGCCGCGCTCGTTGAACATGTTGCGCACGCGGCCGCTGAACTGGCCGGCGAGAATGATGTCGCCTTTTCGCAGCGTACCGGCATCGACGAGCAACGTGGTCACATAGCCACGCCCTTGTTCGAGGGTGCTTTCGATGACGACACCGTGCGCGCGTTTGCCCGGATCGGCTTTCAGTTCGAGCAGTTCGGCTTCGAGCAGCACCTTCTCCAAGAGCTGATCGACACCCTGTCCCTTCTTCGCGCTGATCTCCTGCGTCTGGAATTTGCCACCCCACTCTTCCACCAGGATGTTCATCTGGCTGAGCTGTTCGCGGATCTTCTCAGCGTTGGCATCGGCCTTGTCGATCTTGTTGAAGGCAAAGACCATGGGCACGCCCGCGGCCTGCGCGTGGTTGATCGCCTCTCGCGTCTGCGGCATCACACTGTCGTCGGCCGCGATAACGATGATCGCCAAGTCGGTTACCTGTGCGCCTCGCGCACGCATGGCTGTGAACGCCTCGTGACCGGGCGTATCGAGGAAAGTGATGCGCTTGCCGTTCTCCAATGCAACGCTGTATGCACCGATGTGCTGCGTGATGCCACCGGCCTCACCGGCGATGACGTTCGCTTTGCGGATGTGATCGAGCAGTGATGTCTTGCCGTGGTCCACGTGGCCCATCACCGTAACGATCGGTGGGCGGCCCGTAACGCGCGCTTCATTGTCCACCTCGCTGGTGATCTCCTCCTGCACGTCGGCACCGACGAACTCCACCTTGAAGCCGTATTCCTCGGCGATCACCGCGAGCGTTTCCGCATCGAGGCGTTGGTTGATGCTCACCATCATACCGAGCGCGAAGCAGGCCTTGATGATGTCCGTCACGGGCACGCTCATCATGCTGGCGAGTTCGCTGGCGGTAACGAATTCGGTCACCTTCAACGTCATGCCGGCCAATTCCTTGGCAGCCATTTCTTCTTCGAAACGGCGACCGCGTTGATCGCGCTTCTCGCGGCGCATTTTGGCGCCACGGCCCTTGCCACCACCACCGGTCAACCGTGCGAGCGTTTCGCTCACCTTCTTCTTGACGGCGTTTTCGTCCAACTCGCCCGGGCGCAGCGGACCGCGCGGAGCCGTGCGCGTTTCCTGTTGCACGGCCCGGTCCACGTTCACCGGACCGGGTTTCACGATGCGTTTGCGACGGCGCTTGGCCTCTTCGCTCTCGCCGCGTGGCTCGGACTTCTTCTCCACCGGCAGCTCGATCTTGCCGAGGCTCTTCACACCGGCCAGCTTCTCGAATTTCGCACGGATCAGTTCCGGCTCGGGAGCAGGTTCGGGTGCGGGGGGCGGTGGGGGTGGAGGGGGAACAGGTGCAGGCGGTTGTGGGGGTTCCGCCTTGCCTTTGGTCGTCTTCTTGGCAGGTGGTTCCGGAGCGGGTTTCGGAGACAGGTCGATCTTGCCCAAGGTCTTCGGGCCGACGGCCTTTTCCACTTTGGCGCGGATGGTCTCCGGCTCGGGAGCCGCCGGGGGCGCAGGCTTCTCGACCGCGCTCGAAGTGACAACAGCGGGTGCAGGTGCTTCCGCTGCGGCAGGCTTCACCTCTTTCAGTGGGCCGACCTTGGCAGCGGTTTCGCGTGCGGCACTACCGCTCATCGTTACGCTTTCGCGCTCGGCGCGGGCCTGCACGGTCTGCTTGCTCGCCTCTTTTTCCGCCTTGCTGGTGCCGAACTCACTTTGCAGCAGTTCGTACTCCGCAGCGCCGATCTTGGCGTTGGGGTTCTGCTCCACCGTATAGCCCTTCGCAGCCAGGAACTCCACTACTGTGTGCAGGCCCTGGTTGAACTCCCGCGCCACCTTGCTCAGGCGTATTGCCTTATCCGTCGTCTCGCTCATGCGGTTGTTTTCGGGGCTGCTGGGGCCGTATGGGTGATGCATGCATCGCCCATACGGGTACCCTTACGCTTCCAGTTCGTTCTTCAGGATCTTCACCACTTCTGCTATCGTTTCCTCTTCCAAGTCGGTGCGCTTGGCCAATTCCTCCACGCTGAGGTCAAGCACGCTGCGGGCCGTATCGCAGCCGATGGCTTTCAGCGCATCGATGATCCAGTGCTCGATCTCGTCCGCGAATTCCTCCAGATCCACGTCGTCCGTCACCTCGTCGCTATCGCGGTACACATCGATGTCGAAACCCGTGAGCTTGCCCGCGAGTTTGATGTTGTGGCCACCCTTGCCGATGGCCAAGGCCACCTGGTCGGGCTTCATGTAAACCTCGGCGCGCTTGTGCTCGTGGTCCAATTTGATGTTGCCGATCTTGGCGGGACTGAGCGCGCGCTGGATCAGCAGTTGCTCGTTCGCCGTCCAGTTGATCACGTCGATGTTCTCGTTGCGCAGTTCGCGTACGATGCCGTGGATGCGACTGCCCTTCATACCCACGCACGCGCCCACCGGATCGATGCGGTCGTCGTAGCTCTCCACAGCGACTTTCGCACGCTCGCCGGGTTCGCGCACGATGCGCTTGATCGTGATCAGTCCGTCCATCACCTCGGGCACTTCCTGTTCGAAGAGTTTCTCCAGGAACTCGGGAGCCGTGCGGCTGAGGATAACGCGCGGACTGTTGTTGTACATCTCCACCTTCCACACCACGGCGCGCACGGTGTCGCCCTTCTTGAAGAAGTCGGTCTTGATCTGCTGGTCCTTGGGCATGATCAGCTCGTTGCCCTCGTCGTCCAGGATCAGCGTTTCGCGTTTCCAGATCTGGTACACCTCGCCGGTGATGATCTCGCCGACACGTTCCTTGTACTTGCTGTACAGGTGGTCCTTCTCCAGTTCCATGATGCGACCCTGAAGGTTCTGCTTGATGGAAAGGATGTTGCGGCGCAGGAAGTCGTTGATCTTCAATTCCTGGCTCACCTCCTCGCCCACGGCGAAGTCCGCATCGATCTTCCGCGCTTCGCTCAGCTCGATGTCCAGATTGTCGTCCTCGCTGAAGCCGTCCTCCACTATCACACGGTTCAGCCAGATCTCCAGGTCGCCCTTGTCGGGGTTGATGATCACGTCCACGTTGGCTTCCTCGCCGTACTTGCGTTTCACGACGCCTTTGAAAACGTCTTCCAGGATGCCCATCATGGTCACCCGGTCGATGTTCTTCATGTCCTTGAACTCGCTGAAGGACTCGATGAGATTCACGGTGCTCATTGCACGATCAGTTGAACTTGTGAGTTGCTTTCGTTGACTTGATCTCGGCAAAGGGGATCGCCGTTGGATCGGTATCCATTTTCGGTAGGCGGCCCAGCACCTTGCTCGGGTGCTGCACCAGCAGGGTGAGCGTATCGGTATCGGCCGCCACCAGTTGGCCCAGCACCACGGCGCCATCCTTCATCAGCACTTCCACCACGCGGCCCTTGTGCTTGTCGTACTGCCGCTGCACGCGGAAGGGATTGCCCATGCCGGGGCTGCCCACCTCCAGTTCCACGTCATCCAGCCGATCGCCGAAGGCGTCGCGCAGGCCGTGGTTGATGTCGGTGAGGTCGGCCAAGGTGATGGCTTGATCGTTGTCCACCTCCACGATCGCCTTGCCACCGGGGCGCACCTCGGCGTGCACCACGAAATGCGGTGTACCCGCCAAGTGGCGTTCAAGCGCTTCGGTAAGCTCTTGCGTGGTGATCATGGTGGCTACTGGCAACGGTTGCGGTGTTTCTCTCAAAGTCAGGGAATAAAAAAGAGGGGCGGTCCCCTCTTCCTCTTTCACCGCTTTGCGGCGGCGAATATAGTCGCTTGCCGCGGATGGACCATCGCGGGGGCAACAAGCAAACGGCGGACAGGGCTATTTGAACCCGGCGTATAGCAGAAAGATGATCGCTCCGCTAGTGGTCAGGGCATGTACGGCTCCCGTCCAGGTGGCAACGCGTACGCCTTGGTCGGGACGCACTACGTTGCTCAAAAAGCCCTTATTGAGCCGGAAAAGCAGATAGGCCAAAACCACACCTTCTAGCAGTAGAAGGGTTGCGTGTGCCCCTGCCAGCAACGAAAGGTCATCGCGCAATTGACCATCCTTCCACGTGAATGAATCGGGGATCGCCAATCCGTTCAGATACGTATTGGCAAACAGCAGGAAGAAGACTGTCGCTAGAAGGTAGATCGCGTTGTACAGCGTGAACAACACATAGGCCAAAACCTGCATAGTGCCAATGTATGGTCACCTACCTTGTAACCCACTCCCCATGGCCGACTTCGTAACCGTAGCCATTTTCGTTAACCCGCACGAGATGGCTGTGTACCGCGCGCGGCTGGAGTGGGAGGGCATTGAATGCTTCGCGAAGGACGAGAACATCGTTTCGGCGAATCCTTTCTACAGCAATGCCGTGGGCGGGATCAAACTGCAAGTGCCACTGGCCGATCTGCAACGCGCGCGGGAACTGCTGGTGGAAGCGGGCGCCCTGCAGGAAATAGCGGAGGAGCCGGTACGCTCGGCCGACATCCTGAAGCCCTTGATCAGCGGACCCTTGTTGCCGCAATTCCCCATGATCACCTTGGAGCGCGTGCGACTGTTGGCGCTGATCGTGATCGGCGTGGCGGCCGTGGCGCTGGTGCTGCTGATGTAGGATCCGCTGATCGCGGACCTACCTTGTCCTCATGAAACACAAAGGCGCGCCCATTCCCATGGTCTACCGCATCCTGGCGGTCTTCCTGGTGCTGGTCTTCATTGCTTGGATGGTGATCGTGTATTGAGGCTGCGAGAGGCGGCTTGCCCGTGCATGCGACAATCCTCGTTGCCACCCTGTACCAAGTTCACATGACCGTAGGCGTAGATCCAATTCGATAAGAATCCGCCGCCATCCCACGTAAGCGTGTCAGGGCCTGTCCAGCCTTCGAACAGATCGGCCACTATGAGGTGCAAACCGTTCCACCGATAGCCGTACCGACCGCTATCATCGACATAGAGGCTGTCACGTGAGATTAAGGAAGTGTCAGCCGGCATAGACCAACCCCATTGGCCCGATCGGATCACCACCGTGTCGGCGCTGATGAAATCCCAGTCTTCGTGGTAGTAGCTGGCTGCCCAACGGGTACCCGTCAAGTCGCTGATCTGCCCTGGGTCCGAATGCCCGGCAGGCGGTTGCACCGCAGCCAGCAGGGAGGCAACAAGGCGGGGGTGTTTCATGGTGGTGGCAGGGGCATTGAACGTAGGTGGCGCTGCTGCAAGTGGTTCCCGTCATCGCGAGGAAGAATGACGAAGCGATCCACTCACCGGGGAACCCGAAGAGGTCATCGCCTTCTGCATACGCGGCATGGATCGCTTCAGTGCGCTGCCATAACGCGGACATGGCGCCGGATCACCCTTGGTAGGCTGCCCTGAAACGCATGTGTACCGGACCCTCGGCCGATGGCGCTGTTTCCTCAGCGTGTACCGTAAGGTCGAACCCCTTCAAGGAAACGAAGCGCACGTTGTTCTGGCCGGGTTTCCACTCATTGCCCAACCAAGTGCGCAGGTCGTTTTCCAACGCGACCTGTGTATGGGTGGGCAGGGGTGGTTGGACACCATCGGCCGGGTAAAGAACTATACTGTCAATGATCATCGGCTCGGGGTTCACCACCACCGGGCGGAACATGAGCACCGCGCCGGTGATCACCTGTTGATGATCACGGATGGGCGCTGCGCTTTCGCTGATGAGCCGCTCGTGGCCGTAACGGTCCACCAAACAGGTGTGCTCCTGCAGACCGATGTCGACACCTTCCCGCAGCGCCCGCAGCGCTGGGTTGGGCACGGACACGCTCGTGTGCAGGTTCACCAAGGGCAGCACCTCTTCGATCCCACGGCCGTGCGCGGTCCCCGATTCCCAACCGGTCAACTGCATTGCCGTCCCGTTCATGAAGGTGACGCGGCCGGCGGTGTCCGTAATGATGAGGCCATCGCCAACGGCCGCCAAGGTGTTGTGCGTGCGCTCCAACTCCAGCAGGCTCAGCCGCTCCCCCTGCCGCCGTTGTGCCACTTCGCTCCGCCATTTCACCAAGCGCCAACGGCCCAAGCCTCCGGCCACGGCGATCACCGCACCGAGGGTAATGAACCGGAAACCGCCGACCACATCCTTCATCACGCCCAGCTCCAGCGATAGGCGCGGAGGTGCGAAGAAGTACGTGGCCGCCGCATAGCCCAGCACCAATGCGCTCAGTCCGGGGCCCACGCCCCCGAGCAATGCGCCCGCAATGACGGCGAAGTAGAAGATGTAGTACGGCAGGCCATCGCCCATCACCGGGTCCAACAGCCCACGCACAACGCCAGCCATGACAACCGCCAGAAGGGCGATGCCGTATCTGCGTTTGGCCGAACCCATGCGTTGCATAATGTGCGAAGATGCAACGCGGCGGCTTGTGGAGCATCGTTGGAGCGCACCAGCATACAACCGGCCGTCAACGCGCAAAGGCAGCGCACTCGGTCCCGGATCGTCAGGGGAGCGGCGATCGCGACCAGCGATCAACTGTTGGTCGCTGCATCATCCACCATTTCCGGCGGCTTGCCGTAGATGGAATCGGCATGTAGGAATTTGGACACCAGGTAGGCGAGCGCCGAGGCGATCATGAGCGGCACGAAGAGCGCATAGCCACCTGTTATCTCGGCAATAAGGAAGATGGCGGTGAGCGGAACATGGATGGTACCGCTGAGCACGGCCGCCATGCCCACCACTGTGAAGTTCACCTCGTTGAGATCCATGATGCCGGAGAGGTTGACCGCACGCGAAAAAGAGAAGCCGAGCATGGCACCGATGAAGAGTGACGGACCGAACATGCCGCCATTGCCACCTGCGCCCAGCGTAAGGCGCGTGGCCACCACCTTCAACACCAGCAGGCCCGCAGTAAGGGCAACGACGCTCCAAGTACCGAAGCGTAATAGCACGGGTGAATAGCGCGTGAGGGCCTGTGACTCGCCCTGCAACAGTAGTTGAACACTGTCGTAGCCTTCACCGAAAAGCGGTGGGAAGAAGTAGATGCAGACGCCGAGCAGCAGCGCGCCCACGATCGCCTTCGTCCACACGTTGCTGGCGCGATCGAAGAAGCCGCCCACCCAGTGGTACAGCTTGATGGTGCCCACCGATACCGCCGCACCCAGGAAGGCCAGCACCACATAGAACGGCAGGGCCGAGGCGTTCCACGAATCGGTGATGAGCACGAACGGCTGCCCGAAGTTGATGAGCGAGGAGAACAGCGTTGCTGAAGCCGAGGCGATGAGCATCGGCACAACCATCGTCATGGCGTTGTTCACCAACAGCACTTCCAACGCGAACACGGTACCCGCGATCGGCGCGTTGAAGATGGCGGCCACACCCGCCGCCGCACCACTCGCCAGCAACAATGTGCGTTCCGCATGGCCGAAACGGAAGAAGCGCGCAACGTTGCTGCCGATGGCGGCACCGGTGATCGCCAACGGCGCTTCCAGTCCCGCCGATCCGCCCGTGCCCATGGTGAAGACGCTGGTGATCACCTGCGACCACATCTTGTGGCGGTCCACCACGCTGCGGCGCAAGCGCACATCCTTCAGCAGGTTGCCCATGCCGCGGCCCAGATCGCCGTGCAGGAAGAACCGCGTGTACGCCACCGAGAGCAGGATGCCCACGCAGGGGATCACGAGCACGAGGTAGGCGCGACCGCCGGTGAAGAGCAGCTGGTTGGCGGTACCGGTGATCAGGTGGATGCCCTTCTTCAACGCCACCGCGCACAACGAAGAGCACAGCCCGATGAGCACGCTGGTGATCACCAGCGCAGTACGCTCGCCCATGTAGCGCCGCCACAAGTAGCGGAGCTGTGTTGGTGCCATGCGGAGGTAGCTGGCCATCGATCACAAGGATAGGGGCGTGGGCGGAGATCGGCTCGCTTCATTCCGTTCGCGCTCGTGAGCCGCAACGGCTGCTCCACTGTTCGACGATAGTCACCGCGGTCGGGTGGGGCTGCGATCACTCGGATCAGCGAGTGCGAATTCGTACAGGACGAAGCCGGTGTCCTCCACGCCACCGGCAGAGACATAGAGGCGACGCGCATGCGCGTTGGTGGTTTCTGTGCCCACCCATGCTTCAGTGCAGCCGATCGCACGGCCATGTTGCAACAAGGCATCGAGCAGTTGCGTGGCGATGCCGCGGCTCCGGTGCGTGGGCGCCACGCCCACTTCGTTGATCCAGAATTGGGGGGCTTTGTCGGGGTGCACGTAATCCACCGCCGTGGCCATGCCCACCACCAAGCCATCATCGATCGCCAGCACCAGGTGATGCCGTGGGTCGGCGATGACTACGGCGGCCCAATGCGGATCAACAGCAAAGTCAAAAACGCCTTCGGCGACGTGATCCAGTAGCGCACGGTCGGCAGGGCCGATCAGTTTAATCGTAATGGACATGGGGTCGTGTTCTTCCCACCAAAGGAAGGTCCAGAGGCCCGCAGCAGGTTGTCGTAGCAACGACGGACCGGTGTCTTCCGCACAGCGGGAGTGACGGCCGGTTCGCATTCACAAATGGTGTCAACAACGGGTCGACGATGGCCAGCCGACTGAGCTTTGGTGTGATCAACCGCAACGTCATGCGCACCCTGCTTGCCCGCCTTGTACTCGCCTTCGCTTCTTTGCCCGCCATCAACACCGATGCCGATGCCGAGGTGCTCGTGCTGGACAGCGCACCATCGGAAACCACGTTGGACATGGAGCGCCGCCTGGGCCAGCAATTGAAGAACTGCGTTCTGCCTTATGTGCACGGCGCAATGAGCGTAGAGGGCGATCTGGTGGTGAACGTGAGCATCGGTAGCGATGGCCGATTGCACGTGGTGAACGCGCACGGCGGCAACCCCACCTTGCGCAATGCCGTGAACTTGAAGTTCAACGGCAGCTACGTCGGGCCCGACCGGGCGTAGTTGTCCGACTTCCGTTCGTCGCGCTTGTCGCCTCACCGAGACCCGGTGATCGGATCATGGGTAGTTTCAAACTCCCGTTCCCACCGACCATGAAACCCTTCGCACACCTCGCTCCGTTGTCCGTACTGGTCTCCGTTTTCACCGCATGCACCGGTCCCGCACCACCGGCTATAACGACCGCCGAAGTACCTGCGGCGAAAGGCTGCGGCCCCGTCCTCACGGACGATAAGGCGTGGTACACATCGGGTAAGCACGAACCGTTCCTCGCCGGTCTTGATGGATTGCATTATCCGATCACCACCGACAGCGACAGCGCACAGCACTACTTCGACCAAGGTCTTGTACTCGCGTACGGGTTCAACCATGCAGAAGCCGCGCGGTCGTTCTGGGAGGCCACACGTACGGATGCCACCTGCGCCATGGCGTGGTGGGGCTTCGCGTACGTGCTAGGGCCGAACTACAACGCGGGCATGGAGCCCGACAGCTATGCGCGCGCTTATGAAGCGATCGGCAAGGCACAGGCGCTCAGCGGCACTTGCACCGAAAAGGAGAAAGGACTGATCTCGGCCCTGGCATTGCGCTATACGGCCGATGCACCGGAGGACCGCGCGCCATTGGACAAGGCGTACAGTGAAGCACTGCGCGAGCTCACTGCACATTACGCGGAGGATGCCGACATCGCCGCCATGTTCGCCGAGTCGCTCATGGACCAGCACCCGTGGGATCTGTGGGAGAAGGACGGCAAGGAGAAAGCCTGGACGCCGGAGATCATTGCCGCATTGGAGCGCAGCATGAAAACCTTCCCGACGCATTTCGGTGCGCACCATCTGTACATCCACGCCGTGGAAGCATCGCTTACACCGGAGCGCGCATTGCCCAGCGCCGAGTTTCTCGGAAGTGCCGTGCCCGGCTCCGGCCACCTCACGCACATGCCGTCGCACATCTACATCCGCACCGGCCGCTACCATCAAGGCGTAGTGGCCAACCAACACTCGGTAACCGTCGATAGCGGCTACACCGCGCTATGCCACGCGCAGGGCATGTACCCGCTCGGCTACTTCCCGCACAACATCCATTTCCTTTCCACGTGCGCGGCCATGGAAGGCAACAGCGCGGTTGCGTGGAGCAGCGCCATGGACCTGCGCGATCATCTCGCCAAGTCGCTCTTCGCCGAACCGGGCTGGAGCACATTGCAGCACTTCCAAGGCTATCCGTATTTCGTTGGCGTGAAACTGGAACTGTGGGACAAGCTGCGCGCAGAACCACTGCCCGACAGTGCGTGGACCTATGCTACGGCATTGTGGCATTACGGCCAGGGCAGGATGAGCGCGCACATGGGCGACCTTGCCGCTGCTCGCCATCATTTGGAAGACCTGCGTGTTGCAGCAGCGGACACCGTGGTAGCGGCCATGCGTATCTGGGGTATCAATCCCGCGCCGATGATCCTTGCCGTGGCCATCAATGTGCTCGAAGGCGAAGTGCTGCTGGCGGAAGGGAAGCAAGATGAAGGCATAGCGCGCCTCACCGATGGGGTTACCGCTGAAGATGCGCTGCAATACCAAGAACCACCGGATTGGAGTTTCCCGGTGCGGCACGATCTGGGAGCCGCCTTGCTGCATGCGAAACGGTACGACGAGGCAGAGGCGGTGTACCGCGCCGACTTGGTGAACTGGCCAGAGAACGGTTTCGCCCTAACGGGCTTGAAGCGCGCACTTGAGGGCGCAGGGAAGAAGGCCGATGCCGATGCCCTCACCACACGCATCAGCAAAGCCTTCGCATACGCCGACAAGACGCTGACCCTTTAGCAGCGTAACGGCCACTACTTTCGAACCCCATCGAAATCATACGTCATTATCATTTCCCGCACAGCGTTCAAACTGAAGTTCGGGCAGGCAAACCAGCCATCGCCATATGGAAAGAGATCATGAACGTGGAGATGGGCGGGCCCGTCGGCAAACCACCCATGCGCTTGCTAACGGATATGAGCGGTGCCAACTACACGCTTGTCGCCGAATTGCAATTACGGAGTTTCACGGAGATGGCACTCGCATGTATGGAGCACCAACGCGAAGATCCGCGAACTCTACCCGAAGTTCGTTCCGTTGTGCGAAACGTCGCACAGCGATCTGTTGCACGTTGAGCAGCAGACCGGCGAACCCTGCCCCGTGGGCAACATCGTTGAGCGCATGGTCTTCTCGCTGAAGTACGGTCATGCGCGGGAAGCCATTGCGATATGGAAGGAGATCCTGGAGGCGGCCAAGGGCGTGCACGAAGCACCGCCCATGCGGTTGATCTCCGATATCACCGGGCCTTCATACACACTGGTGATGGAAATGCACTACCGCAACATGATGAACTTCGGGCCCAAGATGACCGCGTGGTTGGGCAACGAGAAGTTCCGCGAGCTGCACGCGCGTTTCGTTCCGCATTGCGAACGCTCCGAGCGCACGCTGTTCAAAATGGAGCATTGCTCGTGAGCAGCCCCGGAAGGAGCGAGCCTTAGCGCATACCCGGTACGCTTCCTCCTTTCTTGTCCTTCGGCACCGGCTTCTTCTTGATCCGGCCATCCTCGTACTCCACGACTTTCGTCGGTCTGCCGTCCATGCCGAACGTTGTCATGGTGCCGTGCAGACTGCCGGCCTTGTAGTTCATCTCCTCCACCACCCGGCCGCGTTGGTCGTACACGAGGCACTTGCCGTCCGGATCGCCCATCACGAGGTTCTGCTCGCGCATTTTCACGCCCGCATCGTCGTAGTAGATCCAAGGTCCATTGGGAACACCGGTGGTGTAGTTGCCTTCGCTGGTGATCGTGCCTTGTGTGTTGTAGCTCACCCAACGACCACCCTTCTTGCCCGCCGCGTAGAAGCCTTCCTCTTTCAACTTGCCGTTCTCCCACCAGAATTTCCATGCGCCGTCCTTCGCATCGTCTTTCCACCAGCCCTCGTACTCTGGCTGTCCTTCCGGGTTCCAGCCACGCCACAGGCCGCTGATCTTCCCCGCAGTGAAACTGCCGATGTCCTTCTGCTGCCCGTTCTCGAACCAGCTCATCCACTCCCCTTCGGCAACGCCGTTCACGTATGGCCCTTCCTGTAATTTCTTGCCGTTCTCGAACCACGTGGTCCACACGCCGGTCTTCTTGCCGTCGGTGAAAGCGCCCTTCTTCCAGAACTGCCCGCCTTCGTAGAAGTACACCCAATCGCCATGTTCCTTGTCGTCGGCGTAGGTGCCGGTGCTGCTCATCTGTCCGCTCGGGTACCAATAACGCCATGCACCGTTCTGCTTGTCCGCGCGGAAGCTCCCTTCCATGTCCTTTGCATCGGTGGTGGTGTACCACGTCCAAAGGCTGTCCTTCAACCCTTCCTTGTAATGGCCCACTATGTTCGGCTTGCCCGTTGTGAAATTGAGCAGATAGGGTCCGGTGAGTTTGCCGCGCGCGTAGGTCTCCACCTTTTGCAACGTGCCATTGCTGAACCAGTACTCCCACTTGCCATGGCGCACACCACCCATGTAGCTGCCCTTCGCCTGCGGAAGTCCCGACGGATAGAACAAGGTGCTCGCCCCGTTCTTGGCGCCTGCGGTGTACTGCGTCTCTTCCTGTTTCGCGCCGCTCGGGTAGTAGGCGCGCACAACACCATCGCCCTTGGTCACCGTCTGCGTGCCATCCTTATCCCAAGCATCCATAACGATCGACAATGAGTCGCTCCAGACTTCCTTCAGCATGGGCTTACCGTCGGCATAGAAATACTGCCACGTACTGTCCTTGATCCCTTTCCCGTACCAGCCCGTCTCCATCACCTGGCCGCTGGCGTAATAGCTCGTCATGATGCTGTCCTGCTTGCCCCGACGGAACCAGCCGTCGTGGTGCACTTGCCCACTGGGATAGAATTTGCGCGTGCGACCGTGCAGCATGCCGCCCGCTTGGTTGCTGATCTCCAACAACTTCCCATCGCGGTCCCAGTAGCTCCACTCGCCCCACTCAAGGCCGTTCACATAAAGTCCTTCGCTGCGCTTGATGGTCTTCAAGGAGTCCCAATGGTCCACATAGGGTTGGGCCGCGGCACCCAAGCCCCAAACGCATAGCGCTATCACCAGCACCCGTTCCATCCACCCGTGGGGGCTGCGCAAGCGTTGCCCGATGTTGCGCGATAAACAGGTGTTCAGCATGGAGACCAAAAGTAGGATCGGGTTGAAAGGCCAACAGCTATGGAACGCCGAAGCATGAACGGTGGTGCGTGGATGGCCGCAGGGGTATTGCGGTAATACCTTGCCGCTCGATCCCAGCATGCACATTTCCCGACAAGTCAAGGTATTGGTCGGCGTGATCGGCACGGTCGCGCTCTTCGCGGCGTGGACCACGGCCACGGTGCCGCGCGTGGGTCCGCACAGTTCGTTGGAGTTGTGGCTGATGAAAAGCGGTGGCGATTCGCTGGTGGTGCAATACAGCACGTGGTTCGCTACCGCCGGCCGTTGTGCAGGGTGCCACGGGCACGATATGCAGGGCCTTGCCAGTGTTGACGACGATGGTGTGGACGTGAACCTGGTGGATGATTGGCGCAGCACCATGATGGCCAACAGCGCGCGCGATCCGTTCTTCCGTGCGAAACTGGAACACGAGGTACTGGTGAACCCCGGACACCAGCAAGCGATCGAAAGCACCTGCTTGGGCTGCCACGCACCCTTGGCGAAACACGAAGCCGACCTGCTCGGGCACCCGCCGTTCACAGCGGCAATGTTGGACACCAGTGTCATGGGAAATGATGGCGTGAGCTGTCTCGCATGCCACGGTCAGAACCCCGACAGTGCCGGAACGCTCTTCACCGGCGAATTGCGTTTCGACAGTTTGCAGGTGTACGGACCTTACCCTGACGATGAGATCAACGCAGCGATAATGCAATTCTTCGTGGGCTTCAAGCCGCAGCAAGGATCGCACATCCTGAACGGGCGCGTGTGCGCCGCGTGTCACACGCTTATCACCAGCACGCTCGACCTGAACGGCAATGCCACCGGCGATCGGTTCGTGGAGCAAGCCACTTGGCACGAGTGGAAGAACAGCATCTACAACGGCACGCAGAACTGCCGCCAATGCCACATGCCGCGCATACAGGACAGCATCGTACTCGCCAGCGAATACGCCTTCCTGCCGCCGCACTCACCCTTCGGCCTGCACCACTTGGCGGGCGGCAACGTGTTCATGCTGCAATTGATGCAGCAATACCGCGAAGCACTCGGCATTCCGGCAACCGGGATCGAGTACGACAGCACGATCGCGCGCACCCTCAACAACCTGCAACAGCGGAGCATTGAACTGGAAGTGTCCACGATCGATCGCGATGCCGATACGGCATTCATCGATGTGCGGCTCTTGAACCTCACGGGCCACAAGTTCCCAAGCGGTTATCCGAGCCGGCGTGCCTTCGTGGAGTTCACCTTGCTCGATGTGGACCACGACACGCTCTTCAGCAGCGGCCGGTTCGATGGCGCGTATGAAGTGGAAGGACATGATGCGGACTACGAGCCGCACCGGGATGTGATCCGCGCCGGGGATCAAGCGCAGATCTACGAGATGGTGATGGGCGATGTGAACGATGCGGTGACCACGGTGCTGGAACGCGCCAAGAGCGCGCTGAAGGACAACCGCCTTACACCGCAGGGATTCAGCACCACATACTACACCTACGACACCTGCATGATCGCGGGCGTGCCGGCGAGCGACACCGACTTCAACTTGGACGCGCTGGGTAACGAAGGCACCGGTGCCGACATCGTGCACTACCATGTGCCCTTGAACGGCTACACCGGCGCCATCACCGCGCATGCGCGTGTCTGGTACCAGCCTGTTCCACCACGGTGGAACGCGGAAATGTTCAGCAACACCGGTGCACGGATCGACAGTTTCCGGACGATGTACGAAAGCATGGACGGTACCCCGACTTTGGTGGCGCACGACAGCACCGACATCGGTCCGCTCGGCTTGGGTGAACTGCCGAGTGATGCCGTGCATATCGCACCCAACCCGACCAGCGATGGGACGATCACGATCACCGGGCACGGGATCACGAGCGTGCAAGTGTTCAACACTGCTGGACAGGTCGTGCCGACAAGTTCCGCGCGACTGAACAACGCATGGCGGGTGGTGTTACCTGCAACCCGTGGCACCTACCTGCTGGTGCTACGGCACAATGGAGCGGACGAATTGCACCGCGTGGTGCGCCAGTGAACACCACGCATGTCCCTCACGGTCGCTTCGCTGCACATCCACCCGATCAAATCGCTCGGCGGGTTCAGTGTGCCGGAAGCGCGTATCACCGATCGCGGCTTCGCGCATGATCGCCGTTGGATGCTCGTGGATGGCAGCGGTCGTTTCATTTCGCAACGCGAGAACGCTCGGATGGCCTGTTTGCATTGCGCGCCATGGGCCGGTGGTTTCCGCGTAACGGACATCCGCAACAGTGGCTCGATCGATCTACCGTGGACGATCACGACCGGTACTGCAACGCAAACGACGATCTGGAACGACCCGGTGATCACGTTGGATGCTCCGCCGGAAGTATCGGCATGGTTCACCCGCGGACTCGAAATGGATGTACGGCTTGTCTTCATGCCCGACAACGCGATGCGTCCCGTCGACCCCACCTACGCGCAAGGGATCAACTCGCTGAGCGATGGCTACCCTTACCTCATCCTTTCGCAGGCATCGCTCGATGACCTCAACGCTCGCGTAGCCCACTCCAGCTCCCCCAGTGCGGGCGAGCGCATTCCGATGGACCGCTTCCGGCCGAACATCGTGATCACGGGCGGATCCGCGCATCAGGAGGATGGATGGAAAGACATTTCGATCGGCAGCGCTCGCTTCGCGTTGGTGAAGCCCTGTGCGCGTTGCATGATCCCCACGATCGACCAGCGCACCGGCGAGCGCGGGAAGGAACCATCGCGCACGCTGGCGACCTATCGCGCGTACGACAACAAGGTGCTCTTCGGCATGAACGCGATGGCCACGAAAGGGGATGTGGTGCGGGTGGGCGATCTTGTGGCCGATCCCCTGCACGAGGAGATCACATGATCCACTCCATTCTCCGCGACAAAGCCACACGGCTCTACCTCATCTTGGGCGCGTTCTTCGTTGCCAACGCGCTCATCGCGGAGCTGATCGGTGTGAAGTTGTTCCAGTTGGAAACAGCACTGGGGCTCGCGAAAGCCGACTTCACCCTGCTCGGGCAGGAGCATTTGAGCTTCGTGCTCAGCGTTGGCGTGCTGCCGTGGCCCATCGTCTTCATCATGACCGATGTGATCAACGATTATTACGGCGTGC
>JBDTSG010000057.1:0-5205 GCA_039931265.1 Flavobacteriales bacterium
GAGCCGCAGGCTTCAGGCCACAGGCCACAAGCTTTAATGCAGTAACCACGCTTGAGCCGCAGGCTTCAGGCGACAGGCTTCAATGCATAGCCCAGTGGGTTCGGTCTTTATGTTTGGATCTGAGCCTGAGGCTTGAGGCCTGAAGCCTGCGGCCTGAAGCGAGCGGCCAACGGCCAGAACCTCCAAGCTTCTCTTCTTCTTCCCATCTTCGCCGTCCTTTTCTGCAAGACGGAGCGCCTGCGGCGCATGCAATGGACAAGAACACACTGATAGGTATCGCGCTGATCGTGCTGATCGTTATCGGCTACGGCATCTACACGGCTCCCTCGGCCGAGGAGCGTGCTGCGCAACAAGAACGCATCGACCACCAAGCCGACTCATTGGCCGCACTAGTGGCGCTGGACGCCAAGAAAGAGGCCGAGACCAAGGCCTTGAACGTTGCGAAGGCCACGGAAGTGGTGCAACTGCCCGACAGCCTGCTCAACGACAGCACGGTGAACCTGGACAGCCTGCGCAGTGCCGTTGAGGTGAAGGAACGCGTGGACCGTTATGGGATCTTCCAAGGCGCTTTGGGCGGCACCCCGGAGAACATCCTGTTGGAGAACAACGACCTGGAAGTGCGCATCAGCACCCAAGGTGCCAAGCCGGTGTGGATACGCCTGAAGCAATACAAGGCGCAGCACGAGAAGCCTTTGTTGCTGCTCGATCCCGACAGCGGCCGCTTCGCCTACGAATTCAACTACAACGGCAACCGCGTCATCGCCACGGACGACCTCCACTTCACGGCGCAGCAGAAGGATGCCCGCACCGTGTCCTTTGTTGCCGAGAGCGAGATACCCGGCAAGCGGATCGTGGTGGACTATGCCTTGGACAGCGCCGGCTGGTTCCTGCGGAGCGAGGCGCGCTTCGAGAACCTGAAGACCGAGGTGGACCCGAAGAGCATAGCGCTCAAATGGGAACTGATCGGCTTCTCGAACGAAAAGCACAAACCCACCGAGGAGAAGAAGAGCACCGTCTTCTACAAGTACGTGAACGCCGATCGCGATTACCTGAGCGAAACCGCCGACGACACCAAGAAGCTGGAAGGCCGCACCAACTGGGTGGCCTTCAAGCAGGACTTCTTCAGCGCCATCGTCATCAGCGACGAAGGTTTCGGCAGCAGCGGGGGCAACATCGGCATCAAGCACCTGCCGGACAGCTTGCACAACAAGGCGTACAGCGCCAGCCTCACTTTCGATAAGCAGCCCGCCGACAACCTCAGCATACCGCTGCGCTTCTACTTCGGCCCCAACCACTACAATACGTTGCGGCGCACCGAGGTGCCGCAGCTGGATCACATCATCAACCTGGGCTGGGGCATCTTCGGTTGGATGAACCGCTGGTTGGTGATCCCGATCTTCAACTTCTTCAGCGGCTTCAACCTCAGCTACGGCATCATCATCCTGCTGCTCACCATCGCCATCAAGGTGCTGCTGATGCCGCTCACCTACAAGAACCAGAAGAGCGGTGCGCGCATGCGCGCCTTGAAACCGGAGATCGAATTGATCACCGCCAAGCACAAGGACGGCGATGCGCTGAAGAAGCAGCAGGCCACCATGGAACTGTACCGCAAGGCGGGCGTTAACCCGGCCAGCGGTTGCGTGCCCATGCTGATCCAGATGCCCGTGCTCTACGCCATGTTCAACTTCTTCCCCAGCAGCATCGAACTGCGGCAGCAGAGTTTCCTGTGGGCGAGCGATCTCAGCACCTACGACAGCATTGCCACGCTGCCCTTCACCGTGCCGCTGGGCTATGGCACGCACGTCAGTTTGTTCACCATCCTCATGGCCATCAGCACCATCGGCTTCAGCCTGCTCAACAGCAAGCAGATGCCGCAGCAGCAGGGCATGCCCAGCATGAAGCTCATGATCTGGCTCTTCCCCATCATGATGCTCTTCTTCATGAACAGCCTGCCCGCCGGCCTCAGCCTCTACTACCTGCTGGCCAACGTGATCTCGATCCTGCAGATGACCGTCTTCAGCCGCTGGTTCATAGATGAAGGCAAGTTGCGCGCGGAGCTGCTGGAGAACATGAAGAAGCCGAAGAAGAAGAGCCGCTGGCAGCAGCGCTTGGAGGATATGCAGAAGCAGCAATCGGCAGCGCGCAAACGCTGAACACGGCACGCATTTCGAATAGCAGGAACCCAAGGCCACAGGCTGCGGGCCGCAGGCTGCAGGCAGCTCAATACCATTGACTGACTCCCCGTTCTCCACTTCCCACTCACTACTCTCGCCCATCATTCGCTAATTCGCTAATTGCCTCATTCGCTAATTCGCTGATCGCCCAATTCGCCAATTGCCCCCATGCTCCGCACCCTCCTCCTCCTCCCTACCGCCGCCCTTCTGGCCTTCGGCGCCTGCAATACCACCAAGACCGCCGCACAGGACGATCGCTTCGGCGGCACCGGCGCGGCCGACTCGCTCTTCTTCAGCATCAAGCGTACGCCGTGCTTCGGCAAATGCCCCGTGTACCAGATCAACGTGTACCGCAGCGGCTACGCCACCTACACCGGCACCAACAACACCGATCTGCTGGGCGATCACGTGGGGCATATCGGCGCCGACACGCTTGCGCTCTTGCTCAACAAAGCCGAAGCCCTCGGCTTTTTCGGCCTGCAGGACAAGTACGACGGCCAAGTGACCGACCTGCCCAGCACCATTGTGCGCGTGGTAAGCAAGGACCGCAACAAGCAGGTGCTCGGCCGTGTAAAGGCACCGCAAGCCTTCAAGGACCTGGTGCTCTACGCCGAAGAGCTCTTGCTCAAGGCGCCATGGAAGCCGCTGGAGACGCAGCGGTAGCAGTTGCAGCTAGCGCCGCACGTCATCGCGAAGCCTTCATAGGCTCCTTCGGCTGCGCTCAGGATGAATTCCGCGCTCCATGCGCGATCGGAGGAAGCCATATCGTGGTCTGCAACCTGCATGGCCATGGGGTTGGGAAAGTCTCTATTCAAGGAAAAATGAAGTAACTATCGGTGCAGGGTGGCTTAGCTTGCGTACAACCCATCCCCATGAAACCTGCTTCAAGGAATTCATTTTTCGGTCTGACTCCAGTGTTGCTTTTGGTTGCGCTCCTATCATTTGCCTTCAAACCTGCACCGCCGTCAACTGACACGAACGGCTGTCCTGATGCTCCTTGGGACTACGTAATCGGTAATGAAACGGACTGTGACGGATACGCTACGGTGTATTACAGAACCGGTTGTTTTTCCGTTGGCAGTCCTGGCTCATCATCAGCGACGCTCTTTGCAAACTCCCCGACAACGTTCTCCATTCCTAGTGGCCTCGTCGTTTGGAAAGTGGAGATCACCACCCCGTTCACAACCACTTGGTTGTGCAACACGGCTGCATGGTCGGCAACATCAGGCAGTTCTTCTTGCGCAGGAGCGTGCACCCCGGTTTACGTGCAAGGCGGTGGAACCAGCACCCGGATCTACTGCTGAGCATGCGCTTTCCATTTTTCACCTGCCTATTTGCTTGTGGTCTTTTGGCTTATGGCCAGGCCCGTAACAACAACTGGGTTTTCGCCAACAAATGGCTGTCGTTCAACAACGGCACCACCGCGCTGCTGCCACTGGCCTACCAACCCTCGTTCCGCAATGCCTGCATAAGCGATACCGCAGGCAACTTCTTGTTGTTGGTGGACGATAGAGGCATTCGCGACAATGCGTTCGGCCTCATGCCAAGTGGCACTTCGTCCGATTTGGGATACAACGGTGAACAGGGCAACTATCTGGTGCTGCCTGAACCCGGCGATCCGCAAGGTTATGTGGTGCTGGTGAACAGCCGAGAGGATCTGAAGCGCGCGGGCGCGGTTGAAGTGGACATGAGCCTGAACGCTGGTTTGGGCGCGGTGAGCGCACCCATGCAATGGTATATGGACAGCACCACCGCCAAGCTGGCCGCAACGCCGCATGGCAACGGCACGGACTACTGGATCCTGCAGCACGAGGATGGCACGGATGAATTCCAAGCATACCAACTTACCACCACAGGCGTCGATCCCACGCCCGTGATCAGCCACGTAGGAACTCTCTTCCAGCCTTCGGATACCAGCGCTGCGAACGCCGACTTCTGGGGGCCGATGAAATTCAATATGCAAGGCGATATGATCGCCATGGTGAACATGGATCCCTTCGCCACCGATACCGCCACCGAGATCCAACTGTTCAGTTTCGATGATCTGTCAGGTACTGTCACCCTGCTGGCTTCCATTGATCACCGATACACCGAACTGCTGGGTGGAAACCCGGTGGTTCTGTACAACTATCAACGCCAGACCGGGGGCGTTGAGTTCGATGCGCTTGGCGGACATCTTTATTTCTACACATGGGATACTGTTCCTCCGTCAGACATGTCGGGTTTTTGGTTCCAGAGCGATCTTGAAGTCCTGAACTCGGACTCCATTCAAGCGACCACCATTGGCACCACCGCCAGCGTAATAACTCCTTTGAACACGGACGTGCGTGGTTCATGGCTCCAGTTGGCCCCGGACTCACGTATCTTTTGGTGGATCAACCGATACCCGGGTACTTGGGGTTGGATGATCAACTTACCTGATTACTTAGGGAGCACACAGCTTCAGACCGACTATTTCCCAAGCCCGCAGGACACCGTTGCCGGCCTACCGAACTTCTGCAAGCGCTACCACGATAGCGCACCCATCTGGTTAGGTATTCCCAATGTGCATGCGAAACAACCCGTGTTCGGTATTTGGCCCAACCCGGTTACCGATGTTGCCTACTTCAATGTGAGCGGTAACACGCAACCCGATCGTGTGGCTTGGGTAGATGCCATGGGGCGCACTGTGCGAACCGATGCTGTGCACGCCGAAGTGAGCACAGTACAACTGTACCGCGGCGATCTCCCGCATGGCTTGTACGTCGTTGAAGCACGGAGCAAGGGGATAGCTCTCGGCAGGGCACGAGTGTTGGTGCAGTAGGCCCAGCACATCGACCGGGTAGAAATGCGCGGTGCTGCCTACCAGGATGTGGGCATGATGGCCATGTGGTGTGCTCAGCGGCAGCAATGCGCGCATGCAGTAACCCGCCCGCAGGTGTACCCACCATTTGTGCGCACCTCATGGAAAGGGCAATACCTTAGGTGGTAAGGACGATACCTTGCGTAGTAAGGACGATACCTCGCGTGGTAAAGACAATACCTTGCGTAG
>JBDTSG010000058.1:0-4756 GCA_039931265.1 Flavobacteriales bacterium
GGCACGAGCACACCGGGCACGTTCACGTACACGGTGACGGGCACGGCGCCCTGCGCGAACTCCACTGCGACAGTGACGGTAACAGTTAACCCTGCTGCGAACGCAGGCACGAACGGCACCTTGTCGATCTGCGCCACGGGAAGTTCTGTGAATTTGTTCAACCAATTGGGTGGCACACCGCAAGCTGGTGGCTTGTGGACTGGTCCGAGCCCTGTAGTAAGCAACACATACGATCCGGTTACGATGAATCCCGGAACGTATACATACACGGTCACTGGCTCGGCGGGATGCGCGAATGCGAGCGCCCAGGTGGCCGTGACCGAAACGACTTCGACGACTTGGTATCAGGATCTTGATGGAGACGGCTATGGTGATCCGAACAACTCGACGCAATCCTGCAACCAGCCGCTTGGCTTTGTTGACAACAATAACGATCAGTGCCTCGGCACACCCTTCGGCGAGCCGGTGAACACACAAGGTTGTTCATGCTCACAAGTGGTGGTTGACGACGGCAATGCATGCACATTGGACCAGTGTACCGCTGGGGTAGTGAGCAACATTTTCCAGGATTCGGACGGAGACGGTGTTTGTAATGCGAACGACCAGTGTGCCGGCACAGCCTTCGGTGCGGGTGTCAATGCTCAAGGTTGCTCTTGCGCACAGGTTACCGTTAGTGACGGCGATCCGTGCACGCTCGACCAGTGCACCAATGGCGCGGTCACACATACGTTCCAAGATGCCGATGTTGATGGTGTGTGCGATGCGAACGATCAGTGCTCTGGCACGGCATTCGGCGCCGGGGTCAATGCTCAAGGTTGCTCCTGCGCGCAGGTCACGGTTAGTGACGGCAACCCCTGCACGCTGGACCAGTGCACGAATGGTGTGGTCACACATGTGTTTCAAGATGCGGATGGCGATGGTGTGTGTGACGCCCAGGATAGCTGCCCGAACCTCTCTGGACAGATAGGTTCGCTATGCGATGACAACAATGCGAACACTAGTCCCGACTTGATCACGGCCAACTGTGTTTGCGTAGGCCCGCCGATCGGAGGCTGCACGGAGAATTTGACGTTGGCGATCACGGTCGACGCCTTCGGTGCCCAGACGACTTGGGGTATTTACGACCTGGGCAATACGTTGGTGCAATCCGGTGGCCCCTATACGAACGGCACACCGGGCGCGGTCTTTACTGCCAGTATTTGTCTGCCTGCCGGTTGCTACACCTTCACCGTGAGTGACGCAGCAGGCAACGGTATCGCCAACGGTGGATACGTGCTGAGTGATGACCAAGGCCGCCACATCATCGATGCCAACGGCAGCTTCACCACTTCGAGTTCCGTGTTCGGAAGCACTGGTGACTTCTGTGTACCACTGGGTCCATCATACGTGAAACCCGCGTGGTGCGACCGCACTGACTTTGTGCTCAGCAGCTGGATCTACGCCCAATCGGTTGCGGGGGCAACGGGTTATCAGTTCTGGTTCTTCGACCCGCACGGTAGCTACAGCCGTACGATCCTGAAGCCCACGACTTCAGTGCGCCTGAACAACCTACAGACGAGCCCGCTGCCGTTGAACCTTGATCTTAACGTGAGGGTGCGCGCTTTGGTGAATAACGTCTACACCCCCTACGGTAAGGCTTGCCGCCTCCGCGTCACCGGCGCTGGTAACCTTAATGCGGAGGTCTTCAGCACCGATGGCGAACCGGAGATGAACATGTACCCCAACCCGAACCGCGACGAAGTGCTGTACTTGGTGATCGAAGGACTTGACGAAGCAACGTCCACGGCCGATGTGGTTGTCTTCGATGCCTTAGGCAGCATGGCCATCAGCCAGCAAGTGTCAGTGGGCGGTGGTACAATGAACCATGCGTTGGACCTTGGGTCCGAGATGGGCGCGGGCCTATACATGGTGCAAGTCCGCGCCGAAGGACGGGTCTTCACCCAGCGACTTATGCGTCAGTAAGCGAGCATTCTGGATCAGGAAGCCCTCCCAACCGGGGGCTTTCTGCGTTAATGTCCTGATGGGCAATGAGGCCAATGAGATCGGGCTGGATGCTCGCTCGATCTCCTCAGGGGGGGCCAAGAACCAGCCTTCCCCTAAAAAATACCCTTTTTACGGTATTGTGGACGCCTGACCGCCCCGATACGTTTGGCCCATGAGAGCAATGGACATGACAACAAGGGGCGAAGGGACCGAGCGCGAGGCCAAGCGAAGCGAGCGAATGCTGAAGGTTTCCCTAGTGATGGCCTTGGGCCTGATGGCCATCCTCTTGGGATTGTGCATGAGCAGCAGATGATCAAAGACCATATCCAGGCGGGCATCCCTGGTCACAGGAAGGATTCTGAGCATTTCCTTTCGCCCGCCGCCCTGAGCGCCCCTCGAGATGTCGAGGGGCGTCTCTTTTCAGCGTCCAATGCAAAACCCCCGGCATCGCCGAGGGCTTTGCTCGAGAGAACGTACCGCTCAGTAATAAATCAAGCGCTGCACTTTGGCAACGTGCTTGGCAAGGCGTATGACTTGCTTCGTGTAGCCGAACTCGTTGTCGTACCAAGTATAGAGCACCACGTTCTTGCCATCCGGGCTCACTATCGTGGCTTCGCTGTCGAAGACGCTGCAGCACGTATCACCGATGATGTCGCTGCTCACGAGTTCAGGGTCGATCTGGTAGTGGATCTGGTTGACGAGATCGCCGTCAAGCGCCGCATTCCGTATCAGTTCGTTCACCTCATCCCTGGTCACGGTACGGTTCAGGGAAAGATTCATGATCGCCAAGGAGCCGTTGGGCGTTGGCACACGCACGGCATTTGCCGTGAGCTTGTCTTTGAGGCTTGGAATGGCCTTGGTAACCGCTGAGCCCGCCCCTGTACTGGTGATCACCATGTTCACCGCTGCGCTACGCCCGCGACGGGGCTTTTTGTGGTAGTTGTCCAGTAGGTTCTGGTCGTTGGTATAGGCATGCACCGTTTCGATGTGCCCTTTCTCGATACCAACCTTGTCCTCCATGACCTTGAGCACCGGACAGATTGCATTGGTGGTGCAACTGGCTGCACTGAACAGGGTCTCGTTCTCGATATCGAGTTCTTTGTGGTTGATGCCGTAAACAATATTGGGCATCTCCTTGCCGGGGGCGGTCAGGATCACCTTACCCACGCCCTTGGCCTTCATATGCCGGCCCAGATCGGCGCGCTTGGTGAAGGCCCCGGTATTGTCAATGATGAGTGCATTGTTGATCCCATGCGCTGTGTAGTCGATATCGTCAGGGTTGGCGCTGGCTATCATCTGCACTCGCTGACCATTGATGATCAAGCACTTGTTCGGCAGATCAACGATCACCGTACCCTTGAAACTGCCATGAACGCTGTCATTGCGCAAAAGGGCGGCGCGCTTAACGATCTCCTCGTCGCTATTGGTCCTGGTAACAATGGCCCGCAGCCTCAGTTGCTGGCCTTTGCCAGCTTGCTTAACTAGTTCGCGTGCTGCGATCCGGCCGATCCTGCCGAAGCCGTACAACACGACATCGCGGGGCTCAAAGCTGTGTTTATCCTGGCCAATGAAGGCTTTCAGGTGGTCACCCAGCCAAGCCTTCGCACCCGTCGCTCCGGCCTTCTTGAATTCGAAGGTCAGCTTTCCGATATCGAGTTTGCTCGGAGCCAGGTCCAAGTCGAGCAGTTCACGCGCTACCAAAGCGGTAGTGGCCGGATCCACGGGCTTCTTCACCACCTTCTCCGAGTAGTTGAACAGGTTGAGGACCTGACTGGTGCTCACATCCAGCAGGGGGTTGCGGAAGAACACCAGTTCCACACTGTGCTCGTACATGAGCCTGCCAACGGAGTTCAACAGG
The DNA here is from genome assembly GCA_039931265.1 of Flavobacteriales bacterium. Lineage (GTDB taxonomy): Bacteria > Bacteroidota > Bacteroidia > Flavobacteriales_F > PHOS-HE28 > PHOS-HE28. Next base: position 3,842 of record JBDTSG010000058.1, read on the forward strand.
TCGAGAGCCGCCTTCTCGCGGTCCACGTATTCCTTCAAACCGGCCTCGTAACCGGTCTTGGCTTCAAGGGTATCCATGATGTAAAAGGGGATTTTCGGCGTCCTACGCAAACAACTCAGCCGAGATACGCTTTCAGCAGTTTGCTACGGCTGGTGTGGCGCAAACGGCGGATGGCCTTCTCCTTGATCTGGCGCACCCTTTCCCGGGTGAGGTCGAACTTGGCACCGATCTCCTCGAGCGTAAGCCCGTGGTTGATAGCGATACCGAAGAACAGCTTCACCACATCGCGCTCGCGCTCGGTAAGGGTGCTCAAGGCACGCTCGATCTCCTTAGCCAAGCTCTCGTGAATGAGCATCTGGTCGGCTGGTTGGCTGTCCAGGTTGGGCAATACATCAAGAAGGCTGTTGCTCTCACCTTCCACGAAGGGGGCATCCATGCTGATATGACGCCCGCTCACCTTCATGGTGTCGGCCACCTTCTCCGGGGGCAGGTCAAGCAGGGTGGCAAGTTCGTCGGCACTGGGCGGACGCTCGTACTCCTGTTCCAACTTGGCGAAGGCCTTGTTGATTTTGTTCAGCGAACCCACTTGATTCAGCGGCAGGCGCACAATGCGGCTCTGCTCGGCCAATGCCTGCAGGATGCTCTGGCGGATCCACCACACCGCGTAGCTGATGAACTTGAAGCCGCGCGTCTCATCAAAGCGCTGAGCCGCCTTGATGAGGCCCAAATTGCCCTCATTGATGAGGTCGGGTAGGCTGAGACCTTGGTTCTGGTACTGTTTTGCCACCGACACAACGAAGCGCAGGTTGGCCTTCACCAATTTCTCCAGTGCCGTGCCGTCACCTTGTTTGATGCGCCGCGCCAGTTCAACCTCCATTTCGGCGTTGATCAGGCCTTCCTTACCGATCTCCTGCA
>JBDTSG010000059.1:0-11328 GCA_039931265.1 Flavobacteriales bacterium
GCTGCGCTTGTTGCCGCTTGCGGTGCGCATCCAACTGCTCGCCCAGCGCGCGGATGGTCGACTGCTGCTCAGGCGTGCAGGCGGGGAAGGGGAATTTGTTGAAGCAGTCTGCGTGATTGTATGTGGCGTCGTTCCCAACTCCTAACCAACCACCTGCTGCTGTTGCCCAAACAACATGCACACTACTTGAAAGAACGCCAAGAGCATAAGCGTCGTCCAATGCGATGCATACGACTTTGGATTCCGCTATCGTCTCGCTTGACACGAATGTGAAGACCCTATGTCGCGCGGTGCGACACGTACCTATAACACGCGTTAGCCCGATTGCTGCTGCTCGCATCTCAGGCCGGGGGCGACCGAAGAGCCACCATTCTCTCTTTAGGTCTTCGTAGTTGCTCACCGAACGAATCGGCTTCACACGATCTGCGACTAGCTGATAGACCTTGGGGTACTTAGACCGAACGGTTGTCTCATTGAAGCCGAAGAGATCAATAACAAAGGCATCCCGACTCCTCTGCGCTAGATCACGACCATTGATGAAGGGCTTCACAACCGCCGCATTCTCCGCAAGGAACGACGCACCGGCCACGGAGACTTCATCCTTAGAAAGAATGAAGCCGTCCCCATTGAGTTTCACCCCCATGGTGGCTAGACCTAGATTGGCCGCTAACGCGACTGTTGAGGATACAGCGGCACCAATACTCAGATCGGCTTGGATCGAACCTATTCGAAGCTCGAAAGTCACGTCTGCCGCTTCGTCTGTGCTTGACGCCATTTCCTTAGCAAGCTTCTGAAGTAGGCCATGCTGCGTGCCAACCGAGCCGACTGTCATAGCAACACGAACGGCGGCCCCATCTACGCTATCGACCCACGGGTGATCAGGTATGGCGAAGGCCAAGGAGATCGGTTTCTTCTGGGCCATATGATACTCCAGCACCTTTCGATTCTGCGTTTGGCGTAGACTATTTGTTGTGATGAAGCCGAAACGCTTTGTCTTGTTAGTGCGTGTGAGCTGAGCGGCCTTATCCCACCAGTACATCACGAAGTCTGCGCTGTCAGGAACATTATCATCTACACTTCGGAGCGCACTCGTGTAGCCTTCGCCTAACGCTTCACGCATGCGGGCAGCTCCAATGAACGGCGGGTTCCCCACGATGTAATCGGCGGCGGGCCACTTGGCGGGCTTGGGGTTGCTGTAGGTGTACACGGGTACGCGGGCATCGGCATCGGGCACTTGCTCGCCGGTAACGGGATGCTGTTTGGTGGTGGTGCCATCCCAGCGCGTCACCACGTGTCCGTCGGCATCGCGTTGTTCCTGCTTGCTGTCGTAGTCCAGCACGGCATCACGGTTCTGGATGTTGTGCAGGTCCTTGATGATGGGCTCGGGCAGGTTGTGCAAGTTGCCGTGCGTGCGCAGGTGCCATTGCAGAAAACCGATCCACAGCACCTGCTCGGCGATGGCGGCGGCGCGCGGGTTCAGTTCGATGCCGAAGAAGTTGGCGGGCGTCACCATCACGCCTTCCAGTTCCAACTTGCTGGTTGCGCCGAGCTCGTGCAGGGTGTTCAGCACTTCGCCTTCCAGGCGCTTCAGCAGTTCCAAGGTCACGTACAGGAAGTTGCCACTGCCGCATGCGGGGTCCAGCACTTTCACCGTGGCCAGTTGGTGCAGGAAGGCTTCGATCTGTTTGATGGCCTTCTTCTCATCACCAGCTTCCGCGAGTTGCAACGCAGCCACTTGCACGCTGGCCCATTGCGCGCGCAAGGGTTCCATGACGGTGGGCACCACCAGGCGTTCCACGTAGGCGCGCGGCGTGTAGTGCGCACCGAGCTTGTGGCGTTCGCGCGGATCCAGCGCGCGCTCCAGCAGCGTTCCGAAGATGGCGGGCTCCACATCCTTCCAGTTGGCGGTGCTGGCCTCTATGAGGAGTTGGATCTGGTCGGCGTTCAGCGCAATGGCATCCGCGTGGGCGAACAAACCACCGTTGAAGCGCGGCAATTTCTTGCGCAGGATCGGGCTGAGGCCGCCGGTGTTCATGGTGCCCCAGAGGTTCTCCAGCATTTCCTTGAAGTTGCCGGGCTCGTGCTTCAGCTCGCCCAACAATTTGGTGAAGGAGCCGTGCGGCAGCAGGTCCACATCTTCACTGAACATGGTGAAGAGGCAGCGCATGAGGAAGTTGGCGACGTGCTCGGGATCGTACGTCACCCCGGTCCCCGAACCGGGGTTGCCCTCGAGACTACGCGCCAGCTTCGCCAGGCGATCGGCGATCTCGCGCGTGACTTTCGCAGAGCGCCTGCCGGGATCGAGGCTGAGCGGATCGGTCCACACCGCGTGGAGCAATTCGCGCACTTCGGAGCGCAGCAAGTCCTTCAGTGCAATGCGGTAGGTAGCGGGATCAGGGAAGGGCAGGTACTCGCCGCCCATGCGGGTCCAATCGGTGTAGAGGGCGATGCTGTGGCCCACATCCACCACGATCACGAAAGGTGGGCGACCGTCGGCGATCTCTTCCTTGGGCAAGGCGCGTGCGTAACGTTGCGCTTGTTCGCGTGCGCGCAGCATGGCGGTGTCCCAGCCCTTGGTGTTGCGTATGCCGTGGCCTTTTTTCAGATCGCGTTGGCGTTGTTCGCCTTGCAGGCTCACGGGCGGAGGATCTTCCGCCCCTACGACGCCAACACGACCATCGGCGCCCTGTTTCGTTTCCAACACGAAACAACCACGCTTGTACAGGTCGATGAAATTGCTGCTGTCGGTTACGCTCGGTATGGTCTTCTCGAACACGTAGGCATTGGCCGCTTCATTGGGCTTCTTGGGCTGCGGGTGCTCCACGCCCAGCACATCGCACAGTTCGGCAATGAAGAGGTGGGCGTTGGCGCGTTCGGCCGCGCCGCTTACGCTCCATTTCGCGATGAAGGCTTGTATGCTCGCGGCGTGGTCCGAGGACATGCGGTGAAGATGCGAAGTCCGGAAGTAACCCTTTGCCTGCACCCAAGGTGCGCTGTGGCAATGCGGAAGCGGCGGGCTCTCCCTGCCCGCACTCCGCTATAGCTGTTCGTGTTTTTGCCTTGCGGTCAAGGCGTGGGCCCAAGCAAGGAGATCGACTTGTGCGCGATCGCCGGGTTGCTGAAAGTGCGCTGGAAGAAGTTACACGGCACCAAGAGCAAGGAGAACCAAGGTGTTTTCCATGGGGCCGATCATACTGATGGCCTTGGAGAAACACAGAATGAACCTGACGGGCAAAAGCCCGACCCTTGGCCGTTGCGCCTGTCAGTATTTCGAGATGCGACGGATCGTAGCCGTGTTGCCGTACATCACTTCAAGCGCATAAACACCACGGGCGAAGGACCCCATGTCGATCGTTTCCTTTCGCTCGCCGCTCACCGTACCAAGATCCTTGCGCAGTACCACTTGGCCCAGCGCATCGCGCAGCACGATGCTCATTGGAACGTTGTGCACGGTTGCAATGCTCAGGGTCAGCTGTTCCTTCACCGGGCTGGGGAAAGTCGCGATGTACACGTCCTGCCCGATCTCATCCATGCCGCTGCTGCCCTCGCAGGTACAGATGGCGCTCCAGGTATCGTTCAAGGTGTTCGGGTTGTTATCGTCGCAAGGCGTGCCGGGCAGGGCACCGCCACCGGGCACTTGCAGGCAGTCGATCAGCTGGCCGGCGCACACGCAGTTGTTGCCGTAGGCATCGTTGCCCGTCGTCGCATCGCCATCATCGCAGGTCGTGCCCGGTAACGCACCTCCACCGGGAACGCCAAGGCAGTCCACCACCTGTCCGCTGAAGATCAGCGTGGGGTGTGTGCAGACATTGTCCGTGGTGATGTCGCCACCGGCCGTATCGGCAGGTTGTATGGTGGCGAAGAAGTCCATGTTCACATGGCAGCCGGGGCTCTGGCATTGGAGCGAGTCGGGGATGTGGATGCGCATGTTGAGGTTGAAGGAGAGCTGGCCGTTGGTGGTGAGCTGGGCGATCAGCACCCTGTTCTCCGCAGTGGCACCCATGGTGCCGCCAAGAACGGCCCACGCGCCGTTGGTGACATTGAACGAGGCGCCGGGCACATCGCTGAACATGCTCAGGTCCACCCCGACCGCCGTAACAGCAGGAACGGTCCCGGGGATAAGGCCGTCGGCCGTGGTCAATGGGATCCCGGCGTTGATGTCGGCGTTGACGAGCAATCCACCGGGCACGCCGTTGCTACCGCCATCGTTGTTGGCACCGCCCACCGCGCTGCCATCGTTGTCCTCCGTCTTCAGCACACCCCAATGCGCATCGCTGGCCGCGCCCATGCTCAGCCAACTGTCCAGTGCCACGGTGTTCTCGTCCAACCTTCCCGCGTCGATCAGGTCGCCGGTCACTTCGCCGCGATCGGTATTGTTCCAGAACTGCGTGGTGGTGGTGAGGTCGAGCGCGTGCGTGGCGTCGCCGTAAACGGATTCCAAGCTGTAGCCCGGTTTCATGTCAACGTAAATGCGGTAGGTCTTCGCACCGGCCAACAACTGGGGCACGCCGCCACCGTCCTCATCCGCCGCATCGTTCGCGTCGCTGATATAGTACGTCTCCACGGTGATCTGTTCCAGTGCGCCGCAATCAGGGGGTGCGTATTGGGCGTGGGATGCAGCGGTGATCAGCAGGGTTGAGGAGGCGAGGAGAAGTCCGGTACGAAGCATGGCCGACACGTTTTGAGGCGGGCGAAATAACCTTGGCGATGTACCCTGTAGCGGAACGCTGCGTTGCGGTTCCATTGCTCGCGCGTTACGCCAGTGCGTCGCGCCGGTGACTACTGCTTCACGAGGCTTTGCACGAACACCTGTCCGTCCATCACCAACCGCACGGTGTAGAACCCACGAGCGAAGCCGGACATGTCGAGCCGGACATCCTGCGACGCGGCTGCGCCACCCAGTGCTGTTTCCTGCACCGCACGACCAAGGCGGTCAAACAGAACGATCACCGCGCTTCCTTGGGCGTGCGCTGGGAGATGCACCGTGAGCAGTTCGTGCACCGGGTTCGGGAACGCGGCAAAAATCCTATCCTGCGCGTTCTCGTCCACGGCCACATCCGGGCAGACAATGGTGATGTCGAGCCCATTGCAATTGCCGGGACCGTAGCAGCACAAGGCGAGCACGTTGAAGTTGGCGCCGGGGTCGAAGTTGCAGGCCAAAGGATCCAAGCAGCCGAACACGATCTCCGTCTGGCAGGATCCATCGTCGCATCCGGCGGCGGGATCGTACTCCAGGAAGTCGGGGTCCGTGCAACCGCATTCCGGAGGGTAGTTCAACAGCCCGAACTCGGTTTCACCGGCTTGGAGCGAATCGCCGTTGGCGACGAATTTCTGCGCAACGCCATTGGCATCGATGATCTCCACGTTCAGGTGGAATCCGAGTTCACCGGTGGTGGTGATCTGCGCGATCAGGATCTTGTTGTCCACACCATAACCCGCAATACCGGCAGGGCTTTGCATCACCATGTTCTGCGCCATATAGGAGGAGTCGCTGTTCTCGTCGTACAGCGGCTCCAACACATCGCCCAGGAAAAGGAAGCCGGGTGGCGCCTGTCCAGAGCTGGGCACCAGGCCGTCGGCAGTGGTGATCGCGGTGCCGGCATCGGGATGGGCGTTCGCGAGCAGGCCACCGGGAACACCTTCACTTCCACCATCGTTGTTGGCACCGCCCACGATCGAGCCATCGGCATCATCCACTTTCAGCACACCGGTGTGTGCGTCGCTCGCGTCGCCGAGCGAAAGCCACGAATCGAGCGCAACGGTGTTCTCGTCCAAACGCGCGTCGTCGATCTCGTGCCCGTACTTGTCGCCACGGTCGTTGTTGTTGAACAGTACCGTGGTGCTGGAGATGATGAAGGGATGCAGGCTGTCGGCGAACAGCCCACGCAGTTTGCAATCGGCACCCATGTCGAGGAAAATGCGGTAGGTCACGGAGCCCTCGGCGAGCAACGTGCCGCCGTCGGTATCGGCCGCATCGTTCGCATCGCTGATGTAGTATTTCTCCAGGATGACGTTCTCCAAAGCCGATTGCGCTGCGACATGCGCGGTGGACAACACGGAGAGTGCGAGCAGCGTGCAGAACGTTCTCATGGCGCGATCGTCAAATGCGGAACGTGAGGCTGAGGATGTATTCGGTGCCGTAGGTGTAGCGATCGAAGTCGAGGTCGTAGCCGCTGTCGAACGAGTAGGCGCGGCGTGCCGGGGCGTTCAGGATGTCGCGGACCCGTGCACGGACGACGAAGCGCTTGCCCAAGCTCTTCGAAAGCGTAAGGTCGAGGAGGTGGCGCGGCAACTCGTACACGTCGGGTTGTCCCACACCGGCGGTGGCCACCACCGCCAGCTTCGGGCCCTGCACGTTGTGGGACAAGGACACCTCGAAACCGATGCTGTCCAAGTGGAGGTTGAGCAGGGCGTTCACGATGTACGGTGCCTGCCCGAACATGCTCCGGGTGGTGGACCGTTCATCCCCGCTCGTGTTGTCGGGGCTCGTTATGCTGACGGCCGTGCGGCTCTCGATGAAGGTGAAGTTGCCGAACAGGTCGAGCGAACGCAGCAACTTCATTTTGCCCTCCAGCTCCAGGCCGAAGGCTTCCGAGTTCCTCGCATTGGCCCATGAGAAGTTCTCGCCGCCCGGCAGTTTCACCAGTTCGATGTGGTTCTCGAACTGTTTGTAAAAGGCGCTCAAGGTCACGTTGTCGCCGCGCGGGAAATAGGTTTCCAGCCGCAGGTCGTAGTTGTTCACATAGGTCATCTGCAGCCCGGGGTTGCCACGCACGCGGCCCCGCAGGATGAAGTCGTCCAGGTCCACCGAGCTGATCTCGCGGAAACCCGGGCGGCCCAAGGACCGGAAGTAGTTCGCGCGGAGGTTCATCAATGCGAGCGAGTCGTCCTTCAATTTGAAGATCAAGTTGATGCTCGGCAACACGTCGAGTTGTTCGATCGCACCGGGGTTGGCCTTCTTGCCACCGATCAGTCGGCGGTCCGGATCATCGGCTGGCAATCCGAGGTCGTAGTACTGCCGGATGTCGCTGAGCAGATCGGTCTGCTCCGCACGCGCACCGCCCACTGCGCGGATCCGCTCGGTGAGCGAATAGTCGGCCATCACGTATCCGGCGCTGATCTCGCTGATCCCGATGTCGCTATCGAGTTCGGAGGAGATGTTCTGGTACGTGAAGCCGGATCCGCTGGCCACTTCGAAGTGCGCATCGGCCAGGTATTCCGCCAACGTGCCGACCAGTTCCGATCCGGCCACTCCGCGTACGCTGTATTGCACTTGCACGTTCTCGCGTTGGTCGTGCCGGTAAGCGCCGCCGAACATCAACTTGCGTGGGCGGCCCTTCACGTCCATCAGCGGGAACTCCAGCCCGATGCGCCCGTCGAACAGGTCTTCGTTCATGTAGCGGAAGCGCCGTGGCAGCTCCGCGTTGCTGTTGAATTGCCGATAGCCGGTAACAGTATCCTCGAACCAGGTCACGGTCTTGTAGTCGAGGATGTTCATCTGCCCATCGGTGTAAGAGGCGTTCAGATCGACCTTCAGTTTGCTCTTGGGCAGGTAGTGCGCCGATCGGAACTGGTAGATCAGCTGTTGCTTCTCCTCGTAGGTCTGGTCCACACCGGCCAAGACTTCCGTGATCGACTGATCGGCCTGCGACCCGCGGAAGTTGCGCGCATCGTTCTGGCCTTGCACGTTGGGCATGAAGAGCAGCGAGACGCTGTTGTTCTCGTTCAACTTGTAGCTCACATTGGCCAATGCGCTCCATCCGGCCTGCTCGCTGCTCACCTGCTGGCGGTAGTTGAAGATGTCGGCAACCGGAACCTCGTCGGGCGAACTGTTCGTGCGCTTCGCCACCGAGTGCGCATCGTATTTCGTGTCGCGCGCATAGCGCAAGCCGACGATGAAACCGAGCGGACGCTTGAACAACAGCACTTGGTTGCCGATGCTGATGCTCTGGCTGAAGTTGAGCGGTGCGGTTTTCTCCACCGTGCTCCAGCTGTCGTTGTTGAACTTGTGACCGATCTCGCCGAGTTCCTGGTTGAACAACGGGCGGAAGTGGTCGGCCCCGTAAGCGGCATTGTACGCGTCGACGGCGGCGGCACCCGCAGCCGGGTCGTTGAACAATGCGGGAGCCAAATAGCCGAGTTCCACCAAGCCGAGCAGTTGGTAAGGGTCTCCCTCGGTGATCGGTGTGCTGGAGGTGATGCCGAATGAATTCATGTACGCTTCCAACCCGAGCAGCGCGAACTGATCGTAGATCCCCGGGTTGGCACTGTAGATGGGGAAATCCGCTTGGTCCACAGCCACACCATCCGGTATGCCGCGATAGCCATCGTCGTAACCCAGCCAGTCCGTGTCGCTGCCCTTGGAGGACACGATCGGTTTCCATGTTGTCTGCGGGTTGTAGCCGAAGGATGAGGTGATGTTGACCGCCAGCTTGCTCGGGTAATCGGTCGTGTTGATCGAGAGGTATGCCCCGGACCAATCGGCCGGGAATTCCGGGCTACCCGTCTTGTTGATGATCAGGTTGTCCACCAGACCCGTCGGGAAGATGTCGAGGCTGATGTTGTTGGTGAAGGGATCGAGGGTGGGGATCCGCGAGCCGTTCACGCTGGTGACGATGTACCGATCGGCCAAGCCGCGCACGGTGACGAACCGCCCCACCGTGCTTACGCCGGGCACGCGTTTCACGGCCGCGGTCACGTCGGCATCACCGGTCTTGGTCATGCGATCGTTGCTGATGTAGTCGAAGCTCACCGCTGCGTTGGTCTTCAACTTGTCCAAATAGGTGTCGTTCCGGTGCGATGCGCGGCGCGTGATCTTCTTCGTGCCGAGTTCGAGCGTCTTCGTGCCCAATTCGATATCCCTCACTACCACGCCGCCCGAGGGTACGGCAACAGTGATCTCCTGCGACTCATAGCCCATTGCGGAGATCGTCAGTGTGGTCGGATCGCCGGTGGGCAGCTTCAGGGAATAGGTACCATCGAAGTCGGTCATCGCACCCACGCCGGGCTTGTCCTTCACCACCACGGCGGCCCCGATCACCAGTTCGCCCTTGGTGTCGCTGATCTTGCCGCGCACGATGCCCTGCGCTGCGCAGCAACCGGTGATCAGCGCGATGGCGGTGGCAAGAGCGAACCGTGGGAACATGGCCGGATGGTGAAGGCCGCAATGCTATCGGCAGTACCGTAGGCGCACATTACCGCGCCTTTATCTCTGGCCGGATACAGTGTTGCGCGCAGGTTACCGATCGCCGGAATGCAGAAGCCCCCTCGACGCTTCCGTCGAAGGGGCTCCCGCCTTATCGCTTCAGTTCTCTTACTGCCGCATCAGGCGCTCAGTGAAGGTCTGGCCGTCCACGGTAACGTGCACGAAGTAGAGACCGGCTCCCATTTCGCTGCTCAGCGTCAGGGCATGGTTCAGCGTGCCGTCGGCAACGCTCACCTGCTCGGTGCTCACCAATTTGCCCATGGCGTCGAAGAGGTCCACGTTGGCGACCAAGCTCTCATCGCTGAGGCCTTCGATCGACAGGTAGAGCACTTCTTCGCGGTTCGGGTTCGGGTACATGCTCAAGTGGGCACCGTCCACGGTCACATCGCGGAAGGAACCACCGGCGATCCTTTGGATACCGCAGGCCTTGCCGAACTGGGTGAAGTTTCCACCTACCAGGGCGCGCACACGCACGTTCAACGCCGTGTTGAGCGGCAGCGGTGCCGTGCTGAAGTTCAACTGGCAGCTCGTCGTGGTCTTCTGGATGCGACGGCTGTAGCTGCCATGCGGATCGAAGAACCAGAACTGGTAAGCCGTTGCGTTCGCAACACCTTGGCAGTAGATGAAGCTGTTGCTGGTGAGGTCAGTGCGATCGCACCAGTTGGGCTTCACGAAAGTGCCGCCGATGGGCACGCAGAAGTCGGCTTCCGCTGGCACGCTGATGCTGCTGGTGCTGGTGAAGCTGCCATTTGCATCCACGATGCGGCGACCGAGATCATCGGTGAGTACATAGCCACCGGCGCTGATACCATTGCCTGCAGCATCGAACACCGACAACTGGTAGCAACCAGCGGGTACGCAGATGTTCTCCAAGACGGCACCGGGTGTGCCATTGCTGTACGGTCCACCGAATGCGACAACCGTTGAGGTCGCTTGATCGCGCACTTCCCATGTGGTCTGGCTACCGAAGGCATCCAGGGTGATGGTGAGCACCAAGTCTTCGGTGCAGTTGGGGTTGAAGCCTGCGCAGACGCAGTTCGCGCCGTACACGTCGTTCTGCGTGTTGGCATTGCCATCATCGCAAGCCGTTCCCGGCAGGGCTGTACCGCCCGGTACACCCAAGCAATCGACCAACTGGCCAGCGCAAACACAGTTCGCACCGTACACATCGTTCTGTGTGCTCGCATTGCCGTCGTTGCAACCGGAACCGATCACAGCAGTACCGCCGGGTACACCCAAGCAGTCGATCGGTTGACCAGCACAAACGCAGTTAGCACCGTACACATCGTTACCCGTGTTGGCATTACCGTCGTTGCAAGCAGAGCCGATCACAGCCGTGCCGCCCGGTACGCCGAGGCAGTCGATCAAGAGACCAGCGCACACGCAATTGGCACCGTACACATCGTTACCCGTGTTGGCGTTGCCATCATCGCAAGCCGTGCCCGGTTGAGCGGGACCACCCGGTACACCGAGACAGTCATTGGCGAGGGTACCAGCGCAAACGCAGTTCGCGCCGTACACATCGTTCGTGCTGTTCGCATTGCCGTCGTCGCAAGCAGAGCCGATCACAGCCGTGCCGCCTGGAACCCCGAGGCAGTCGATCAGCAAACCAGCGCAAACGCAATTCGCTCCGTACACGTCGTTTCCGGTGGTGGCCAAGCCATCATCGCAAGCAGAGCCGATCACGGCCGTACCACCCGGTACACCAAGGCAGTCGATCGGCTGACCAGCGCAGACGCAGTTGGCACCGTACACATCGTTACCGGTGTTGGCGTTGCCATCATCGCAAGCGGTACCCGGTTGCGCAGGACCGCCCGGAACACCGAGGCAATCGTTGGCGAGGGTACCAGCGCACACGCAGTTCGCGCCGTACACGTCGTTCGTGCTGTTCGCGTTGCCGTCGTCGCAAGCAGAACCGATCACGGCCGTGCCGCCCGGAACGCCCAAGCAGTCGATCGGCTGACCAGCGCAAACGCAGTTGGCATCGTACACATCGTTACCGGTGTTGGCGTTGCCGTCGTTGCAAGTAGAGCCGATCACGGCCGTACCGCCCGGAACGCCCAAGCAATCGATCGGTTGACCAGCACAAACGCAGTTGGCACCATACACATCGTTACCGGTGT
>JBDTSG010000060.1:0-15962 GCA_039931265.1 Flavobacteriales bacterium
GAATTCCTGCGCGAGCAAGCGCATCTGCGTTTCCGCACGAACACCTACAGCGCGGTGTTCCGCATGCGCCACCAAGTGAGTTTCGGCATCCACGAGTACTTCGACTTGAACGGCTACAACTATTTCCACGCACCGATCATCACGGCAAGCGATGCGGAAGGTGCCGGCGAGATGTTCCGCGTGAGCGTGCTCGATGCGAAAGCTCCGCCGCTCAATGACCAAGGCGCAGTGGATTTCAAGGAGGACTTCTTCGGCCGTGAATCACGCCTTACCGTGAGCGGCCAGCTGCAAGCCGAACTAGCGGCGCTGGCGCTGGGCAAGGTCTACACCTTCGGCCCAACGTTCCGGGCGGAGAACAGCAATACCACACGTCACCTCGCCGAGTTCTGGATGATCGAACCCGAGGCCGCCTTCATGGACCTGAAGGGCGACATGGACCTCGCGGAAGGCTTGTGCAAGCACCTCATTGCCCGCGTGCTGAAGAACAGCTTGGACGACCTGCAATTCCTTGATGCGCGCCTGACGGAAGAAGAAGCGCAAAAGCCCAAAGAGCAGCGCAGCGAAATGGGCCTCATCGATCGCCTGAAGTTCGTACTGGAAAATCCCTTCGAACGGATCACGTACGACAACGCGATCGACATCCTGTTGCGCAGCAAACCTTACCAGAAGAAGCAGTTCCAATTCCCCGTGGAATGGGGCATCGATCTGCAGAGCGAGCACGAGCGCTTCCTCGTCGAGAAGCACTTCAAGAAGCCCGTCATTGTCACCGGCTATCCCGCCAAGATCAAAGCCTTCTACATGCGCACAAACGCGCCGGGCGACTTCGGCTACAGCGAGAAAGGCAAGACCGTGGCCGCCATGGACGTGCTCTTCCCCGGCATCGGCGAGATCATCGGTGGAAGTCAGCGCGAAGAGCGGCTGGATGTGTTGGAAGCGCGCATGAAGGAGATGAACGTGCCCGCGGAAGAACTGTGGTGGTACCTCGACACACGGAAGTTCGGCACGGTGCCGCACGCGGGCTTCGGCTTGGGGCTGGAGCGCTTCGTACTGTTCGTCACCGGCATGGGCAACATCCGCGATGTGATCCCCTTCCCGAGGACACCGAAAAGCGCGGAGTTCTGAGAAAGAGTGCGAGGGTGAGAGAGTGCAAGAGGGGAACTACTCTTGTACTCGCTCACTCTTGCACCCTCCAACTCTTTTTCCGTGCCCCGCATCATCTACTACCTCGGCACCTGCACCACGTGCGCCCGCATCCTGAAGGAGATCCCCAACCTCAGGTCTTTCACCCTGCGCGAGATCAAGGGCGATCCCATCACCGCGAAGGAGCTCGACGACATGAAGAAGTTGGCCGGCACGTACGAAGCCCTCTTCAGCCGCATCGCGCTGAAGTACCGTAGTATGGGCCTGAACGAAATGAAGCTGACGGAGAAGGACTACCGCACGTACATCCTGCAGGAGTACACCTTCCTGAAACGGCCGGTGATGCTGATCGGCAAGGAGATCTTCATCGGCAATGCACCGAAGGTGACGGCAGCGATGGTGGAAGCGGCGGGTTGATCGCGGTGGCGCAACACTAGCGCTCCGCGAAGTACATCTTCAGCAGGCCCTTGTTCTTAGCGTCGATCTCGCCACGATACTCGCAGCGGAAGCGGTCCTTCACCAGCGCGTGGGTGCTCTCGGATATGTTGACATGGCCGACGGGGCAGTTCTGCTCCATGCGTGCGGCCGTGTTCACCGTATCGCCCCAGATGTCGTACGCGAACTTGCGCACACCCACGATGCCAGCCACCACTTCGCCGCTGTGCACGCCGATACGGATGTCGAAGCTCTTGTCGCCGAGCAGTGTTTTGCGATGCCTGATGAAATCGCGGATATCGAGCGCAAGGCTCACCATGTTGACCGCGTGATCCCCGTTCGCTATGGGCAGGCCCGCCACGGCGAGGTAGGCATCGCCCACGGTCTTGATCTTCTCCACATGGTATTTCGCCAACAGGTTGTCGAATGCCGTGAAACAGGTGTTCAGTTCATCCACCAGCTCCTGTGGCGTGAGCAGCTCGCCGACCTTCGTGAAGTTCTTGAAGTCGGTGAAGAGGACGGTGACGTGCGCGAAGAGTTTCGCCGTTGCGCTCCCTGTGTTCTTCAGCTCATGCGCGACTTCTTCCGGCAGGATATTGAGGAGCAGGTCCTCGCTCCTCTTCATCTCGGTATTGAGCTGGCGTGTGCGTTCCGCCACAAGCCCCTCCAGTTCCTTGTTGCGCTCCACTATGCGTGCATTGGTCATGAACTCACCCTCCTGTAAGCGGTAATCGGGTTCCGATCCGTGCACATGCACCACCAGCCATGCCCCGTTCCGTTTGTGCATGATGGTGGTTTGCCGTATGAGGTCCTTGGTGACAAGGCCCACGTGCGTTTGCACCCAGAGCGCATCGCACTCCGTCCAGGCCACATCACCGAACACACGCGCTTCGAGCCACAGCATCTCGATCGCGAACGCGTCCGGATATTGCTCCACGCCCTTCTGGTTCATGGCGCGGTACTGCGCTTTGCCGGTAGCGCGTTCGTGTTGGGCCGTGCCGAAGAAGGTCACATCCTCGGCGCATACCGCGAAGCGCCGATCCAGGTCGCGGTCGGCATAACCCTGCCAGAACGTATGGTGCGTTTCCAGTACGGCTTGTTCGTCGGCTGCGGGCATCCCGTGGTCAAGGTATCCTAACCCCGCGAGGTGCATGACTTGCCCCTTCCATCGGGACCGGTCAAGCGGCCTGAACCCCGGAAAGGGCGCACCTTCCGGGGGCCTTGCCACGGATCGTACCGGGGGGTACTTTCGTGCGCCTTTGCTCCGGCCCTATGCGCGCGCCCAGATTTTTTTTTACAGGAATGGCTTTCGGCCTCCTGGTGCCATGCTGGGCACAAGCGCCCTTGGATATCGCGCGCGGCAAAGTGCTGGATCAGTTGGTGGAGCAAGGTTTCCTGCCCGAGGATCTGGACGACATGGTAGTGCGGGATGACTACACGAGCGCCCCGAGCGGTGTGCGCCACATCCACATCCGCCAGCGCTGGCAGGGCATCGAAGTCTGGAACGGCGACATCGCGGTGCACTTGGCTGCGGACGGAACCCTGTTGAAAGTGAACAACGGCGCTTGGAGCCGGATGGTCAAGCGCGTGAACACGACAACGCCGATGGTGAGCGCGGAGATGGCGCTCGCTTCCGTTCTGTCGAGCACGGCGCCGACCGTTCCAACACCGGCCTTGGTAAGTGCGGCTGATGCAGGCCGGTTGATGATCTTCGATGGCAGCGCTTTGGGCGAACAGCCTGTACGGGTGCAACTGATGTTCCTGCCTGTGGAAGACCGCCTGCGCCTTGTGTGGAACGTGAACCATTACACCCCGGATGGTTCGCACTGGTGGAACGTCCGCATTGATGCGGTGACAGGGGTTGAACTGGACCGGAACGATTGGGTGAGCCAATGCGGCTTCGATCATGCGCATGCGGCAGCCGAAAGTGAAGAGGATGCCTGTGCGCCACCACCGGCAGCACCGAACGATTACAATGTGTATCCCGCACCGGTGGAAAGTCCGAGCCATGGTGCACGCGCTTTGCGCAATGCGCCATGGACGCTCGCTGGCATTGCTTCGCCTTATGGCTGGCACGATACGAATGGCGCTGCGGGTCCGGAGTACACGTATACACGCGGCAACAATGTGTGGGCACAGGAAGACGCGAACAACAACAATGGAACGGGTGCCAGCCCCAGCAGCGCTACGCTGGATTTCGATTTTGCGTTGAATCTCGGCGGTGCTCCTTCAACCTACCTCAACGCAGCCACCACCAACCTCTACTACTGGAACAACCTGATGCACGACGTATGGTACCAGTACGGTTTCGATGACCCCGGGGGGAATTTCCAGCAGAACAACTACGGGCGCGGTGGCCTTGGTGCGGACTATGTGCTCGCCGATTCGCAGGATGGCGGTGGAACCAACAATGCCAATTTTGCCACTCCACCGGATGGTTCCGCACCGCGCATGCAGATGTACGTGTGGAACTACACGGCACCAGCACGCGACGGGGATCTGGACAACTGCATCATCGCGCACGAATACACGCATGGGATCAGCAACCGGTTGGTGGGCGGACCGGCCAACACCAGCTGCCTTACCAACGCCGAGCAGATGGGCGAAGGGTGGAGCGATTGGTTCGCGCTGATGATGACCATTGAGCCCGGGGATACCGGTCCGGACCGGCGCGGTATCGGTACCTACGTGTTGGGCCAGGCCACCAACGGCACGGGCATCCGCCCCGCACCGTACAGCACCAGCTTCGCCCAGAACAACTACACCTATGCGAGCACCAACAACGCTGCCCTCGCTGCGCCGCACGGCATCGGCTTCGTGTGGTGCACCATCCTGTGGGAAGTGACCTGGGACCTGATCGGGGCATACGGCTTCGATCCGAACCTGTACACGGGCACCGGAGGCAACAACAAGGCGATGCGGTTGATCACCGAAGCGATGAAGCTGACGGCGTGCAACCCCGGTTTCGTTGACGCGCGCGATGCCATACTGCTCGCCGATCAGAACCTGAACGGTGGCACCAACCAAGGCCTGCTCTGGGGCGCGTTCGCGCGCCGCGGGCTCGGCGCCAGTGCAAGCCAAGGCACCAATACCAGCCGGTTCGATCAGACCGAAGCATACGATACCCCTTTGGCGAACAACGTTGGTGTGGCACAGGTCCTCTCGCCTGCTTCAGGCACCATTCCCAATTGCGTTGGCACGCCCGTCACGGTCACAGCGAACATCCGCAACTACGGCCTTGCAGCACAGAGCAACTTCCCGGTCCGTTACCAGTTGGATGGTGGTGCCTTGGTATCGCAGAATTTCCCGGGAACCTTGGCCGCCGGTGCACAAGCCGTGTTCACGTTCAGCGTACCGGTAACGATCAGTGCGGTAGGTCCGCACACGCTGGTCGTGTCCACCGCGCTGGTGGGTGACATGTTCGCGGGCAATGACCAGAGCACGAACAACGTCACCGTTGCCGCATCGGCCGCTTGGGCCATCCCGTTCATCGAGGGCCTCAGCGCGGCATCGCCAACCCCGGCGGGTTGGACGTTGCAGAACCCCGACGGTCTTACCACCTGGAGCACCACCGCGCTCGCCAATGGCCCCGGCTGTGGAGCATCGCGTGCATGGAGCATGGACCATTACAACTACAATGGCGTGGGTCAGGAAGACCGGTTGCTTACCCCGAAGATCGACCTCGCCACTGCGGTAGGGACCCACTTGACGTTCGACCACGCCTTCGCTCCTTACGGTGCTGGCTTCTACGATTCGTTCCGCGTGGACATCAGCGGGAATTGCGGCGGCAACTGGACCACGGTTTACTACGCATCAGGTGTCGCGTTGGGCACGGCGGCGGCGACCACGGTCTCATGGACCCCCACCAATTGTTCGCAGTGGCTGGCGCACGATATCGACATCAGTGCCTACGATGGACAGACGATCATGATCCGCTTCGTGGCGATCAATGCATATGGCAACTTCTTCTACATGGACAATGTGCAGGTGTTCAGCGACAGTTCGCTCCCGGTGGAACTGGTGGACATCAGCGCAACGGCCGAGCAGGCTGGTATCGTTGTGGCGTGGGCAACCGCATCGGAGAACAACAGCGAACGCTACGATGTTGAGCGCAGCGCCGACGGCGATGGCTGGGCGATCATCGGCAGCCAAGCCGCTGCGGGCAATTCATTGGCACGGAATGAATACAGCTTCCTTGACGCCACACCTGAGACAGGCGTGAATTACTACCGCCTGCGCATGATCGACCTCGATGGATCGCAGGAGCGTTCGTCGACCGTTTCCGCCGAATGGAAATCAGGAGCGCCCCTGTCCTATCCGAACCCCAGCAACGGCGGGTTCTGGGTGAGCGCCACAGCGAACGACCAAATTGAGATCCTCGATGCCTTGGGGCAGAGCATGCCGTACGCGCGCACGACGAGCGACGCACGCACATGGATCGAACTGGTGCGGCCGGTGACCGGCCTCTACTTGTTGCGCATCGGCAGCGGCGACGCAGCCGTTACCGAGCGGATCATGCTCAGCGATCGCTGAGCATCTGCTTACTCCTTTACCAAGCGTGCAACTTGTCGTTTCGCCCGGCCCTGTAGATCAACGGTGTACTCGCCGGGCGCCAGCACGGACAAGTCGAAGCTGAACGATCCATTTCCCTTTGGCCAACGGAAGTGCATCAGTTCGCCGCCGGTGATGGAACGTACGATCACTTCTTTCGGACCGATCGCGTCGGTAAGGTGGATCTCAACCTGCCACATAAGCCGCGACTTGCCCTGAAGCAGCGCTGGGGCGCAAGCACAACAAGAGAAAAGAGGATCCATGTCACCATGCTCTCGGGTTCAACGATGGACGATCGCACGCAGACCCGAATGCAGGTTGAGTGCCCGGTATCACTTCCCGCGTTTTGATGCACTCATCATCCAGATCACGTTTGAAGGTCCCGGGCGCCTGACCCGATAACTTCGCCCCCGTCATGTTGAAACAGAACCTATCGTTCAAGCTCCAGCAGAAGCTCTCGCCGCAGCAGATCCAGCTCATGAAGCTGTTGCAGGTGCCTACCGCTGAACTGGAGCAACGCATCAAACAGGAGATCGAGGACAACCCGGCTCTGGAGGAAGGCGAGGACCATGGCGAGGAAGAGGAACCGACCGAGGAGCAGGCGCTGACGGACAGCGAGACCAGTGAGGCCAATGACGATACGCCGGGCGAGGACGACATCGACATGAGCGCGTATTACGATGACGATACGCCGGACTACAAACTCAGTGTCCAGAACAAGGGGCGCGATGAGGAGGAGCGGGAGATCCCACTTGCCGGTGGCAAGAGCTTCGCGGACATCCTCATGGACCAGCTTTCGTTGCGCGAGATCGACGAGCGTACCGAGATCCTCGGACAGCATTTGATCGGCAACCTGGATGAGGACGGCTACTTGCGCCGCGAACTGGAGCAGATCGTCAACGATCTTGCCTTCACCCAGAACATCGCCACCGACGCAGCCGAACTGGAGAAGGCACTGCGCCATGTGCAGGCGCTGGACCCGCCCGGTGTAGGTGCCCGCGATCTGCGCGAATGCCTGTTACGCCAGTTGGAGCGCATGCCCCGCACGGTGGATTCGCTTACTGCGAAGGAGATCGTCGACAAGCACTTCGACGCCTTCAGCAAGCGGCACTACGACAAGATCATGGAGCGGCTGGAGATCGACGAGGAGGCGCTGAAGTCGGGTCTGGACGAGATCATGCGACTGAACCCCAAGCCGGGGAACACCATGCGCGAAGGCGATAAGCCCGTGCAGGAAGTCATCCCCGACTTCATCATCAATACCGTTGATGGACAGCTGGAACTGATGCTCAACAGCCGCAACGCACCGGAATTGCGGGTGAGCCGCCAATACCGTGAGATGATCGACGCGTACAAGCGCAACAAGAACGACAAGGATGCGAAGGAGGCCATGATGTTCGTGAAACAGAAGCTCGATGGCGCCAAGTGGTTCATCGATGCCATCAAGCAACGTCAGCACACGTTGCTCACCACCATGGAGGCGATCATGGAACACCAGCGCGAGTTCTTCCTCACCGGCGACGAAACGAAGTTGAAGCCGATGATCCTGAAAGACATCGCCGAGAAGATCCACATGGACATCAGCACGGTGAGCCGCGTAGCCAACAGCAAGTACGTGCAGACCAACTACGGCACCATCATCCTGAAATTCTTCTTCAGCGAAAGCCTTACGAACGACCAGGGTGAAGAAGTGAGCACGCGCGAAGTGAAGAAGATCCTGAAGGATGCGCTTGAAGCGGAGGACAAACAGAAGCCGCTAACGGACGAGGAACTCACCGAACTGCTCAAGTCGAAGGGCTACAACATTGCGCGACGCACCGTGGCCAAGTACCGCGAACAACTGCACGTACCCGTGGCGCGCATGCGGAAGGAACTTTGATGCGCACCGCGGCGAGGGTCCTTTCCATCCTGCTGCATCCGCTGTGGATGCCCCTGTTCATTTTCCTCTTGGCCTTCTGGCTGGTGCCCCACCTCGGCTATTTCATGGTGCCGCAAGCGATCTGGTTCAACCACATCGTCATCGGTGTCATGACCGGTGTGTTCCCACTGATCGGCGCGGCGCTCATGCTGCGCGCGCGCCGCACCAACGGCTTGGTGATGGAGGACCGCAAGCAGCGCATTGCTCCGTTGTTGAGCACATTGCTCTACTACTGCCTTACGTATTGGCTGTTGCGCAAGTACCCGCACCACCCTGCGGCGTTGTCCATGTTCTTGGGCTGCACGGTTTCGCTGGCTTGCGTTCTGATCATTTCCCTTTTCTGGAAGATCAGTTTGCACATGGCAGGTATCGGCGGCCTAATCGGTGCGTTGGCGGCTTTGCAGATCGTGTTCGGCTCTTTCAGCGTGCTGGTGCTGGTTCCCTTCATTGCGCTTGCCGGCCTGCTGGGCACCGCGCGACTTGTCGACAGCGATCATACGCCGGCGCAGGTGTACACCGGGGCTGTCGTCGGGTTCGTGTCGGTCTTCGGCTGCATGATGGGCGGCTTGGTGATCTGATCGTTGGTGCGAGCCGGTGAGCGATGCACTTTCGCAGCGTGAAGAAGATCATCGGTCCGCTCCTTTTGTTCGCCTGTTCGTTGAACATGCTTGCCCAGGACAGCGTACTGTACCATTGGAGCGGTGCGCTCTCGGCCACGCAAATACGCGTGCATGCTCAACTGAACGGGCCGTGCGACAGTGTGCGCTTGCTCGCGGACGATGACCCGCAATGGGGCTCGCCGCTCTTTTCGCAGTACATGAGCGCCGACACCGTGCGCGACCTCGTGATCCCTTTCCGGCTCACGGGTTTGGATCCGGGCACGTATTACCTGTACCGCTTCGAAGTAGCGGGCGCCGTTGATACCACCGCAGCGAACACCGGGTATTTCCGCACCCCTGTGCATGGGGCATATTCCTACTCCTTCACCACCGGTTCGTGCAATGGCAGCGGCCAGCATCCGGTGTGGCAAAGCATGCAGTGGTTGCAACCATTGTTCTTCTTGAGCATCGGCGACCTTCACTACGCCGAGCCGAGCGGCGCTGAACTGAGCATCCATCGCGCCGCGTATGTGACCCATGTGTACACGCAGCACCCCATGATCGACTTCCTGCACCGTTCGCCGATCGCCTATGTATGGGACGACCACGACTATTCCGGGGACGCCTCGGATCGGTTCGCGGTGGGCAAAGCGAGCGCTGCACGCGCTTACCGCGAGCACGTTCCGCACTACCAGCTCCCGAACGATACGGCGGTTTACCAGGCCTACACCATTGGCCGTGTCCGTTTCATACTAACAGACATGCATGCCACCAAGGACAGCACGCACATGATGGACAGCACGCAGCATGCGTGGCTCCGGAGCCAACTGCTCATGGCGCGCGACAGCGGGTGGGTGGCCTGCTGGATCACTTCCCTCAGTTGGAACCCGATCAACTACCCTGAGAACTGGGGCAGCGCGCCGCAGGAGCGGGAAGACCTGAGCAATTGGCTCCTCAGCAACAACATCGACGACCTTTTCCTGATCTGCGGCGATGCGCACATGCTGGCGATCGACGATGGCGACAATTGCGATTTCAGCACCGGACAGAACAGTCCCTACCGTTACCCGGTGTTGCAGGCTGCAGCGCTCAATCGTGGTGGATCGTACAAGGGCGGCACCTTCGACCAAGGCGGGTACTTCCCCAATCCCACCGAGGCGTACGGTCAATTCGGCGAGGTGCTGGTGGATGATGACGGCGCCGACGTGTGCATTACGCTGAACGGCTGGCGCACGGATAGCCTGGCGCCGGAGCTGACGCTCATCGACAGCTATACGTTCTGCCGCACGCCGGATGCTATCGATTCGTTCAGCGTAGCGCTACCGAGCAATGTGCTGCACGCATGGTACGCCGATGGTGTCGGTATATCGGTGGATGGCATTGCCGTCGGAACACAAGCCGAGATCGCCGTGGTGGATGCCCTGGGACGCACGGTGCTCTTCACCGGGAAAGTACACGCGGACGCAACCCTGACATTGTCAACACAAGAGCTGCGCAGCGCTTCCTACATCGCCATCGTCCGCAACGGCGAGCAACGTGCCTTCCTGAAGTTCGTGGTGGAGTAACCTACCACGCGCGCTTGCGGTGGCCTGCGGCAGCGTACCAGAGGATGAACAGGTAGCACGGCAGGAAGATCGCCAGTGCAATGCGGCTGCCGATCGCTGGCGAGTCGCACATGAGGCCGAAGAGCGGTGTGAGCACCGCGCCACCGGCGATGCCCATGATCAACAGCGCCGACCCCGTTTTCGTGAAGCGCCCGAGGCCCTCGATCGCGAGCGGCCAGATAGCGGGCCACATGAGCGCATTGGCCAACCCGAGCAGCGCGATGAAGAGCACGCTCACATAGCCGCTGGTGCTCATGGCCAGCACGCTGAAGACCAATCCGGCAATGGCCGAGAAGCGTAGGGCACGCGCTTGCGTGATGAACTTCGGAATGGTGGCGATCCCGATCACGTACCCCACGAGCATCGCGCCCAAGGTCCATGCAGTGAAGTTCTTCGTCTCGCTCAACGGGATGCCTTGGCTTCGGCCGTACACCCCGATGGCATCACCGGCGATCACCTCCGCGCCGACGTAGAAGAAGATGGCCAAGGCCCCGAACACGAGTTGCGGGAAAGCGATCACGCTCGACTTGCCGGAAGTGCCGCCATCGGCGTGGGTGGCTTCCTCCTCGTTCACTTGGTCGGGCAGCGGCGAGAAGCGGACGAACAAGCCGAGCACGAACAGCGCGACCGCCATGATGCTGTACGGACCGATCACGCGCAGCGCCAGCTCGTCCAGCGCAAGTGTGCGCGCCGCGGGGTTCATGGCGGCGAGACTTGTCTCCAGCGTATCGCTGTCGTGCAGTACAACGGCACCCAGGATCACAGGCGCCAGCATGCCTGCCAGCTTGTTGCAAATGCCCATGATGCTGATCCGCTTGGCGGCGCTTTCGATGGGGCCGACGATGGTGATGTACGGGTTGCTGGCGGTTTGCAACAACGTAAGTCCAGTGCCGATGACGAAGAGGCCGGTGAGAAACAGCGCGTAAGTGCGCGTCTGCGCGGCCGGGATGAAGAGCACTGCACCCGCAGCCATAATGAAGAGCCCTACCATCATGCCGTTCTTGAAGCCTGTGCGCCGCAACACCGCCGACATGGGCAGTGCCATGAAGAAGTACGACAGGTAGAAGGCGGAAGCGACCAGCAACGCTTTGGCACTGCTCAGCTCACACGCGATCTTCAAGTAGGGGATCAGCGTGCCGTTCAACCACGTAACGAACCCGAAGATGAAGAACAGGATACCCAGGATGATGATCGGGAGGAACGAGTTGCGTTGCTTCATGATGGGTGCGTTGTGGTAAATGTCCTTCACCCGCCGAGCGTTGGTTACGCGCGGTCACAACATCTTTCCACACGACAATTGGATATCGCCTACCCCTCCAGTACGTACACCACGCGATCGACAGCACCGGCCACGGGCGGGTGCTCCTTGGTCAAGCGCACCTTCCAGTGGAAGTCGCCGGGCCACTCTGCTTTCAGCGCGTCGAAAATGCGGCGGCACACATGCTCTATGAGTTTGCTGCGCACAGCCATCTGCTCTTTCACGATCGCCGTCACGCGGCTGTAGTCGATGGTGTCCACGAGCTTGTCGGTCCGCTCGCCGGCCTTGAAATCACCCTTCACGGAAACATCCACTTGGTAGTGGCCCCCGATGCGGCCTTCTTCGCTGAGGCAGCCGTGGTAGGCATACACCCGTATGCCGTTCACTTCGATCACGCCCATTGCTTGCACAGGTGCAGACCCGCGTTGAGACGTGCGATCACTTCTTCCTTGCCCAGCAACGCGCTCACATCGAACATGCCGGGACCTTGCATGCGGCCCGCAACGAAGAGGCGGTAGATCGGCATCACCTGGCCCACCTTCATGCCCTTCTCCTGCAGCACTGCATTGAAGGCGGGTTCGAGCGTTGCGGGCGTGAAGGGCGAAAGGGAAGTGAGCGAAGTGATGTAGGCTTCGAGCGCTGGGGCGGCTTCTGGCTTCCAGCGTTTCTTCAGCTCCTCCATCGCTTCGCCGCCGATGGCGAAGACGTCCCCTCCTCCGGCCCTTCCGAGCAATGCGGGTTGCGACATGGAAGTAACGCTTGTGAAGAGATAGCTGCCCTCGAGCATTTCGTCAACGAAGGTTGCGCGCTCCTTCAGCAACGCTGCGGCTTGTGTGGCGCGCTCCAATGTGGTGGCAATGCCCTGCGCTTTCAACTTGGCCCGCAACTGCTCGCCCAACTCCGCATCGGGGCGCATGCGCAGATATTGCTGGTTGAACCACTTGGTTTTTTCGGGATCGAACTTGGCCCCGCCCTTGTGCACGCGCTCCAGATCGAACAGCGCCGTGAGTTCGGCGATGCTCATGATCTCTTGATCCGTGCCGGGGTTCCAGCCGAGCAGCGCCAGCATATTGATGAACGCTTCGGGGTAGTAGCCGCGCTCGCGGTAACCGCTGCTCTTCTCACCGCTCACCGGATCGGTCCAATTCAATGAGAAGACGGGGAAACCGAGGCGATCACCATCGCGCTTGCTCAATTTGCCATTGCCATCGGGTTTCAGGATCAAGGGCAGGTGTGCGAACTGCGGACGCTCCCAACCGAAGGCTTCGTAGATCAACACGTGCAGCGGTGCGCTCGGCAACCACTCCTCGCCACGGATCACGTGCGTTATGCGCATCAGATGATCATCCACGATGTTGGCCAAGTGGTACGTGGGCATACCGTCGCTCTTGAACAGCACCTTGTCGTCGATGTTGGCGCTGTGTACCACGACCCATCCACGGATGATGTCTTCGAACCGCACCTCGGCATGGCGCGGCACCTTCAAGCGGATAACGTATTCATCACCGCGTGCCAGCCGCTCCTTCACCTCTTCGGCGCCCAGCGTCAGCGAGTTCTTCATGTGCTCGCGCGTCACCGTGTTATAGGCGGGCGCGGCTACCCCGGCCGCCTTCAGGCGGTCGCGCATCGCATCGAGCTCTTCGGGTGTGTCGAAGGCGTAGTAGGCCTTGTCGTTCGCGACAAGCTCATCGGCGTATTGCTTGTACAGGTGCTTGCGGTCGCTCTGGCGGTAAGGCCCATCCGGCCCACCCACCCAAGGACTTTCGTCGGGCACCAGCCCGCACCACTCCAAGCTCTCCTTTATGTACTCCTCGGCGCCGGGCACATAGCGCGTTTGATCGGTGTCCTCAATGCGGAGCAGGAACTGACCGCCATGCTTGCGGGCGAAGAGGTAGTTGTACAAGGCGGTGCGCACACCACCCATGTGCAATGGGCCGGTGGGGCTTGGGGCGAAACGGACGCGGACGGACATGGGATCAACACATCGGAAGATCAGGGGGATCGGATGATCCAGTGCCTGTTTCCGAAGGGCGACGAAGGTAGCGGGGCGAATTATCGCACAAGCATCCTCCCGTTCGGCTACTGCTTCCGTGCGCTCCTATCGTCGCTGTCGTACTTCCGCAGCCAAACGCGCACCTCTTCCACCTCCTTCTTCTGCGCGTCGCGGATGTCCGCCCACGTTGCATCGGTCGCCTCGTCCATGACAGTCAAGGCCCGGTCCACACGCTCAAGGCCTTGGGCCAGTTCGGCTGCGCGGGTCTGGTCGGCTGCGCGCTCCGGATAGGGATTCGTGCCCACGTTCAAACGTGCACGCACTGCTTCCAGTTCTTTCATCAACGTGCCCCGCAGTCCGCGCATGTCATTGCTCACGACCACGCGGTCAGAGGTCGTCGTGGAAGAGCTCGTCGCCTGCCCTCCATCCATGGTGGCATTGGTGCCGCTGTTGGTGGCGGGGATCGCATCCGGTTCATCTTGTGTAGTTCCGTTGTGGTTCTCATCGATCACGCCGGTGGTGCCGGGATCGGTGTTGCTGTTCGAACCTGAGCACGCCGTGAAGAGGACGGCCATGAAGCTCATGGGCAACATGCCGGTGTACAGGCGGGTCAATGGTTTTCGGTTAGCCATGATTTCTGTGTTTGAGCGAGGGAGGACAACTGGCGGACCAGCGCGCTCCCGTGCTCGAAAGGCTTCGCGGAGCGCGCGTGCCTGTGTACGATCCTACCCGTAAAGGGCAAGACGGTCCACGTAAGGCGCGTCACGAACGGGCTGCGTGCCCGCCTGCGTTCGAGAGGATCGTGATCGTTGATCGGGGACAGATCGCCGCCAGATCGGACACCACCTGTAGCGCCCGGTCCAAAGGGACATGATCGCTGAGCGGCGCGAGATGCCCTTTCTGGAAAGCCTGCCATTCATCGTCCTGGCATTGCACCAGTTCGAATTTGAAGGATCCCTCCTTATGTCCCTTCTTCAGGATCGTGGTTGTGCGAGTGGCGGTGTGGGCGCGCATGGTTCGGTGGTTTCCACAGGGTGAACAGATCCCGGTCCAACGGTTCAGCATCCTTCCGCTCCACAATTCCGCACTTCTCTCCACACCCGATCGTAGCGGATCCTCCTCAACGGCACATCCCAACAGCCGAGCGGCACAGCGGGCTTTGCACGACCCGCGCGCACTGTGTGAAATGCGACTTGCACGACCGTGGTGCGGCATAGGAAATGAGGCCAATGGGGTAATTGCCCGTTGCCATGGATACACGCCCGCCCCTCTCATCCGGTCTGGCACATATAGCCGCCAAACTCCAACGTGGTGGCGCATGGCATGATGGCTTCTGGTATGGCGTGGAACGGGCGGATCGTTCCATCGATGCCCTTTATGATCGCGTATCGGAGCATTGCGATGTGGCGTTCGCGGCCATGGTGGCCGGGGCCTGCTCCCTCTTCGCGCTCTACGTGGTGTGAACGCCGGAGGTCGGCGCTGTCCCCTTCGTTATGCGTGCTGCAAGAGCATCTTACTTTCGGCTATGCGTTCTACTTTGCTATTGCTTGCCTACGGTGCATCAGGCATCGCCCAAGGCCAATCGGTAATGAGCGTGCAGGACGGCGATTGGGACGACCCCGCCACATGGGACTGTGCATGTGTGCCCACGGTGCAGAACACACTGGTGCTGCACGCCGTGCAGATCACGGCGAACATGTTCCTGTCCATGCAGGAAATGACCGTCGGCCCTTCGGGGTTGCTCACCATGGACTTGCCGCATTCCCTGGCCGTTATGGAATCGGTGCTCAACGCTGGAACCATGCTGCTGAAGGGCAACATCGATGTGGATGGCGAGATCACCAACAACGGCATGATCAGCATCGATGGCAACCTGTTCCTGGACAACCTGTTGGTGATGGACGGCCCCGGCACGCTGCTCACCACCACCAACATCGGCAACGCCGGGTTGATCACCGGGTCGGGGCGCATTTGCGTAGACGAAGTGAGCGACAACGACGGAACGATACAAGGCACCATAGACTTCTGCGACGCGACACCAACGACGATCACTCCGCCTATCATAGACTTCAACACGGGCACCGTGGATGCTTCCGTTACCTACTGCCTAACAGGCGGGTGCTCGGAGGCGATCGGCGAGCTCGATGGTCTTGACCTGATCCGCGCATGGCCCGTGCCGAGCGCCGAACTGCTGACACTTGAACATGCGCCGAACAACTGCTCGCTGCAACTGCACGATGCACTCGGACACACGGTACCGATCACCGCAACGCAGGAGACCGATCGGATCACACTCGACGTACGCTCAGTACCCGCCGGATGCTACCACGTGGTGGTTTCCACGGCCGCGCACCGGCGGTGCATGCCCATTGTGGTGGTACACTGAAAAACCTATTCCACGATCAGCCGTTGCCGCGCAATGCCGGCATCACTTTGTACCGAAAGCAGGTAAAGTCCCGGCGAT
>JBDTSG010000061.1:0-5553 GCA_039931265.1 Flavobacteriales bacterium
CAAAGCACCGGGCGCCGTTGTGGTTACCAGCATTGCTGAAGCACTCGCGCTGGCGAAGCACGAGGGCGAATCGGAAGCCTTCATCATCGGCGGCGGCGAGATCTACAAGGCAGCGATGGAAGCCGGGCTGGTGGATCGCTTGTACATCACACGGGTGCATGCCATCATAGATGGCGACACGCACTTCCCCGAATTCACAGCGGCCGACTGGAAGGACGTTTGGCGTGAGGAGCATGCCGCCGATGAACGGCATGCCCAAGCGTTCACTTTTATGCGGCTGGAACGGCGGGGTTGACTTGCGTTAGCGAACAACGCCGGTAAGTACTGCCCTACTCCAACACCACGCGCTCATACCGCACGCCTTCGGGGTCGGTGAGTTTGATCGCGTACGTGCCCTTGCCAAAGCGCGACAAGTCAACCTCTTCCATTGTGGCGCCTGCCGATAGCGGCCGTTGGTACAGCAAGCGGCCCATTGCATCGAACACGCTGTAGTAGCTCTCTGCCATCAAGGGGTCCTCGAACTCTACGTGGAAGTGGCCCGTGTTCGGGTTGGGGCGCACACGGAATTTGCGCACTTGCATGAGACTCATACCCGAAAGAACACTGCAGCCGTCATATGATGTAATCGGATCAAGAACGGTATCGGTGGCATAGGCGGGGAATTCGAGCACACCATTGACCGATATAGGCGCAAAGCTGCTATCCGTCGGAAAAATTGGCGAGACATCAATTTGATGGCTTCGATTCAAACAGGGTAGCTGACCCAAGGAATCAGTTTTGAAAATGAATGGGTCACCGAGTGAGTTCCACGGAAGATTGCCGTAAATGACCCCGCTGTAAAGAAAGCCACCATCAGAAGCAGCCAATAGGTCTGCGGTCAGATACGAATATCCAGTGGTGCCCGTAGATGTTGTCCAAAGCGTATCCCCATTCTGATCAGTCTTCATTAAGAAAGGGCGGTATGGTTGGTTGGTACTAGCTGAGCCAAGATTGGCCAGCACCAAATACTTTCCGTCCAAAGTCCTTTCGATGCGGGACGGCTGGCCGGCATACCAAGGATTGGGGTCGCTACTATACCCCACACACCATTGGACAGAGCCGGTGTCGTTCAATTGCATCATGAAAAGGCGGGGATGATAGTCCGGTGGAAGTGGATCGAACAAGCTCGAATTCAAAAGGCTATCGGTAGTTCCGGTGACAATGAAGATGCTGTCTGATTCGATCAAACAGTCGTGCACCACACCCTTGGGTCGTATATACGATTTGCACCAGATGAAATTGCCGACAGCGTCCATCCTGGCAATCACGGCGCCAGCGGTATCCATGTTCATTCCCATGAGTAGATCGCCCCCGGGCAATTCCCTCACGAACGCTACTGAACCATGGCCGGTGAAATGTTTTGCCCAGACCGGCGAACCCGTGGAGTCAACCATCAAAGTGAAAAATCCGCCCCATGTGATCACACTTCTGCTGGCCGTAACTTCCATATCCCAAGCCAAATTGTGACAATCCGAATTAAGGTCGTAATAGTGCAGATTCGACACGGTGCCCAAGGAGTCCATTCGACCGATGAGAGGGTAGGACTTCCTTTGTGGACCAGACCCACAAGTATCCTTAACGTAAGCCGTAATGAAGTAGAAGTCATTCGCTCCGATCTGGTGAACCTTCCGCGGTGCACGAATAGTATCGATGCCAAAATCTTTGGTATGGAGAATGTTACCCTCAGGATCCAAGATCGATGTCCCCCAGATGCCAGACATGCACACTAACAGGTTCTGACTTGGCAACTCGATCGCGCTCATAACGCCATTGGCGTCATAGATTTTCTCGAAGGTGGATTGACCGATGACCGTGAACCCGATGGAGGATAACAGCAGAAAATGGCTTGTTCTGAGCGGTTTCATTGGACAACGAGTTTCTTCGTTTTGCATGTCTCGCCGCTTGACACGCGTATGTAGTATAGCCCTGAAGCCAATTGGCTCAGAGACAGGCGAAGCGCGGTACCAACCATGTCGCTCCATTTGCCAATGGCGCGCCCCATAAGGTCTTGTAGCACAATGTCCTTTGAGATATCATCCGAGAAACGTAGAAGGACCTCCTCGTGTGCAGGGTTGGGATAAATGTCGAACTCAAGATGTGCCTGAATACCAACAAAGGGTTCCAGCGGTAATAGCAGGATCTTCTCAATGGGGGCCGTGGAGATGACAAAGGCATAGTCAGCGTGGAGAGTATCTAAAAAAGTGCTGGTAATATCTCCCAGCGCCGCAGTCGAGAGGTCGAGTTCAATGGAGCCACTTGCGCCCGTATTCACCACCTGATCAATTGGGCACGTTGTAGTATTCATGCGTGTGGGAAACCACGTGATGTAAAAATCGTGGTAGGTGAGAAAGTCATTCAGTACCATCGCATTTGCTGTTGGTGCTGTGCAGCTAAGGAATTCCTGGACACCCGTCTTGATGTAATACGCGTTCTCCCAATATGCTCGGGTATTGTGAATCCATCCGATGGCCATGCTATTGAAGCCATCCTTCAGGTAATAGCACTCAACTCCGCTGTCGAAATCGACTTTAGAATAAGCATCATACTCTCCCTCAAAAAAATGGTAAGCTTGCAGATCTGCATTGTTGAGCATATCAGACAAGGGTTTGAAATGATGATACGTTGTCCGGTTGAACACATTGTAGACATAATCAGGATTTGGCCCCGTTCCGATATTAAGGGTATGGGGCCAATTCAGTTCATTTGACGCAGCCAGTTCAGTGTTGTTTGGATCATCCGGAGGCGTCGGCAACGCATCCGGCCACCAGAACACGCGTTCCCACCACCAAGTCAACCCGGTGGTCATGTTACCTGTAAAGGCGCTGGACCAAAGCTCGTTGTGGAATGGCACGTCGTAGTTGGTAAAGATCTTCCATGCCAGGTAATCATCCGTGGTCGGGTCGGCATCGTCGTCCACAGGTGTTGCATGCGCAGCTTCTCCGCGGTTGAAGGGTTTCTTTTCACCATTGCTCAGATAGGTATCCCGGTAGTCCGCGCCTTCAACAAAACTGTTCTCCAACTCGCTCTCGCCCCACCAGAGGTACCGATGCACGTCAAGTATGTCCAAATTCTCGTTGGTGAAGGGGTAGAAATGGAACTGCGCACCGGGGTCCTGGGCCTTAAAGGCATCGGTGTAGCTAAGGGCGAAGAGTTTGTTGGCTTCGCCCACTGGCCCCCGAACGTACTCGGTGATATCGGTGATCCACTCGTTGAGGATCAGCGGCAGGTAGATGTCCTTGGGCCAGATCAGTCGGTTCTCCGGGCAAAGGGTATTGGATGGGTCGGTATGGTCACCATCGTCCCGGTAGGTAAGCATCTGGTCCACCTCATTGAAAGGCTCTATGGCCGCTATGTTCACGGAGTAGCCCCAGCGCGCCATCATGTACTTGTACTTGCGTTTCCAGTAGTAGAACACGCCATCGTTCTTGTAATAGGGGTCGCCGTTCTTGTAGAAGAATTTCTTCAGATCATAGCGGCCATCCTGATCGCGTTCGGGTTCAAGGTAATTGATGACGTACGGATGCGAACCCCAGATGAAGTTTTCGTACCCGCCGATGGGCGGATAAGGATCAACGCACAACTGGATGTGGATGTTGTTGGTGCGTGCATGGTCCAACATGCGGTCGAAGGCCCAGCATTGGTATTGCCCGTTGCCGTCGTGCTCCACCCCACCGCCCCCGGAACACGGCGGTGCCGCGTGATAAGCGTCATACACACCGAAATTGACCCATTCCGGGGCGAAGAGATGTCGCATCAGGAACATGCGCAAGAAGTTGCCGCCGACTTCGTGCAATTGATCCATGGCCTGGCTCATGTAAGTGAAGTCATGCAGATAGTATCCCCAACCAAAAGTGGAGGCGCGCCTTACATCGGCCAAATTGGTGCCCATGCCGAAGAAGGGTGTGCCATCCTCGAATTGTAACGTACGCTTGTTCGTTACGTTCACGTGCAAGAAGCCATGGTTGTCAGCAAGTGCCGGGTCGCATACGAAGCTGTAACCGGTGAATTCCAACGGAGCCAGTGCGATGTTGCTCACCGTAGTGGTGTGAGGGGCTTGGATGGAAAGAGCGAATTGCCATTCACCTTCCTCGGGAGGGGCAAAGCGAAAGTGGGTATGATATGGGTTCAGCGGGTTGTCTGGAACTGATTTCAGTTCGGCTTCGGCATCATCGCTTTCCCAATCCGCTTCTCTCATAAAGAAGCCCCATTTCATATGCTGCACATTGGAAGGACTTGTAAGCGTGATCACCAGTTGCAAGGAGTCATCGGCGTAAGGGTTCAGGTCGTGCGCAGCATCCACCTCAGCCGGTGTGGCAGCCTGCTCCGTGCCGTTGGAGTAGTAGTTCTCAAAGAAGCGATCGATCGCATCCTGATACTCCGGCGGCAACCGCAGCCCGATCTCGAACTTCTCCCACTTGGGCACATGCACCACGTTGTCGATCAAGTACGAGTCCGGATCGGGCGCTATGATCACCAAATCGGCCGCCTGGCCAAGTGTTTCATCAATGCGCGCGTGGAACCGTCCGTTGCCGGTGAAGGCACCGGCATGGAAACCGTCCTTCAGATGCACATGTGTACCCGAAACGAACTCCGCATCGGCGGTGCCAGAAATGGAAACCGGCTGCGCGGGTGCGCCCGGCGACGTGATCCCTGGCATGACCGCAAAGTGGTGCGTGCCACTGTTCCACGATACGTTCTGGATGGTGTGATCGGGGTAGGCTGTTTGCGCAAAAGCCTGTGCTCCCGTGGCGATGGCCAAGATGGCCGCCAGCGCTGGCTGCGGCCCTGTGCGTGCAAGGCGACTGTGCTTCATGGCGCCGCGATCTCAACGGTTCACCATCGCAGCGAGCTTGCGCTCAACTTCCGCCAAGCGCTGCTCTAATTGCAGTATGTACAACGCCTGTTCTTCGGCGGTGCGCACCAAGCGCGTTTGCAGGTCGCCCACTTCCACACCTTTCTTTTCTGCCACATCGCTTGCGCTCGGAATACCGGGCAGGTGCTTGTTGGTGGTGAGGTAGGTGCGCAGTTCCTCCAGCGGCATCAGCGCGTAACGCGTGTCGAAAACATAGTCGGGCCATGTGCCCACCTTCACCAGCACGTCGCGGGTGGAGATACCGTCTTCAACAAAGAGGCGGTACTGATCTATCGCACCGGAGGGTGGCGTGGTGCCAATGCCGACTTTGCCGCTGGTGGAGATGATCATCCGTTGCTCGTTGTCCGTCTTGAACACCAGCGGCACGGCATTTATGGTTCCGATGAATTGGTCCAACGTGCTTTCGTTGCCGCACAAGTTCCACGGGAACCGATCCGCATCTGGACATCCTTCGGGAATGTTGCCTGTTCCAACGGCGCTGAACCGTTTCAGCAAGCCGTTACCATCCACGGTCAGTAAGGCATAACCATCGGTGGAGGCCAAGGAGAGTGCTTTTACTTCGCCCGTGGCCAGCAGGCGCATGGTTTCACTCCCGTTCGTCTTGAACACCATATCCTTATTGTCGTTGGTGCCCATGAACT
>JBDTSG010000062.1:0-20683 GCA_039931265.1 Flavobacteriales bacterium
GGGGACGACATCTTCGTTCCCGCGCAGGAGCACTACATGATCACCAAGTTCATCGATGGCAGCAACATGATCGTGGCCGATGCACCTTGGCCGGGCTTCACACCCGATCTATTGAGCATCGTTCTGGTCACAGCAGTACAAGCAAAAGGCAGCGTGCTCATCCACCAGAAGATGTTCGAGAGCCGCTTGTTCTTCACGGACAAACTGATCGAGATGGGCGCGCAGATCACACTCTGCGATCCCCACCGCGCGTTGGTGATCGGCCACGATTTCCAAATGCCGTTGCGCGCTATCCGGATGACCAGCCCTGACATCCGGGCAGGCGTATCGTTGCTCATAGCGGCGCTGAGCGCCGAGGGCACGAGCACCATCGATAACATCGAGCAGATCCGCCGCGGCTACCAGAACATTGAAGGCCGATTGAATGCCTTGGGCGCAAGGATCACGGTGGAGTGAAGCCAAATGTGAAGATGTGGAAATGTGGAGATGAATAGGGTGGCGATCACATCTCCCACATCTTCACATGTTCTACTTTCGCCCCCGACTCACAATGGGGTGTCCCGACTTGGTCGGGACTGAGATCATACCCAATGAACCTGGGCGGGTAATGCCGCCAAGGGAACAGGGATCGTAACCAACGATCGCCGCTGTGCACGGACCCCTGTGCGCACGGAGGGAGAAAAGGAAGAACGCATGTGGAAGCAAGTGATGACGGCCTTGGCCGTTGTTGTTGGTGTTAGGACAACGGCGCAAGTGTCTCATCCCGCCGAACGGCGGGTCGGGGTCACCATCCAAGGGACTGTTTCAGGAGTGGGTGGGGAATTGCTGCGGGATGTCGAGGTATCCAATGATCGTTGGTCCGTGCGTACCGATGACCAAGGCCGATATGAACTAGCCCGCCTGCCGATCGGACAACGCGTCATACGGTTCGCTCTTTTCGGTTTCAACGTGCTGGATACCACGATCACCGTTGGAAGTAGCGCGGCCTTCAATCTCGACGTTAGGTTGACGCCCCGCTCCTACTTGCTACCCCAAGCGGAAGTGCGCGTGTTGCGCGCCGGTGATCGCACACCTTTCGCAAAGAGCACCGTTGTTCACGATCGCTTGCAGGAGACGAACAGCGGTGTTGACATGCCACTGCTGCTGGATCATCTGCCGAGCGTGGTCACCACGACCGATGCGGGCACGGGTTTCGGCTACACGGGCCTGCGCATTCGCGGCAGCGATGCTACCCGCATCAACGTAACGGTGAACGGTGTCCCGATCAACGATGCGGAAAGCCAAGGCATGTATTGGGTTGACCTTCCCGACCTTGCTACCAGCACGCAGGATATTGAAGTGCAACGCGGTGTTGGCAGCAGCACCAATGGCCCCGGTGCGTTCGGCGCAAGTGTGAACGTGCGCACCACCAGCGTAAGCGACTCCGCTTTCGGGGAGCTGAGCGCCTTTGGTGGATCGTACAACACACAACGCTACGCGGCACGCTTCGGAACGGGCGTAGTACACGGTTTCAGTCTCGATGGCCGCTTGGGCACCGTGCACAGCGATGGCTACATCGATCGCGCCGCGGCCGATCTCAACAGCTACTTCATCCAAGGCGCTTGGCTGGGCAAGTCGCGATCCTTGCGCTTCATAACCTTCAGCGGGAAGGAAGTGACCTACCAAGCGTGGGGCGGCGTTCCGCGCGAAGTGATCGACACCAACCGCACATACAACCCGTACTTCTACGACAACGAGGTGGATGACTACAAACAGACCTACTACCAACTGCTGTGCGAGCAAAAGGCCGGGGCACGCGCAACCTTCAACCTCACGCTCTTCCGCACGCTGGGCGAAGGCTACTACGAGCAGTTCAAGGAAGATGACGACCTGGCCGGGTATGGCATCGCACCGGTGGTTGTTGGTACTGATACCATTGCCACCAGCGACATCATCCGCAGGCGGTGGCTCGACAACGTCATTTCCGGCGTGAACCTGAGTTTCGAGCAGCGGTTCAGCAAAGCCGACCTGGCGCTGGGCGGAAGCGCGAGCCGTTACGAAGGCGACCACTTCGGCGAAGTGATTTGGGCGCGCTATGCTGGCAACAGCGACATCCGGCAGCGCTACTACTTCAACGATGCGGTGAAGACCGACATGAACGGCTTCATCAAACTGAACTACGCCATCCACCCGAAAGTGGACCTGCACGCGGATCTGCAGGTGCGCCAAGTGGCCCATGACTTCCTGGGCTACGACAGTGAACTGCGCAACGTGACACAGGATGTGGCCTACACCTTCTTCAACCCGAAGTGCGGCGTGATCGTGCGGCCGCACAAAGGCGGAAAGCTCTATGCCTCGATCGCTATCGCCAACCGCGAACCGAACCGCGATGACCTCACCGGGACAAGTCCGGAAAGCCGGCCGGAACCGGAACAATTGCAAGACACGGAGCTCGGCTATGAATTCCGCAACGCGCGCTTCTCCGCCGGGATCAACGGCTATTACATGAACTACAAAGACCAGCTGGTGTTGACCGGCGAGTTGAACGATGTAGGTGCTGCTTTGCGCACCAATGTGCCGAACAGCTATCGCGCCGGGGTGGAGGTCGTTTGTGACGTGATGCTGCACCCGCGCCTAAGGCTGAGCGCCAACGCCACGTTCAGCCGCAACCGCGTGCGCGACTTCACGCAGTTCGTTGATGACTGGGACAACGGCGGGCAGGTGCCCGTGGAGCATAGTGAAGCGGACCTTGCGTTCTCGCCCGGGGTGATCGCAGGCGGTGAATTGACGGCCACGGTCTGGAGGTCGCCACGCTATGGGCAAGCCAGCATAACATGGGCAAGCAAGTACGTGGGCAAGCAATTCCTCGATAACACGAGCAGCGACGACCGTTCTCTTGACCCATACCTCGTGAACGACCTCCGGGCGAACATCTCCTTCACGGGCCTGAAAGGACTCGATGAATTGGCCATCCACTTGGGCATGCGGAACATCTTCAGTGAGGAATACGAGAGCAACGGCTGGGTGTACTCCTACTACTCCGATAACCGCCGACAGGAGCTGGTGGGGCTCTTCCCCCAGGCACCGGTGAATTTCCTAGGGGGGGTGACCGTCCGGTTCTGAGCGGAAGGTTCTCTCTCCCAAACAAAAGTTCTATTGCCCGGATGCGGGTTGATCACCCTACTTTGGTGCGACCCCAACACCCCGACCATGCGCTTCCTCCTGACTACTGCTGTTGCACTGTCCGCGATCATCGCCAACGCACAAACCACTTATGATGCCCGCATAGAAGACTATAAGGGGCTGAAGTATCCGTGTGATGGTAGCGTGATCCCTGTGCTCCAGATCAAGAACATCGGGTCGGCAACAATGAGCACCTGTGTGGTGGAGACATGGAAGAACGGCGCGATCGACAACACCTTCAATTGGATCCTTGGGGTGCCTGCCGCAACGGGCCAATTGCGCCAACCCTCGTTTCCGCCGATCGCCGTTGCTCCGGGTGACGAGATCGAACTGCGCATCATCAGTGTGAACACGAACCCGGACGAGGACGCTACGGGCAACATCCGGACGGAAACCATGGAAGCGGCGCCAATGCTCGCCCCTGCATACACCATGAACGTGGAGGTGAAGACCGATGACTTTCCATCGGAAACCACTTGGGCAATACGCAATGATCTTGGTGCAGTGGTAGCGAGCGGCGGTCCTTACTTTCTGCCGAACGCCACCGAGCTCCATGATGTTGTTCTTTCAGCTTCCGATTGTTACACCTTCGAGGTAAGTGATGCAGGCGGCGATGGCATCACCTTCGGTAACCGCACACCGGGGTACGTGCGCGTGAGCAGTCTTGGTACCACTCTGATCGATATCGATGGTGGCGACTTCACCGATCACGCGGAAGAAGGTCTGCGCTCCGGGGCCAGTGCTTGCGTGCTTACGCAATTGACAACAAGTGCAACGCCGGAGATCTCCTGCGGTGCGGATGTGTGGATGGGTGGCGGCAGTACCCTCTACGCCACCGATGTACCCACGGCCAACAAGTACCAATGGCGTTTCACGCGTGGCACGTATGTGCGCACGATCGCGAAACCCACCAGCGCATTACCGATCACCCAATGGACCACTCTGCCGCTGAAAGCCGGCCGTATCTACAATGTGGATGTGCGCTGCAGCTATGACAACGGTGCAACGTGGTGCCCTTATGGGCCGGTATGCACGGTGCGCACACGCAACGGTGTGCAACCTGCCTTCCGATCATTGGATGCGGTGGTGGAAGAACCTGCAGTGGATGGCCTCATGCTCTATCCCGTCCCGAACGATGGCAACAGTGTGAGCATTCGGTTCGATGCGAACATGGCTGCCATGGGCGTTGCGCAGCTAACGGTCCTCGACATGTCGGGCCGCTCGGTTGATGCACAACCGTTGACCATTGTGGAAGGCGAACAAAATCTGCCGGTGAACTTCAGCAGTGCATTGCCCGCAGGTTTCTACTTGGTACAGATGAACGTTCATGGCGTGCTGCTGACCGAGCGGATGGTGGTGCGTTGAAAGGGCGCAACGTTCACGCCCGCGATACGAAATACATTTCCAGGTCGCCCTTGTTCTTGGCGCCTACGAGGCCGCGAGCCTCGAAACGGAACCCGGCCACATTCTTCACCTGTGCGTAGGTGGTGGCCGAGATGTTGACGCGTCCGATCTCGCCACTGCTTTCCATGCGGCTCGCCGTGTTCACGGTGTCGCCCCAGATATCGTAGGCGAACTTCTTCACGCCCACGATACCCGCGATCACCGGCCCGGTATGGATGCCAGCCCGCATTTCGAACGCGGGCAGCCCCGCGCTTAACCGGTCGGTGCGCCTGCGCTGGATGAATTCCTGCATTTCCAATGCAGCGAACACCATGTCCTTGGCCGAAGAAGCGTTCGGGTCCGGCAGCCCTGCTGCGGCCATGTAAGCGTCGCCGATGGTTTTGATCTTCTCGATCCGATGGTGTTCCACTATCGCATCAAGCCCCTTGAAACAATGATCGATCTCGGCCACCAGATCCGCAGGACCGAGTTGCTCGGCCAGTTGCGTGAAGCCTTTGAAATCGGTGAAGAGCACGGTTGCCTGCTCGAAGCTGCGCGCTGCCGCTGAGCCTTTGGCCTTCAGTTCGGTGGCCACTTCCTTCGGAAGGATGTTGTGCAACAATTCGTCGCTGCGATCGCGTTCCTTTTGCACCAGCGCACGCGATCGGCGTATGTAGCGCAACCGACCGAACAGGCCACCCGCCAGCAACAACACGCCGACAGCGGAGAACATGATCCAATTGCGTTGTTCCTTTCCCTTGGACAGTTCCTTCTGGTAGGCGAGGTCTTTGGCGAACTGCACCCTTGCCTGCACAAGGCTGTCGGCGATCTGCTGCTGCTGGAACGCGTGCTGCAACTCCAGTCGCATCACTTCCTTGTTGTTGTTCATGTTCTCCAGCGAATCGCTGATGGAGATGAAGGTCTTCTGTGCGCGGAAAGCGTTCGCGAGGTCGCCGGAAGCCTCGAAGGCGAGCATTAGGCACTCGCTGCATTCCTTCTGTTGTTGCAGCAGATCGGATGCTTGTGCGATCAACGATCCTTCCTGGCAGGCGGCGATCGCCTCGCGCATGTGGCCTTCGCTGCGCAACAGTTCCCCGGTGTAGTAATGCGTGCGCGCGAGCTGCCGCTTGCTACCGAGCTGCGTGAAAATGGCCCGCGCCGAGTCAAGGCTAGTGTGGGCTTCGAGCGGCCTGGCCATCTGGCTATAGGCACGGCCCAAATTGTTGTAGGCCATGCCCGTCTCCAGCCTGCGGCCAAGCGTGCGGTAGAGATCGAGGCTTTGCAGGAATTCCTCCACGGCCTTCGTGCGCTCGCCCATTTCCAAGTGCGTTGCACCGATGTTCTGCGTGGCCTGCGCCTTCCCTTTCGGATCGTCGAGCTCCTCGTACAGCGCACGGCTATGCTCGTAGTTCTCCAATGCCTTGCCCCACTCATCCTGCTCGGTATAGAGGTTGCCGATGGTGTTGTACGTGTCCGCAAGTCCGGTCTTGTTCCCGAGTTGTTCGTTGATCACAAGGGCCTTCTGGCACATGGCCAGCGCTTGCGGCAAGTCGCCGGTGTTCTTGTGAACGTTGCTCATGTTGCGGTATGCATTCGCCACACGCTTGGGATCGTTCAACTCCTGCGCTACCGCCAAGCATTGCTCCAGATATTCGAGCGACGCCTTGTAATCGCTCTTCATGCTGCTGCCAACCGCCATCGTGGTGTAGGCCTCATACCGCGCACGGCCATCCTTCACCTTCAGCGCGAATGCGAGTTGTGCATCGGCCAGCTTCATGCCGCTGTCCGGTTGCTCGAAGACGGCCTTCCAAGCCAGTGTCTGGATGGCCTGCAACCTTGAACTATCGGGCAATGAAGTGTTGTTCCAAGCCTTCCACAGCGAATCCCCTTGGCCATGAACGGCAATTGTGCCCCAAGCCAAAATCATCACATGCAGCGCAACGAGTCGCATGTATCGCATGCCCAAATGTCGCTTAACCGTGCACCGCCTCGCTCAAGGCGAACACGGTCTCGGGATCTTCTTCCACCGCGGTGCCCACAACGATCACATCCGCACCGGCGTCGCATAGTAACCGCGCGCGTACTGCATCACGGATACCACCGCCCACGATGATCGGGCAGGCAACACTTGCGCGCACAGCGGCGATCATGGCCGGGCTCACGGTCCGCTTTGCACCGCTACCGGTATCCATGTACATGGTGCTCAGACCCAGCAGTTCGCCGGCCAAAGCCGTGCAGGCCGCAATGCCCGGCTTGTCGTGCGGGATAGGCGACGTTTGACTGACGTAATGCGCGGTGGTGGCACGGCCGCCATCCACCAGCATGTAGCCCGTGGGGATCGCCTCAAGGCCGAGTGCTTTCACGCGCGGCGCGGCGGTAACATGGTGCCCAATGAGCAGTTCCGGGTTACGCCCACTGATGAGGCTCAGAAAGAACACCGCATCGGCATGAGCGCTCAGCTGCGCTGGGCTTCCGGGGAAGAGGACCACGGGCCGGTCGCTCAGTTCCTTCACCCGTTTCACGCAGGCGTCGAACGCATCGGTCATCAGCAGGCTACCGCCAACGAAAAGCAGGTCTGCCTTGGCCATGCACGCGTTCTGTATCGTGCGCTCCAGCCGGGCCTCGTCCTGGGCCTGATCCGGGTCGATCAGCACGGCCAAGAGCTTGCGCCCTTCGGCCCTCGACCTGTCGAGCAGTTGCTGTACGGCGCTCATGTCGCGAACATACCATACAGGCACCCGATCCGGGTGAAGCGGCTACTTTCGCGGCCCCGTTGCGTCATAGCACGGAACACCGAAGAATACACCATGACCACCAAGACCGCCGAACAGTTGAAATTCAAAGTGAAGGACCTCTCCCAAGCAGAGTGGGGACGGAAAGAGATCGAATTGGCCGAGGCCGAAATGCCCGGTTTGATGGCCCTGCGCCAACAGCATGGCAAGCAGAAGCCATTGAAAGGGGCGCGCATCGCTGGCTGTTTGCACATGACGATCCAAACAGCTGTGCTGATCGAGACCTTGAAGGAGCTCGGCGCCGAGGTGAGCTGGAGCAGCTGCAACATCTTCAGCACACAGGACCACGCCGCAGCGGCCATTGCCAAAGCGGGCATTCCAGTGTTCGCATGGAAGGGCATGAACAACGAAGAGTTCGATTGGTGCATTGAGCAGACGCTCTTCGCCTTCGAAGGCGGCCTGCCCCTGAACATGATCCTCGACGATGGCGGCGACCTCACCAACATGGTCTTCGACAAGTTCCCCGAACTGGTGAAGGGCATCAAAGGACTGAGCGAAGAGACCACCACCGGTGTACACCGCCTGATGGACCGTGAGAAGAACGGCACGCTGGTCATGCCCGCGATCAACGTGAACGACAGCGTTACCAAGAGCAAGTTCGATAACAAATACGGTTGCAAGGAGAGCGCCGTTGATGCGATCCGCCGTGCAACCGACATCATGATGGCCGGCAAAGTGGCTGTTGTTGCCGGCTATGGCGATGTGGGCAAGGGCACGGCTGCTTCACTGAAAGGTGCGGGCGCCCGTGTGATCGTTACCGAGATCGACCCGATCTGTGCATTGCAGGCCGCAATGGACGGCTTCGAAGTGAAGCCCATGGCGAAGGCGGCACCCCGGGCGGACATCATCATCACCACCACCGGGAACTGCGACATCATCCGCGCGGAGCACTTCCAAGCGATGAAGGACAAGACCATCGTGTGCAACATCGGCCACTTCGATAACGAGATCGACATGGCTTGGTTGAACGGCACGCACGGCAAGAGCAAAGTGGAGATCAAGCCACAAGTGGACAAGTACACGATCGATGGCAAGGACGTCATCATCCTGGCTGAAGGTCGACTGGTGAACTTGGGTTGCGCCACGGGCCACCCCAGCTTCGTGATGAGCAACAGCTTCACGAACCAGACGCTCGCCCAGTTGGAGCTTTGGCAGAACCACGGCAACTACGAGAACAAGGTGTACGTGCTGCCGAAACACCTCGACGA
Organism: Flavobacteriales bacterium; assembly: GCA_039931265.1. GTDB lineage: Bacteria > Bacteroidota > Bacteroidia > Flavobacteriales_F > PHOS-HE28 > PHOS-HE28. Next base: position 8,546 of record JBDTSG010000062.1, read on the forward strand.
GATGGTGGCCAAGCTGCACCTCGCCAAGATCGGCGTGGAGCTGGAAGAGCTGAACGACAAGCAGGCCAAATACATCGGCGTACCGAAGAACGGACCGTTCAAGGGCGACGCATACCGTTACTGAGCCCTTCTGTTGAGAACGCAAAGGCCCGGTCCAACGACCGGGCCTTTTTGCATCCGGGGGTCGAGCGGTTCAATTGTAAATGCGCAGGGTGGTACCGTTGAAGGTGGTATTGTACTGCTGCAAGCCTGTCGCCGCAGGCTGACCAGTAACACTACCATCAACGATCAGGAAGGCGGAGCCGCAGCAGATCGTATCGCGCACGGTGACCTGAGTATCATCCACGAAGACCTGACATCCATCCTCGGGGCGGTAAGGGCAGTGCCTGTCCATGGCCACGAATTCATCCATGGTCTTTCGGTACACGATGATCCCGCGACTCCCACCGGTGATGTAGATCCATCCGCTGGGAACCTGCAGATCCACATAGGCCGGGTTATTCACATTGAATTGGATGTCGACCTGAGTGTAGGGCACACCACTCCGTTGCTCCTTTTTACACCCCGCGATAAAAAGGATGGCGGCCGACAGGCCGATCAGAACCAAAACAGGCGGACGTATGAACATGCGCTGGTAGAACGTTCAAGTGCGAAAGTAGGTATGTGCCCCGCTACCGGGCTTAACATTGCGTGCATGAAGAAGTTCCTCCTGCGGTCCTTGATCGCTGTTGCCTTGGCGGTGGCGGTGCCGGCCGTTGTGCACGCGCAAGAGGAGGGTATTGGCCGCAAAGAGGCGGAGCACATACAGGCCAAGAAGAAAAAGGACGACAAGAAGGCGGCCAAGAAGGCAGACAAGGAAAATCAGAAGCAGCATCTGGGCATCCAGGACAAGGCCACGCGCAAGCGCATCAAGCAGCACACCAAGCGTGCGAACAAGAACGGCACCAACACCCACCGCGACCCGTTCTTCGTGCGTTTGTTCGGCAGGCGGCACTAACGTTCCGCCCCGATCGCACGCGTTGTTGCGGATCGGACGTGTATACCCCGTTACGATGATCGCGGTCGATCCCGGGTAGGTGCGGCCACGTTGCCGATATATTTCGGCACCATGACTGCGATGATGAGCGGCAAAAGACCGGTACCGCCGGGACCCCGATCCTGCCCAACCTCCGGAAACCCACGACTGGCGCAGGTTTCAGGAGATTTGCACGGATCGGTATCTTTCTATCTTTACCGCCCCTCGTTGCAACCCTACACAGATCGTAAATCCTAAAGTTGATGGTGAGAAGGCTACTCTCCCTGACAGCCCTTTGCGTTGTTTCAGCTATCACCTTCGCCCAAGTGGGGGCCGGTAGCTTGAAGGGCACCCTCACCGACGGTAAGTCGGGCGAGCCACTTCCGTTCGTGAACGTGCTGGTGGAGAACAGAGGCACACAGGTCGCAGGCGGTGCTACCGACTTCGATGGTGTTTACCTGATCAAGCCCATCGAACCGGGCACGTACGATGTGACCTTCAGCTATGTGGGTTACCAACCGGTGAAACAGACGGGTGTGGTAGTGAACGGTAACAAGATCACCTTCTTGGACATCAAGATGGAGAGCGGCCTTGAACTGAAGGAGTTCAAGATCGTCAAGTACCAGGTGCCCCTGATCGAGAAAGACGGTGGGGCCAGCGGCGGTACCGTTACCCGCGACCAGATCAGCAAGATGCCCGGCCGTACCGCCAACAGCATCGCCACCACGGTTGCCGGTGCCAGCACGGCAGGTACCGGTGGGGGCATCAGCATACGCGGAGCGCGCACCGAGAACACCTATTACTACATCGATGGTGTGAAGGTGCCTGCAGGGGCGGGGACCGGACTGCCGAAGAGCGCTATTGAAGAAGTACAGGTGATCACCGGCGGTGTGCCTGCCAACTATGGCGACGTGACCGGTGGTGTCATCAACATTACCACGCGCGGGCCCAGCCGTTCGTATTTCGGAGGATTGGAATACCTCACCTCCGGCTGGCAACTGGGCGATGATGTTACGGACATCGTGGGCTTGGACGCCTACGCCTACAACCAATTGGAAGCGAGCATCAGCGGCCCGCTGTTCTTCAAGAAAGACAGTGTTGGCAACAAGAGCGAGCCTCTTCTTGGGTTCTTCCTCAGCGGACAGTACACCAATGTGGTGGACGAAAGTCCTCAGTACATAAACGACCCAAGGGTGAAAAAGGAAGTCCGCGACCAGCTGATCGCCGAGCCACTCACGGTTCGCGATGTGGCGGGCCGGCCGACGGCATTTTACAACGTGCTCGACCTTAACAACGGCGACCTCGAAGAACTACGCACCCGTCAAGGTGCTGCGCGGACATCATACTTGGCTGCGGGCAAAGTGGACGTCAAGACGACCCCAACTGTGAACCTCACCCTGGGCGGCTCCTTCGAATACGGCAAACAACAGGACTACAGCCGCAACAACAGCCTTCTGAATTCCGAGAACAATAACCGTTCGCGCGATATCACTTGGCGCGGTTTCGTGCGGTTCACGCAGCGCTTCAACCAGCGCCAGGAAGACGCTGTGGAAGGGCAGACCGCCAAGAAGTCGGGTATCAAGAACGCGTTTTACAGTGTCCAGTTCGATTACTCCCGGTTCGATTCAAAGGACGAGGACCCGGTGCACGGCGATCGGCTGTTCGATTACGGTTATCTGGGCAAGTTCGAGACCTACCGGATGAACAACTACGGCTTCGATCCCGAAGCAGAGGCGTTTGAGCAGGATGGCTGGCGCGACACATTGGTGACATTTGAACCGGGGAACTTGAACCCGGAGGTGGCCGGCATAACGGACCAGTACTTCCACCTCTTCGAGCAGCAGCCGTTCAACATTTTCGACCCTACCGCGGAAGATGGCCCTTACACGAATTTCGACGCCATTCAAAGTGGAAGTGGTATCCTGAACGGTGGTGGAGCGGACAGGGTCTATGCGCTTTACAACAACGTCGGCTCCCTTGCCAACAATTACACCAAGCGCCAAACCGACCAAGCGCGCCTGAGCGCTACCGGCTCTGCTGATATTGGACAGCACGCTGTGAGCGTGGGGGTGGAATACGAGCAGATCACCCAACGTGTTTACCAACTGGCGCCCGTCGGTTTCTGGGGATTGGCACGCAGCCTTGCCAACAGCCACATCAAGCAGATCAACGACAGCATCTCCACGACGAACTACATCTTCGGGCAGTACCCCTTCATCGATCACCCACGCCTGATCGATTCGGAAGGGCAGTCCTACTTCGATGAGCAGTTGAGGCTCGCTTTGGGTCTTGATCCCGACGGATCGGACTTCATCAACATCGATGCTGTGGACCCCTCGCTCTTGTCGATCGACATGTTCAGTGCCGATGAACTGATCAACAGCGGGGAGAACTTGTTCAACGGCAGCGGGGGGTTGGTCAACTCATACTTCGGCTACGATCACGTCGGTAACAAGACCACGGGCCGTCCTTCGCTGGATGATTTCTTCAACGACGTTGATGAGAACGGCAATCACACGCGTTTGCAAGCGCCCTTCCAGCCGATCTACATAGCCGGTTATGTGATGGACAAGTTCGCATTCGACGACATCATCTTCAACGTTGGTGTGCGGGTGGACCGGTATGACGCGAACCAGAGCGTATTGAAGGATCCCTACCTGCAACAAAACGCCTACACGGCCGGCAGCAGTGTTCCGCAAGGCGATGGCCAGATCGCGGATCAATTGGCGAACCGACCTACCAACATCGGCGATGACTTCGTGGTGTACGTGGACAACTACTCCGGTCCGTTGACAGTTGTGGGCTACCGCGACGGTGACGATTGGTACAACGCCTTGGGCGAGCGCGTGATCGACCCGTCGGTGCTGCGTTCGGCGAACGGCATCCAACCTTATTTGATCGGTCGCGGCCTGGAAGGCCAGTTGAACGGCAGCAAGCTGAACCAGAACGCGTTCAAGGACTACGAGCCGGTCGTCAACATCATGCCGCGGATCGCGTTCAGTTTCCCGATCAGCGACGAAGCGGTGTTCTTCGCGCACTACGATGTGCTGACCCAGCGCCCCACCAGTGCGAGCCGTCTCGACCTGTTGAACTATGCCTATCTCGAAACCACGGGTAACGTGCTCAACAACCCGAACCTGAGGCCTACGAAAACCATCGACTACGAACTGGGCTTCCAGCAGGTGCTTACCAAGAGCAGTTCGCTGAAGATCTCGGCCTTCTACCGCGAACTCCGCGATATGATCCAAGTGCGCAACGTAACAGAGGCTTGGCCGGTGAGCTACCAGACCTTTGACAACATCGACTTCGGTACGGTGAAGGGCTTTACGCTGGCCTACGACCTGCGGCGGACGGGCAATGTTTGGATGCGCGCTGCTTATACACTGCAATTCGCCGATGGCACCGGCAGCGACCCCAACACGTCTCTGGCTTTGGTGAACAGTGGCCAGCCGAACCTGCGCACCATTGCACCGCTCAATTTCGATCAGCGGCACAAGTTCCAGATCACCGCCGATTTCCGTTACGGCAGTGGCAAGGACTACAATGGGCCCATGCTCTTCGGCAAACCGATCCTGCAGAACACCGGGGTTAACGTGGTAACCCTGCTGGGCAGCGGTACACCGTACAGTTCCAGCAGCCGCATCATTAACGAAGGCGAGGGGATCGGCGCGCACAGCCTCAATGGCAGCATCAACGGAAGCCGACTTCCTTGGCAGTTCACCATGGACCTGCAGTTGGACCGCGACATTAACCTCAAGTTCGGCAAGGGCGAGAACAAGGCGAAGAGCGCCAACCTGAACATCTACCTCTTGGTGACCAACGTGCTGAACACCCGCAACGTGACCGGCGTGTGGCGCGGCACGGGTGCAGCGGATGATGATGGCTACTTGGCCGCACCGCAATACCAGGACGCCATCAACGCGCAAGTGAACTCGGACAGTTACCGTGATCTCTACGCACTGAAAGTGAACGATCCGGGCAACTACGGTGCGCCTCGTACGGTGCGCCTTGGTCTCCGTTTCGATTTCTGAACACATTGAACGCAGCGACATGAACAGTCTCTTGAACTTACGCGCGATCGTCGCGACCACCGCCGTCGTGTTCACCGTTGGGAACCTTCCGGCCCGCGAGAATCACTCCGGCCGCAGGGTTACGCAAACCACAGTAGGCCAAGCGAAAGCTGGCGACTGCTCGCCAGCAACGCAGAAAACGGAGATCGACCTGAACAATGTGAGGGCGCTGATCGAAACCGGTGGCAACATGTGGCAGGACCGGTCGAGCCCCGGTGGCCCCGCATATGAAGTGCCGAAGACCGAGGATCGTTCCGGACCGCATGCACTTTTCGCCGGCTCCCTATGGATGGGCGGCCTTTCACCGGACAATCAACTCAAACTCGCTGCTGTTCGTTTCCGCCAAGTGGGGAACGATTTCTGGCCAGGCCCCCTGACCAATGATGGTACTGCCAGTATCGCGGCGGATGTGTGCACCGACTTCGACAAGACCTGGAAGACCAACAGGAACGATGTTGCGCGGCACAATGGCTACTACCTCTGTTTGAACGACCCGGACTGCAACGTGAACGAGGAGTTCCCGGGTTATATCGCTCCCTCTATCTTTTCGGAATGGCCGGCCATAGGTGATGTGGCCGCAGGCCAGGACCTCTACATCGCTCCTTTCAACGATTTCAACGGGGATGGTGATTACGAGCCCGGTGACGGCGATTCCCCTGGATATGACTTGGACGGCACCATCGACTGCAAATCGCGCTTCCGGGAAGATGCCATCCCCTTGTTCGGGGACGAGAACATCTGGTGGGTTTTCAACGATAATGGCAACGCGCACTCCGAGAGCAGTGGCCAGCCGATCGGCATGGAGATCCGTGCGCAGGCCTTCGCCTTCGCCACCAACGATGAGGTGAACAACATGACCTTCTACAACTATGTGGTCATCAACCAAGGAACGCAGACACTCACCAACACCTACTTCGGCCAGTGGGTGGATTGCGACCTCGGCTGCGCCAATGACGATTACGTGGGCTGCGATGTTCAGCGCGGGTTGGGCTATGCGTACAACGGCACGGACAATGACGCTGGCAGTGCCTGTGTGGGCGGCGGTATCGGCTACGGCGTTCAACCCCCCGCGATCGGCATGGACTTCTTCGAAGGCCCCTACCAGGATGCGGATGGGGTGGATAACCCGCTGACCACGGATTGCAATGCCGCGCGGGCTGGTTTTGGCATACCCTACAAAGGCATTGGCATCGGCTATGGCGATACCGTCGTGGACAATGAACGCTACGGCATGCGCGCTTTCCTTTATCACAACAACGATGGCTCAGTGACCGGCGATCCGGACATTGCGATCGACTACTACAACTTCCTCCGGGCCATTTGGAAGGATAACTCCCCCAACCTCTACGGCGGAACAGGCCACATTGATGGTGGCGGCGACCCGAACACACCGGCACAGTACATGTTCCCCGGCGATAGCGATCCTTTGGGCTGGGGCACGAACTGCGTTCCTCAAGCGCCTTGGTCCGAAATAACCGAAGGCAATCCGCCCGCTGACAGGCGTTTCATCCAAAGCGCCGGACCCTTTACCCTTGAACCCGGTGCCTACAACAACATCACCGTAGGCGCGGTTTGGGCGCGCGCCACAGCGGGTGGTCCCGTGGCCAGCGTGGAAGAAGTGAGAAAGGCCGACGATAAAGCCCAGTCTCTTTTCGACAACTGCTTCAAGATCCTCAATGGCCCGGACGCTCCGGAATTGAACGTGGCCGAGTTGGATCGGGAACTGATCCTGTACATCAACAATCCTGGCAACAGCAACAACAACGTCCTGATCCCGGAGGATTACGTTGAGCTCGACCCGGCGATCCCTGAATCGGCCACCGACAGGTTCTACCGTTTCCAAGGTTACTTGGTGTATCAGGTTGCCAATGCCGAAGTGAGCGCCAGCGAAGTGAACGACCTGAACAAGGCACGCCTTATCTACCAAGGCGATATTGAGGATGGCGTAAGCCAATTGGTGAACTACAATTACGATCCGGACATCAACCTGCCGGTGCCGGTGGAGATGGTGAACGGTGCTGACGCGGGGATCGCGCACAGCATACGTGTAACCGAAGACCAGTTCGCTCAAGGCGACGTTCGCCTGATCAATTTCAAGACGTACTACTTCATTGCCATCGCATACGGCTACAACAATTACGCGGACTACAATCCCGTAGCGCTCACAGGCCAAGCATTCACCTTCAAATCGAGCCGGAAGGGGGTGAACGGAGAGATCGTTCCATTCTCGGGTATCCCCCACAAACCCACCCCGTCTGAAGGTGGCACCATCATCCAAGCTGAATACGGCACGGGCTTCCCGCTTGTGCGCTTGGAAGGAGATGGCAACGGCGCGAACCGCATCGAACTCGAAGAAACAACCATCGACGCCATCATGTCCGGCAGCCCTTGGCGCCAGGATCAACTTCTGTTCAAGCGCGGGCTTGCACCGGTGGTCGTGAAGGTGATCGACCCACTGAACGTACCCAAGGGCCGTTTCGAGCTCTGGTTCAACGATGTTACACCCAACGACCTGGCCGACGCGACATGGTCGCTTGTAGCCCTTGACAGGGATGAAAGCGGCGGCCCGAACGGTGAGCCGGACGGAGCGCCCGACACCTTGCACAGCGAACGCTCGATCGCTGTGCTGAACGAACAATTGGTGCCTGATTGGGGGTTGTCCGTTACCGTGCAACAATTCGAATACCCCGGTGTTGGTGACCAGTTCACCGACCCAATAGACGCAGGCAGCTGGACTTTCGCCGGCGATCCATGGTGCTATGGCGTACCCGATGATGAAGGAGAGAACCCTTTCAACTGGATACGTTCCGGGACAAGCGATGAAGACGGGAACAGCTACAACGATTACGTGGGCGAGGACGATGAGGAGGTTTACGAGGGCATCCTTACGGGCATGTGGGCACCGTGGATCCTTTGTGGCGACACCGCGTTCCAACCCTGCTCGCCGGACCTGGAGGTCTCGCGCAACGTTTCGCGCATTGCGAACTCGCGGCCAACATTGATCGTGCTCACGGCGGACAAGAACCGCTGGACACGTTGTGCCGTTCTGGAAAATGAGGAGAACCCCTCGTTGGCCCAAGGTGGTGTGGCCAAAAACCACTTGCGCTCTGGCGCCAGTGTTGATAAGAACGGGCGCCGTGCCGGCTCTTCAGGAGCCAACGACAACGAGGCCACCATGAACGGCACCCAGCCCAATGGCATGGGTTGGTTCCCCGGCTACGCGATCGATATCGCGAGCGGTGAACGCTTGAACATGGCTTTCAGCGAGAACAGCTTCTGGGGCGCGGATCTGGGGAATGGGCAGAACAATGGCCGTGACTTCCTGTTCAACCCGGATGATCGATTGGTGACCAATTTGGGCCAACCCCTCTTCGGCGGATGCCACTGGATCTACGTGTTCGGGAACGCGAACCGGCTCGATGGCACGAGTGCGAACACTTTCATGCCCCAATACGACGAAGGAGCATTCACCTACTCCAAACTGACGGAGAACTCCAGCACAAGCCGTCGCAACGTGTTCCGATCAACGGAATGGGTGGGCAGTGTAGTGATGGCCCCCGGTATGCAGATGAACAGCGTTGAGGATGGGCTGATCCCGAACGAAAGTCGCATCATCCTGGAAACCAAGCAGCCGTACACCCAGTATGTTGACCCCTATGGCGGCTATGCTCCGCACATTCCGAGCGACCCCAATGGTCTGCGCAACGGGGGTCGGCCGCTTTACACATTCTCCAGCGACGCATTGTCGACGCTTACCGCATTGCATGACGTAGCGGTGGATGCACTTGACCTGATCGGCATCGTTCCCAACCCCTATTACTCCTTCAGTGGTTACGAGACCAGCCGTTTGGACAACAGGGTCAAATTCGTGAACCTGCCGCAGACCTGCACGATCAGCATCTACAACGTTGGTGGCACCAGGATCCGCAAGTACGACAAGGACAACGACCTCACGTTCCTGGATTGGGACCTGCGCAACGGCAACACGGTACCTATCGCCGGTGGCACCTACATCTGCCACATCGACGTGCCCGGTGTTGGCGAGAAGGTGATCAAGTGGTTCGGTGTGATCCGGCCCGTGGACCTCCAGAATTTCTGATGCGGCCGATAACGACAACGAAGCGATGGACATCAAGATGAACACAATGATCCGTACCCTGGGATCGATCGCCTGTGGCGTACTCGTCTGCACCACCGTGCTGGGCGGGAATCCCGATCGCGCCGGACAGGCGGGTGCCTCGCAATTGCTCATGAACCCATGGGCGCGCAGCAGCGGCTGGGGGCTCGCGAACACGGCAACGTTGCGTGGTGTGGAAAGCATGTACGGCAACATCGCCGGCCTTGCCCACACCAACAAAACGGAGATCACCTTCACCAATACCACCTGGTTATCCGGTTCGGGTGTAAGCATGAACGCCATTGGCTTGGGCCAGAAAATGGGTGAGAGCGGCGTGCTCGGCCTTACGGCCACCGTGCTGTCCTTCGGCGATCTTCCGGTTACCACGGACGCTCAACCCGAAGGTGGTTTGGGAACCTTCAGCCCCACTATGAGCAACATCGGGCTTGCCTATGCGAAGAGCTTCAGCAACAGCATTTACGGGGGCTTGTTGGTGCGTGTCGTTAGCGAGAGCATTGCCAACGTGCGCGCCACAGGGGTGTGTTTCGATGCCGGCATTCACTACGTGACCGGCGAGAAGGAGAATATCAAGTTCGGTATCGCCCTCAAGAACGTCGGACCGCCCATGCGTTTCGCAGGTGATGGGCTTGGCGTGCAGGGGTTGGTAAGCTCGGGAAGCGATGTACTGACCTTGCAGCAACGCAGCGAGCGCTTCGAGTTGCCCAGCATGCTGACCATCGGCGCTGCGTATGATTTCCACTTGAACGAGATGCACCGCCTGACGGTGGCGGGTACCTTCATCAGCAACTCCTTCACCCAGGACCAAGGCGTTGTGGGCTTGGAATACGCGTTCAAGAAGATCTTCCACTTGCGTGGCGGATATCTCTGGGAGAAAGGCAACACCACCGACGAACGCACCTCGGTGTTCACCGGTCCCAGCGGCGGCCTCAGCGTTGACTTCCCCTTCGGCAGCGAGAAGAAGAGCGCCATCGCAGTGGATTACGCTTACCGTGCCACCAATCCTTTTGCCGGTGTCCATTGCATCGGCTTGCGTGTGAGCCTCTGAGCGATACCGCTGTTACATTCGCTGGAGAGGATCCGCCGTGTGACGGATCCTCTTCCTTTCTTTCTCCCCAACCCCATCGGCGATGAGCACCGCCTATTACACAGAAGAAGGTCTGCGCAAACTGCAGGACGAGTTGCACAACTTGAAGACCGTTGAGCGACGCCATCTGAGCCAACAGATCGCGGATGCTCGCGACAAGGGTGACCTGAGCGAGAACGCCGAGTACCACGCCGCCAAAGAGGATCAGGGGCTGTTGGAAGCACGCATCGCCAAGTTGGAAGCCGTCGTAGCCAATGCGCGGATCATCGAAGTCGGCCAGCTGGAGGAAGGTCGCGTTTACATCCACAGCAAGGTGACCGTGCTAATGGAGAACAAGACCCAGCGCGATTTCACCCTGGTGGCCGAGAGCGAAGCGGACATCAAGTCTGGCAAGATCAGTGTGAGTTCCCCCATCGGCAAGGGTTTGTTGGGCAAGAGCACGGGCGAAACCGCCGAAGTGACAACCCCTACGGGAAGCACCATGCGTTTGGAGATCATCGGGATCACACGCTGATGCCAAGCATTTTTTCACGCATCATCGCTGGCGAGATCCCTTGCCACAAGGTTGCCGAAGACGACCGCTTTTTGGCCTTCCTCGATATCAACCCGTTGCGCGAGGGCCATACGTTGGTGATACCGAAAGTGGAGGTGGACAAGTTCTTCGACCTACCTTCGGACGTGCTTGCCGCGATCATGCCGTTCGCGCAAGGGGTTGCGCGCAAGATCAAGAAGGTGGTACCGTGCGATCGCGTGGGCGTAAGCGTTATCGGGCTTGAAGTACCTCACGCACACGTGCATTTGATCCCCATTGACAGTATGGCCGACATGGACTTCGGCAGGCCAAAATTGAAGTTGACCCAAGAGCAACTTGCTGCCATTGCGGAAAAGGTCCGCAACGCCTAACCCCCCTTCAGACGTTCCGGGTTGTTGCGCACGAACGCGCCCCAGTCGCTGCTGCCACGCGCCAGCCCGCCGCGCCCTTGCACGGCATTGTTGCGCGAAAAATGATGGCACACCGCTACCGCCAAGGCATCGGTGGCATCGGTGCTGCTCGGCAGGTCCTTCACCTTCAATATCCCGAACAACATGGCGGCAACTTGCTCCTTCGAAGCATTGCCGTTACCTGTAACAGCCTGTTTGATGCGCCGGGGCGCGTACTCGACAATTGCCACATCCCGGTGCAACGCGGCAGCAATGGCGACGCCCTGCGCTCGGCCGAGCTTCAGCATGCTCTGGACATTCTTGCCGAAGAACTGAGCTTCGATCGCGAGTTCATCGGGCTTGTGCTGTTCGATGATCGCCAGCACCCGCATGAAGATCTCCCGCAGTTTCAGCGTATGGTCATCAGCGGGCGGAAAGCGCACGGCACCGGCATCCAAGAGCGTTATCGTCCGTCCTTGTTCCAACAAGACCCCATAACCCATCACGGTGGTACCGGGGTCGATCCCCAGGATCACACGTTCCGTAGGCCTACTTTCGGCCGCAGCCATGGACCGCACGCTCATCTCACTTTTCCGTTGGGGTCTCTTCGCACTGGCGTGCGTTTTCCTGTGCACGCAGGTATCGGCGAAAGATAGCCGCCTCTGGAACGAAGCTTTCGAGGCTTCCCTGTCCTGGCCGGTGTTCATCGTCGTCTTGCTGGCGGCGGTGAATTGGGGTGTTGAAGCGTTCAAATGGAAGCTGCTCATGCGACCGGTGGAAGGCGTGAGCTATGGCCTTGCGGTGCGCGCAACTTTGGCCGGCACGAGTGCAGGCTTGTTCACCCCTAACCGCACGGGCGAATTCATCGGGCGCGTATGGTTCTTGCGTCGTCCGGTGCGCATGCGTGCGG
>JBDTSG010000063.1:0-11383 GCA_039931265.1 Flavobacteriales bacterium
GATCGTTGGCGTCGCAGGTGCCATCGTTGTCAGCATCTGCGAACGTTCCAGCGCATAAGCAGTCCGCGCCGATCACATCACCCGTGGTGCAAGCGTTGTTGTCGTTGCAACCCGTGCCGGGCTCGGGTCCACCTGGGCAGAGATCGTTCGCATCGCAGGTACCATCCGCGTCCGTGTCCTGGAAGGTCCCTGCGCAGAAGCAATTCGCGCCGATCACGTCGTTGATCGTGCAAGCGCTGGCGTCGTCGCAGGCGGTGCCAGACTCGGGACCTCCCGGGCACAGATCGAAGTAGTTGCATGTGCCGTCACCATCGGCATCGTTGCAGTTGAAGCGGTAGCTGATACCGCATCCACCCAGGCTTTGCACCAGGAAGTAATAGGTGCCGGCCGCATACGGGCCGAAGGAGTGTGTGGATGTCACCGGCACCCCACCAGCACCTACTGCGGCATCCTGACTTCCGATGTTGCCACCACCGCCGTTGTAGATGTACAAGCGAACGGTTCCTGCAGCCACAGCGGCTGCCGAGAAGTCGAACTGGATGCTTCCGTTGGCCGTAAGGTTCACACGGTAGTAATCGTTGTTGTCGCCGACATGGTTGAAGTTCACATGGCCCGCAGCGTTGGATGAATCGGGGTGGAAGACAGTTGCCGTGGCTAAGGAATTGTTGGGCTCAGTGTCGTTGTCGAAAGCAGGTGCGGTCAGCGTGAAGCCCAGGCGATATGAGATGCCGCAGGCACCCAGGCTCTGGACCAGGACATAGTACAAGCTCTGGCCATAGCACGTGAACGACGCAGAAGTTGTATCGTCATCGTTGCTCCCCCCCACGCTCGCATCGAAGCTGTTGATCTGCCCGCCGCCGTTGTTGTAGAGGTACACCCGCACGGTACCGGCAGCAGCAGGGACGCGTTCAGCGATCAAGGTCAGGTTCACAGTCCCATCATCGGCTGTCTGTATGGCGTAGTAATCGTTGTTGTCGCCGTAGTGGTTGAAGTTGAGGTGGCCGTCTGTAAGGGTGTTCGGGGCCAGCATGCCGTTGGACAGTGCCTGCGCCAATGAGTTGTTCGGCTCCACATCGCTGCCATACACTGCACCGGTGGTCACGTATTTCAGTTTGTAGCTGATGCCGCAGACGTCCAAACTCTGGACCAGCAAGTAGTAATCGCCCTGGCCGTAGCAGTCGAACGAGACGGTGGTGGTATCATCATCGTTGCCGCCGCCAACGCTTGCATCGAAGCTGTTGATCTGGCCGCCGCCGCTGTTGTAGACGTACACGCGCACAGTGCCGGCCGCAGCAGGCACGCGTTCCGCGATCATTGTCAATGTCATTGTGCCTTCAGCTGGCGTTTGTACGAAGTAGCGGTCGTCGTTGTCGCCGTAGTGGTTGAAGTTCAAATGGCCTTCGGTGAAAGTGTTCGGTGCGAGCACCCCGTTCGTTACGGCAGCGGGGAAAGTGTTATTGGGCTCCAAGTCGCTCCCGTAGACCGCTCCGGTAGACTGGTATTTCAGCTTGAAACTGATGCCGCAGCCGCCAAGGCTCTGTACTTGGAAATAGTAGTTGCCCTGTCCGTAACAAGTGAAAGAGGTCGTTGTGGTGTCGTCATCGTTGTTGGCCCCAACATTGGCGTCGAAACTGTTGATCTGCCCACCGCCGCTGTTGTACACATACACGCGCACGGTCCCACCGCCGACGTTCTCGGCGATCATGGTCACGGTCATGGTGCCTTCAACCGGCGTGGTCACGGCGTAGCGATCATCGTTGTCGCCCGCATGCAGGAAGTTCAAATGGCCTTGTGTGAAGCTGTTGTGTGCGAGCGGGACCGCTGTTGGGAAACTGTTGTTCGGTTCAGCATCGTTGGTGAAAACCGGCTCTGAAAGAGAGTAGCTGAGCTGGTAGCTCACACCGCAACCGCCCAAACTCTGGACCAGGATGTAGTAGTCGCTTTGTCCAAAGCACGAGAACGAAGCACTGGTGGTCACCGGGACGGAGTTGGCCCCGGTGGCCGCATCGAATGAGCCGATCTGTCCACCGCCGGCATTGTACAGGTAAACGCGCACGGAACTGATGGCGCCGGCGCTTTCGGCGTTCACGGTCACCCCCAGCGCCCCATTGTTCACCGTGGTGATGTGGTAGTAGTCACCATTGTCCGGGGCGTTGTACAGGAAGTTGGTATGGCCGTTCGTGATCGTGTTCTCGGCGAGCAGCGGATTCCCGCCAGCTTGTGCAATGCTGTTGTTCGGCTCCAGGTCATCCCCATACACCGGGGTGCTCTGCGTCACGGTCATCGAATAGGTGTAGCAATCGCTGTTCAGACGTTGGAGTAGGAGATAGTAGGTGCCCTTCGCCAGACAGTTGCGGGTGCTGGTCGCGAACACCGGTAGGCCTGTTCCGCTGGCATGGTCATCGGCGTAGATATTGCCGCCACCGCTGTTGTACGTGTAGATACGGATAGTGCCGTCAACACCGCCGGCGTTCGAGATCGCGGTGGAAATGGTCACGGTCCCATCCTGCGTCAGGTTGAGCACGAACCAGTCGTCGCTGGTGCCGCTGCCACAGGGGGCGCCGCCAATGTCGCCGCTCATGGCCGTGCCGAGCGTAAGGGCGTTGGCCTGCGCGATGCTGTTGTTCGGTTCACTTTCCGTTTGGGCGCTCATCCCTAACGGCGCGACTATCGCAGCCGTCATGAGCAGGTTTTGAAGAGGTCTCATGAGAGTGGGTTTTATGGTCCCCAAATCGAAACCTTCGCCCGTCACGGTTCAATCCCGAATTCTCGTGATGGAATCTTCAACGGAGAGTAATGAGCGGTGAGTGCGATGACGGAAGCAGCACTCGCCGCTCGCGACTCACTCTTGGCTAAACCAACCGTTTGCTCACCGCCTTGCTCACGGCTTCGGCGTTGCTGTGCACATGCAGCTTCTCGTAGATCTTGCGCATGTGGCTGTCCACGGTGTGGTAACTGATCCCGAGCTCCTCAGCGATCATCTTGTAGCTGCGGCCTTTCACCAGCAAGGTGAGCACACCTTTCTCGCGATCGCTGAGGCCGTACTCCTGTTCGGCGGTGGTTGCCGGTTCGTTCGCCCGGAACCGGGAGAGCACCTTGAACGCGATCGCCGGTGTCATCGCCGATCCGCCGGAGTGCACATCGCGGATGGCCTTCGTCATCTCCTCCACTGCAGCGGTCTTCAGGATGTACCCGCAGGCTCCTGCGCAGATGGCATCGAACACCTTGTCGTCGTCATCGAACACGGTCTGCATGAGGATGCGCGCTGCGGGGTACCGGGCTTTTATCGCCCGCACGCCTTCGATCCCGTTCATGCCCGGCATCTGGATGTCCATTACGATCACATCCGGTTGTGCGGCGTCAATGTCGCGCATCATCTGGGCGAGGTCCGGATGCACCGCCACGCACACCATGTCGGGTTGCGCATCTACCAGCATGCGGAACATATCGCGCAGGTCCTTGTTGTCATCGAAGGCGATGACGCGGATGGGCTGATCCATGGAGCGGTAAGGTAGCGCGTGGGTCAGCGCGTGCGCACCAAGCGTACCTGTGTCCAGCGGTTGTCAGCATCCATCAACCGTGCGATGTATGTGCCTTGTGGGAGGTCGGAGGCGTCGAGCAACACGGTCCCGCTTTGGGAGGTGACACGTTCATCGCGCAGCAGGCGTCCACCCGGATCGGATAGCTGAAGGAGAACGATCGGGAAGCCCGTTGTGCGAAGTGTGAAGAAGCCATCGGCACTGGGATTCGGGTTGGCGATGAGCAACGGTGCATTGGCTTGTTCGGCTATGCCAACAGCGCTGATACCGGTCATGGTGAACCGATAGCTCAGGCCGCACACCGGGCTGGTGATCCGGAAGAAGTAGTGGCCAGAGGTGAGCAGGCCTGGCGTGTAGTTCGTTGGCGAGGTGTTGGAACTACCGTCGATCCAGTAGCTCGTTGTGCCGATCGATGTTCCGCTTTCGTTGTACCATTCCAAGGTGCCCGAATACGTACCTGCGTTCTGGTGGGCGGCTTCCAACGAAAGGTTCGGGCTGCCATCAACGGTTACCCAGAAGGAGTACCAATCCGAATTGTCATCACCTGCATCGAAGTTGATATGACCTTCCTGCTGCACGGTGTTCACAACGGGCACCGCCAGCGCCATCAGGTCATTGTCCTCGGCATCCTCAGCGAAGGGCGCTGGTGTAAGGTGCCATTTGATCCGGTAGCTGACCCCGCATACCTGTGGGGTCATCATCCGGAGGTAATAGGTGCCCTCGTTCAAGCAATAGCGCGTGCCGTTGCTGGGCACCGTGTCCATAACGGTGCTGATGTACAAAGGGAAGGTGGTCAACATGTTGTTGGCCGCGTCGTATAGTTCAAGGTCGTTGGTGAAATAGAAGCCCGCTGGGTTATGTGTTCCGGACGTGCTCACGGAGATGTATCCCTTCTGTGGTAGCGTGAGCTGGAACCAATCGACCGTGTCACTGTACGTGTCGAAGTTCACATGCCCATAGCTCCATTGTCCGTCCACAGTGGTGCTGGCCTGCGCAGGTGTGTCGTTCTCCTCGGCATCATTCGTGAAGGCGGGCAAGGCAAGGTGCCAGCGCACACGGTAGGACAGGCCGCACATGACATCGCTGGCCATGCGCAGGTAATAGGTGCCCTGCCCAAGACAAGGGCGCGAGAATGAATTGAAGGCCGTGTCCGCCTCGAACAGGCCGCCAATACCGAAGGTGAACACGCCAAGGCTGTTCAGCGCATCGTCGTAAAGTTCGAAGGTGCTCAGGTAAGTGCCTGCGTTCTGGTTGTAAGTATCCACGTTGAATTGCACTTCGCCATCATCCGGTGTATCGAAGCGGAACCAGTCGGCGTTGTCGCCGCCATAGCTGTAGTTCACCCGGCCTGGCACATAGACATCCTGCGCCACCACTTGCGCTTGCGTGCTGGTGTTGTTGGGCTCCACATCGTTCCCGAATACGGGTTGCACCAAGGTCGCCGTGAGGGTGTAGATGTTGCACTCTCCGTTCGCTGGGCCCTGCACGCTCAGGTAGTAGTTGCCTGCGGAAAGGCAATACAGCTTGTACGGATTGTTGTATGTCACACCACTCGGCCCGCTGGTAGCGGTGTAGCCATCCACATCGGTGCCGTTCGCATCGAGCAGTCGCACTTCGATGAACACGTTGACCTGGCTGGTGGAGTGCGACGCGTCGAATGCGATGTCCAGATAGCCATCGCTCACGGTGGTGAAGGAGAACACATCGGCCAGTTCGCCGTTGCACCAATTCCCAGCCATGGCGGTTCCAAAGGTCAAGGCATTGGCGGTCGCCGTGGTGTTGTTCGGTTCGGACTCCGTCTGCGCAAAGACCGCGAAGGGGAGTAGGGCGAGGAGGCTGGTAGCGTAGCGGGAGAGCATGTTCCGAAAAGGTGTTTCAAAGTGACGGTTCAGGGCAATGGGGTTCGATCCCGGATCCTCGTGATCGCCGATCACGTGAGCGGGTCGTTGTACTGGGTCAGGGCGTTCGCACCAAGCGTACCATGGATGCCGATCCGGTGGCATCGGTGATCTGCACGACGTACGTGCCTGCTGGCATGTTCCGGGCGTCCCATGTATAGGAAGCAAGGCCGTGCAGCCGCACGTCCACTACCGCACGTCCTTGCATGTCGCGGACCTGGAGCGTCTGCATCGGCTTGCTGAAGCGAAAGAGGAATACGTCTGATGAAGGGTTCGGCATTACACTGATGGGGCTTGCGACCATTTCATCGCGAATGCCTACGTAGGTGCTCGCATTGCTGAGTTCGTACGAGCCGCAATCAAGGCTGTTGTTGAACACCTGCACGTAGAAGGAATCCGGTGCTGCCGCAGCCACGGTGATCAGCGTAGTGCTGGGCACGTTGTTCTGGCCTGGTGGCGCACTGCCATTGTAGATCAGTTGTTGCGCGGTGTTGAAGACCTGCACCACCATGTCGCCCGTGCTCGTCGCCATGAACGCGCTGCGCACAGTGAGTTGAAGGTCGCCCGAATAGGGTTTGTACAGCTTGTACCAATCAACATCCCAGAGGAAGCCTTCTTGCGGAACATCCGGCGTCATCACGATGGCTTGCTGTGCTGTGTTGTTCGGTTCCACATCGTTCGCGAAGACCGTGGGTTCCAATTCCCACTTCAAGCGGTAAGCGATCCCGCACCCGTTGCCACCCCAAGCGATATGCACGTAGTACGTGCCCGGACCCGCGCACACCACCTCGTTCACGGTGGTAAGCACCGTGTTGGCACCCAACTGCGCGCCCAGGTTCGCTGCGAGCGCACCATTCACATCCAGTAGCTGGGCATTCATGCCTCCGTTCTGGTTGCCGTCGGTCTGGTAGGTGGCTTCGATGGTTTGTGTGTACCGGCCGGATTGGGGCAGGACCACACTGTAGTAGTCGTCGCCATCATCGTTGGTGAAGACAATGCGGCCCTCGGTCCAGGTGTTTTCCGCCAGCGGTGCGGCGTTCGCAAGGTCATCGTTGTCCTCGGCATCGTCGGCGAAAGCCGGGGGCGTTATGGTGTAGCTGATGGTGTAATACTCGCAATGGTCAAGCCCCACGGCAGCCTTCAGGTAGATCGTGTCGTTCGGGAAGCAGTAGGTGCTGATCTCCGAAGTAACGGGCACCGGGTTGGAGATGGCGCTGGTGTTCCACATCAGGCTCGTTCCATCCTCCTGGAAGAACTGTAGTCCGATACCGTAGAAGCCGGCGGTGTTGTTGGAGGCGATGACGGATACCGTGATCTTGCCTTCCTCCGAGGGTATGAGCATGTACCAATCCTCATCCAGCGTTCCGCCGAGCACGAGGCAGCTTGTCCCGGACACCGTGGTGTTTTCGGGCCAGAAGTTGGCCTGTGTCACAAGGTCGTTCGGTTCCACTTCGGTCTGAGCGTGCAGTGCGAGGGGGAGAAGGCCGAGGAAAAGGAACGCGTAGTGTGGAGAGCGCATGTTCGGGAGTTTGCGACAAAGCGACGCAATGCCGCGACGGCAATCAATCCCGAATTCTCGTGAGGTCCACCTCAACACCCACCAAGGTGCCAAGGCCCGGAGCGCTGGTCAGTGTCAATCGTCCGCCGAGGGAAGTCGCACGGCGGTGCATGCTGCCGAGGCCGTGCCCATCGGGGTGCAACGCCACGTCGAATCCCTTGCCGTCATCCTTCACGCTCAGGGCAAGCGTGCCGTTCCTCCGGTGCAGGGAAACCTGCACAACGGAGGCGCCGGAGTATTTGCTGGTATTGTGCACAGCTTCCTTGTACAGCAGCACGATCTCCTTGCGCGCGTTCATGGGCAACTTCAGATCCTCCACTCCGCCGCTCACGCTGAAGGATACTTCGATGCCTTTGCTTTCCAGCAACTCGCTCGCGATGCGCCGCATCCTTTTCACCAGCGCTTCTCCTTGATCGTTCTTCGGGTCGATGGCCCAAACGATGTCGCTCATGCTGCGCAGGCTCTCGCTGCTGGTCTCACCGATGCGCGCCATCAGCTGCTTCACCTTTTCGTTCTCACCGCTGCTCAGTTGCGAGGCGAGTTGACTACCGATGGTGATGGAACTGAGCGAGGATCCCACTTCGTCGTGGAGGTCGCTGGCGATGCGGTTGCGCACGGTCTGGAACTTCAACGCCTGTGCAATGCGATAGCGCGACCAAGCGTACACACCAGCACTGATCGCAGCGGCAACGAGCGCGTAGAACCACCATGTGAGCCAGAAAGGTGCTTCCACGGTGATGGTAAGCAGGGTGTGTTCTGGGCCGGTGCGACCGAACGCATCGATCACCCGCACGAGCAAGGGATGTGTCCCGACAGGCACACCGGCATAGCGAATGGCATCGTGGGCGGTGATGGCACGCCAATCCGTTTCCACGCCGTCCAAGCGGTATTCGAAAAGCAGAGGACGCGGCTGTCCTTGGGCCAGCGCGCTGATGGCGATATCGATCACGCTCGCCCTGTAACTCAAGGTCACTGCGGCATCGGTGATGACGATAGGACGTCCGGCCACCTGCGCCTGCACGAGGTAGGGCGTCGGGGTCGGAGCCAGCGTGTCGTACGCGTTCGGATCGAAGGTGATGCACGTGTTGTCCGCCCCGATCGCGATGCGGCCATCGGTAAGGGTGGTGATGGCGCGTGTGAGTTTGCGGAACATACTGCCGTCGTTCACAGGCACATGCAGGAAGGTTGTTCCGCGCGGATCGAAGCGCAGCAGGCCGTCGTTGGTGGTGATCCACAGCATACCGCGCCTGTCGGCAGCAAGACCCTGCATGGCGGTGCGCAGATGGGTCGGCGGTGTATACCGGTGCAGGTCATTGCCGATCACGCGCAGGAGATCGCCATTGCGTGTTACGGCCCAGAGCGTATCGCCAAGGAGCAGGATCCTGCGCACGTCTTCACCAGCGGCAAGGACCGCCCCGGTGCCATCGGCATAAGTGATGTCGTACTGTGCAATGAGGTCCCGCCTGTTCCAGTGGTAAATGCCACCTGCGCTCGCGCACCAATACGTGCCATGAGCATCGCGTACCATGTCGTTCACCAAGCTGTATGTATTCACCAGCAGGGTTTGGGGAGGCATGGCCATGCCGATCCACCGCATGCGCTGCCGATCCACCACCACCGCACCGAAACCGGTCGCACCTATGACATACACCGGGCGGGTGTCCACGGTATCAGGCCAGATGCCGCGCACCTGGAACATTCCGCCGGGATGGTAGACGGACTCGGAGGCATCGCTCATGATAAACTCACCCACCGGTGCGGAGCCAAGGTCATTGTACCGGAGTATGCCGTATTCGGTGCCCAGCAGCAGAGAACCATCATGATCGTGCCCGGTAACCGTGGGCTGTAGGTCCATGCCGTTCGCTCGTACCTGCGTCCTCCGCACGATACTCCCGTGGGCATCGGTGGTGATGATCCCTTCGGAAGTCAGCAGGCGCGCGCCACCACCGGCTTCCGGTTCGATGCGGTGGAAGAACAGATCGGAATGATCCGCATCGTTCACGTTGAACAGCGGTTGAACGTGCATGTTCCATACATCTGGCGCGCAGCGGTCGAGACCGTTCGCTGTTCCCGCCCACAGGATCCCGGAACGGTCCACGAAGAGGCAACGGACGCGATCGCTGGCGATGGATGCGGCATCGCCGCGCGAGTGTGCATGGCGCACCGATGTTCCGGTGACAGGATCCACGAGCAGAAGCCCGTTCTGGCGGATCGAAGCAAGGAGTTGGCCGTTGCCCCAAGGCACGATGCTCGTAACCTCATCGGGTGTTGCGATCACCCGTGTTCCTTCCGTCGCGAATACATGTGCGCCGCGTTCCGTGGGAAGAGCAAGCACGTCCAATCCTTTCTGCCATCCGCCAGTGTACAGGGCAGTGCCTTGTAAGGCAGCGCACGTTTGCGATTCCGATCCGAGCCGCCTCACCACCAAAGTGGCAACCGTGTGCAAGTTGTGGCGATCGACCACCCATGTGTATTGGAAGTTGAGGAAGCCGAGCCAGAGGCGATCATCGTCCAGCGGTGCGATGGTATGGCACCAGCCGCGGCGGCCGGTTGGTGTTGCTACGGCCTTGGCTGGATCCAAACTCAAACTATCGGTCCAGTAAGAGAAGGTGAGTGTGCGCTTGTCCAAGAAGATCAGGCTCACCTCACGCGATGCGAGCAACACGGTGGTGTCGTTCAGATCATACAAACCGTTGAACTGTTCGCTGGCCAAACTGCCCGGCATGTCCGCACCCTTGCGGAATTGTCTGTATGTCCCCGTTGTGGGATCGTAGCGCACCAACCCGTGCTCGTGAGTGGTAACCCAGAACACACCGGCGCCATCCTCCATGATGCCCGTGATCCACTCGGTGCGCAAGGCATCATCGTTCGGTTGCCAAACCTGGTTGCCATCGTACCGGTTCAGACCGTGCTCGGTGCCGATCCAGATGAAGCCCGCGCGGTCCTCGTACGCGCATGTGACCGCGTTATCGCTGAGGCCATCGTCGGTGGTGAGGTGCTGGAAGCGCAAATCTTGCGCGCTGGTTGCGGAAGCCACACCCACGAACAGCGCTGCGGCAACTATGCGTGCTCCAACTCCCACATGTGCAAAGTAGCAGCTTGACCTTGGCCCGGCTCTTGTCGAGCGCGCCTACTTTCGATCAAGCCCTATCATCATGCGGACCGCACTTCTTCTCTTCGTCCTCTCCCAGAGCCCCTTCCTGTGTGCTCAACTCGCCAATGGTAGCTTCGAGGATGGCCAAGGGAATTTCGACAGCAGCGGATGGATCAGCACTGGCTCCGCATTGCCGGGTCCGCCGGCCACCGGTTTCGGCAACTACGGTGTGTTGGTGTGTACGAGCAATTCAGCCGGTTGCAATGGTTGGAGCCGCTTCTACCAGTATGTGCCCGGGATCGCCGATGGCGGAACGTGGACCTTGAGCGGTTGGTGCGGCGTGTTCACTTTCCCTTTCTTCAGCCCCTATGTTGGGATCCGCACCGGATGGAAGGATGCGCTCGGCACGTTGCACTTCAATACGGCGGCGCTCACCAACAACGGCGGTTACACGTACTTGAGCGTGACCAACACCTTCACCCTTGCACCGGGCGATACGGCTTTCGTGGAATGCGATCCCGGTACGGCCGGCGGCATGGGAACCAACCAGCTCTTCGCCATGTTCGATGGTCTGGAGCTGACGGATATCACCACCGATGTGAGCGATCGAACGGAAGCGGATCCGCTCGTCCTCCGCTGCAACCTGGTTGGGGATCGCCTGTGGTTCGCTTGTGGATCAGCCGTTCAAGAAGTGCGCATCATCGAAGCGGGAAGCGGCCGGTCGATCCACACATCCTTCGAAGCGCAAGGCACCACGAACGTTGTGGATGTTGTACAACTGAGCGCCGGTCCTTCGGTGCTTTGGGTGCGGACCAACGCCGGGATCCGCACTGCGCGTTTCATGAAGCTCTGATCGCCACGGAGCAGTCCGGGCGATGACTTGCTTCATCGGGGGCTGCATGAAACAACAAGGGCCGCCCCTTGCGGAGCGGCCCTTGCCGAAAAGTGATCGTGCGTCAATCCACCAGCAAGCGCTGGTGGAAACGTTGACCGCTCACACCGAGCACCACTTGGTACATGCCCGTAACGATCGACTTGTCCAAGCTCATCACATGATTCAACTCACCGTCGGCGGCCATGGCTTGTTCGGAGTGGATCAACCTGCCCATGGCATCGAACACCTCGATGGTGGCCGTGCTCTCTTCATCGGTTGCGATACCTGTGAGTTGAAGGGTCACTCGGCCATCGCGCACGGGGTTGGGGAAGAGGAAGAGCTTGCCCGCTTGTTCCTCTACACTCGCCAATTGCAGGCTGCCTCCGCTGAAGCTGTTGTTCCCCACCATGGTGCAGGTTT
>JBDTSG010000064.1:0-3645 GCA_039931265.1 Flavobacteriales bacterium
TCAGCGCCTTCGATCACATCACGGAGAAATACGGCATCGAGAAGATCAAGACCATCGGCGATGCGTACATGGCGGCAGGCGGTTTGCCCACACCCAACACCACGCATGCCACCGATGTGATCAAGGCCGCACTGGAGATGCGCGACTTCATCGCCGAAGGCAAGGCACGCAAGATCGCGGAGGGGCTCCCCTACTTCGAGATCCGCATCGGCGTGCACACCGGGCCTGTGGTAGCGGGTATCGTTGGCGTGAAGAAATTCCAGTACGACATCTGGGGTGATACGGTGAACACGGCATCGCGGATGGAGAGCAGCGGCGAGGTCGGCCATGTGAACATCAGCGAAGCCACTTATGCGCTGGTGCGGGATGTAGTTGTCCACGGCCCAACAACCACCAACGAACCACCAACAATGAACCCCGCATTCACATTCACTCCGCGCGGCAAAGTGCAGGCGAAGGGCAAGGGAGAGATGGAGATGTACTTCGTCACGAGCACATGACCGACCACATCTTCCTCTAAATAAGGCGATGAGCTTACTTGGTCGCTGGCGCCGCGCCCGGCTTGGTCATCCCCGTGTACTTCCCGAACCAAGCGAGGTATCGGTTGATGCGGTCCACTTGGTAGCTCGGCACAGTGATGCGATGGTTCTGTCCGGGATACACTACGAACTGTGTGGGAACGCCGAGCGTCTTCAGGGCTTGGTACATCTGCTCGCTGCCTGAAGCGGGTACGTTGAAGTCCTTTTCACCCACCATGTAGAGCGTGGGTGTCGTGATCTTCTCCACGTTGAGGAAGGGGTACGATAGTTTCAGCCACTTGTCCATGTTCTTCCACGGCACACCCAGCTCGTTCTCGTATTGGGTGATGTACTGGTCCGTGCCGTACATGGTGAGTTGCAAGGCACTGCCCGCACCACTCGCCGCTGCCTTGAACCGGGGATCGCTCGCTGTGACATAATCGGTGAGGATCCCTCCGTAGCTCCAACCCCCGATGGCGAGCCGGTCCGGATCGGCCTTGCCGGTCTTCACCAAATGATCCACTGCACCCAGCAGATCCACCACTTCCTTGTTGCCCCAGTCCCCGGAGATAACGTCGCTGAAGGCTAGCCCACGACCGGTGCTGCCGCGGTAGTTCACCGTTGCCACGGCATAGCCTTGCGCGGCAAAGAGCTGCGGGATCAGGTCGAAGGCGAAGTCATCCTGACCAGCCGGTCCGCCATGGATCCACAGGATCAACGGAAGCTTCTGGTCTTTGGGTTTCCCGGCGGGCCAGAAGAGGAAGCTGCCGACGCGCGTGCCGTCCTTGCTTTCCGAGTCGAAGGCTTCCATGGTTGCGAGGGTAAGGTTCTGCAGGAAGGCATCATGCACGTGCGTGAGTTGGCGCGCGGTTCCATTCTCGATCGCAACTACTTCCGGCGGCGACATCGGGTCGCTGCGCAGAGCCGCCCATGTCGCACCCGCACCTGCTCGCAAGTCACCGAACACCTTGTCGCCAGTGGTGATCACCTTCATGGTCGCGTTCAGGTCGAAGGAGGTGACATTGCTCCTGCGGTCATCATCCACCGTAGCCCATACTGATCGGCTATCGGCCGACCAGCGCGGCTCGGACACGGTGCGGTCCAAAGCCGCATTGAGGATCTTCGGCGTTCCACCAACTGCGGGCACCACGGCGATCTGCGCTTGATCGTATGCGTCGTACTCCGGTGTTTGCGTTTTCAGGTACGCGATCCATTTCCCATCGGGGCTCCAAGCGGGGCTCGCGTCACCATCCGCCCATGTGGTCAGCTGCTTCTGGGGTGCACCCTTCTTCGCTTCCAACACCCAGAGGTCGCTGTTGCCGTTGCGATCGGGATCGGCGGTACGGTTGCTTACGAAGACGATATGCGTTCCATCGGGCGACCATATCGGATCGCTCTCATCCTGGTCGCCGGTGGTGAGCGTGTCCAACTTGCCCGTGGCCACATCGAACAAATAGAGGTGGCTGCGTTTGCGCTCCAGGTATCCTTCGATATCCTGCTTGAAGTGATAGCGGTCCATCATGATCGGCTTGGCTGTGCGATCCTTTTTCTCCTCTTCCGTCTTGGTCTCCTGATCCTGGATCACGAGCAGGATCCGCTTCGCATCAGGGCTCCATACGTACTCCGAGATGCCCCATTGTAGGTCCGTGACTTTCACGGCTTCACCGCCCCTGCGGTCCATGCGCCACACCTGCGCCTTCTTGGTCTCGTAGCGGTCTGAAAGAAAGCTGAGGTATTTGCCATCGGGTGTCCACCGTGGCTGGCTTTCGCCTTCGGGACTGGCCGTCATGCGCACCGTCTCCTTGCCATCCCAACTCACCATCCAGATATCCGTATCGGTTTTGTCCTTCGTGGAGTCGGGTGTTGCCAGCGTGTACGCCACCCATTTGCCATCGGGTGAAACGCGCGGATCAGCGATGCTTCGGAGATGGTAGATGTCCGATGGAGCGATGGGGCGTTGCGCCTTTGCCGCCAACGAGAGCAACAGGAACGGGAACAGGTGGTGGGTTCTCATGATCGGACAAGGTAGATCGCAACGTGCACCGTGTTCCCGGGCCCTATCTGCTCATAGATCGCGAAGGTTCACGGACCCCGGATCCATCTTCACCCCGCGCGGCAAAGTGCAGGCGAAGGGCAAGGGGGAAATGGAGATGTACTTCGTGGCCCACACATGACCAAACGCTTCATTCCAGCATCTCCCCCACGATCCGATCGATCTCGTCGAACTGGTCCTTGCCTTTGATCACGTATTGCTCGGCACCCTTTGCCACGGTTTGAAGCGCGGTACCATATTGCGTTTGGCTGCTGAGCATGATCACGTGGATCTGGTGGTCCTGCTTCTTGATCTTCTCCAGGATCCGCAGGCCATCTGCGGCGTCCTTCACCACATTGTTCAAGTGGTAGTCCAGGACCACCAGGTCCGGGTGTTCGTTCAGCTGGGCCAGGCATTCCTCGCCGGTGTGGAACACGGAGACGTGGTGTGGGAAGCTGGAACGCAGGTGATCGGCGAGCATGGTGGCAAGCATCATGTCGTCATCCACGATGAAGATCTTTCGGTTGGCCATGCGAAGAGGGTTCACCGGCCAAGGTAGAGCTTGTGCCAGTGCTGCTAATTTCGACGCATGGAAAGCACGCACACCGATCTGGCTTACTTGGAACGCTTCTGCAAGGGCGACCGGTCGCGTATGGAGAAATACGTGCACATGTATTTGCAAG
Source organism: Flavobacteriales bacterium (assembly GCA_039931265.1). Lineage (GTDB taxonomy): Bacteria > Bacteroidota > Bacteroidia > Flavobacteriales_F > PHOS-HE28 > PHOS-HE28. The sequence continues at coordinate 3,234 of JBDTSG010000064.1, forward strand.
GTGCTCCGGATCTCTTCCAGAAGCTGAAGGCCTTGCTTGATGACGGCGATGGCGAAGGCCTGGTGGTGGCCGCACACAGCCTGCGGCCGCAAGTGAACTACATGGGTGCCCAACGCCTCTTCGATCTGCTCACGACGATCGAAGAGCGTGCGCGCGGCGAAGGCGCTGCTCCCTGCGCTTTGCTTGTCCAAGAAGCCATGGACATGAACGCGAAGGTGATGGCCGAACTGAGCGGGCAGTTCGGCGATCACGGAGCGACCTGATCGCTCAGTTCTTTGTGAGGGCGGGCTCGTCGGGTTGCACATTCGGTTGGCGCAGAAGCTCCACCACCAATTGGTCCTGTTCGGAATTCGCGACGGGCAGGGATCCGTTCACCTTGGTGATCACGCGCACCAGTGCCACCGGCAGGCCG
>JBDTSG010000065.1:0-52189 GCA_039931265.1 Flavobacteriales bacterium
ATCTGGTGTTCGGCGGGGCATATGACGTGGCGCTGATCTTCCCTGCCGCCACACCCTACCAGTTCGGTGTTGAGCAGGGTTACTCTGTTTCCCCTTGGAATGGTCCGGATTGTTCGTTCGTGAACTGGAATGCTGAGTATCCCTTCGTTTACTGTGGCGATTCTCTATACGGGCAGTTCGCGTATGACTTTCACACGGAGCTGCGCGACGGGTTCATTAGTCGTGGGTTTGATACACGCAGAGCACCTTACGATATCTGGCGTCGTGAGAATGGTGCGACGTGCGATCGTAGTGCACTCGATCCGTGCGTGCACTTGCCGCATTCGTGGGAGTGCCCTGACACCTTGATCCTTTGTGCTGGGCAAACATGGACCATTACGATGGTCGAGATGCTGACTTCTCCATTCTCGTTCTATACAAGCCAAGTGGATGTTGATATCAATTGCGCACCCGGGCAGAACGGGTTCGAGGTGGACTTTCTGTGGTCCGATGGCTCGACTGCAAGTGAGATGAACGTCTTCACAGAAGGGTGGGTGTGGTGCACGATCACCACCCACAACGGTTGTTGGAGTTGGACGGATTCCGCCTATGTGCTCATCGAAGCACCGCCATCCTGTCCCCAGATCTCTGACGGACTCGGCATTAACATCTCTACTTGTCTCGTTGATTCACTGCACTGCACGGATAGCCTATGGCTCTGGTGTACGAACGTTCCGCTCGGTTACGACATCTACTGGTACAGCGATTCCGTGGTCGTGAACGACAGCCTGTTTTCGACTGGTGGCTCTTACGAAGTCTATGTCGTTTCTCCGAATGGTTGTGTATCAATGACGTCAGTTGACCATTCGATCGACCCACAAGAAGGCGCGCCACCCAATGTGAGCGACGTGCAATTTACGTTCATGTACAATGGGAGTATGATGGGCGATACAGCGATCGTTTGTGACGGGGAATGCGTCAGCGGAGAACTTGCCCTGGGGTGGTTCATAGACGGCCAATCCGCACCTCCACCGCAGGCCCAAATGCTCTTTTCCGGAAGTGGTTGTGGTGGCGGAGGTTCATATTCCGGTCTAGCAACGGATACCCTTGGTTGGAGCGTGCCCACGTACACATCCGGTTGGTATGACATCGGAGCCGTCGTTCAGTTAACCGTTGTGTGCGTCGATACAGTGCTACCGCAGTTTTATGGGAGCGATAGCATCTATGTATTGGTCGTGCCAGGTCCAACCGTTCTGCTAACCTCTGCGGGTTTGGTTTGTCCGGGCGACTCAGTTCCCGTGCTTATTGGCTGCACCACATGTGACAGCCTCGTGCACTGGAACGGTACCGAGTACGGCAACGGCATCGCTGTTACGGTCTATGCGACGCAGCCGGGGATCTACAGCGCTGCCGGTTTCGACACCAGTCTTGCGCTGACTTGTCCAGGTGGAGCCTGGGTGGAGGTTCTGGGACCTGAAGTGGACTTGCCACTAGTGATCTACCCACCCCTCATCTGCCCCGGCGACACCGCCTTGCTCTGGACAACTTTGCAAGGCACGAACTACGAATGGATTGGCCCGAACGGCCCCATCGCTGTGGACAACGACACGGTGCCTATCACGGACTTCGGCGACTACTTCCTTACGGTTGTTGACACCAGCGGCTGTGTTCTGACCAACGGACCGATCGAATTGAACGCGTTCAGTTCGCCTTACCTCGATGTGCAGCCTGACTATGTGCTATGCCCTGGCGACTCGGGTACGATCACAGTTGTCACCGACGATGTTGATTCGATTGTCTGGGGTGCGCCGCTCAGCGGTAATGCCACCAGCCAAACGATCACGCAAGCAGGCCTGTACACCTGCACTATCGGGGGGTGCAGCCCGCAGACCCTCACAGCATACATCATCGGCGGCTCGCCGAACGCCACCATCCTTCCGGACGATTCCCTGACCCTTTGCCCCGGTGACTCGGTGCTGCTGAGCGGTGCGGCAGGCGAGGCGGTCTATCTCTGGGATGCCTTCCAATTCCAGCAGTCGCTCTGGGTTGATGAAGCGGGCATCTACCAGTTGGTTGTGTTCGATGAGGTGGGCTGCATGGATACCGCTCTTGCAGTTGTTGAACTTGTTGTGCCGGGCGATCCCTTGATCGCTGTTGGCGACACGGTTTGCCAAGGCATGGATGCGCAACTGACAGCAACCGGATCCGGTCAGTTGGTGTGGTATGGCGATGCTGGTCTAACGGACACGCTGGCTATCGGCGGCGTGCTTGCGATCAGCGACGCGCAGCAGAGCGGCACCTTCTACGTGGTGCAACAGGATGGTCCGTGTGCCTCGGCGACCGTTGTCGTTGAACTCGTCGTGCTGGGCGATGCGAGCAACGCCTACGTTTCAGGTCCATCGCTGATCTGTGTCGGCGATTCTTTGTTGCTGGACATGGTCGGAGGGCCGTTCACCACCGTTCTATGGAATACACCCAGTGGCAACTACTCCGCCGACCCGTTGGTCATCGCACCCGTTTCATTGTTGGATGAAGGCACCTACTTCGCTTCACCGATAGCCCCGCCATGCAATTGGCCCACGTACGTGTGGGTGGTGGAAGTCGTGGAACCGGAGTTGCTCAGCATCGGACCGGACACCGCGCTGTGCGCGGGTTCGCCACTCACACTTGCACTGCCGACGGGCTTCAACAATGGACAATGGAGCAACGGTGCTGCCGGGCCATCCGCCACCTTCACCGTGCCTGCGGTGTGTATCGTATCAGCAACCGATGGATCCGGGTGTGTTGTGCAGGATACCCTGATCGCAGGCGATCTATCGTGCATCATTGAAGTGCCCAATACGTTCTCGCCGAACAGCGATGGAGTGAACGATGGATGGCAGGTGAACGCAGACGGCTTCGCCGATGTGCACGCGATCATCTACAACCGTTGGGGCCAAGAACTCTATTCGGACGATCCGACGATCCATCCATGGCGGGGCAGGAATGGATCAACGAATGAGGAGGTCCCGGACGGGGTCTACTTCTACGCGCTGACGCTTACGCGGTACAACGGTTCAGAAGAGGTCCGCACCGGTTATATCCAACTCACCCGCTGACGCACTTCTACCTTGGCCGCCAACTTCGGCCGTGGAATTCCAACGCATCGCATCCGGTGATCGCTCGGCGTTCGAGGAAGCCTTCCGTTCGTTCTACCGGCCTTTGTGCGCCTTCGCGAAGACGTACCTGAAGGACCGCGATCGGGCCGAGGACCTCGTCCAGGAACTCTTCGTGAAGTTGTGGAACGACCGCGAGCGGCTTACGGTAACCACTTCGTTGAGCTCATACCTGTTCACCGCAGTGCGCAACCGCTGTTTGAACGAGTTGGAGAAGGTGGTGCGCATGCGCCCCTTGAATGAGAACGCACACGACACACCTGACGAGAACGGCCGGGATGAAGAGGAGCACACTTGGCGCTCGGCCCGGGTGCTGGCCGCCATTGAAGCCCTGCCCGAAGAGCGGAGGAAAGTCTTCAAACTGAGCCGCAACGAAAGCCTCAAGTACCACGAGATCGCCGAGCGCTTGGGCATTTCGGTGAAGACCGTGGAGAACCAGATGGGCAAGGCGCTGAAAACCCTGCGCGAGGAGCTGGCCGATCTGGCACCGGTGTTCGTGGCCTTGTCCTCGACAGCGCTCGGACTGGCAGCGACCCTCACAGTCACCCTGTCGTTCCTGAGCGCCGCCTTTCATTTTCACATTTCCCAGCTCTCCACGTTTATTCCCAGTGGGGGTATTTGAACCATCACCTGTCTTAGAACCGGAAAATCTTGACCCCTTCATCCAACATCGACAGCGATCTGCTGGCGCGCTACGTAGCTGGCGAAGCCACCGAGGCGCAATGCGCGGTGGTGGAGCAATGGGCTGCTGAGGCGCCGGAGCATGCCCGTGAACTGGCCGCACTTCAAGAGGTGTGGTCTTTGTCGGGAGTGCCCAATGGCGAAGGTGATGTGGACGTTGCTGCCGCTTGGGAGCGCGTGAACGAGCGCACGGGTGGTCCGCTTGTGATACCGATCGACCGGCCCGCGCGCAGCGTATGGCGCTGGGTGGCTGCAGCGGCTGCTGTCGTTGCGCTGTTGCTTGTCGGTCGCGTTTTTCTCACGTCGGATGCGCACCAGGAATTCGTTGCTGATGCGAGCTACGTTCCAGCGGTGCTGGCCGATAGTTCAACCGTTACGCTCTCTCCGGGCAGCAGGCTGGCAGCGATCATGGGTGATCAACGCAGCGTTGACCTGAAGGGCCAAGCCTACTTCGAGGTGAAGCGCGATGAACAGCGGCCCTTCGTAGTGCACACCACGGATCTGGATGTGACGGTGCTCGGCACCGCGTTCGAGGTGACGGCGTTCGATGGCAACGACACCGTGCTGGTGCGCGTGCGCCACGGAAGGGTTGGCGTGGCGCTTCGAAGCGACAACGCGAACGACACCCTTGTCCTCTCGGCCGGGGAAGAAGCACGATGGGTGCGGGGTGAACGCCTGCTGGAGCGAGCGGCCATCGGTCCTGTTGAGCGATGGGCCGATAAGATCATCCAATTCACCAATGCGCCGATGCAGCGAGTGGTGGAAGAACTGAACGACGCTTATGGCGCCCGGATCACTTTGGGTAATGATGCCATCGCTGGCTGTCCGCTCACGGCGTCCTTCGGCGATGAACCCATCGACGAGATCGTTCGGGTGATCGCGAACACCTTCGGGTTCGAGGTGGTGGGCGGACAGGACAAGACTTATACGCTTTCCGGCGATGGTTGCTGATGCGCGGCGTTGCGTTGCGATCCTCGCGATGCTATGCTGTGGCATGGCGCAAGCACAATCCATTCTTCAGCGTAAGGTCGACGTGCGCGCCACCAACGTTCGATTGGCGGATGCGCTGCACTTGATCGCGCAGGACGGCCACTTCAAACTGAGCTACAACGCCGCGCTGATCAACGGCGACAGCATTGTGGACATCGCCACCGGCGCCACTACGGTTGAGCGCGCCATGGAACGATTGCTCGGCAAGGAGCGGCCATTGAAGGAGAGCGGCGAGCATGTCATCATCCTTGGTCCGCGCCAAGGCAAAAAGAAGTTCGTGGTGACCGGTAGCGTGGTTGACGCCACGAATGGCCAGGCCATTGCCCGCGCAACGGTGTATGAGGTGCGGGAACACGCCAGCGCGCTCACCGATGCTAACGGCACCTTCAACCTTGAGGTATCGGGCAGGCAGGAGCGGACCGCGCTGCGCGTGTCGCGCGTGGCGTATGCGGATACGATCGTGTTCGTAGGTCGCGATGGCAAATTGCCGCGGTTGCGCCTGCAAGCGAAGGATGTGGTGCCGCACATGCAGACCCGGATGCCGGGCGTGGAAGAACTCGACGTGTCGCGTGTGTTGGTGCGCGGTACACAAGCGGAGCAGGCGGCCAACCTGGGGTTTGCGGAGGAACGGAAGTGGCAGCTGTCGCTGGTGCCGACGATCGGAACGAACGGCAAGGTGAGCGGGGCGATGGTGAACAAGTACTCGCTGAACGTCATCGGCGGCTACTCCCGTGGCTTGAACGGCTTCGAGATCGCTGGTGCATTCAACATGGAGCGCCGCGATGTGAAGGGTGTGCAACTCGCCGGCTTCACCAATTTGGTGGGTGGGAGCACGAACGGTGTGCAGATCGCCGGGGCGGTGAACCACACCATGCGGTCGCTATACGGCCTGCAGTTGGCGGGATTCGCCAACGTGGTATGGGACACCTTGAGCGGTGTGCAGATAGCGGGCGCCATTAACGTGGTGAAGGGTGGCATGCTCGGCACCCAAGTGGGCGGCCTCGCGAACGTGACGACCCAGAACTGCAATGGCGCCCAGCTTGCCGGTGCTGCGAACGTGACCTTGAAGGATGTACACCGCTGGCAGGCAAGTGGATTGGTGAACTACGGTCGCAGTGTGAGCGGCGCCCAGATCAGCGGCGGTGCGAACGTGGCATTGGACAGCGTTGGCGGTGGACAGGTCTCGGGCCTGTTGAACTATGCCAAGGATGTCAGCGGCGGCCAGGTCTCAGGTTTGTTGAACGTTGCCTTGCACTCTGTGCGCGGCGGGCAGGTGGGTTTCGTGAATGTGGCGCGCAAGTGCGAAGGCGGCCAGCTGGGTTTCTTCAACGTTGCGGATACGATCACAGGGGCAAGCGTCGGCTTCTTCAGCTTCGCGTGGCGCGGCTACCACCGGTTGGATGTGCTTTATGATGAGGTGTTCCCGATCACCGCAATGCTGCGTACGGGAACGCATCGCTTCTACAATGTGTTCAGCTACTCCCCGGAGATCAATGGTCGCTGGGGCTTTGGCTACGGCATCGGCACCGAGATCGGATGGCCCGGCAAGCATGTGCTCAACATCGAACTCGACGCGCAGCACGTCAACGAAAGCACGGTATGGCTCGAGGCGGTGAACATCCTCAGCACATTGCATCTCACGTACGGCTTCACCATCGCCGATCGGCTCGTCTTATCGGCCGGTCCCAGCATTAACGTGCTCGCAAGCGATTGGCGTAACGAGGAGACCGGTGAATACCTGAGCGCGGCTGCACCGCGTGTGCAGTGGGAAGACACCGATGGCGATAGCCGGCGCCAAGGCTGGCTTGGTTTCCGCGCAGGTCTCGGTGTACGCTTCTGAAGAATTTTCAAGAGCAGGGTAGGGGGATCGGTTGTGCTGCCTGTCATAGGCTCACAAGCAAGATCCCCATGACCCTCCGATCGTTCCGTTCCCTTCTCATCCTCGCACCGCTGCTCTACACCGCGCAGATCACTGCACAAGGCACCACGCAGACCGTTCGTGGCACCATCCTCGACACCGATACCCGCCTTCCGCTCTTCGGCGCAACGGTGGAAGTCAAGGGTGTTGACCCAGCGCTGAGCACCATGACCGACCAGGATGGTGGCTTCGTGATCAAGAGCGTCCCTACTGGACGCATTGATGTTGTGGTATCCGTGTTCGGCTACGAAGCGAAGGTGCTCGCCAATCTGCTCGTGATCTCCAGCAAGGAAACGGTACTTCAGGTACCGATGCTGACCAGCGTGAAGCAATTGAACGAGGCCAAAGTGAGCGGCAAGAAGCGTAAGGGCCAAGCGCGCAACGACATGGCCACGGTGAGCGCACGGCGTATCAGCGTGGAAGAAACATCGCGCATTGCCGGCGGCATCAATGATCCCGCTCGCATGGTCGGCACGTTCGCCGGTGTGGCCAGTACCCCCGATGGCAACAACACGATCGTTGTGCGCGGCAACTCACCGAAAGGTGTACAGTGGCGGTTGGAGGGCATGGAGATCCCGAACCCCAACCACTTCAGCGATGATGGCTCCACCGGCGGACCGATCAACGTGCTCAACAGCGATATGATCGATGACTCCGACTTCCTCACGGGTGCGTTCAGTGCGGAGTACGGCAACGTTTACAGCGCGGTGTTCGACATGCGCTTGCGCGATGGCAACAACAAGAAGCGCGAGTACACCTTGAAAGCCGGCGTCCTTGGCACCGACCTCACAGTGGAAGGTCCGCTGCCCGGCGTTGAGAGCGGCTCGTACCTGGCGAACTACCGCTACAGCACGTTGGCGCTGTTGGATGGCGCGGGCATCGTGGATTACCAAGGCGTACCGAAGTACACCGACGCTGCCTTCAAGGTGAAGGTGCCCACGACCAAAGCTGGGACGTTCTCCCTGTTCGGCGTCGGCGGAAGGAGCAGCATCCAGCAGGAGGATATCGGTGTTACCGGTGACACGCTCTTCGCGCGGAACGACTACCGCTCGCGCATGGGCGTTGTTGGTCTTTCACATACCCGTACCCTTGGCGCCAACAGTTACCTGTACAGCACGGTGTCCATGAGCGGAAACGGTAGTGGGAACGAGTACTTCGAAGCTCCCGCTCCCGGGGAGGACGGCACGGAGCTGCGGAGCAACGCTGACCTGGCGAAGTGGACACTGCGTGCCACCACAACGCTGAACACGCGCCTGAACGCGAAACACAAATTGCGCACGGGCATCCTCTTCTCCAACGACCACTTCAGGATGCTGGTGGACGACTGGAACAACGACAGCGATGCGCTGGAACGCGAGTTGGACCGCACGGGCTCTGCCAACACAACGCAGGCTTTCGTGAGCCACCAGTGGCGATGGAACGAGCGTTGGACGCTGACAAGTGGCGTCCACCTCCTGCACTACGACCTCAACGACGCGATCGCCGCGGAACCACGCGTTGCGCTGCGCTATCAACAGCGGCCTGACCAAGCCTTCACGTTCGGCGCCGGTCTGCACTCCAAAACACAATCGCTCATGACACTCCAGGTGCAGGACTTCGACGCACAAGGAAACGTGGTGCGCCCCAACGAACAGCTTGGCCTAACACGCGCCGCGCATGCCGTGGTGGGCTACGAGCGCATGCTGGCCGAAGACATCCAACTGAAAGTGGAGGGTTACTACCAGTACCTCTATGATCTGCCCGTGGAGAACAATGTGACCAGCGCTTACAGCGAGAGCAACACCATTGAATGGTTCAGCGATCGCGCCTTGGTGAACGAAGGTGTGGGGTACAACACGGGTATCGAACTATCCGTGGAGAAGTTCTTCACGCGCGGCTACCATTTCCTGGCCACCGGTTCCTTCAGCGAAACGAAGTACCAAGCACTGGACGGCGTTTGGCACAACTCGCGTTTCAACTTGGGCACGGTGGCCAACGTGTTGGCAGGGAAAGAGTGGAAGATCCGCGCGAGCCGTGGCAAGGACCGTGTGTTCATGGCCGGGTTCCGTTGGAGCATGCAAGGTGGCCAGTACCACACACCCATCGATCTGAAAGCCAGCCGCGCCGCTGGTGAACAAGTGTTGACCAACGACGTGTGGAGCTACAAGTCACCCGACGTACACAAGCTGGACGTGGTGATGAGCTACCGCGTCGGTCGCCCGAAGGCGAGCCACGAGTTCAAGGTGGATGTGCAGAACGTGATGAACGCGCAAACGCCGGTGGGTTACTTCTACGAGGATCGCACGGGCACCATCAAGTCCTATGCACAGCTGAGCATACTGCCGGTGGTGCAGTACACGCTGCGCTTCTGAGGCCGAGATTCAGTCTCGCACGCCGTGCCGACACTATCGGCGCGGCGTGTATCATTTCTGAGGGTTTCACCTACCGGTCGTGGTAAGGGGTAGTGTCTCACTTTGAATCGGGGTAGGCAAGTTTCACCACATCGGCGATGCTCATCACGTCATCGGTCAACCCTGCTTCCATCGCCGGGGTAACGCGAAGGCTCTTGTGGATGCGGCAGAAGTTGTAGTGGACGAAGTGAAGGGCGATAGCGTAGCAGTGATTTTCAACCTTCTTACTGAAGGCGTTGGTAAGGCGGGTGAAGCGGCGCATGGCCATACGCATCGTGAGGTTTTGGCGCTCAACGTGTGACGTGCTGATCTTCGTTTCGTCAGGTTGGCCGGTGATCTTGCGCGTCTTGGTGCCCGTGCATTCTGCGGGGCTGTAGCGGCGCTCATTCGTTCCGCCTGTAGGCGCACCGTAGATCTTCACCAGTTGGGCGAAGTCGATGTACTGACCGAACACCGCGTCAACGGCTGGCAGGTAGGCGCTGTGCCCGTCCGAAGTCAGTTGCATACGGGTGGCAACGCGCTCACGTACATCGGTAAGGAACTCATAAGCGGCTTTCGCATCGCGGGTGCCTACGTACCAAGAGATCATCAGCTTGCTATCGCTGTCCAGTGCGGTCCATGTCCACACGTCACCCGCTTCGCCCTCCATGCCTTCGGGAACGTTCTTTTCCTTGGCGTAGACGAAGCTCCAGATCTCATCGCACTGAAGGTTCTTCACTTCCACCTTCCGCACCTTCTCATCATGGAACTTCTCGCAAGCCTGACCAACGGCCACGAGCAACTTGGTGACGGTGTTGATCGACACATCGCACACGCGGGACGTGGAACGGAGGGAGGAACCTTCAACGAGCATGTTGATGATCTGGACTTGCTTGGCGAGGGGAAGGCGGTTCATGGTCTGCTGTCTTTGACGGACCAAATATACACATTTCCTTACTGGTAAGCATAAACGTTCACTTTCTTTTTCAACCAACGGGATCTCTATGGCAGTCAGGGGGATCGGATAGTTTGGCAGCATGGCGGCTAAAGTTTCTCCTTTTACCCCGGCGTTTTCGTGGTTTGAGATCATTACAGCCATCATTACATCATTCCTTGTCGGGATGGCCCTCATCCTTACGGTTGGAGCCATCCGTCTTGACGGCGAGGAACAGAAGAAAGCCAATCACAACGGTGAACACCAGCCCAATGATGGCACCCTCTCTGACGATACCACGAGCATCGACATTCAAAAAGAGGATCTTCGGGTTCAGACCATCATGGCATATGGCACGCTTGGCCTGTTCGCACTGACCTTGATAGGTGTCTGGCTTGCCAATGCGACTGCTTCGGATGGTCTTAGGGCTTCCATAGAGAGCATCGAAGCCTATACGGATACAGAGCGCGGTTTGCTTTCCCACGAAGGGACAGGCGATATGAATGATGCCGGTCGCATTGATTTCAAATTCACCAACTTGGGTAGGTCGCGAATTATCATTCTTGAATTGACGCATTGGTGGCGTTCTGGTGCTACCCCAAGTCGTCCGCACTTCACGGCCGGTAGCACACAAATTCCACTTGGTGGCGGGAAGTCCATAACTACGGGCAGGGCCAGTGTGCCGGGGGATGTACCAGCGCGAAGCGGCTTCATTCAGGTGACCGAACCAGCGCAGACAGTCATAAGGAACGAGAATGTCATGTGCATTCATTATCGGTATCGCTACCGAACCATCGCCGGAAGGGAATACGTCGGGGAATACACCATTATCCACCACCCAATTACCGATGTCCATTGGTCGGTCGAAACCGACGAACGCTTTACCTACGAAAGACCCTTGAAGAAGGGCTAACGAGCAGCCGATGAACAAGTGGGATGCCTTCTGGTGGGTATTAGTAGGCATCACCTTCTTTCTTGTCGGTCTTGTCATTGGCTTTCCGGGCCAAGCGCCGCACCCACACCACGCCTTCATAAATGCCGATGATTACTACGGCAATAACAATTCCGAATCCGGGGGGTGGCTTACGTGGAAATGGTTCTGGGACTGGTTGCCCCAGCTCGCGATGGCGGTGTTTGCTCTGATGCTGTATTTCGTAACCAGAAACCAGAGAAGGATTGCCGCAACCCAAACGACCATACTTGGCCAGCAAAGCACACTTCTCAGCAAGGCGAACGAAACTGCCATAGCCGCCCTGAAGGAGTCTGAAAAGACCAATAGGGCCGCGCTTGCGCTCACAGAGAAGAGCATTAACGTGCTGATCGAATCGGAAAGAGGGCGACTTATCGGTATCACGGCCTCCTTTACACCAGATAGAAAGTGCATTACGTTCACGGTAAGGAACACGGGGAAGGCTCTTGTAATTAGGCGCATGGGCATACTGCCCTATCCATTCGTCGGCATTCCCATGGCACCACGCCATAGTATCACTGGTGGTGTCTCGATGGAGCGCAGCATGGCGCATATGACAGAATTTACCCCCACCGCTAGTTCCTTCGTCGTTCCGCGCGATTGCCAGAATCCTGACGGAACAATTGGGTCCAACATTATAATCGAAGCGCGGGTTGGGTATAGGACTCTTGGACAGAGGCGCATCCTTGAATGCGCGTGGATCCATTTTAGCGATGAAGTAAATGGCGTAATCATAGATAGCTTCCTCCCGCACTTCGGGGCTGGATTTCAAAGTGATGACGAGGTCACCACTCCCAGTCAACCCGGAACGCTGGGTTGGTGATGCGTTAATGGTGCAGCATGCGGTAATAGGGAGCAGAACACCTAAGCCCCACCATGCGCGGGCGCCCCATCGGACCCGCCCGACCACCGCTTCCTTGCGGCCTTCTTCGCGATAGCCTTCCGCTTGGCCGGTGACAGCTTCGCAGCCCGTGCCTTGCCGCCTTTGCTCCCTAAACTCACCGCCGCCGGATCCCTTTCGTCCTTCATCTCCTCTACCGAGCCGGTAAGCAGGTCGAGGATCTTCTTGGCGCGTTGGTTCACGTCGCGGGGCAGCTTCGCTTTCTTCATGGTGCGAATTTAGGCCCGTGCTTGGCGGTAAGGACCGCTGGGGGCAAACTGAGACACTACCTGGTAAGGATCGTCTTCTAACTTCGAGCGCAATGCGCACCCCGACTTGTCTGCTGGCCGCTTGCATAGCATGGAGCGGCTTTGCGCAGGACCCTTGGGTGAGGGAAGTCGAAAGCAACGGTCCTGAGCATATTGCCGATGTTGTTCCGGATGCCGCGGGCAACACATACATCATCGGCGATTTCAGTTTTTCCGTAACGCTGGACGGAACCACCGTGACGACCGCCGGTGCGCGCGATGTGGTGGTGGCGAAACTTGATCCTGAAGGTGACCTGATCTGGATGCGCCGCGCAGGTGGTACCGGCTTCGACCTGGGGTTGAAGCTGGCGCTGGGGCCCAACGATGCGCTCGCCGTCACCGGCTCATTCACGGGTACTGTGGATCTTTTCGGCAACGCAGTGAGCAGCAACGGTGGTACAACGGACTTCTTCCTGGCGGTGCTGAACGCGAGCGATGGCGTAACACAATGGGTGCGCTCCGGCGGCAGCGATGTGTTCGCCGATACGCCCGGCGCCGTTACCATATCGCCCAACGGGAATGTCACGGTAGCGGGCAAGTTCAAGGGTACGGCCGTGTTCGATGGTGGCTCGCTAACGAGTGCGATCGACCCGTGGACGCAGGACTTCGGCTTCGATGTGTTCATCCAAGCCTACTCGAGCGCCGGAGCTTCACTGTGGCTGCAACGGGGTAGTGGAAGTCACGACGAGGAAGCCGTGGAACTCGTCAGCGATGATCAGGACAATGTTTATGTGACGGGCCAGTACAGCGATACGCTGACGTTCGATCTGTCACACCCCAACATTGCGCTCAACAGCATCTACGTGGTGCGGTTCGATGCGGGCGGCCAAGAGCAGTGGTTCCGCAAGTGCGGTGGCACCATCTACAACCACGTTACCGACATGCGGATTGGGAGCGATGGCAACCTGCTGCTCTGCGGCGATGTGCAAGGCGATATGCAGTGGATCGATGGCGTGCCCATCATCATCCCCAGCGTTTATGACAATGCTTATTTCATTCTGCGCGCCAGCAGCGCCGGTACATTGCTGAACTCCACCACGATGGGATCAGCGAACGAGGTACGCTCCGGCTCTATCGCGGAACAAGCCGACAGCATCGTGGTCTACGGCGATTTCCAATGCGACTTCACCGGCTTGCAGGCTGCCTACCAAGCCAATGGTTTGTTCATGGCCACCGGTACGCACGACTTCTTCATCAGCAAGCACGCGAAGGGCGATCTGGGGTTCATCAAAGCCCAGCAGTGGGGCGGCGGTGGCGATGTTCGGGCGGGGCAGGTGGAAGCAATGCCGGACGGCGGCTTGGTGTTCTGTGGTTCGTACAACAGCTTGTTGATCTTCCCGGCCTTGGACAACTCGTGGGGCGAGAATGTCTGGGGTTGGTGCGGGGTGCTGTCCGACAACATCAGCCTCACCTACTGCGGAGATCCCGACTACGGCGACTTCGCACACCTGTACAGCGCGGGCTTAATGGACGGCTTCGTGGGCCGTTGCTTAGTGGAAAGCCGCGAGCCGTACGATTTCTGGGACCGCAATGGCCAGCCGCCATGCACCAGGGTGAACCTGCTGGATTCCATTTGCATACGGCCTGCGGGCTATTCGACCTGTGTGGATACGGTGGTGGCATGCACCTCGGTGGATCTCCTCGCACAAGTGCCCTTCCCTGTCAATGATCTTTTCTGTTGGGGATCGCCGACTGTGGCGCCCATGAATTATGCCGGGTTTTGGGAGAATGGCGGAGGCGGCATGGGCGATCCGCTGATGCTCACGGCCACGTGGACGGGCTGGTTCCATTTTTCGGTTTACGCTTTCAATGGTTGTTGGTCGGTGGTGGATTCCATCTACGTCATCATCATCGAACCACCTCTGCCGCATTTCAGCAGCAGCAATGGCCTGTACAGCGATCAATGGCCCATTGCTCCGTGCGCCCAAATACAATCGTGTGACAGCATGTGGTTGATCGCCACCCTCATACAACCGGACGAGACCTTTACCTGGAGTTGGCCAGGCGGCCCACCGACGAACGCGGATAGTGTATTCACCGTGGATGATGGCACGTACATCCTCACGGTAACCGATACCAACGGTTGTTCCACCCAGAACAAAGTGTGCGTGGATCTGATCGACGCCTACCAGCCGCCGAACGTAACGGGGATCGACTTCACCTACCTGCTGGACGGCGACACGATCACACTCACCGATACGGCGTACACCTGCAGCCCATGCGTGTATGGGCAGATCCATTTGCAGTGGTACATCGATAGCATTGCATCGCCACCACCACCGGGCATTCCCGTGGATTGGTACAATCCGAACGGATGCTACCCGATCTCTGCGTTCAATGTTCTTCAACCAGTGGTGATCCCATGGAGCGTTGATGTGGACAGCGCGGGCTGGCACTACTTCTACAACACCCTTCATTTCGACAACCTTCCTTGCGACTCGGATGTGTTCGACTTTCACGGAATGGACAGTGTGTTCATCGTGCCAGTGCCCGGCCCGCACCTGTTCATGCCGCAGAACGTTCCAGCCTGCGCCGGCGATACCGTTACGCTGGTGGTCTCCTGTACCGATTGCGACAGCCTCTACTGGAACCCGGACCCAGCCATCATCTACACAAGTGCGTTCGGTGATACGATCGTGGTGAACGACTTCGGCAGTTTCACCGTGCATGCGCTCAACACGGAGAACGGCGTCATGTGCAGCACGAGCAGTTACGTCAGCGTTTACACGGCGCCGTTGCCCAACATCTACATCAACCCGCAGAACGGGGTGATCTGCCCGAACGATTCGGCGATCGTGTACACCTACGGTTGGGCCACGGGCACCGGCTACCAGTGGCAGGGGCCAGGCGGCATCATCACCACCAACAACGACAGCATCTTCGTTACCGAGCCCGGCGACTACTACCTCACTGTTACCACCGTCAGCGGTTGCCCGGTGAGCAACGGACCGGTCACGCTCACCGAGTTCAGTTCGCCCTTCATACAAGCCCTGCCCACTAACATCCTGTGTACCGGTGGATCCGTCGGTCTGGAAGTGGTTTCCGGGCCGGGGGCAACACTTCAATGGCAGGCCCCGCTTTCGGGAAGTTCGCCCACCCAAACGGTTTACCAGCCGGGGGTTTACAGCTGCAACGTTACCAGCTGTGGCGTGGTCTGGGAGTTGGAGATCGAAGTCTTTGCTTCGGGTATCGTTGCAACTGTTGATGCTGGCCCCGGTGCACTGTGCAGCGATGATCCGCTGGTGATGGTCGGCCCGGACAGTGCGGCCCAATACCTGTGGCTACCGGACAATGTGTTCACGCAAACGCTCACGGTGTACAGTCCCGGCGAGTTCCAGCTGATCGTCTTCGATCAGGACGGCTGCTCCGACACAAGCGCTGTGATCACAGTGGATACAATGGCGTTCACGCAACCCTTGGTTGCTTGGGGCGACACCGTTTGCAGCGGTGATGTTGCGGTGCTAACGGCGATCGGATCGGATTCACTTTCGTGGTTCAACGACTCATCGGCCACTGCCGCGTTCGCTTTCGGCACCAGTATTCCTGTTGGGCCCTTGCTTCAAACCGATACCGTGTATGTGGTGCAAACGGAGAATGGTTGCAGTGGCGATCCGCAAGCTGTGATCGTAGTGGTAGTGCCAATGGCACCGCTTCCGCAGATCAGCGGCGATACGGTCTTGTGCGAAGGCGAAGACCTGTTGCTATCGGTGCAGGCACAGAGCGGTATCGTCTACGATTGGGCGACCCCGACCGGACCCGACTCGGGTACCTCGATCAGCATTACCGATGCCACAACAGCGAACGCGGGCATCTACTCCGTGGTTGCTTCAGGGCCGGGCCTTTGCGATAGCGGACCCGCGCACGTGACGGTAATGGTGACAACCATACCCAGCGCGCCTTCGATCACGGGCGATACCGTTTTGTGTCTGGGCGATGCACTGCTGCTTACCGCTAGCGCGCCTGCCGGCACTGCCGTAACGTGGACAACCCCACTGGGAGAGATATCGGGTACCACCGTGGCCATCTCTGGCATAAGTGCGCAAGACGCGGGCACTTATGCCTGCTACATAACCGATGGCGAATGCTCGGGTGTTTCAGTTTCGGTGGAAGTCTCAGTCGTTGGACCCATTTCGCCGGCCACCCTGAGTGGAACCACTGAGTTGTGTGTCGGGGAAGCATTGGAGCTTTTGGCGAGCGGGACGAACGGAAATGCCGTCGTGTGGACTCCGCCGAGCGGCCAGCCCATTGCTACGAACCCGATGATCTTGGACCCTGCAACCGTGATCATGACCGGTGCTTACGTGTGTACCGTGGAAGGCGAACCATGCCCGGATGCACTGGCGAGCATTGCGGTCGTGGTAGAGGATTGCGAGGTGATCATCCCCAACGTGTTCTCACCGAACGCCGATGGCAGCAACGATATCTTCGTCATTGAAGCGCCGTTCGGCTTGGAACTCAGCATCCGGTTGTACAACCGATGGGGGCAGTTGGTGGCGGAATTGAGCGGAAGAACCATCCGTTGGGACGGCAAACGCACGGACAACCGTGAAGCCGTGCCCGATGGCGTTTACTACTACGTGCTTCCACTTCCTGAACGGCTTGGCGGAGGCGAGCGTACGGGCTACGTGCAATTGCTCAACGGACGATAGCGTCTTCAACAGAAGACCTACACCACGCGCTTCACCAATCGCAACTTGTGCGTGTAGCGCTTCTCCTGCATGTGGAAGATGCCCTGCTGATCGAGCTTGTCCATGCGCACTTGTCCACTGGCGTGAACGATGAAGCGTGCACCATCCGTTCCGGGCAGTACGAAGCCCACGTGTACGATGCGGCCCTCGTCGTTGTCGAAGAACGCTAGATCTCCGGGCTGGGTGAGGTCGAGGAGTTCGATGGTCGTTCCCACCTCGGCTTGTTGGTAAGCGTCGCGCGGAAGGACAACACCCGCAAGCAAATACACCATCTGCGTGAAGCCGCTGCAATCAACACCCCAAGGAGTGCGGCCACCCCAGAGGTAAGGCGCACTGATGAACGCCCGGGTCAGGAGCATGGCGCGTAAGGCGACCGGGCCCTGCAGGTCACCGGTGCTCTTGCCTGTGGCCTTTCGATCGCTCTGTAAGGTCTGCGCACCATCCGCATGATCGGGGAAGTCGATCACCGCACCCATGGGCAGGATAAGCTTGGTCTCACCCAGATCCACGGTGGCCGTGGCTTCAACGCTGCGCAACGCGTGGGCCGGCAAGGCGCTTTGCGTTGGGACCATTTGTTTGTTGTCCACCCAACCCTCGTAGCCGTCGAGGTGGAACTTCAACCGGCTCCATTTCTCCTGCCGTTCCAGCACTTCGGCGGTCTCCCCGAAAAGCCATTGGGTTACCAGCTCGGCACGGTCGCTCGCATCCTTGCGGACGGGGACAATGCTCAGGGGGCAGACGACGAGGTTCAAATCGATTGCGTGTTGACGAGTTCCGGGTTACGGGTTTTTCCGCGCTGAACACGTAACTCGTGACTCGTCAACCCGTAACGCATTCTAAAGGGCTTCGATCACGATCGCGCTGGCGCCACCACCTCCGTTACAGATCCCCGCCACACCGTACTTGGCGTTGTTCTGCTTCAGCACGTTGATGAGGGTGACGATGATGCGCGCACCACTGCATCCCAAAGGATGGCCCAGCGAAACCGCGCCGCCGTTCACGTTCACTTTGGCCGGATCCAGCTTCAGCAATTCGATGTTCGCGAGGCTCACCACGCTGAACGCTTCGTTGATCTCGTAGTAAGCGATATCGCTCATTTTCAGTCCGGCCTTTTCCACCGCACGCGGAATGGCAAGGGAAGGGGAGGTGGTGAACCATTCCGGGGCCTGCTCGGCATCGGCGTAGGCAAGCACCTTGGCCAGTGGCTTTATGCCAAGGCTGGCCGCTTTCTCAGCGCTCATGAGCACCATGGCAGCAGCGCCATCATTGATAGTGCTCGCATTCGCCGCTGTCACCGTGCCGCCTGCTTGGAACACCGGTTTCAACCCCGGCAGCTTCTCGAAGTTGACGGCTTTGAACTCTTCGTCCTCGGCCACCACCACCTCGCCCTTCCGGGTTTTCACTGTCACCGGCACCACTTCATCCTTGAACTTGCCAGCGGCCCAGGCCGCGGCGCTCCGCTTGTAGCTCTCAATGGCGAAAGCATCCTGCTGCTCGCGTGTGATGCCGTATTTGGTCGCGCAGAGCTCCGCGCTCACACCCATGGCCGTTTGGTGGTACACATCGGTAAGGCCATCCTTCACAATGCCGTCCACCAACACCCCGTGCCCGTAGCGCTGGCCGTAGCGGCCTTTCTCCACATAGTAAGGGGTGCCGCTCATGCTCTCCATACCGCCTGCAACCACTACGTCGGCATCGCCAAGCAAAATGCTCTGGGTGGCGATCATGGTGGCTTTCATGCCGCTCGCGCACACTTTGTTCACTGTGGTGCACTGCACAGCGTCCGGTAGTCCAGCGAACTTGATGGCCTGGCGGCCGGGGGCCTGGCCCAGGTTTGCTTGTAGTACGCTCCCCATGTAGGCTTCCGTGACCAACGCTGGGTCAATGCCTGCGCGTTGCACAGCGGCCTTCACCGCGGTAGCGCCCAATTGTGTGGCTGGAACATCGGCCAAGGCACCGCCAAAACTCCCAATGGGGGTGCGGACTGCGGAAACGATCACGACTTCACGGGACATGGTTGGAGGCGACTGTTGTATCGCGGCGCGAAAGTAAGTTCCGTCATAAGCCTACGCTTCTATATTTGCCGCCCCGCTTTAGGGAATGTTCTTTTCACGGAGAGGTGGGTGAGTGGCTGAAACCAGCAGTTTGCTAAACTGCCGTACTTCGTTAAGGGGTATCGGGGGTTCGAATCCCCCCCTCTCCGCAGGGTCCCGATGATCGGGACCCATTTCATGTTCGGGGCGTAGCGCAGTCCGGTTAGCGTACCTGCTTTGGGAGCAGGGGGTCGTGTGTTCGAATCACACCGCCCCGACAAGTTGAACGCCCCTGCCGAAAGGCGGGGGCGTTTTTCGTTCAATGCATCTTTGCTCCGTGGGCCCCGTAGCTCAGTGGATAGAGCAGCTACCTTCTAAGTAGCCGGTCGCAGGTTCGATTCCTGCCGGGGTCGCCAGGGTTGTTTTGTCTTTTGCTGCCCGCTGGGCTGGAGCGCGCTTCCATCGCGCTGAGCCGTTGGCCGGTCGAAATGTTGGATCAGGCCCGGACAATGTGCGTTGCAGCAAGCGGCGTTCGTCCATTTTCGCGGCGCCGGAAAAAGTCCTCGCATGAAACGCATTCTCTCCATCCTCTTTGTGGTCGTGAGCGCTCTCGCCTCGCACGCCACAACGTTCTACATCGCCTACGATGGCAGCGATACGAACGGCGGTACCAGCAGCACAGCTCCGTGGAAGACGATCACTCGGATGATGCAGAGCATCTTCACCATCCAACCGGGCGACCAGATCCTGTTCAAACGCGGCGGCACGTACGAGGGTAACTTGGAGATCCCCTTGAGCGGTACCGCCTCACAGCATATCGTGGTGGGTGCTTACGGCTCCGGTGCTGCGCCCATTATCAGTGGTAGTAAGGCGGTCACTACGTGGACGGTGCATAGCGGCAACATCTGGAAGGCGACCGTGACCGAAGATGTGAAACAGGTGTTCGTGGGCGGTGCCCTTCAAACCTTGGCCCGTTGGCCCAACACGGGTTGGCTCACCAACGACAACGGCACCATGACAAGTCTCACCGATGCCTGGATCACGCAGGCCTCGGGCTATTGGACCGGCGCTCGCTTGGTGATCCGCAGCAGCAACTGGAGCTACGATTGCCCCACTATCATAGCCCACACCGGCTCCACCCTCACGTTCGGGAGCGTGTTCAGCAACCTGGCCCAGTACGACTGGGGCTATTACCTGTGCAACAAGCTCAGTGAACTGGACATGGCCGGTGAGTGGTTCTACAACTCCACGACCGACCAGCTCTACTTATGGGCACCGAGCAACGCCAACCCCAACAATCTCGCTGTGCGTGCACAGGTTCGTGAAAAGGGTATCACCATCCACGCCAACATCCACCATGTGGATATACAGAACCTCGCTTTCCAGCACCAGAACTACGCAGGCCTGAGCCAGGACGGTGGATACAACAACACCGTGACCGGCTGCACCTTCTCCGATCTCTTCAAGGCCGTTCAGAGCTATAGCCATGACGACCAGTACACCAACAACACGATCCTGCGCACCCAAGGCACGGGTTTGTTCGTGATCGGCGATAACAATCTGATAGCCGACAACACCTTCCAAGACATTGCCTTGGTGCCCGGCAATGGAGAAAGCACGTGGGGTTACATCGGCCTGCGCGCCAATGGCGACAATACCATTGTGCGCAACAACCGGCTGACCAACATCGGCTACATAGGCATCACCTACGACGGCCAGGGCGTGGTGGAGAAAAACGTGGTGCTCGGCGCCATGGCCACGCTGAACGATGGTGGTGGTATCGCCTTCGATGATTGCGATGGCTTGGTGATCCAGGACAACATCATTGACGGCATGGTGGGTAACATCGAAAGCAGCGCCCCCGATTTCCCGGCCTACCTGAAGATCTGCCACGGGATCTACTTTGGGGATAGCGATATCCGGAACACCACTGTACAACGCAACATCGTGGCAAACTGCGCCGGCAGCGGCATCCATGTGGACCATACGATGCTGAGCACGGGCAACAAGGTGAAGGACAACATCCTGTTCAACAACGAGATCCAGATCAGCATCGGGGATGCCAGCAACTACAACGGCGCGGGTGCGGTGGCTCCCTATCACTTGGACGATTTCAACGACGTGTATTCCGGCAACATCATGTTCTGCACCAAGAAGGAACAGTGGTGCATGCTCCAGTTGCACGTTTACGCGAACGCGCCGGTGGATTTCGGCACGTTCACCAACAACCGCTACTTCAATCCTTGGAACGAGGTAAGTACTTGGGTTAAGAACACGTTCGCAGGTACGCACACCTACTACACGCTGGAGCAATTGCAGCAGGAACTGGGAGAGGAGGCAGGTAGCACGCGGAGCACGGAACGGCTTAATGCATACGGTGTGACCAGCGAATTGAGCAATGAACTTGTCGTGAACGGCACTTTCAATGCCAACGTAACCGGCTGGGGGGGCTGGCCTACGAATGCCACAACAACACGCGACCTCACGTACCTCGACAACGGTGCACTGAAGGCCAATCTGCCGAATAACAGCCTGTATAACGTGTTCACCGTGCGCAATCCGGATCAGTTCGCCATCCAGAACGGCCAATGGTACCGGATGAAGTTCGGCCTCCAGAGCAGCGGGCTCGGACAGATCCAGGCAGGGGTGAAGGCGAATTCGCAGATCAATGGCCAGTTGAACGTTCACCAAACCTTGGTGCCGTTCAGCTCGGAGCGTCGCGAGGTGGAGCTGATCTTCCAAAGCAATCTCGGCGACAACGCCATGACGCAGTTCATCAATGACTACTCCGACCCGGTCTATTGGATCGACAACGTGAGCGTGAAGAAGGTCGCTGTGGCACCGGTTGACCCGCTATTGACCCACAAGCTTTTCTACAACGACCAGATCACCGCGTCGACCGTAACGCTGCCGGCTGGCTGCTGGAGCGATGTGAACGGCGTGCTCTTCAACGGTTCGCTCACCCTGCAGCCTTTCACCGGAAAGGTCCTTTTCCTTTACACCGGCAGTGGTTGCGGCGCTACGGCCCCCCCGGTCGGTGGCGCGCTGAGCGCGAAGGTCTTCTTGGGCGGCCCGTTGGAGTGGGGTACGAGCCTGATGAGCGATGCACTGCGCACAGCCAATTTGGTGCCCCTGACCGAACCGTACACGGCGCTGGGTTGGACGGTCGCGAACACGAGCGCAGCAATGCCTGCCGGCCTGCTCCAGACAACGGGGGCACAAGCCATCGTGGATTGGGTGTTGTTGGAATTGCGGAACCCCGATCAGGGGTACACTGTCGCCGAACGTCGCGCCGCACTGGTACGCCGGAACGGGGAGGTGATCGGCGTTGATGGCAGCGCGATCATCAGTTTCACCGCCGCTACGGCTGGAAAGTACTTGGTGATGCGGCACAGGAACCACCTTGCGGTGATGGCTTCCACGGCGATCGCATCCAACGGGCAGATGGTCGATTTCACTTCCATGAGCACGACCTTGTACGGCACACAGGCTGCTGCCAACGATGCAACGAAGCGTGTGCTCTGGCTGGGTGATGCGAACAACGACGGCACTGTGAAGTACACCGGGTCGACCAATGACCGTGATCCGATCCTGAGCGCCATCGGCGGAACTTTGCCGACCGCGATCCTCTCCGGACAGTACCGGCGCGAGGACGTGAACATGGACGGCCTGGTGAAGTATGTTGGGGCCAACAACGACCGTGACTTGATCTTGACGATCGTTGGGGGCACAGTGCCCACGGCTGTTCGTGCGGCGCAAGTGCCTTGATCGCCGGCTCGGCGGTCAGCGTGTTCCTACAAGTCCCGGCAAGGCTGAGGCTATCAAATCCGCTCGAGCCCCTCGGCCTTCATCCATCCCACATTCCCGTTGGTCAGAAGCACTTCGCACCAGCCATCGCGGGTTTGCTGCACAGTGAGTTTGGTACCCTCGTGCAACACGAAAACGGCAAGTCCTCCGTCGCGCGGTTCGCTGCGCACGTCCACCTTGGGGGCCATGACGATGGCTTCGCTGTCGTTGCGCATCTCGTGAGCCCTGTATGCGGCCAAGGAGAAAGCGAGCACAGTACACACGCCCAATGCACTGGCTATGCCAGTAAGGGACTTCCGCAAAGCCGGGTTCCGCACAGGTAAAGCAACGGCCATGCAGACGAACGCCGCCAAGCAGAGCCATAGCGAACGCTTCGTCCACGTGTCCACATCGGTTCCGGCTCGGAACGCCGCCCATGTGCCGCCGAGCGCAATACCCGGAGCGGCGTTCACTCGATCCACGACGAGTGAGCGTGCGAGATCGAGGTTGGCATTGATGTCGGCGTCGCCCGGTGCATAGCGGTGCGCCCGTTCGTACCACAGCACCGCTTGGCCCTTATTGCCGAGCTTGAAATGGCAGTTGCCAATATTGTAATACAACCCCGCTGAGGCATAGGTGTGTGCGAGCACTTCGTAGTGCTCCAAGGCCGCTCTGTGGTCGCCGATCGCGTAGGCGCTATCGGCGGCTTCAGCCTGAGCAGCGATATCGACCGATACGCCCATGGCGGAAAGGAGCATCAATGCAGGAAGAGCCAAGGAGCAAAGGCGGTTCATGCGCGCAAAATGTTTTCGGTGCGGCCGATCAACGCAGCGGCACGATCGTACAACTCCTTGCGCGGCGTAGCATCGGTAGGGGCGAACCGCGCCATGTCGCATTCTTCGAGCAGGGCAACGATCCCGTTCACGAGATCACTGCCCTCGGGATATTGGCCTAATTTCTCTTGCAGCTCTTTGGCATTCACCTCAGCCACGCCGAGGTTCAACTTATCGCCGAGGTAGCCGCGCATGGCCTTGCTCAGCGCAGCATGGAACGCGTGCCGGTCGCCGCTGTCCAAAGCCACATGCGCCTCCTTCAACCGCAGGCGGGCCAACTTGTCTGCTTGCTTGCGGCGCATGCCCTTCATGTCCGCACGTTCACCTTGCCGTTTGCGCTGGTAGAGGAAGAGCAGGAGGAATGCGAACCCCGGGGTGGCCATTCCAGCGATGTACGGCAGCGAACCGAAGAGCATCTCATCCTTCGGGCGCAGCCCGAGATCCCCGGTGCGGATATAACGGATGTCGTTATCAAGAAGCTGGACGTCGGTCTTGCTCTGGCGTTGGACCCCGGGCACCGGTGCGCCACTTCCGTTGCCTTGTTCCACATGCACAAGCAAACTGTCCGAACGCAACGTGCGATAGTTGCCGCTCTCCACATCGAGATAGCTGATGGAAACGGGTGGCAGGGCATACTCGCCCTCGTGCCGCGGGATCACCACCCATTCGTAAGTGCGCGATCCGCTCATGCCACCGACGCTCACCCCGATCTTGTCGATCACTTTCGGTTCGTACGTCTCGAAATCGCCGGGAAAGGAGAGCTCGGGTGTTTCAAGAAGCTTCAGGTTTGCTTGGCCGCTTACCCGCACCGTGAGCGTGATGGCTTCATCGGCTGCAATATGGTCCCTGTCCAACGAGGCCACCATGTCCAACTTTCCCACAGCCCCGCTGAAGTCGCCCGGTTGACCGGGAGGTAAGGGCAACACGTTCAGCTCTGCCGTGTTGCTCCCGAATTGCAGACGTTCGCCACGGTTGAAGAAGCTACGCCCCACCAGGGCGGTCATGCTCGCAGGCCCCACTTTGATCTTGCCGCTTTTCTGGGGGAAGAGCAACTGCTGTTGCATTACCGCGACCCGGTACTGCATGCCGTTCAGCGTGCGGTACTTGTCCTCCCAATGGATCTCGCCTTTATCGATCCTTTCAACCCAGAAACCTTCGGGGTCGGGGATGTCGGTTTTCTCCAGTTGGAGTTCCTGGTAACGCGACCACAAGGTCCATGTTGCCGTGACCGGCTCGCCAACGAAAACCTTGTTCTTGCCCAGCGTCAGCGAAACGAAGATGTCGCGATTGGAACCTTGGGCAGTTGCCGCCTCGCCGTTGTCGCCGGTTGCGGGTGGGGCGCCTTTGGTAACGGTGATCCGTATCTGCTTGCTCTGGATGCTACCCCCTCCGACTTTCACCGAGGCGGCTGGAATGGTGTAGGACCCTTCCTTCTCCGGCGCCTGCAAATACCATGTGTAGCCGATGCTCTGGCTCATGCTGCCATTGACGATGTTCATCATCGTGCTTTGGCTCGGATTCCCCAGAGCAGTGAACTCACCGAAGGGCGGTGGTGTGATCTGACCTTGCGCGTTGCTCAGCGAGAGCGTGTACTTGATGCGGTCGCCCGTAGCAACAATGTTGCGGTCCACGGTGGCCTCGAACGTGATCTCCTGCGCGCCGGACCGGAAAGGCGCGTGGAGCAGGAGCAACGGAAGGATATAGCGCGCAAGGGTCTTCATGCTACCAATCCTTTTCGATGGGCACCTTCACTGCAACACGCATCTTCTGCCGGGCCTTGTCCTGCGTTTTCTTCTCCTGCTGGTTCAAGGCGTCGAGCATGCGTTGCGCATCCTGCTTGCTCATTTGGCCGGGCTTGGGCTGCGGTTCCCCATCTTCTTGTTTGTCCTGACCCGGATCCTGTTTCTGGTCTTGGTTCTTTTTCTCATCATCCTTCTTCTCGTCGTCCTTCTTCTGCTGGTCCTTGTTCTTATCCTTTTTCTCCTCGTCCTTCTTCTGGTCGTCCTTCTTGTCTTGATCCTTTTTCTGCTGCTCTTGCTGCTGCTTCAACAACCGTTGGGCGAACGCCATGTTGTACCGCGTGTCTTCGTCGTTCGGCATGCGCTTAAGGGCCTCCTTGTAGGCTTTGATCGCGTCCTCGGGCTTTTGCTGTTGCAGATGCGTGTTGCCCAGATTATGGTATGCCCGCGCCTGTGCAGCTTCGTCGGGGGCTACGGCCGCAGCACCTTCGAACCGGCTCACCGCCTCGGCGTACTGCTTTTGCCGGTACTCTGCATTGCCCAAGTTGTGCAACGCCCGCGCATCCTTCGGGGCCAGTGCCGCAGCACGATCGTATTGCTCGGCCGCACCAATGGCGTCCTCTTTCTTGTAAAGCGCATTGCCCTTGCGCAATGCCTCGTTCACCGCAGGATCCTCCTGCGCGTGCAGTGCGCACGTGAACAATAGGAGGGATGTGAATGCCGCGGCTCTCATGACTGGATGACCGATATGCCCGGCACATTGAAATTCCGCTCGCCGGAAACGAGCGCCACGAATATGAGCAGGCAGCCGATGGCAAGGAACCATTGGTAGTGGTCTTCGTGCCCGGTGTACCGGACCGTGCCGGTCTCGGCCTGATCCATTTTGCGCAGTTCATCAACAAGTTGCTGAATACCCGTCTGCTGCGCGGTGGCGCGCACGTAGGCACCGTTGCCCGCAGCAGCCACTTCCTGCAGCATCTGCTCATCCAGCTTGCTCATCACCGTGCTGCCATCCTTGTCCTTGCGGAAACCGGATTCGGGATGCCCGGC
Source organism: Flavobacteriales bacterium (assembly GCA_039931265.1). Lineage (GTDB taxonomy): Bacteria > Bacteroidota > Bacteroidia > Flavobacteriales_F > PHOS-HE28 > PHOS-HE28. The sequence continues at coordinate 26,314 of JBDTSG010000065.1, forward strand.
CCGCAGCGGTAGCGGTACTCCACCGGGTGAGCCCATTCCGACGGTGTTCACCGTAATGCCCGCAGCAGCAGCCTCGCGTGCAGCGTTCACGGCATCGTCCTCGTGGTTCTCACCATCGCTGATCACGATGATCGTTCGACCTGCGGTGCCGTTGGGATCGAAGCCCTCCTGCGCCTGCCGAATGGCGGCACCGATCGCGGTCCCCTGAGCAGGCACCATGTCCGGCCCGATGGTGGAGAGGAACAGACGTGCGGCGCTGCGATCGCTGGTGAGCGGCAGTTGCGTGAAGGCTTGACCTGCGAACACCACGATACCCAAACGATCACCATGCAGTTTGGAGATCAATTGTTCCAGCGCCCGACGAGCGGTTTCCATGCGGTTCGGCTTGAGGTCCTCGGCCAGCATGCTGTTGCTAACGTCAAGCGCAACCATCACGTCAACACCCTTGGCCTTCACCTCTTCCTGCCGTGTACCCAACTGGGGGCCGCACAGGGCGAACGCCACCCATGCGAAACCGAAGCGGAGGAAAACGAACCGCGCTACCGTACGCACGTTGCTGATACCCGGTGCCAAGCGGGCCACAAGCGCGGCCTCACCGAAACGCTTGATGGCACGGTTGCGCCAACCGAGATGCAGGAGGAAGAGCAGGACCAGGACAAGTCCGGCCAGTTGCCACCATAGCATATCGGGACGTTCCATCCGGAAGTGCGGAACGAAGCGTTGAATAAGGAACAACAACGGCACCATGGTTCCCCAGAAGAACAGCTCCAAAAGGAGCACAGTGGCCGATATGCCACCGATCGAGTAGCGTGCGCGGTTCGTCATGGCATGGTGCGCAAAATGGTGTGGTCCATGGCGAACGAGAAAAGCAGCAGCATGCAACCCCAGAAAAGGAAAGGCTCGTACTCCTCTTTGCGCCGACTGTGCTCGGTCACCTTCACGCGGGTCCTCTCCATGTTATCGATCTCGCTGTACACGTCACGGAGTTTCCGTTCATCGGTGGCCCGGAAATACTTGCCGCCGGTAGCATCGGCAATGCCCTTCATCGATGCCTCATCGATCTCCACGGGCACGTAATCGTATTGGTATTGCCCATTGGGATACATCGCCACGGGGCTCAATGCCTTGCCACGCGTGCCCACACCAATGGTGTAAACCCGCACACCGAACTGCTGGGCGATCTGCGCAGCATCCAACGGCTGCACGGTACCGGCATTGCTGACACCATCGGTGATGAGGATCACCACTTTGCTTTTCGCCTCGCTGTCCCGCAGCCGGTTCACGGCAGTGGCCAAGCCCATGCCCACTGCGGTACCGCCATCGATCATACCCGTCTTCGCTTGCGAAAAAAGGTCCTTCAGCACTTGGTGATCGGTGGTGAGCGGGCATTGGGTGAAAGCCTCGCCCTCGTAAACCACCAAGCCGATGCGATCGTTGGGCCGGTCGTCGATGAACTGCATGCCGACGTTTTTGGCCGCTTGCAGGCGATCCGGTTTCAGGTCTTTGGCCAGCATGCTCGCGCTGAAATCCATGGCGATGACGATGTCGATGCCATCGCGTGTTACATCCTGCCAACTGTCCCGGCTTTGGGGGCGGGCCAGGGCAATGATGAAAAGTCCAAGGCCTGCGAGCGCCGTGGCGAACGGAAGGGGAAGGATGTATGGGAGCATGTCCACCGGTCCACCGGTTAGGGCAGGCATGGCGCTGAGCGCAACGCGCGGATGCCGCTTGTTGCGGCGCCACACCACCCAAGCCGCAGCAACGGGCAACAGGGCCACAAGCCAGAGCAGTTGGGGGTTTTCCAGCTCGTACGAACGCGCCATGTAAAAGGCGGTAGCCCCAACACCCGCAAAGGCGATGATGACCCATCCCAGCAAACTGACCAGATCGCGTTCAGCGCGCATGGGCGGTCGGGTTCGGGGGTTGTTGAACAACACCGGACGCTTGTTCGGTGGTCTCCTGCACCAACCGCACCGCGGCGGACATCAGTTGTTCATTCTCGATGGGTGCCGGGGTCAGCTTCGCGAACTTCACTAGATCGGCCAAGCGAAGGATGTTGCCGAGTTGCTCGCGGTGCCCGGAGTGCATACTGCTCAATTTCAACTCCTGCAGCAACTCATCGGTGGTCTTTTCCAATGCGGGCGTTCCGAAGCGTTGTTCAACGTAGCCGCGCAACAGGTCCGTGACTTCCGTCTGGTATTGCTTGTGCATTCCTTGCTGCCAAAGCCGCTTGCGATCGATCTCTTCCAGTGCCGCAAGCATGCGCACATGGAGCGGGAGCAAGGGCTCAGGAGCCTTTGATTTCTCATTGGGCTTGCGCCGCAAGAGGAGGACGATCCCGGCGATCACAGCGGCAAGCACAGCAGCACCACCCGCTACCCACGGCCAATTCTCCTTCAGCCACTCCATGAAGTTGAATTGCACTTCATAGATATCCTTGATATCGCGGATCGCCTGAGCCGTATCGACTTCCACGGTGTTCACCGTTAGCACCAATGCATTGCTCTCCACCGTATCGCCCTGCACCACGAAACGCAGCGGCTCTATGGCCCAATAGCCACTATCGAACGAAGTAATGGTGAGGGTGCGCGATTGAACGAACGCGTAAGGATCGTTTTGTTTGTCGGGAATGATCGTGTCCACGCCACTGTCGTGCACGATCTCGATGTGCTGGGGGAGGGTGTCACCGATGGCCGGCCACTGGATGTTCCCACCGCCCTGATCCATCCTGTAGGCAATGCTGTACTTCAAGCGCACCTGCTCACCGATGCGTATGCTGGTGCTGTCCAGTTGAGCAACGGGCATGGGCTGCTGCGCCCATGCGGGCACCACCAACCCGATCATGCCTATGACCAGTGCCGATCTCATCGAGCCCCTTCGCGTTGGCGGAACAGGTTGATCAACGGTTTCACATAGCCCTCGCGCGTACTGATGACCGTGTGGTCCACACCGGCCTTCTTCAATGCTTCGCGCGTACGCGCTTGTAGTTTCAATGCCTCCGTACGATATGCCTTGCGCATGGCTGCATTCCCGGTGTTCACCCAGCGCACATCGCCGGTTTCCGGATCACAGAACTGCACCAGTCCGACGTTGGGAAGATCCGCCTCGCGTGGATCCGTGGTCCGCAACGCCACCAGATCATGGCGGCGGTTGGCGATCTTCAAAGCATCGTCGTAGCCACTGTCCATCAGGTCGCTGATCAGGAAAGCGATGCAACGTTTCTTGATGACGTTGTTCAGGTAACGAAGGGCCTCGGTGACATCGGTACCGCGGCCGGTGGGCTGGAACTCGAGCAATTCGCGGATGATGCGCAGGATGTGGCTCCGGCCTTTCTTCGGTGGTATGAAGAGTTCGACCTTGTCGCTGAAGAGGATCAGACCGACCTTGTCGTTGTTCTTGATAGCGCTGAAAGCGATGGTCGCGCAAGCCTCGGTGATGAGTTCGCGCTTGAGCATTTGTACCGTACCGAAGTTTCCGCTCCCGCTCACATCGGCTACGAGCATGGCGGTGAGTTCCCGTTCTTCCTCGAAGACCTTGATGAACGGATGTCCGAAACGCGCGGTCACGTTCCAGTCGATCGTGCGCACTTCATCACCATGCGTGTATTCGCGCACCTCGCTGAAGGTCATGCCACGGCCCTTGAAGGCGCTGTGGTACTCACCACCGAATATCTGCTCGCTCAAGCCGCGGGTCTTCAGCTCGATGCGGTGCACCTTCTTCAGCAGGTCCTTGGTATGTTGAGCGGTGCTCATTTCAGCTGTTGGGAGAGGAGCCAAGGCAGGGGCAACCCATGCTCCTGCGCTCTACCCCGACCCCGGTCATCAGGGAACTTCAACCGTGTTCAACACACGATCAATGATCTCCTTCACCGTGATGTTCTCCGCTTCGGCTTCGTAGGTAAGACCGATGCGGTGGCGCAGGACGTCCGGGCATACCGCGCGGACATCCTCGGGGATCACGTACCCACGGCGTTTGGTGAAAGCATAAGCCTTCGCCCCGATGGCCAAGTTGATGCTCGCCCGGGGACTGCCACCGAAGCTGATGAGCGAAGTGAGATCGTTGAGTTTGTATTGTTCGGGCTTACGCGTGGCGAAAACGATGTCCACGATGTACTGCTCGATCTTCTCGTCCATGTAAACCTCGCGGACAAGCTGACGGGCATGAACAATGTCCTGCGAGGAAACCACCATTTGGGGCTCGGGAGCGATGCCCGGACGAACGTTCTGGCGGATGATGAGCTTCTCCTCGTCTTTACGGGGATAGTCGAGCACCACCTTCATCATGAAACGATCCGTCTGCGCTTCGGGCAGGGGATAGGTACCCTCTTGTTCGATCGGGTTCATGGTGGCCAGCACCAAGAAGGGCTCGGCCAGTTTGAAAGTCTGTTGGCCAATGGTGACCTGTCGCTCCTGCATGGCCTCCAGCAAGGCGCTTTGCACTTTGGCCGGCGCCCGGTTGATCTCGTCGGCCAAGATGAAGTTGCTGAAGATCGGACCCTTCTTCACCGTGAACTCTTCGTTGCGCTGGCTGTAGATCATGGTGCCGATCACGTCGGCAGGCAACAGGTCCGGGGTGAATTGGATCCGGCTGAAGGCCACATCAACCGTGCGTGCAAGTGCTTTGATGGCCATGGTCTTCGCAAGCCCGGGCACCCCTTCCAGCAGGATGTGACCATCGGCGAGCAAACCCACGAGCAGTTTCTGGACCATGTCCTTTTGGCCCACAATGGTCTTCCCCATCTCCTTGTCGATCAGATCGACGAAAGAGCTCGCTTGCTGGATGCGATCGTTGAGCTGCCGGATGCCTTCAGCGGAATTCACTGCTGGCGGAATGGTGCCGGTCGTCAAGGGTTCGTTCGCCGAAGTGGTTTCCATAATGGGAAGGATGCGTTTTTGGGATCGCGAAGATGACGGCAAATCTTCAGCACGTCGTATGCGCGTGCCAGTGATGGGCGGTTAAAACGTGTTAAGCCACGGAACGCACGCCAGCCGCGTTCTTCAACGCAAACGGACACGCACGCCGCCGAAATAGGAGCGGCCCGGGGCGGGGTTGTAATAGCGTCCACCGGGGTCGTTCAACTGCACCCAGCCGGAATACTGTTCATCGAGCAGGTTTTCACAGAGCATGAACAGCTCCACCGCACCGCGTCGAGCGATATGGAACTCATGGCCGATCCGCGCCGCGCACAACACCGCACCGGGCAGCGCTTCATCGCCGCCATCATGTGCAAGCACATCTCCCGTGTACCGCGAACTGAGCGTTGCATTCCATCCTCGCCAGCCATGCAATTGAAGGTTGATGCCCCCGGTGAGCAGCGGCACACCGGCCAACCGCTCCCCGTCGATGTGCCGATCGTGGTCGACCGCGCTGAGCGCTTGCACTGAAAAGAAACCCCGGGCAACGAACCATGCAGCGTGGCCGATCCCCAATTGCACGCTGCCATCCATCTCGACTCCTTGCATTACCGCATCACCCGCATTGCCGGTCGAGGGTCGACCGGAAAGATCCGTACCCGTGACGATCCGATCACCGATACTACGGTGGAAGCCCGCCACGGATGCGCGCATGGTGCTGTCGCGGCTCGCGATATGCATGGCAATTTCAACTTCCGAAACATGCTCGGGAAACAGCCCTATGTTGAGCGCGGAACCGGTCCACAGCTCGGTGATCGTTGGCCGTGATACACCTTCAGCGTAGCGCAAGTGCACATGGACCCCGCGCGTGACGCGCAACCGGAGACCCGCATGCGGCCACGCGCTTTGCCGGCCAACACCCTGGTCCTGATGAAACGTGTGCCGATCGTCAACCACATAGTCGTTCAATTCGCCGCCCACTCCGCCGAACAGCCAAAGCCGATGACGGTATTGCGCCTGAACAACGATGTAGGGCGTCGCATTGCCGATCGTGAACAGCGCATCCGTGCGCACTGATGTTGCGACCAGGTTGGCATCGTATGACCTGTCCATCAGGTCATCCTCCTCATACAGTCCTTCGGCTCCGAGTTCCCACTCGATGAGCCATTTGCTCAGCCATGCCCTCCCTGTTGCGCTCAGTCGCAAGCCAGCCGCGCTGTAATGCTCTTCCTTCACCCCGGTAAAGGCGCTATTGGTGCCATAGGGGTTCTTCTTGTCGATGCGCTGACCGGTGATCGTGACGCGCAACAGCCAGATCCTTCCAAAGCGATGCTCAGCGTTCAGCCCACCGAAGATCTGCGACTTGTCCACGTGCGCATCGATCACACGGCTCCATGCATTGGCCGCTGTGGGCGTACCTGCTGCCGTGAGGCTGTCCAAACTGCCGGGCAATTGCCAGTAGGCGTGTTGGTAGGTGATCGCCCCCGTGGCCGATCCACGGGGACCTGCTCTTCCACCGACCAGAAAAGCCTGCTGTTTGTTCGAGGATTCTTGTTCGCGGTAACCGACGTTGTTCTGTAGCACGCCTCCTCCTGAAACGAAGCGGCCGTTGCGCCGCCAGGCAAGTTCAGTCTCCAAGCGATCGAACTCATAGGAGCCTCGTGTGTAGCCCAGCGAGACTTCGCGACCGTCCGTTCGCAGATCCGGAAGCTCCGTGAGCAGCAAGCCGGCCGGTGCGCTGCCATACAATGGCGAACCGATGCTCCTTACCGCTTCGAGATCACCGATCACCGAAGGGTCCAGCAATTCGAGAGGCGTTGTGCCGTCGGCAAGCGTGATGGGGAATGGGCCCCAGTAAACCTTTACGCCGCGCACACCGAACGGTGCACGCAAAACACTGCCCCGGATGCTCAGGCGCGCACTTCCGCCGAGGCCCCGGGTGTCCATTTGCACCCCGGGAACCCACGCCAATGCGCCTTGCAGCGAAGCTCGCTCGTAGGTGTCCAGCAGGATACTGTCGGCGGTCGTACCGGTTGCGGCCAAACCCCGGTCGTAACGGGGAAGCGAGCCACGAACAAGGTGTTCGTGTAACTGGAGCGTATCGCCGTGCTGCCCGCTGCTATTGGCCGAAGTCCCCTCCACTTGGCCGAAACCATCGAAAGCGAAGAGGACGAGGCAGGAAACAACAAGGCGGCTCATCGTTCGGGATGGCCGCCAAGTTATCGGGGTGTTACGTCCTACTTCTTTCCCTCGAACGTCAGGCTGACACTGTTGATACAATAGCGCAAGCCCGTTGGCTCCGGGCCGTCGTCGAACACATGGCCCAGATGGCCGCCGCAGCGGCTGCACACGACTTCATCGCGCTGCATGCCCAGGCTATTGTCGGAGGCAACGCCGACGTTGGCATTGGTGATGGGCTGATAGAAGCTCGGCCAACCAGTACCGCTTTCGAACTTGTTCGAGCTGCTGAACAATTCCTGGCCGCATGCAGCACATAGGTACTTGCCATCGGCATGGTTGTCCACATACTCGCCGGTGAAAGGACGCTCGGTGCCCTTCTGGCGTAGCACATTGTACTGTTGGGGCGTAAGCTCCTTCTTCCACTCATCCTCGGTTTTCACCAAGGGGTAGCTCGGGTTTTGGGCCATGGTCGTCATAGAGGCGGTGGTTTTGTCAGTGGTTTTTTGGGCACAGGCCGTGGCCAAAAGCAGTAGGCTGAGGCCTACAAAATTCATCAGTCGCATGCGTTCAGTGTTCATGTGGGGCAAAGTTGAAGTCGCAGTGTGCATTGGGAGGGTCGGCCGCGAGACATACGTGAGTTCCGCCGATCGCGGATGAGCGCTTCATCCTGTTGATCGTGCTGCTACATTCGCACCCCTTTCAAGGGCGTTTAGCTCAGCTGGTTCAGAGCACTACCTCGACAAGGTAGGGGTCACTGGTTCGAATCCAGTAACGCCCACAGCAGTATCCGGAGTCCTGTTTAACCGGGAACGAAGGATGTGCGTTCATCAATGCGGAGGCAGGTCCTTCCATCCGCCAAGAGTTAAGCCAACCATGCAGCGCATTTCACTGGTCGCCGCGATCGCTGCCCTTGCCGTTGTCTTCTACCTGATGCAGCGCCTTGGCCGGACCGAACAGGAATTGGCGGCAATGAAAGCCATGGTTGCAATGAAGAGCGCGAGCCCTCCGGAGGGTGGGAGCGAGGGGGCCGGGAAAGTGGAGTTGGAAGTGGCGGTGTACATGGGCCGTATTCAACAGTACGCCCACAAGCTTTGGGCGGCCGGCAAGGCATCGAATCTTCCGCTTGCCAAATTCTACCTGCACGAGATGGATGAGGCCATGGAAGATCTTCAGCACGCGAACATCGAAGATGATGGCGTACCTGTGAGCAAACACATGGAGACCTACGGCATTCGGGCCATCGATGGCCTCGCGGACAATTTGAAGGCCAATGGTCTTAAAGACTTCGATGGGCAGTTCGCCTTGTTGGTGAACACCTGCAACAGTTGCCACGACAAGTGCGGATACCCGTTCATACGCATTGCAGTGCCTGCTGCACCGCCAGTGGGCGTCCAGGACTTCCGTCCGTAGATTCCACCGACGGATCAAATACGTTTCCGTCGAAAGCGGACGAAGGAGCATGCGCCGAAGCCGCGCGAAATACATCCGTCCAACGGCAGTGAGAAAACAAACCTGACCTTTAGCGCTGAACTAAACTAGTGCAACATGAAACGCACAGCTACCCTATGCATGGCGACTCTGGTGAGCGCTTGGACCTTTTCCCAAGTTGAGCCGACCAACCAAATGGGCCAGATGCAAACGCGGTCGGCAGCGGATACAACCGGCAAGATCTGGACAACGGGTGGCGTTTTCAGCCTCAACTTCAGTCAAGTGCAACTGATCAACTGGGCCGGGGGCGGCATCAGCAGTATAAGTGGCAACGGCCTGTTCAATGCCTTTGCGAACCGCAAGAAGGGCAAGCACTCTTGGGATAACAGCATCGCATTGGCTTACGGCCTATTGGCACAGGAAGGCAAAAAGACCTTCAAGACCGACGACCGCTTGGAACTGAACAGCAAGTACGGCTACGAGATCGGCAAGTCGCTCTACTTCAGTACCCTCTTCCAGTTCCGCAGCCAGTTCGCTGACGGGTTCAAGACCGTTGACGACTCTGTTGCCATCTCGCGGTTCCTTGCCCCGGCGTACGTGCTGTTGGGTGTGGGCTTCGACTACAAACCCAATGACAACTTTTCGCTGTTCGTGAGCCCGGCCATGACACGTTTCGTGATCGTGGGCGACCAGACATTGGCCGATGCCGGTGCCTTCGGCGTGGAGGCTGCCGTGCGCGATACAGCAGGCAGCATCCTAACACCTGGCGAGAACCTGGACTTCCAGTTCGGTGCCTACCTGAACGCTCAGTACAAGAAGGACATCGCCAAGAACGTCACCTTCTTCACGCGTTTGGAATTGTTCAGCAACTACCTGCGCGAGCCACAGAACGTGGACGTGATCTGGGAAACGATGTGGACCTTCAAAGTGAACGATTGGCTGGCGGCCAACCTCAACACGATCCTGCTGTACGACCACGACATCGATATCACACGCACCGAGGACAATGTGGTGAAGACCGGACCGACCACGCAGTTCAAGGAGGCGTTCGGGTTGGGACTCACCTACAAGTTCTGAGGCTTCTGGCCACAGGCCACGGGCTTCGGGCTTCGCCGCAGCGAGCACCTAACGGTTTGGGCCGCTAGCCAAGTTCAACACACATCCCAAAACGCGCCAGTGGCTCGTGGCCCGCGCCCCGTGGCGCATTCCGGGTGATCCTATATTCGCACCCTTCCTTACGGGGTGTAGCTCAGTCCGGTAGAGTGCTACGTTCGGGACGTAGAAGTCGGAGGTTCGAGTCCTCTCACCCCGACCAAAGGAAAAAGCCCTCGACTTGTCGGGGGCTTTTCAATTACCGGAGGCGGTGATCAGGCGTCGAACTTATACCCAACCCCCTTCACCGTCTTGATGTTCTGCTCGCCGATCTTCTCGCGCAGCTTGCGGATGTGCACATCGATGGTCCGGTCGCCAACGAAAAGGTCGTTGCCCCAGACCTGGCCGTAAATCTCCTCGCGCTTGAACACCTTGCCCGGCTTCGACAATAGGAGTGTGAGAAGCTCGAACTCCTTTTTGGGCAGTTGTACCTCCTTGGTTCCGATGTACACCATCACCTTCTCCATGTCCACCCGGATCCCGTTTGCTTCGAGCACCATATCCTCGCTGCGACCCGCGCCCTTCCGTTTCAATAGTGCCTTCACCTTGCTCACGAACACCTTCGGGCGCACCGGCTTGGTGATGTAATCATCGGCCCCTGCTTCGAAGCCGGCGATCTGCGAGTAGTCCTCACCGCGGGCCGTAAGGAAAACGATCAGTGCATCCTTGAACTCCGGCATCTCGCGCAGTTGCATACACACATCCACGCCGTCCATTCCGGGCATCATGATGTCGAGCACGATGAGCTGCGGCTTGAATTCCTTGGCCTTCTTGAGCCCCTCCTTGCCGTTCTGGGCCGTGATCACTTGGATGCCTTCGCGCTCCAGATTGTACTTGAGCAACTCGAGGATATCCACCTCGTCATCCACCAACAACACCTTTGCATTCGTCATGCTCAATGGTTCTTCCATTTCTTACGGGGGCAAAGGAACCCCGACAGGTCGGGGTGATCGTTAAGGTGTGGTCAAAAGTAGGTTACGACGAAGCGCACAGCGTCCGGTGATGGGACGCGGGCGGGCCGCTACATTCGCGGCCAACGCGGGAGTAGCTCAGTTGGTAGAGCATCAGCTTCCCAAGCTGAGGGTCGCGGGTTCGAATCCCGTTTCCCGCTCACAAGTGGAAGGCGGTCCTTGTGGCCGCCTTCTTCATTCGGTTCTTCCGGCGACCGTTGCCGCACCCGATCAACGCAGTGGTGTTAACGATAGGATCGGCCCGCACCGTTGCGCGGAAGCGCTGCCGGGCATATTTGCCCACAGCATGGCGAAAGGCGAGAAGCGACCCCTGAAAACCCCGAATGTGTTGCGGGTCGCTGAGCTTTTTGCCGGGGTTGGCGGTTTCAGGCTCGGGCTGGAAGCGGCGAACAGGAAGAGCAAAGGACCGCGTTTCGCTGTGGTGTGGAGCAACCAGTGGGAGCCGAGCACGAAGGCGCAGCATGCCTCCATGATCTACGAAGCGCGCTTCGGCCAAGCCGGTCATAGTTCAGCTGACATTGGAACAGTGCGGGCCGAGGAGATCCCTGATCACGACTTGCTCGTTGGGGGTTTTCCTTGCCAGGACTATTCCGTGGCCAGCACACTGAAGGCCTCGAAGGGTTTGGTGGGCAAGAAGGGTGTATTGTGGTGGCAGATACATCGCATACTGCGCGATAAGGAAAAACCGCCGCCTTACCTGCTGTTGGAGAACGTGGACCGCTTGCTCGGATCACCGGCCGGACAGCGTGGGCGGGATATGGCTGTTATGCTGCGCAGCCTGTGCGATCTGGGTTACGCTGTGGAATGGCGTGTGGTGAACGCGGCCGACTATGGTATGCCGCAACGCCGCAAACGCACGTTCATTCTGGGAATACACCGGTCTTCAGCGCTGCACGAACGATGTCGTGAATTGGTTGGGGCAGCGACATTTTCCGATGGCCTTATCCAGGGAGCTTTTCCGATCACAGCAGCAGCTCCCGAGTGGAGCTTCCAGCTGGAAAAGCGCATTGCCGTGCTGAGTTCGAACTTCAACAAAGAAGGGGGTAAAAGCCCTTTCGGTAATTGCGGGGTAATGTGCGATGGGATGGTACGTACCGGCAGGGTGACCGCATTGTACTTAGGGAAGCGTACCACCTTGGGAGACATACTGCGACCCAGTGCCGAAGTGGCGAGGGAATTCTTCATCGCCAAGGCTGATCTCCCGGCGTGGAAGAAGGTAAAGAGCGCGAAACGCGAGCAACGCATGTCGCCGAGCACGGGGCACAAGTACTACTACAGCGAGGGGAGCATGGCGTTCCCCGATCATCTCGACAGGCCTGCCAGGACGATCGTTACCGGAGAAGGAGGGAGGACACCAAGCCGGTTCAAACACGTTGTGCGCACAACCGAAGGCAAGTACCGCAGGTTGGTGCCTGAGGAGTTGGAAGCGTTGAACATGTTCCCTTCCGGGCACACAAGAGGTGTCCCGGACGCGCGCCGGGCGTTCTTCATGGGGAATGCGCTTGTTACCGGTGTTGTGGAACGCATCGCGCGGGTTCTGGCCACGGAAGTGGGAAAGCGCTGAGGTTACATTCGGCTCCCGATGGCCGGACCGTTGCACTCGTTGGTTTTCCTTTCTGCTGCCTGTGGTATCCACGGTATGGTGCTAGACCGGACTTGCCCGCAGACCGGCGCCGTGACATTCACAACGATGGTGGGGGCGCGCACTACGCTTGAGGGCCCCGACACGTTTGAGAGCGAACCGATTGCGGGGGAGTGGGTGCAACTGCCGTGTTCGGATGGATCCAAGGCCAAAGCTTGGCTCATACCGGCCGCATTGAAAACCGATCGCTGGCTGCTCGTGTGCCATCCATGGTTTGGACTGAACGATGCTACCCGTGCCGAGGCAGCACGGTTGGCAACTGAACTCGGAGGGACCAACGTGCTCTGCCCGGACATGTTCCATGGAAAGACCAGTACCGACCGGAACAGTGCTGCCGCACTAATGGGCAGCCTTTCCGTGAAGTACGCCCGAACCGTCATTGCCGCAGCGCGGCAATACGTTGGTCCTGCCGCGGAAGTGGCTACGATCGGTTGGGGTATGGGCGCCACCCTTTCTCTGCAAGCAGCAATTGCCATGGGCCACCAAGGCGCTGGATGCGTGTTCTTCTATGGCGTGCCCGAGGAAGACCCGCTCTTGTTGGCGGGGTTGCATGGGCCCGTGCTAGGGATCTTTGCGGAAGAAGATGCAATGATCAACACCGATGTGGTGTCACGCTTCGCGAGAAACATGGCCAAAGCTGGGAAGCAGCTCCAGATGGAAACCTACAAGGCCGACAATGGCTTCGCCGACCCGAGCGACCTGCACCCCGGAACGAAAGCTGCACGCAGCGCCAATGCCAGGGCGATCGCGTTCCTTGCGAACGTTCTTCACCTCGCGAACATCGCTACCAAACCTTGAGCATGACAGACGGACAAACGGAAACCGCCGTTTTCGGGGCGGGATGTTTTTGGTGCGTGGAGGCCATCTTCACCGAATTGGACGGAGTGATCTCCGTTACCTCTGGCTTTTGCAATGGCCGGACCAAAGACCCTACCTACAAGGAGGTTTGCAGCGGTACCACCGGTCACAACGAGGTGGCCCGGGTCGTGTTCGATCCGGCGGTGATCACTTTCGATGAACTACTGGAAGTGTTCTGGGAAACGCACGACCCCACTACCCGCAATAGACAGGGCAATGACGTCGGAGACCAGTACCGATCGGGCGTGTACTACCTCACCGAGCACCAGCGCGAGCGCGCCGAGCATTGGAAGGCCGAACTCGACAAGAGCGGTGCTTTCTCCGCACCGATCGTTACGGAGATCTTACCCTTGGACACCTTCTACCCAGCGGAGGACTATCACCAGCAGTATTTCGCACTCAATCCGCAGCAGGGCTATTGCCAATACGTGATCTTCCCAAAGCTGGAGAAGTTCAGGAAGGTCTTCGGCACGAAATTGAAGGGATGACCGAACAAGGGCCCACCGTTACATTGCCCGTCCTCCACAACGCATCCGCTACCATGAAGTATTCTTTGACCCTGACGGGCTTGTTCTTTTGCACGATCCCCAACGCAGCACACGCCCAAGGCGTCGAACTGGTGCCCAACGGGGGCTTTGAAACGACCAGCGAAGAGGCCCGTACCTGGGACCAATTGCATCTGGCCGAAGGCTGGAGCAATGCCACGTTGGGCATGAGCGAGCTGTTCAGCAAGAACGCACCGGCCAAAACCATTGGTATTCCCGACAATGAATACGGCTCGTGCTATCCCTTCGAAGGCGAGCACTTAGCCGGGTTCCATGCTTGGAAAGACGACGTACGTTTCGACTGGGGTAGTTCAGACCCGGAGGAGTTGTTCAAACCCGGCTGGAACCTTTACGCCGAATACATGCAATACGAATTGAAGCAAGCGTTGTTCGAAGGGCGCACCTACGAAGTGGTCTTCCACATCCGTCTCTCGAACAACAGCGATCGGGCCGTAAGCGGTATCGGCGCCTATTTCGGCCCCATGAAGTTGGACTACCACCACCGGCACTACCTGGCCGAGAAACCGGTGGTTTATACCGAGAAGATCACCAAGGACAAGGAGAATTGGACCGAAGTGCGCGGCACCTTCGTGGCCGATGGAGGGGAGAGTTGGCTTTGTATCGGGACTTTCCCGCATGCCGGAATGGATCAAGCAAGGATCATTGAAGGCTTGGACAACAAATACGCTTACTACTACATCGATGGAGTGAGCGTAAAGGAGGTACCCGCGGAAAAGTGAGCGTGAGGCCATGATCGCGAAGGGCACCAAGTTGTTCAGCATAGTGCACTTCAAGTGCCCTCATTGCCACGAAGGAGAGTTCTTCGTGGACAGCAATCCGTATAACATCAAACATGTCGGCGACATCCTCAAGTCATGCCCTGCGTGCAAGCGCCCGTTCAGCCGCGAACCGGGCTTTTACTATGGCGGCATGTACATCTCCTATGGACTTTCAGTGGCGCTGTTCGTCGCCATCTGGATGCTCATGTCCGCGCTGTGGCCGGGCATATCGGCATTCGCCATCGTGGCCGTCATTGCAATAGCCCTTGTCCTGGTAGCACCTTGGTTCTACGCTTTGAGCAAGATCACATGGGCCAATCTCTTCTTCAAGTACCAAGGCCCCGCACGCTGATCTACTGCGGCTGAAGCGGTCCCGGCTCGGCTTCTGCGCCATCGATGTAATCCTGCGCGAACAAGATGTACTGATAGGGGAGGATGTTGCCCCTCGCGCCCATATCGGTATAATCGTATTCGCCCAGTTCATCCATCATCTGTGCATCGGTCATACGCTGCGCAACGGGCGGGCCAACCGGGGTTTCAGCGACCAGGAAATCGATGATGTAAACCGTACGCGGTGAGCGCGTGGCAGCCCGGACCTTGCGCATGAACGACGCCCGGTCTTGAATGGTGGTATACCGGTTGAACAGGAAGGTGAGGTCCACTTCTTCGGCCCCGAGCCCGGTTTCGCCGGGCTCCGCTTGCCGGATGACAAGCCTGTCGTCGGAGATGCCCAATGCTCCCTTCCTGCTCTGCATGGCCGCAATGTTCGCGGGGTCCGCATCGATGGCGATCACCTTGGCGGCACCGGCTTCCAACATGTTGAAGGCGATATACCCATCGCCCGCAAAGAGGTCGGCCACCACCTTGCCTTTGATCCCACCCATACTGCTGAACACCTCCTGCGGGCGCTGCCAATTGTCCCGAGGATCCCCCGTTGTGGCTGCGTTCGTGGGTTGACCGTTGTCGGCAACGATCGTCGGGGTTGTTGTGGCTGTGTTTCCGTTGCCGCACGCAGAAAGGCCAGCGCAAGCGAGAGCAACGGCGTAGTATGCAAGGATCTTCATGGGGTTATATGCCGTCATGACGGCGGTGTGGGATGTGGGGCCGAAAGTAGAGGTGCGCGGGGACAACATTGGGCCGCGCGGGCCAGCCCCTACTTTCGGCCCCGCACCCGGCAGCGAGGTTATCAGCGCACATGGCCACGATCGAAGAGGAGATCAAGAGCACGTTCGAGAGCGAGCAGCACAAGGCCATATTGAACGTGATGTTCACGGCCAACTGGTTGAAGACCCGGCACAACCTGCTGCTGGCGCCTTTCGGGCTCAGCGTCCAGCAGTTCAACATCCTGCGCATCCTGCGTGGTGCCAAGGGCGACAAGGTGAACATGCAATGCGTAAAGGAGCGCATGGTTGACCGTGCCCCCAACGCGACGCGTCTGGCCGACAAACTCATTGCCAAAGGCTTGGTCCTGCGGGAGCGCTGCAGCGACGATCGCCGCGTTGTTCATGTGCGCATAAGCCCGGCCGGACTTGCGCTGCTCGAAGAATTGGACAGTGCTGTGCGCGGCGATATGCTGCGCCTCCGCGGCGGGCTCAGCTCAACACATGCTGCGCTGATAAACGGAGTGTTGGATGGATTGAGGGATCCGGACGGGAAAGGGGAAAAATGAAACCCGGCGTTGCGCGCCGGGTTTCATGAGCGATCCACGGAGCGTTATGCGCCCGCGCCACCATCCGATGCTGGTGGCAGTTCCTTCATATCGCCAGCGTCGCCTTTGCCGATCTTCTTCTTCCCCTTGGTCACTTTGATCACTACGTCGGTCTTTTCCTTGTTCAAGCCTACGCTGATCTTGTCACCCTCTTCCACGTGTTGGGTTACGATCTCCTCAGCCATGGTGTCTTCAACATACTTCTGGATCGCACGCTTCAACGGCCGCGCACCGAAGCGCTCGTCATAGCCTTTCTCCGCCAGGAAATCCTTCGCCTCATCGGTCAGCTTCAGGTCGTACCCTAACTCACTGATGCGCTTGTAGAGGTGCCCCAGTTCGATATCGATGATCTTGTGTATGTCCTCGCGCTTGAGATTGTTGAAGATCACGATGTCGTCTATCCGGTTCAGGAATTCCGGAGCGAACGCCTTCTTCAGCGCCTTCTCGATCACACTGCGGTTGTTCTCCTCGGTCTGTTGATCGCGAGCAGCTGTGCCAAAGCCCACACCCTTGCCGAAGTCGGACAGGTCGCGCGCACCGATGTTGCTCGTCATGATGATGATCGAGTTCTTGAAATCGATACGGCGACCGAGACTGTCGGTCATCTGGCCGTCGTCGAGGGCCTGCAGCAGTAGGTTGAAGACATCCGGGTGCGCCTTCTCGATCTCATCCAAGAGGATGATCGCATAAGGCCTGCGCCGCACCTTTTCAGTGAGCTGCCCGCCTTCCTCATAGCCAACATAGCCGGGAGGGGCACCTATCAAGCGGCTTACGGAGAACTTCTCCATGTACTCGCTCATGTCGATCCGGATCAGCGCATCGTCAGTATCGAAGAGGAAGCGTGCCAGTTCCTTGGCCAATTGTGTCTTGCCCACACCTGTGGGGCCAAGGAATATGAACGAACCGATCGGGCGGTTAGGATCTTTCAAGCCAGCACGATTGCGCTGGATGGCTTTCACCACCTTTTTCACGGCATCGTCCTGTCCGATAACCCGGCCCTGCATATCCTCCTTCATCCGCTGCAGCTTGCCGCTTTCCTTCTCGGCAATACGCGTAACGGGAATGCCGCTCATCATGGCCACCACTTCGGCCACGTTGCTTTCGGTCACAGTGGTACGATGGCTGCGGCTCTCTTCCTCCCAGGCTTTCTTCGCCCGCTCCAGTTCCTCTTGGAGCAGCCGCTCCTTGTCACGGAGCTTGGCGGCCTCTTCGTAGCGCTGGCTGCGCACCACCTTGTTCTTTTCTTCCTTCACTTCCTCAATGCGCCCTTCCACATCAAGGATGGCTTTGGGCACAACGATGTTGCTGATGTGCACACGGCTGCCCGCCTCGTCAAGCGCATCGATGGCTTTGTCCGGTAGGTGCCTGTCGGTGATGTAGCGGTTGGTGAGTTTCACGCAGGCCATTATGGCCTCCGGCGTGTAGTTCACGTTGTGGTGATCCTCGTACTTCTCCTTGATGTTGGTAAGGATCTGAACCGTTTCGTCCACGCTGGTGGGCTCTACGATCACCTTCTGGAACCGGCGTTCCAAAGCACCATCCTTCTCGATGTACTGCCGATACTCATCCAACGTGGTAGCACCGATGCATTGGATCTCGCCGCGTGCCAAGGCGGGTTTGAACATGTTGCTGGCGTCCAAGCTTCCGCTTGCGCCGCCCGCCCCAACAATGGTGTGGATCTCGTCTATGAAGAGGATCACGTCCGGACTGTTCTCCAGTTCGTTCATCACTGCCTTCATCCGCTCTTCGAACTGGCCACGGTATTTGGTACCGGCCACGAGGCTGGCGATATCCAACGCCACTATCCGCTTACCGAAAAGCACGCGGCTCACCTTGCGCTGGATTATGCGAAGGGCCAAGCCTTCAGCTATGGCGCTCTTGCCCACACCCGGCTCACCGATCAATACGGGGTTGTTCTTCTTTCGGCGGCTCAGGATCTGGCTAACGCGCTCGATCTCCTTCTCGCGACCCACGATGGGGTCCAACTTGTCGTCCTCCGCCAGCTTGGTAAGGTCGCGCCCGAAATTGTCCAGCACCGGGGTCTTGCTCTTGCTATCTCCTTGCTTGCGTTGGGTTCCACCACCGGCCCCACCACCTTGGAAGCTGCTGCTGTCGTCGTCGTCGTCGTCGGTTGCGCCGCTTTGCGCCTTCGGGCGCTCGGGCTTGCTACTGTCGGCCTTGATGGTCTCCACCTCTTGCTTCACGCTGTCGTAATCCACCTGCAATTTGTTCAGCGCGCGGGTGGCCAGATTGTCATCATCCTTGAGGATGCTCAAGAGCAGGTGTTCTGTTTCGATCTGCTGGCTCTTGAACACCTTTGCCTCAAGGAAAGTGATCTTCAGCATCTTCTCAGCCTGTTTCACGAGCGTGATCTTGTCCTTATCCGGGGGGCGGATCGCGCTGGCGGGCTCCATGCCGCCCTCAACGATCTTGCGCAGTTGCTCGATGTCGACCTCCAAGCGCCTGAGGATCTTCACGGCGTTAGTGTCCGTGTCACGGATCAGCCCGAGCAGGATGTGCTCGATGCCGATGAAGTTGTGGCCAAGGCGCAGGGCCTCCTCACGGCTGAAGGAGATCACTTCTTTGACCTTGGGCGAGAATTTGGCATCCATGCGTTCGCTCATTTTGTGCCCGGACAACTACCAATTGATACTTCGGCACCGGCCCAAGTTAGGCGGCTTTCCGGCGGGGGCAAGCTATCCAAGGGGTTCGGCGGCGGTCTTTTGGCGTCCGGGGGTTTTATCCACACCAACGTGTGCGGTTGTGGAAAAATCCAAGTTCATCGTGGTGGCGACCTACCTACTTTCGGGCGCCTTTTCGCACCCCCCTCTACAAGCACCGTGCGAGACCAATAATCAGCAAGGACGACACCTGTATCGTCCCAACCAGAAGAAAATATGGCAGACGGAGAGAAGATCATCCCGATCAACATAGAGAACGAGATGCGCACAGCCTACATCGATTACTCGATGTCGGTTATTGTGAGCAGGGCACTGCCCGATGTGCGCGATGGCTTGAAGCCTGTGCACCGCCGTGTGCTTTTCGGCATGCAGGAGCTTGGCGTAAGCAGCACCAGGCCTTACAAGAAGAGCGCGCGTATCGTAGGAGAGGTGCTCGGAAAATTCCACCCGCACGGGGACAGCAGCGTTTATGATGCCATGGTGCGTATGGCCCAGGACTGGAGCCTGCGCTATCCCTTGGTCGACGGCCAAGGCAACTTCGGCAGCCTTGATGGCGATCCACCTGCGGCAATGCGCTATACGGAGGTGCGTCTGCGCAAGATCGCCGAAGAGGTGATGGCCGACTTGGAGAAGGAGACGGTGGACATGCGGCCCAACTTCGACGATACGTTGGAGGAACCGAGCGTGATGCCCACACGCATCCCGAACCTATTGGTGAACGGCGCATCGGGTATCGCCGTTGGTATGGCCACCAACATGGCTCCGCACAACCTCGCTGAAGTCTGCGATGCCACTATCGCGTACATCGACAACCGCGAAATCGATACGGCGGGCCTGATGGAGCACATCAAGGGTCCCGACTTCCCGACTGGGGGTGTGATCCATGGTATCGCCGGCGTGCGCGAAGCGTACGAGACCGGCCGCGGCCGCATTGTGCTGCGTTCCAAAACACATGTGGAGGAAGATCCGAAAACCGGACGGGAGACCATTGTCGTCACCGAGGTGCCGTTCCAAGTGAACAAGGCTCTCCAGTTGGACAAGGCGGTGAGCGAAATGGTGAACGACAAGAAGATCGAGGGCATCAGTGCCGTGGACGACTACAGCGATCGCCAAGGCATCCGTATGGTGTACGAGGTGAAGCGCGAAGCCATGGCCAGCGTCGTGCTGAACCAGCTTTTCAAGCACAGCGCCAATCAGATCAGCTTCAGCGTGAACAGCATTGCCTTGGTAAAGGGCAGGCCCATGATCCTTACGCTGAAGGACATGATCCACCACTTCGTTGATCACCGTCACGACGTGGTGGTGCGGCGAACGAAGTTCGACTTGCGGAAAGCCGAAGAGCGTGCTCACATCTTGGAGGGTTTGTTGATCGCCCTTGATCACCTGGATGAAGTCATCAAGTTGATCCGCGCCAGCCAGACCCCCGAGGAGGCCAAGGATGGCCTAATGAAGGAATTCGGCCTGAGCGAGATCCAATCGCGCGCCATCTTGGATATGCGACTCCAGCGCCTTACAGGTTTGGAGCGCGATAAGATCAAGGACGAATATCAGGCCTTGATGGAACTGATAGACCACTTGAGGGCGGTGCTTTCCGATGAGGGCCTGCGTATGGCCATCATCAAGGAGGAGTTGAAGGAGATCAAGGAGAAGTATGGCGACAAGCGCCGTACGCAGATCATCGCTGCCGGTGGCGATATGAGCATGGAGGACTTGATCGCCGACGACGCGGTGGTGGTCACCATCAGCCACTTGGGCTACATCAAACGCACGGCGCTGGCGGAATTCCGTACGCAAGGCAGGGGAGGTATCGGAAGTCGCGGGTCCACCACCCGGGACGAGGACTTTCTGGAACACCTGTTCGTGGCCACCAACCACAACTACCTGCTCATCTTCACCCAGAAGGGACAGGTGTATTGGATGCGTGTGTTCGACATCCCGGAGGGTACCCGCCAGAGCAAGGGCAGGGCCATCATCAACCTGGTGCAGCTTGCAGCCGACGACAAGGTTGTCGCATACCTGAACGTTAAGGACCTGAAGGGCGAGGAGTACCTCAACAACCACTTCGTTGTGCTGTGCACGAAGAAGGGCATCATCAAGAAAACCACGCTCGAGGCATACAGCCGCCCGCGCGCGAACGGCATCATTGCCGTGGGCATACGCGAAGGGGATGAATTGTTGGAAGCGCGCTTGACCAACGGCAACTGCCACATCATCATGGCCAGCCGCGATGGCAAGGCCATCCACTTCGAAGAAAGCCGGGTACGGCCCATGGGGCGCGGGGCGAGCGGCGTTCGGGGCATGAACCTGGACGGTGCGAAGAATGAAGTGGTGGGCATGATCACGATCGACTCCGCAGAAACGGCCACACGCCAAGTGCTGGTGGTCAGTGACAAAGGCTATGGCAAACGCAGTCCTGTGGACGACTACCGGATCATCAACCGCGGAGGGAAGGGTGTGAAAACACTACAAGTCACGGACAAGACCGGCAAGCTGATCGCGATCAAGGATGTGAAAGAAGACGATCATCTGATGATCATCAACAGGAGCGGTATCACCATCCGGATGAACCTGAGCGAAATGCGGGTACTGGGCAGGGCAACGCAAGGTGTGCGGTTGATCGAACTGCGCGAGAAGGACCGCATTGCCGCAGTGGCCAAAGTGGACAGCGAGTTGCACGAGGAGGATGAGGTAGTGCCCAGTGAGGAGGGTGCTACAGATGAAGAAGGCACGTCTGATGGAGAGGACGCTGGCACCGATGTTGCCAACACACCCACCGAGTAGCTCAACGCGATCCCTTGCCCAAACAAGACTTACAACCCATGAAGAAGACCCTGACGATCCTGTTGGCCAGCGCCTCGGTGATCGCCAATGCACAGAACGCCAATGTGGTCAGCGCGTACAACTACTTGCAGGATGGTGACCTGGCGAAGGCCGCCGAATTCATCGAACCTGCGATCAGCAACGAAGGGACGTCCGGAAAGGAAAAAACCTGGCGTTATCGGGGCGATATCTACCGGTTGATCGCACTTGACCCCCAGCATTCGGCGCTGAAGCCGCAGTTCCCTGACGCCATGCAGAAGGCCATTGAGAGCTATCTAAGGGCGAACGAGTTGGACAGCAAGGGCAGCTACAAAACCGAGATCGTCACGAACCTCGGTGCGCTGCAAGGCGCCAGCCTCAACGCTGGGAACGAAGCGTTCGAAGCCAAGGAATACGACAAAGCCATTGGGCTTTACGGCCAGGCCGAAAAGATCGCCAAAACGTTCGGGCAGAATGATGTCGATGCCGTATTCAACAGCGCACTTGCATACGACACCAAGGGCGACTTGGACATGGCGGTGAAACGTTACGACGAGTGCATTCAGCTCGGTTACCCGAAGGAGGATGTCTACAGGTACAAGGCCACGGTCCAGAAGAAACAAGGTGATCTGGATGGTGCCATTGCGACCGTTGCGGCGGGCGTCGCCAAATTCCCGAGCAGCAAGGAACTGGTGAAGGATGAGGTCTTCTTCAAGTTGGAGGCGAAGCGCCCCGTGGAAGAGGCTTTGACCAGCGTGAACAATGCCATTGCCACCGACCCCAAGGACCCGATCCTGTATTCGCTACGCGGGAGCATCTACGATGAACTTGCCAATCCTAAGGAGGGCAGTGCAGCCCCGAGCGAAGCCGATTGGAAGAAGTACATCGACCTGGCCGAGGCCGACTATCAGAAGAGCATCGAACTCAACCCCACCAACTTCGATGCATACTTCAACGTAGGCGTGTTGTACAACAACCGCGCGGCCATGCAGTACGAGAAGATCAAGGATATCAAGAGCGACGTGGAATACGACAAAGCCAAGAAGGCAGCCGACGAGGTCTACTTCAAAGCGATCCCGTACTTCGAGAAGGCGTATGAGTTGCGGGGCGATGATCGGCCGACGATGGAACAGCTTAAGAGGCTTTACGCCCGTGCCGGCAACACGGCCAAATACGATGACATGAAAGCCAAGCTCGGCAATTGAGCAGGGATAATGGAAACGTGAGGAACAGCCCCGACAAGTCGGGGCTGTTTTCATTTAAGCCAGGCCAAACGCCTAGGGCCGAAGGGGTGGGTAGCTGGAGTTGAGCACATTACGAATTAACATAATATAAATTATGCGCTAATCGAGGTAAACTCCATAGCGATGATCGGCTCAGATCCAACACCCGATCTGTTAGGCACAACAAGTCGGCCTGCATTAAGTCCCAGCCCATCGAACGGATCGTTCGCCAACAACCATGGCCCGTCCAAGTCGACCAAGTCCGCTCTGCCGGACAAGTGTGCCGCCGCAGTACAACCCAATGAACTCTCGCTCATACTTCCGAGCATCACCCGCTGGCGGTTCGCATCGGCCAATTCGATCATGATCACGGCTTGATCCAAGCCACCGCATTTCATCAGCTTGATGTTCACACCACCATATCCCGCTACCACATCCATGTCAGGCAATGCTTGAACGGCCTCGTCCGCATACACTATAGCACGCCCTGTTGCCTGGAGCCATTCGTTCAGTTTTCTGTCATGCTTCGGATAAGGCTGCTCAATTCCAGCCACTTCGGTAGACTGGATGGCATCGAGCAATGAAATAGCATCCTCGTGGATGCGCCATCCTTGGTTCACATCAAGGAACAACTGCCTGGACCAAAGTCGATTGATGGCCTTCGTTCGTTCAACATCAAGTACGCCATCCAGCTTCACCTTTAGCACTTCACACACTGGCAATTCGGCTAGCCGTGACGGTATATCCTCAAGAGCGCATAGGCCAATGGTGAACATCGCTTGGGCTTTGCCGGGTTCCGGAACGCCCAATAGCTGCCAAACCGCCTTATCGGTGAACTTGCCGGTAAGATCGAACGCCGCTGTAACAAGTGCGGCCCGCGCCGACGGATCGGAAGAAACCAGATGCTGTGACCGCGTAAGCAGATCGGTCAACCCGCTCGGTAAGTCGACTCCGTGGAGATCCAACGCCCGCAGTGCGGCCATGACCGACCGTTGCGTTTCGGGCACATAAGGCGGCATGGTCGCCTCGCCGTAGCCGAAAACCCCGTCCTGTTCAAGACGAACGAAGACGCTATCCGTACCCGTGCGGGTCCCGTGCGCCGTTCCGAAGGGGTGTTTGAACAGCAAATGGAAGGGGCACACGCTGATGCGCAGGGACATGTTGCGAAGTTGGCCATCCGCCTCATAGAAAAGAAAAACCCGGCGGACAAGCCGGGTTTTCCATGAAGTACGATTCGGGACTATCCCTTGGGCTTGGCCATGTAAATGATGTTGGTGACAAACTTGGTCGAATCCGTTTCGGTGCCTTCGCCTACCACGTATTCCTCGAGCACTACATCTGCGATGACCATTCCGTCGGCTGTGAGTTTTTCGCCAACGGCCGTATGTGCACCAAAAGAACCTGAATAGCCACCCAGCATTGTGTTCCAATATGCCTTGCCTGCGGGGATCTCATCACTGTCCAAGCCCGGCACATTCACCTTCTCAGCAACGGGCACGCAAACCATCAAAGAGGTGGTCTTGTGCTCCATGTCCCAGTCGTAGTACAACCCGCACATCGGGCCAGCAGGTTTCACCCCCGCTTTGCCCAGGGCTTCGTAAAGTTTCTTGGAGTTCGTCATGTAGAAAGCTTCGAGATCGGCATGCGGGAGTTTCGGGTCGCTCTTGATGCCTACGTACATCGCCGCCGGGCGATCCCCGCTCATGACTTCGATCCCGGCAGGGACTTTGGCCTTTGCCTCGGCGTGCTCCTTCTCCACTTGGGCCTTCAAGTATCCGAGTCCCTTCTCGAAATCCGGGCCCACCATCTTGTCCATATTGAAGAACATGCTCATCACGCGCCCCATTCCTTCGTTCGCCCCGTGCATGGCCCATGTGACTTTCGTGCTATCACCCATGGCGGTCAGTTCATAGTCAACGTTGCTGTTGCTCTCGAACGGCTCAACGAAGGAGAGCTTCATGCTCACTTTTTTGTTGGGTTCCAGCCCGACGATCTCTTGTGATCCCTTCCCTACATCGTCATTCCCTTCCCACATGGCTTTGGCTCCGATGGTTCCATCCGTGCCCTCCATGGATTTCTTCATGTTCGGGTCGCGCTCGTTCCATGGGCTCCATTTATCGATGGCGGCGAGTGTACCCACATGCTCGTAGACGACTTCCAATGGCGCTTTGATCGTTACCGAACGTTCAACCCGGTAGGTCGAGTCGGCCATGGCGTACATTATGCCCGCAATGCCCAATAGGGCAAGGATGATGATGAGAATGGTCTTGATGGCTTTCATGCGTTGGGGATTTGTGCCGAAAGATGCCGATTCGTCGGATCCCTCGTGACAGAATGGGCTCATGCGTGACCATCAGCGGAGGACTGGTGGCACAGTGTTTTCTTTGGGAGGTCCCAAAACCATCCCCATGCTTGGCCGCCTCCCCATCACCACCTTTCTGTGCGCCACTTTGTTCCTTGTCGCCTTCTCCGGCTGTAGGTCGAAAACCGCTGGCCCGGCCGGGGTTAAGGTGGATATGCCCTTCACCGGGTCGAACTATGAGAGCAACAACCGCTGGTTCCGCGGCACGGGTATCGGTACCAGCGCCAAACAGAACATTGCCCGCAGCAAGAGCGACCTGGACGCCAAGAACCAACTGGCCGGCCAAGTGGGCAGTTCGGTGCGCTCCGTAAGCGACCAGTACTTGGGCGAAACCAGCAACACGAACGCCAGCGAAGTGGCGGACAAATTCCAGACGCTCGTGCGCGATGTAATGAGCACCGAGATCGCCGACCTGCGCAAAGTGGGTGAACAAACCTTCCTCAACGAGGCCAAGGGCGAGTACACCGTGCACACGGCTTATGAGATCAAGAAAGCGGCCATGTGGCGTTTCATGAAAAAGCAGGCGCGCACTCAGGGCAAGATGGACGAGGTTTCGTTGAAGCTCTGGGAGGAGATGATGGATGAGCAGATCAAGCTGGCCGAGGCCGAGGAGGATAAGTAGAGGTTTCGCTCGACTGACGGGGTGACAGCGCCCAGACGCGTGGCGCTAGGTTTGTACATCACGTTGCCAAAC
>JBDTSG010000066.1:0-23300 GCA_039931265.1 Flavobacteriales bacterium
AATACTGGATTGACCTGTTGGCTGTTGGTTCGCTCATGATCAAGGTGCGTTGCCGCGCCGTGGTGGCGGGACGGGTTTGGGCGCGTTGCGGTCTTGGATGTCCTTCGGCGCTGCGCTTATGCTCTTGCCACAGTGCGCCTTCACAAGGTCTTCCACTTCGGTACCGAAACGGGCGGTGAAATCCATGTCCAAGGCCGTGCGCCACTGCTCGCAAGCCAACTGGGTCTTGCCTTGTTCGAATGCGATCACGCCCAAGTTGCGCAGCACCATGGCGTTGCTCCGGTTCTTGCGCCCGGCCAGCTTTATGTCGCGCAAACCGCCTTCGGTATCGCCCAGCTTGTAACGGCTCCAGCCCCGGTTGTTGAAGGCGTAGCCGTGGTTCTTGTCGAGTTTGATGGCCGTGTTGTAATCCACGATCGCCCGCTTGTGCTCCCCGAATGCCGCGTAGCGCTGAAAGCCCCGTGTGTTCCAGTTCACCGGGTTCTTCGGTTCGAGGTCGATAGCCTTGTCCAGATCGGCGCGCGCGGCAGCGCTGTCGCCCAGCATGGCTTGTGTTACACCGCGTTCGCGCAGGTACCGGGCGTTGGTGGGCTCCGCGGCGGTTACCTGCGCCAGATCCGACAACGCTTCATTTGAACGACCGGTTTCGCGTTCCACCAGCGCCAACCTGTAACGGGCCTCGGTGGCAAGATCCGTTTCTAAGATGGAGCGGTACGCCCACTCAGCGCTGTCGCGCATGCCGATGGCTTGGTACCCGATACCCAGTTGCAGTAGTGCCGACGACCGGCTCGGTGGATGGTCGGCCCCTTTGCGCGCGTCCGCTATGGCCTGTCGCGGATCGCCGATGCGGTTGTAAGCCTCTGCCCGTAGGGCGTAGCAAGCAAGGTCGGGGGCTTTTTGCGCCAAGCCTTTGGTACAGCGTTTCAGCGCGCGGTACGGCTCGTTCCTGTCCAACGAGACCCGGGCCTTACGCGCGTTCTTGCCGGGGATCGTATCGGTGGTTTGTGCAAGAGCCCCGAAAGCGAAAGCCGCGGCAAGCGGTAAGAGGAAGGTGCGCAACATCGCTGGCGAAAGTATCCATCGCCAATGCCTGCCCTGCCGACGAGCGAGGCTACTTTTGACGACCTGCTTCCCCGAAGATGCGTATGGAATATCCCGCCAAAGTCCTGCTTGCTTGGGGCGAAGCGATCAGCGGGAATCCGGGGTTGCGCGATTGGTTGATGAAGAACGGCTATCCGGAGTTGGGCATCTTCACCTTCGCGCTGCGCTTGCGGAAGGAAGCCCGCGAGTGGTTGCTGAAGAACGGGCACCCGCACCTGCTCGCGCTCATTACCGGGGTTGAAGGGGATGAGGGTGCGTTGAAGTGGCTGGCCGACCATGGCATGCACACCTTGTTGCACATGGCGCGCGCTGGCGATGGCCAGACGGATTCGATGAAATGGCTGTTGGAACACGGCCACAAGGAGTTGGCCGTGATCGCCATGAAGATCAATGAGGTTAAGAAGGGGATCGACGACCAGCACACGTACACCATAGATACGTAGATGCGCTGTCGGGGATCCCGTCGGAGTTCACCAAATTCGCAGCCGAAACGCAACACATGAAGAAGTTCATCCTCCCCATTGCATTGCCCCTGTACTTGGTGGCCTGCACCACGGCCCCGGCCAGCGAAGCCCAGGACCATGATCACATGGACCATGATCACGAGCAAGCTTCCACGGAAAGTGCGGATCAGCTGCCCGCAGGCCACTACGGCACGCTCATCACCGCCGACGGGGCCATGAGCAGCGCCGACTTCCTGGCGGCCATGCAGGGCAAGGACAGCATGGATGCCAAAGTGCAGTGCGAGATCATTACCAGCTGCACCAAGAAAGGATGCTGGATGGACACCAAGCTGGCCGATGGCAGCACCATGAAAGTGCGCTTCTACGACTACAGCTTCTTCGTGCCCACCCACGGATTGGAAGGCAAGAAGACCGTGCTGCAAGGCACCGCCACGCGCGAAGTGACCGATGTGGCAGCACTGCGCCACTATGCTGAGGACGCCGGCAAGAGCAAGGAAGAGATCGAGAAGATCACCGAACCCCTCAGCGAATTGGCCTTCACCGCAACGGGGGTCATCATTACGGATTGAACCTTCGGGGCAATAGCACTATGCACCGGTCCCGACTTGTCGGGACCGCGTGCGTTATGGGCCTTGTGTTCCATGCGTGCGCGCAGAACACCCACGAATTGAAATGGGGTTTGGATGCGCCATTGCTCGGTGGGCCGATCGTTCTGCACGGCGCTGTGATCCTCGGCTTCGGCGCGGGCGACCGTGTGCATCCGGATGTCGGCATCGTGCTGGACCGAAGTGCCGTGAACGGCTTCGACCGGTGGGCAACGTTCCAGTATTCCGAAGGCACCGCCAAGGCCAGCGACTGGATGTTCTTGGGTGTTACCGCCGTTTCACTCGCCGGTATGATCGTGCAACAGAAGGGTGAGCAACCGCTCGTTCCTGTTGTGCTCGCGGCCGAGTCGTTCCTGCTTACCAGCAGCATCACCAACCTCACCAAGGAACTGGTGCAACGCCCGCGACCGTACCGGTACAACCCCGATGCGCCGGCACATCTGCACACGGAGGATGAGGGTTACCTGAGTTTCTGGAGCGGCCACACGGCCAACTGTGCTGCGCTCACCTTCACCGCTGCCAGCGTGCTGCAGCGCAGCGACCTCTCGCGCGGCGCGAAGACAGGAGTGTGGATCGGTGCCGCCACCGTGCCTGCGGTAATGGGCTACTTACGGGTGCGCTCGGGCAAGCACTTCCCAACGGACGTGATCGTAGGATATGCGGTTGGGGCCGCCATCGGTTGGTTGGTGCCCTACCTGCACCGGAAAGAACTGGTACCACCGCGTTGATCGGTCGTACTGAAGTGATCGGCTTTGTGGAAGAAGGTACCCATAACGTGCAGGTGCCGCCGCGCTTGAAGCCGCTAAAAGGCCTGCAACAAGCACAACTCCGGGCAATGTGTTCCGGCGCAATGCTTGGCTTCTGAACGGCTGAACACCAAGAACCCAAGCCATGGAACCTGTACTTCAAACCCGCCCGCACCGTCCGGTCATCGACCGCTTCACACTGCGCCGCAACTACCGGGGTTTGCTTCAACGCTTCAACGCTGGCCCGGACCCGGAGCCCGGCCCACCGCAACCCGTAAAGGAGCCGCCGCACGAAACACCACCTGTGCGCGAGCCGGAGACGCCGCAACCACCACGGCCAACCCCCGTGCCCGGTACACCGAGCATAACCCCGCCTGAATTCCCGAAACACCCTGGAGGGCCGCCATTGCCCGGCCGGCAGCACCCCACCGACCCCGACCCACCGCAACCCATTGACCTTCGGCCGATACGCGTGCTGCGCGCACTGTGGCTCGGCCGCGCGATCGATCCCATGATGCTCGGTGCCAAAGACCTGTTGAACAAAGCCACCTTCCGCTTGGTGCGTTGAACCAGCGCAACAGACAGCGCTGTTCATTTCGAAAGGGTGATCCCCGGTGGAGCGACACGAAGGTGGTTGACGCCTTTCGCATCTTCGCTGCCACTTGTCCATGAGCAACATAGCCATAGCCGTACACGGCGGAGCGGGCACCATTGCCCGCGAGAGCATGCCCCCCGAGCGGGAGAAGCAATACCGTGATGGCTTGGAACTGGCGGTGCGCCGTGGGCATGCTGTGCTGAAGGAAGGCGGTAGCGCTTTGGATGCGGTGGAAGTCGCCGTGGCCGTGCTGGAGGACTGCCCGTACTTCAACGCCGGGAGAGGAGCGGTCTTTACGGCCAATGGCACGCATGAACTGGATGCGAGCATCATGGACGGCCATACGTTGGAAGCCGGTGCGGTAGCTGGAGTACACAATGTGAAGAACCCCGTCATCCTGGCGCGGCGGGTAATGAAGAACAGTCCGCATGTGTTGTTGAGCGGCAGGGGTGCTTTCGAATTCGCCTACCAGCAAAAGGTGGATCTGGAGGACGATGCCTACTTCTTCGATCAGTTCCGCTACGAGCAATGGCAAGAGACCAAGGGTACCGATGTCGTGCAGCTGGACCACACCGACGGCAAGAAATTCGGGACCGTGGGTGCGGTGGCATTGGATGCGCAGGGCCACTTGGCCGCAGCCACCAGCACCGGTGGTATGACGAACAAACGCTTCGGCCGCATTGGCGATAGCCCCATCATCGGCAGTGGCACCTACGCGAACGATCGCACGTGCGCCATCAGTTGCACCGGGCATGGGGAACCCTTCCTGCGGGCCGTGGTGGCCCACGATGTAAGCTGCCTCATGGACTACAAAGGCCTATCGCTGGCCGAAGCGGTACGCACGGTGATCCACGATAAACTGCCGCCGATGGACGGCGATGGTGGCCTGATCGCGGTGGATCGTGAGGGCAACGTGGTGCTCGATTTCAATTGTAGTGGCATGTACCGCAGCCATGCTCTGGCCGATGGTGTGGTGCATTCTGCGATCTGGCGGTAGGGTGGCGCTGGAACTCAAAGAGCACTCGCGAAAAAACGCGAGCGACAGCCGGGGCGCTACACCCGAGGCCGTGCGGGGGGGTACGCCGTGGACCAAGGCTTTCTTCGAACATACGAGGCGGGGCAAGGGACAACATTGCGCGCGGTTTCCGCTTCATCCTTTTGAATGAAGCCTGCCCGGGGACGGTCGCATAGTTTTCGCTTCGTACCAAGACCAACACCATGCAGAACCTTCGGACCATCGCTTTCCTGCTCCTCGGTAGCACAGCTTCCTTGGGGCAAGCCCAGATCACCCCGATCGGCGAACTACCCCAGAGCACTTGGCTCTTCAGCCTGCGCACTGCGGGTATCAAGATCATGAGGTATGCGAGCCCCGATACCCTCCAACTCTTCAACCTTGATCTGAGCCCGTACACCACCGTGGTAATGCCTCCGCTCATTCCACCGTACACGACAAGGGACATGTCCTACCTCACGGAGGATCTGTTCGACACCGACCCCAGCAATATCGAATTCCTTGCGCACTACCAGTATTACGATACCATTGGTACCCAAGGGTACGTGAACATGGTGGCCCTGTGCCGCGAGGACGGCACTTTGCTCGACTCCATTTCCCGGGTGCATGGCACCTATCCGAGCTCGGCCCCGCCGGTGCTGTCCAACTCCAATACCAACATACTGAACACGCCTACGGGTACCATCATGAGGCTCGTGAACGATACCACCGGTCGTTGGCAACTGTATTCCCTTCCCGGTTCGCTGCCCTGCCAGCAATGCGACGGTTCGTTCACACTGGATGGCGATCCGGGCACAAGCCTCATAGAGGATGATGGCACCATGGGGATTTACCCGAACCCGGCCGGTGGAACAGTGGTGATCGAATACCGGCTTCCGCTGGGCACCACGCGCGCGCAACTGGTGATCACCGACCCGGCAGGCCGCGAGGTGATGAGATCCTCCATTGGTGGATCGCAGCAACAGGTCATGATCGACACGTCGCGTTTTGCCGCGGGTTCCTATACCTGCACGATCCAGGACGGGACGGGATCCGTGGTTGGCCCCAGGCAATTGGTGGTGCAGTAGATCGGCGTGCGTGCAGTGGGGCCTTTGTCAGCCCCCGGCACACACCCGCACAAGTTCGCGTGACCGCTTTGCGCTGACGCTCGGCTTCGCCGAGTGTCCCTCTGTCGCTGGCCTTTGGCCGGAAAACTTCCATTACGCTCTAACATGGTGAGAAGATCCTCCACCAGTATCTAGCCAAGGTAGGCTCCCATGTCTTGGTAGGCGCCACAGTCGCGCAATCGATGGACACTCGGCGAAGCCGAGCGTCGGCCGGGGCGCTACACCCGAGGCCGAGCGGGGCGGCATGTCCCGGTTGCCGCGACTTTCGTCAGCGGCAGCGAAAGGGTACGCTCCTTGCCACGGGTATCTTCGCCGCCGCATTCCAATGACCCCCCGCACCTTGATACTGGCCGCTTTGATGGCGGCTTTCTCGTACGCCACTGCCCAGAACGTTACCGATGCGCAGGGGCGCAAGCAGGGGGCGTGGAGCAAGAGCTGGCCCAATGGCCAGGTGCGGTACATCGGCCAATTCAAGGACGACAAGCCGCAGGGCACCTTCAAGCACTTCACGGAGGAGGGACTGGTCTCGACGGTGCAGGTCTTCGCCGCCGATGGCAACACATCGCACGCGCAGCACTTCCACCCGAGCGGCCGTGTGTTGGC
Organism: Flavobacteriales bacterium; assembly: GCA_039931265.1. GTDB lineage: Bacteria > Bacteroidota > Bacteroidia > Flavobacteriales_F > PHOS-HE28 > PHOS-HE28. The sequence goes on from JBDTSG010000066.1 coordinate 6,233, forward strand.
CACGGGCAAGTACGTTGGCCAAGCGAAGGACAGCTTGTGGAACTACTACGACGAGGATGGCAAACTGCGCAAAGTGGAGCGCTTGGTAAAAGGCACCTTGCACGGCGATGAAGTGAGCTACTACCCGGACGGCAAGGAAGCCGAGCGCACCGGCTACGACCACGGTCGCAAGCAGGGCGCGTGGAAGCAATGGTTCCCTGATGGCGCGGTGAAGGCCGAAGGCATTTATACGGCCGGCCAACCCGAGGGCCGCATGACGTGGTACTTCGCCAACGGCAAGAAAGAGATCGAGGGCAGCACGGTGAACGGCGAGAAAGACGGCACGTGGTTCTACTGGAACGAGGACGGCAGCATGCAACTGCAAATGCTCTTCGCCAAGGGCGAACTGGTGAAGGCGAAAAAGGAGAACGGCGTTTTCAAGGACTACTACGACGATGAACAGTTGAAGGAGGAGATGACGTGGAAGAACGGCGCGCTGAACGGGCCCTTCACCGAGTGGTACGACAACGGCAAGTGGGTGGAAACGCCCATGGCACCCACCGCCGAAGGCATTTTCGCCGGTGATCTGCAACGCGAGCTGAAGGGCCAGACCAAGAAGCGCGAAGGCACGTACGTGAACGGCAACTTGCACGGCAGCGTGAAGGTGTACGACGAACTGGGCACCCTGCTGCGCATCGAAGAGTATGCGGACGGCACCTTGAAAACCGGCAAGCCATGAGCAAGCACGGTCGTGTGCTGGTGGCCATGAGCGGTGGCGTGGACAGTTCCGTTGCGGCGCTGATGCTGCACGAAGAGGGCTACGAGGTGATCGGCGTTACCATGAAGACATGGGACTACGCCGATACCAGCGGTGGCAAACGCATTACCGGTTGCTGCGATCTGGACAGCATTGCCGACGCGCGCAACATGGCCGTGAGCCGTGGCTTCCACCACATCATACTGGACATACGCGAAGAGTTCGGCGAGCACATCATCGGCAACTTCACCACCGAGTACATGGCGGGCCGAACGCCCAACCCGTGCGTGCTGTGCAACACCTTCATCAAGTGGGAAGCCCTGCTGAAGCGTGCCGACATGATGGATTGCCCCATCATAGCCACGGGGCATTACGCCAAAGTGCGCGAGGAAGCTGCCACTTCATTCCCCCGTGGGGAAGGGTCGGGAATGGAGCCGCGTTGGGTCGTTTCCAAAGGATTGGATGCCGGCAAGGACCAGAGCTATGTGCTGTGGGGGCTGGACCAGAAGAACCTGGCACGCACCCGCTTCCCCATCGGCGGTTTCACCAAGGCCACCATACGCCAGATGGCGGTGGACAGCGGCTTCCCGGAACTGGCCAAGAAGAGCGAGAGCTACGAGATCTGCTTCATCCCCGACAACGACTACCGGGGCTTCCTGAAGCGCAAGGAACCGGAAGCCACCAAGCGGCTGGCGCACGGCGTGCTGGTGGATACGGAAGGGGCCGTGCTCGGTGAGCACGATGGCTATCCGTTCTTCACCATCGGCCAACGCAAGGGGCTGGGCATTGCCACCGGTAGGCCGTTGTACGTAACGGACATAGACCCCAGCAGCAACGTGGTGACCTTGGGCCGCAAGGAGGATCTGGACAAGCAGACCATGTGGGTGCGCCAGCCCAAGTTCCAGAAACTGGCTTCGCTGCAAGGCGAAGTGGAGGCGGTGACGAAGGTCCGCTACAAGGACAAGGGCACGCCAGCCACCCTGCGCATGGACGGCGATCGGGTGCGTGTGGACTTCCACGCGAAAGTCGCAGGCATCGCACCGGGGCAGAGCGCCGTCTTCTATGAGGGCGACGACGTACTCGGCGGTGGGTTCATCGATCGCGACCAAGCATGAAGAAGCTCATCATCCCGACGATCGTTGCTGCTGCCCTGTTCACCGGCTGCAAGGACGATGCGGTCGTACCCAACGACCTGGGTTACGGTTACTGGCCCACCAACACCGGCCATTGGGTGGAGTACGAAGTGGATTCCACTTTCGTGGACGAACGGAACGACCAGAACATCCGGTTCGAGGCCCACTACAACGTGCGCGAACTCCTGGACAGTCAGTACGTTGATCCGGAAGGCCGCGTGGCGCAGCGGATCGTGCGGTCGGTGCTGGACACCACCGGCGCTTGGATCATAAAGGACGTGTGGACCCAGACGCGGGACAACACCGCTGCGGAAAAGACCGAGGAGAACCTGCGGAAGTTGAAGTTGGTGTTCCCGGTGCGCAGTTACCAGCACTGGAACGCGCACGTCTACATCGGCGACGATGGGCTGGAGTTCACCACCGACGATGAATTGGAGGTTGAGTACGGGGATGTAGCTGCGCCATGGAGCAACGGTGTGCTCGCTTCGGACAGCACCTGCACGGTGGTGGGCACCTACCAGACGAACTTCGTTGTTACCAAGGTGTTCGAGGAGCGCTATGCGAAGAACATCGGCATGGTGGACAAGCTCTGGATGGAATACAACAAGCAGGATAACCTGCAAGACACAACGGGATTCCGGCTCACCATGAAGGCCGTTGCGTATGGCAACTGAGCGCTTGGCCATGAGCCGCGGTCCTTTGCTGGCCTTGGTGGCCGTGTTGTTCATCGGCCAAGCGTGGGCCCAGACCGCACCGGCCACGTATTGGATCCAGTTCACCGACAAGGTGAACACACCGTATTCGGTGGCCGCGCCTGAAGCCTTCTTGGGCCAACGTGCGCTGGATCGCCGCCAGCGGCAGGGCATCGCCATCGACGAAAGCGACTTGCCGGTTGATCCCGCTTATGTGAGCGCCTTGCTGGCTGCAGGCGATTTCCAATTGGTGAACGTGAGCAAGTGGTTCAACGCGATCACCATCCGCAGCACCGATACGCTGGCGTTGGATACGATCGCTCAGCTACCCTTCGTAACGCAGATGCGCGCCACGGGTGGAGGCCATGACCGCAGCGCAGGGGAGGAGAAGTACCCGTCGTTCCTGAAGCAGGAGATCGGCGATGAATATGCCACGCGTTACGGTGCTTCGTTCCGGCAGATCGAAATGATGAACGGACATTTGTTGCACGAGCAGGGCGCACGCGGCGAGGGGATGTTGATCGGTGTGCTCGACAGTGGTTTCGACCAAGCCGATTCGCTGTCCACGTTCGCGGAACTGCGCGCGCGCAATGGGATCATCCTCACGCGCGATATGGCCTTCCACGATGGCGATGTGTACAGTGACCATTACCACGGCCGCAGCGTGCTGAGCTGCATGGCGGGCCACTGGCCCGGGCGGTTGCTCGGTACAGCGCCCATGGCCGACTACGTTCTGTTGCGCACCGAAGTGGCCGAGAACGAATACGTCTGGGAAGAGGACAATTGGGTTGCGGGCGCCGAACTGTGCGACAGCATCGGATGCGACGTGCTGAACACTTCGCTCGGCTACACCCAGTTCGATGACAGCACCACCGATCATGTGTATGCCGATATGGACGGGCGCACATCGCGCATGAGCATCGCCGCCACCATGGCCGCGCGCAAAGGCATGATCCCGGTTAACAGCGCAGGCAACAGCGGTAACAGCAGTTGGCGCTTCATCGGTGCTGCCGCCGATGCGGACAGCATCTTGGCCGTGGGAGCCGTGGACAACGATCGCGCGCCAGCCTTTTTCAGCAGCTACGGTCCCAGTGCCGATGGTCGCGTGAAGCCGGATGTGGCCGCCGTTGGTTACGGGGCCATCGGGCTCGGTGCTGGCGGCACGGAGGTGCAGGCGATCAACGGCACGTCATTCAGCGGCCCCATCACCTGCGGCCTCGTTGCTTGCCTTTGGCAACTGCACCAAGACAAGTCAGGACAGGAGATCCTGTGGGCCATTCGCAACAGTGCCAGCAAGCACAACGATCCGGATGACCGCGTGGGTTATGGCATCCCGGACTTCTACCGCGCACACCTGTTGTTGGGCGGTACCGATCGTACGGGCCTTGAAGGGAACGTCGTGCTTGGCACCTATCCCTCGCCCTTCAACGATCACTTCCGGGTGGAACTCTTCACCGGCGTGGCAGGCCAACTGGATCTGGAACTGGTGGACGTTACCGGCCGGGCCGTCTGGATCGGTACCGACCTGCTCGATGCGTCCACGTACCACATTGTGCGTGTGGGCGATGCCGCCCTTTCCGCTCTCCCCGCTGGCGCGTACGTCCTGCGCATGCAACTCGGGAGCTTCACCAACGAAGTGGTGGTGGTGAAGGAGTGAAGCAGCGCATGGGGTTGCGGATCCATGGAACTTTCGCCGGAACTCCTGCTGCACGCCTACCGGCAAGGCCTCTTCCCAATGGGAAATGGGGATGGTGGAGTGGACTGGTACTGTCCTGATCCACGCGCCATAATACCCCTGCAAGCTGCCAAGCCGGGTCGCACCATGTTGCGCGTGCTGAAGTCGGAACGGTATCGGCTAACGCTGGACAATGCCTTTGAAGAAGTGATGCGTGCGTGCGGCCAACGCGACGAGACATGGATCAACGAGGAGATGGTGGCTGCGTACACCGCCTTGCATCGCCTTGGCCGGGCACACAGCGCCGAAGCATGGGAGGATGGGGTTCTCGTTGGTGGGATCTACGGGGTGAGCATCGGTGCGGCGTTCTTCGGTGAGAGCATGTTCACCAAAAGCGACAACGCGGGCAAGGCGGCTTTCCATTTCCTCATGGACCACTTGCGGCAATGCGGGTTCCGGCTCTTCGACAGCCAGATCATCAACGACTTTACACGCACCTTGGGTGCCGTGGAGATCCCCTTTGCACAGTTCCAGATGGAATTGGTGAAGGCGGTGCGCGACGGTGATCGCTGGTGACTAGTCACGGAAAGGCCTCGGCCGCCCACGACTTCGTGAAGTGGTAGGCACCTTCAGCGCCCAAGTGGTTCACATCCACGAACCATGCATCGTCCATCGGCAGGTCCATGCGTTCGATGAAGACATGCCCATCCGCAGCGAGTTGCGCCGTGCATCGCGCAGCGTGTTCGGCGAAGACCTCCTTGGCGTGCGGGCTGGATGAATAAACCGAGCGCACAGGTGTGCGCACCACGACCAACCGGACGCCTTTCTCCTTCAACCAATTGCTCATGCTCACGAAGGCTTCGTATTGGGCATCCTCGTGTTTGGTGTCGTAGTGGAAAGGCAGGTTGAGCCGTTTCGGGCTGATGGTGGTTGGTGTCATGTGCAAGGCCACACCCCCGTGCTCATCATACTTCAGCGAAGTGTATAGGCTGTCCTGCACCGTGTTCGAGCCGATGTTGTCTTCCCACTGGTTGATCTGCGACACCAATGGGAAGCGCATGAAGTACCAACCCTTCCAAGCGCCAGCGAGATAGGCTTCCATGACCGGTCGTGGTTGCGTTTCCAATTGCGCGCGGCCATCAAAATCCTCCACGCTCGTGCACACCACCACGGTTTTCGGTGCGAAGCGTTCCACGTACATGCGGCACAGCGGTTCCAGGTCGGTCATCTTCAAACCCCACGCGCTGGCATTGTGGAATGAGATGCCCTTCGGTCCCAATACTTCGCTCAGGGCCGCGCTGTTCACGTTGTTCAGGGTGAGCGAGGACCCGAGGAGCAGGACGTCCGTATGCTTCAACCGCCCATCGCGCAACTCCTCCAGTTTGGCATCGAAGCTGAAGCTGTTGGTGATGGGCGGAACGCCATCGCGCTTGGCGAAATGCACACCCAACAACGCGAGCCCGGCGAAGAACGGCAGCATGAAGGCGGCCACGCGCAAGAGGAGGTTTCGTTGCTGCGTGCCCATGTCAGAAATCGAAGTAGATGAATTTCTGTTGCGCCGATCCGAGCAGGATGATGGCGGCGAGCACGGCGTAGTACATGCCCCATCGTTTCCACATGGCAGCGATGTGCGCGATCTGCAAACCGTGCTGGCGCTCGCGTTGCAGCCATTCCACCGACAGCATCAGCAGCACGAGCGGCACCATGCGCAGGCCTGCTTCCGCAGGGTAAGTGAACAGCGAAGGCCGGGCGATGCCGGAAAGGATCTCCCAAGCCTGGCCCAAGTTGGCGGCCCTGAAGAAGACGAAGACCAGCACGAAGAGCAGGAACGTGGTGATCACTTGGAACGCTTCCCGCGGGCTCGGGAGCAAGCGTCCTTGCGCAACGACGTCGGTGTTCGCACGGTGTTTTCCGCGCAGCAACAACCACACGAGGAACAACCCGTTGAGGCCACCCCACACGAGGAACGTCCAATTGGCACCATGCCACAGGCCGCTCACCAGGAAAACGATCATAACGTTCCGCACCTGCATGCCCAACGCACCGCGACTTCCGCCAAGAGGCAGGTAGAGATAGTCGCGGAACCAAGTGCTGAGGCTGATGTGCCAGCGCCGCCATAACTCGCCCATATCGCGGCTGAAGAACGGATAGGCGAAGTTGCGCATGAGGTCGAAGCCGAAGAGGCGCGCGCAGCCGATGGCGATATCGCTGTAGCCGCTGAAATCGCAATAGATCTGGATGGCGAAAAAGATGGCGGCGACCAACAACGTGCTGCCGGGTTGCGCGGCCACATCATCGAACACATGGTTCACATGCACCGCGCACCCATCGGCGATCACCACTTTCTTGAAGAGGCCCCAGAGCATTTGCCTCAGGCCATCCTTCGCCTTTGCCAGGTCGAACACCGCTGGCATCCCGAACTGCGGAAGCATGTGGCTGGCGCGCTCTATTGGGCCGGCCATCAGCTGGGGGAAGAAGCCGACGAAGGCGAAGAACTGTATCGGGTCGCGCACCGCATCCGTCTTGCGGCGGTACACATCAATGGTGTAGCTGAGCGTTTGGAAGGTGTAGAAACTGATGCCCACCGGCAGGATGAGGCCCAGCGTGAAGGGATCCACCTGCCAGCCCAGAGCGGACATTGCCTGCGCGAAGCTGGTTGTGAACCAATCGAAGTACTTGAACGTGGCGAGCAGGCCCAACTGCGTAATGAGGCTGAAGCCCAGATAGGCCTTGCGTTGTGCGTTCCGCTCGGTGCGCGAGAGCAGTATGCCCACCACATAGTCCACCAGCGAGCTCATGAAGAGCAGGATCAGGAAGCGCGGATCCCACCAGCCGTAGAACACATAGCCCGCAACAATGAGGAAGGCATTGCGCCATGCCACGCGCTTGCTGAACACGCCCCAATACAGCACCCAGACAATGGGCAGGAAGATCAGGAAGGCGAGGGAATTGAAGAGCATGGACGCAGTGCGCGAACATAGCGGGCGGCGTTGGTGGCCTTTGGCGGTGCTCTCCGCGTTTTTCAGGTCCGTCTTGTTGGCACGGACTATGCCCTCGGCGCATCACCTTTGTCCCATGGTGGTCCGCAGCCTTTCGTTCCTCCTTGCATCGCTTGGCGCCCTTGGGCTCTGGGCACAGGGCACGGCGAGCATACACATAGAGGTGAAGCTGAACAAGCCGCCTGCGGGCGATGTGCGTTTGGCCTTGTGCCCTGACAGCGCAACCTTCGAGAACGAGGAGGGCTGTCGCTTCGAGAAACTCAAGGCCACTGGCACCGTGGTCGTCTTCGACTTGTCAGGGTTGGCTCCGGGCAACTATGCGATCCGTGCTGTGCACGACGTGGATGCCGATGGCGACATCGACGTGAACAAGTTGGGCATCCCCACGGAGCCGTTCGGCTTCAGCAACGACGCGATGGGGAAGATGGGGCCACCCGGTTTCGAGCAGGCCAAGTTCAAGGTGAAGCCCGGAACGAACAGCGTATCGTTCAGGATGCGCGGCGGATAGCAAGCCTTAAGTAACAGGCCTTAAGTAACAGGGCTCAAGTGTCAAGGCTCAAGTGCGCTCGTTGGTACTTGATACTTGGAGCTTGACACTCGGATACGGATCCGCCGGTTCACCGGTCCTTTTTCACCACGGCGGTCTCCACTGCGTTCCGCGCCTTCAGGTAGGCTTGGTACGTCTCGGTATTGCCTACGCGGTGTTCCAATGTCTCGTCCCAGCGGCCGCTGAGGAACATGATCAGTTCGCACCCTTCGCGCAAGCCGTGCGTAGCGCCACTGTTGAACGTGGCGATGTCGCCGTTCCCCTTGATCGCCGCGAGCTCCAACAACGGCGATGCGGTCCTGCGTATCAACGTACTGAAGCCCACCTGCCGGGCGATGGGCAGGTCCAGCACATCATCGAAAAAGAAGGCCACCTGCTCGGGGCGCACGTTGTGCTCCCTCAGGAAGACCGCGAACGCTTCGGGTTTGTGGGTGAAACCCATGTGCACCGAGTGCAGGTGTTCCCGTTGCGCGAATGCTTCGGCTTGCGCGTTGTGTTGCCCCGTGATGATGATGCACGGGGGCAACTGTTTGTACATGTTCCACCAAGTGAAGCGCAACAGGTTCAAGCCCATGCTGTCCACCTCGCTGAACGGGCTGCTGCCGCTGGCATCTTTGAAACCGTCGTTGAAGACACCGTCCCAATCGAGCACGAAGGCGCGCACGTTGGCCAAGCGCCGCCGCAGTACGTCGGGCTGCTTGTAGAAACGCGTGCCCAATTGGGCGAAGGCCTTCAGGGGATCCATATGCAGAGATGGTTGCGTGCTAGGTGTTGACGCGTTACGTGTTGTGGCTTGCGGGTCTTGGCGATCGAACGCGCAACATGTAACACGTAAACACGCGATCCCGTCTATCCGGCAATGGCTTTCAGCAGATCCTGAATGTCGAGCATGCCGAGTTGTTTGCCGTTCTCGCTCACGCTGATCGTATCCACCTTCCTTTCCTTGAAGAGCTTCTGGGCATCGTCCAACAACGCTTCCGGCCCAATGGCGATCGGATCGCCGAAAGCAAGGCTGCCGAGCTTCTTCGCCAGGAACTTGTTGCCCTCTTTCTCCAAGCCGCGACGCAGACCGCCGTCGGTGAAGACGCCTTTGTTCTTGCCCTTGGCATCAACCACCATCACCGCGCCGAAACCGTGCTTGGTCATTTCCACCAAGGCTTCGCTCACGGTAGCGCTGTCCTTCACGATCGGGTTGCTCCGCGAAAGGATGTCCTTCACCTTCATGGTAATGAGACGGGTGTGCTCGTAGAACTGCTGCGTGCCCAGCTGCGTCATGTGGTTGTCGGTGAGCTGCTTCATCAACTTCCAGGGAACCGTGATGGTATGCACACCGATCTCCACGGCATTGCGCACGTGTTCGATCGTGCGCACACTGCTGAACATGATCTTGGAATTGTACCCGTAGTAGTTCACGGCCTCAACGCACTGGCGCACCAGGCCGAGGGCATCGTGTCCTTGGTCCTGCAAGCGGCCCACCAGCGGGCACACATAGTTGGCACCTGCTTGCATGGCCATGTATGCTTGTTGCAGGGTGTACACCAAGTGCACATTCACCATGATGCCTTCGTTGCGCAACATGCGGCAAGCGCGCAATCCCTCAAGGCTCACCGGGATCTTGAAAACGGTGGTGTCCTTCTTCAAGCCCATCTTCAGTTGGCGCGTGGCTTCCTTCACGACTTCCTCAGCCGTTTCCCCGAGCGCTTCCACCTGCAGGACCGGGACTTTTTTGGCAAGGTCCAGGATCATCTTGTCGATGTTCGTGACCCCGCCCCGGTGCATGAAAGTGGGGGTGGTGGTGAGCCCGGTAAGGAAGCCCAGTTTGAAGGCTTCGTCGATCTCCTTGCTGTCGGCGCTGTCGAGGTATAGTTCCATGGTAGGGGATTGAACGCAAGCGCAATGATGCGCGGTGCTTTTCAGGCGGTGATGGGTTGTTGTACTCGGTGCTTGACTTCCACGGCGTGGAGCTCCAGCAGGGGTTTCATGAATTCCTCCAGCTTGCTCATATCGAGTTGGCTCGCGGCATCGCATTTCGCGTTCGCGGGATCCGGATGGATCTCGATGAAGACACCATCGACACCTGCTGCCACACCCGCGCGGGCAATGGTGGGCATCACCTCGCGGTTGCCGCCGCGTGGATCGGCACTGGGGATACCGTACTTGCGGATGCTGTGCGTGATGTCGAAGACGATGGGATACCCGGTTTTGCGCATGTGGTAAAAGGCGCGTGGGTCCACTACCATGTCGTTATAACCGAAGGTGTAGCCACGCTCGGTGAGGATGATCTTGGAGTTTCCTGCGCTCTCGCACTTCAGCGCGGGCTTGATCATGTTGTCCGGTGCAAGGAATTGCCCGTGCTTGATGTTGATCACCGCGCCGGTCTTCGCAGCTTCCACCACCAAGGTGGTCTGCATGCAGAGGTAGGCTGGTATCTGGATCACATCGCACACTTCGGCGGTAGGCTTGGCCTGGCTCGGGTAGTGGATGTCCGTAAGGAGCGGAAAGCCGAAATCCTTCTTGATCCGTTGCAGCACCTTCAACCCTTCGTCCAGTCCGGGGCCCATGTAGAAGTCCACACTGCTCCGGTTGTCCTTTGTGAAGCTGCTCTTGTAGATGGCAGGAAGTTTCAGCTTCTCGCTGACGCGCTTCAATGTTTCAGCGGTGCGGAGCATCACGCTCTCTTCCTCGATCACGCATGGGCCGCTGATGAGGAACAGGTCTTCGCTGCCGCAGGCGATGTTTCCGACGTTGACGATCTTGGTCATGTTTCTTCACCCCGAACACCGGGAGGGGGCGCAAACTTACCCTTTCGCCACGGTGACGTTGAGCAGGCGCTTGCCGTCCATGTATCCTTCAAGGACATCGCCGGGCGCCACGGGGCCGGTGCCGGCCGGGGTTCCGGTGTAAAGCAGGTCCCCCGGTTCCAAGGTCATATAGCGCGAAACGAAGGAGATCAGCTCGGCTACCGGGAAGATCATGTCCCGCGTGCGGCCCTCCTGAACGATGCTCCCGTTGCGCTTCAACTCAATGCTGCTGGCCCGCAGATCCATGCCCGCAGCGAGCGGCAGGGCGACATCGCCGATCACGGCACTCCCATCGAAAGCCTTCGCCTTTTCCCAAGGGAGGCGTTTTGCTTTCAGTTCGTCCTGCACGGCCCGTGCGGTAAGGTCGAGCCCCAACGTGTACCAGCCCACGAACCCCAAGGCCATGGGCGCCGGGATGTCCTTGCCATAGCCATCAATGGCCACCACCAATTCCAGTTCGTGGTGGATCTCGCCCAAGTTGGTCGGCAGGCGTATCGGTTTGCCGGGATAAACAACAGCGGTCTCCGGCTTGAGGAAGAACACCGGTTCGTCGGGCAAGGCATTGCCCAATTCACTCGCGTGATCGGCGTAGTTGCGGCCTATGCAAATGACCTTCATGCCTGCACGCGATCGATGATGTTGCGGATGACGGCCAGCGTACCCAGTGGGAAATCGTTTCCCAGCATCCACTTCAGGTAACCCGGATCGCTGTGTACGAGATCTTCAATGGCTTTGCCGGCATGCTTACCAAAGGGTACGATCACGCGGCGCTGTTCGTCGTAACGCAGTTTGCCCGCCGGATCGGGTGGGCGGTTCTGGTCGCCGCTCAGTTCGCCGAGGAAGTCCACATCGCCCTTGAGCGCATCGTACTTGGCCAGTTGCGCCAACAGCACGTCGGCCGTTGCTTCCACATCGGCCAAGGCGTTGTGCGCCGCGCTATGGTCCTGGTCCAAATAGTAGCGCACCGCCGCGGTAAGATCGCGTGGTTCCATCTTATGGTACACGCGCGCCACGTCCACGATGCGCGCACCGGTAGTGTCCCAACTACGGCCAACGCGGAGCAGCTCTTCGCTGAGGAACGGCACGTCGAAACGGATGCAGTTGAAGCCGCTGATATCGCAACCATCGAGTTTGTCCAAGAGCGTATCGGCGAGTTGGCCGAGATCCGGGGCGCCTGCAACATCCTCATCGCGGATGCCATGCACACGCGTGGCATCGGGCGGGATGGGCATTTGCGGATCCACCAGGCTTTCCCATTTCTCGCGGGTACCATCGGGCAGCATGCGCACGATCCCGATCTGTACGATACGGTCCTTGCCGATGCGGAGGCCGGTGGTTTCGAGATCGAACACGGCCAATGGGCGTGTGAGGGTAAGAGGCATGGGATGGATGGGAACTTGCGCTAAGGTGGAAACGAAAGCGCCCCCCGGAAGTCCGAGGGGCGCCCAAGTTCTTCACGATCCGCCGGAGGCGGAACGTGGGCCGATGATCAACGCACTTTGAGCTTCACGTACTGGAACTTCCCGTATTTCTCCGTGTTCTGGTAGTCGCCGGTGTATTTCGGGCCTTGCACTTTGTTGTTGATGGCTTCGATGAAAACCATGTCGGGGTTCTTCCCGCGTGCAGAGATCGCCTCGATCAGGCGTTTGCGTGCGTCCTCCATCCGTTGGCGGCTCAGGTTTTCGTTGGTGCCGAAGGTTTTCGTGGGCACTTTCGACGCGCTGGCTTCGATCACAACACTGGCTTTTCCGACTTTGTCCATGGCGGAGATCACCGCGTCGATGTAATTCACCCAGTCCGCTTCGCTCTGGGCGATGTCCTTCACGTTGTAGGCATAGTACTTCACGAATTCGCCCGCATACGTGGCGTCGGGGGTAACGTGCTGCTTGCCTTCGGTGCCCTTTGTGGCATCGGTCTTATCGCCACCTGGTTTGCCACCGGCTGCGACCAGCACGTCGTCCTTGGGCACCTCCTTGCCCTTCTCTTTCTTGCCGGGCGGCGCTCCGGGCGGCAGATCAACAACGCTGGCAGGATCGGTAAGCGACACCGGGCTCAGGTATATCTCCTTGTTGATCTCCTGGTAAGCACTCTCGCATTCCACGAACACATCCTCCGTATGGATCGTCTTGTCGTCAACGCGGTAGTCGAGGTTGTACTCTTTGCATGGCGGCAGGATCACCACGTACACACCGTCGCGCAGGCGGGGCTTGTAGGTCTTCACTTCGCCGGTGGCCTTGTCGGTCACGTACAGCACAGTGCTGGGAGGAAGTGATTGTCCGGGAGGAGGCACGATGAAGCCTTTCAGTACCGTGAGCCCTTCCGATTCCATTTCGGCCGGCAGGTCAACGAAGTAGATGTCCTTCTCGCCGTAGCCACCGATCTTGTCGCTGCTGAAGTAGCCACGCCGTCCATCGGCGGTGGTCACGAAAAAGACGTCATCGTCAACGGTGTTCAACGGGTAGCCGATGTTCTCCGGAACGCTCCATGTGCCGTCGTCCTTCAGTTCGCTTTTGAAGATGTCGAAGCCGCCCATGCTGTTGTGGCCCTTGCTGGCGAAGTAGAGGTCGCGGCCATTGGGGTGGATGAAGGGGGCATCATCGTCGTAGATCGTGTTCACCGGTGCACCGATGTTCTGGGCCTTGCTCCATTCGCCGTTGGGCAGTTTGGTAACGCGGTAGATGTCGCGTCCGCCCAAGCCGCTCTTGCGATCGCTGACGAAATACATCGTGCTTCCATCGGCGGTGAGTGCCGCGTGGGTCTCCCAAGCCTTGGTGTTCACATCACTGCCCACCAGCACGGGATCGCTCCACAATTCACCCACCAGCTTGCTTTCGTAGATATTGCCGTCGCCGCCGTCATCGCGGTACATCAGTAGTGTTTGCCCGTCCGCACTTACGTTGATCGTGGCCAAGTGGCCCAAGGTGTTGATGTTGAGCAGTTCAGGCGTCTGCCAGGCACCGCTACGGTCCTTGTAGCTCACGTAGATCGCCTCGTAAGGAAGTCCGGCCACCTCGTCGATGATGTCCAGGTTGCTGCTGTCCGGACGGATACGACGGCTGGTGTAGAACATGGCGTTGCCGTCCACGCTCACCACGGGGCTGAAGTCGGGGAAGTCGTTGTTGATCACCGGCCCGATATTGCTTACCGTGTACGGTTTCGGGTCTTTCATGAGCGCGCGCGCATTGGCCGTTTGCTCCAGTCCGCGCACGGCGCTTTGGCGCAGCTCGTGCCGCGGGTCAACTGAGTCGCGGAACTTCGTGTACTGCACATCGGCCTTGTCGAACTCCCCTTTCAGGTGGTAGGCTTTACCCAGCCAGTAATCCACTTCAGGGGGGCTGTTGGTCTCCTTGGGATCGAAGGCATCGTACCCTGCGATGTTGAAGGAGCCGTACTCGGTTTTGCGCAGCTCAGCCGCTTTCTCCAGGTAAGGCAGCGCTTGTGCCTTCTTGTTGTAGCTGCTGATATAGCTGTAGCCGAGTTTCCAGTTGAGGTTCGCGTTGTTGGGGTCTTGGTCCACCAATTCCTTCCAGATGTCGGCTGCCTGATTGAAGAATTTCTCTTCCATCAGTTTGGTGCCCTCCTCGAACTTCCAGTTGAAGGACGTCTTATCGCCTTGGGCAACCGCCGGAATGGTGGTGAGCAGGGATAGGCCGAGCAGGGAAGCGTAACCGTATTTCATCATGATCGCGTTCGTTCCGGTGGAGCGGGAGGGCAGGGAAAGGGCGGCTAAATGTAGAAAAGTCCGGTAGCGGCGGTCTCCATCAGAACTCGCGGTCCAAAGGCCATTGTTCCAGAAGGTCGGCCACGCGGCGAACGAAGCGTCCGCCCAGCGCGCCATCCACCACGCGGTGGTCGTAGCTATGGCTCAGGAACATCATGTGCCGTATGGCGATCACATCGCCAGTGGGCGTTTCAAGCACTGCTGGTTTTTTCTTGATCGCACCGGTGGCAAGGATGGCCACTTGCGGTTGGTTGATGATGGGTGTGCCGAGCACGTTGCCGAAGGTGCCGACATTGGTAATGGTGTAGGTACCACCGCTGATCTCATCTGGGCTCAGCTTTCCTTCGCGGGCACGGGTGGCCAGATCGTTCACGGCTTTGGCGATGCCAACCAAATTCAGGCGATCGGCCTGTTTGATCACGGGCACGATCAGATTGCCGCTCGGCAACGCCGCCGCCATGCCGATGTTGATGTCCTTCTTTTTGATGATCGTGTGGCCGTCCACCTGCACGTTGATCATGGGCATCTCCTTGATGGCCTGCACCACCGCCATGATGAACAGTGGGGTGAACGTCAGTTTCTCGCCCTCCCGTTTCTCGAAGGCGCCTTTCACCTTCTCGCGCCAAAGGACCAGGTTGGTGACGTCGGCTTCCACGAAGCTGGTGACGTGCGGGCTGGTACGCTTGCTCATCACCATGTGGTCGGCGATGAGCCTGCGCATGCGGTCCATCTCGATCAGCTCGTCGCCTTGCGCCGCGATCACCTTGGGCGCCTGCGGTTCGGGCTTTGCAGCAATGGGTGCCGCGCTCGTTCTTGCAACGCTTGGTTCCTGCGCCGATGCCGACCGCGTGGGCAGGTAGTCGAGGATGTCCTTCTTCGTAACGCGTCCTCCTTCGCCGGAGCCGTGGATCGCCTCCAGCTCGGCCATGCTCACCCCTTCGCTTTGGGCGATGTTGCGCACCAAGGGACTGTAGAATTTCCCGCTCGGCCCCGACTTTCCCACGGGTTGTCCGGGAGCGGTGGAAAGCGCGGGTGCGGCGATCGGGGCAGCGCTCTTCGCGCTTCCATTGCTCGCAACCGGAGCGGGTTTGGCGGCACTTGTCGAGGCCGCGGCCGCGCCCGCGCTCGCGCCTGCAGCGGTGCCTATATGCGCGATCGCTTGGCCCACCTTCACCACGTCGCCGTCGTTCACGAGCTTCTTCAGCAACACGCCGTCCTGTGGAGCGGGCACTTCGGTATCCACTTTATCCGTGGCGATCTCCACCATGGGTTCGTCCGCCTTAACGGCATCGCCCTCGTTCTTCAACCACTTGATGATGGTGGCCTCCGCCACGCTCTCGCCCATTTTGGGCAACAGTATCTCGATGTGCGACATTGGGTGTGTGTGCGGGGGCGAAGGTATCCGTGAGGCGCGGGATGTGAAGATGTGGGAAATGTGGGGATGAATGCTGCCGTGCGGTGGATGGGGAAGTGCCGACCTCAACGATCGGTCGCTGGGGATGAGGGCAAGTTGGTTCTCATCCTGCCCCCAGCATCCCGAACCCCTTCCATACCAACTTCAGGTCCTGCAGCGGGCGGTAATCCTTCGCATAGGTGATGTTCACCCGTTGAACCAACAGTGGGTCGGGATCCAAATGCTGCACCACTACCGGGTCGATGATACCGAGCAACAGCTTGGGCAGCTTTGCGGTGCCGGGTTGCGGGTGATAGCCCACCCATGAGCGCTTGCCGCGCAGTACGTTGAAGATGTTCCGGATGAAATTCCCCTTCGCCTGAACGAACCAGATGGCGATGGGCAACGTGCACAAAAGCAGCGAGCCGATGGCTATGTCCATGGTGCGTTTGCGGCGCCGTGCAGCGCTGCTGCCGACAGCATGTTGCTCTAGGATGTTCAGGTCCTGAAGACTTTCAATGCTGCTTGGCCCGATGATGAATTCGCGGGCCGGTTGCGCGATCTTGAACAGTGCCCGTGTACGGCGCAGTTGCTCCATCAGTCCGATGATCCGTCCCCACTTCAGGTCGCGGGCACAGAACACCACTTCGTCGATCCCTTGTTTCCGGATGCGTCGCCGTAATTCCTTGTCGGCTTCCGGCAGGTTGGCCATGGACGCCTCCACCTGATCCTGCCGCCCCAAGCCGAAGTGTGTTTGCCAGAGCAGGGCCAGAGCATGCCGGGTTTCCGGTTCCGAGCCAATGGCAAGGATCCGTTGGCGCTCGCGGTCGCGCAAGCTGTATCCCTTCACCCGCAAGCCGTGCATCGCCAAGCGCGCCAGCACAGGTGCGGCGCCGAGCAGCAAGGCTGCCGACACATCGATGCCCAATTCTTCCATCGACCCGTTCCACGCGCGCCGCAGCATGAAGAAGGCCATCCACGCCAGTATTCCCTTGCCGACATTGATGAGTTTGATGGGCCGGTCGTACGCACCGGTGATGGCCATGAGGCCCACGAGCACCGCAACGAAGAGGGCCATTGCCGGCAGGTTGCGGGCGCTTGCGCCATGGCCCAGCCACGTGGAGAACACCTGCGCCGTGAAAAGGATCAGCGCGAAATCGATGATCGGCAGCAACGCCCGCCGAAGGAACCGCACAACGATGGCTGCCGCGGCGCTGAGGTAGATGCTGCCGTTGATCAGCAGGCTGAAGAAATCGGTGCGGCGGCGCGTGAAGTGCTTCTGCGCGAAAATGGCCATCGCATTGTAGAACACGAAGACGTAGTTCACGCTGCTCTTCTTGGTGCTCTCGCCCTTGTAGTGGATGATGCGCG
>JBDTSG010000067.1:0-22447 GCA_039931265.1 Flavobacteriales bacterium
GATCGGCGCAGTAGCGTTCGATCTCGATGCACTTCGCCATGTGGGCCACGTCCTTTTCGTTCAGACAGGCAGTGGCACAATGCTCACATTCGTTGGCGCACTCCACACATGCTTCAATACAGGTTGCGAACTTTTCGTGTGACATGATGTTGTTGGGTTTTGACCTGCATGCTGCGGATCACGGGCCGCGTATGTTGCTCTTCCGATTCTGTAACAGGGCCGCGCTATGGCGAAGGCGGATCGGCGTGCATTCTGGGGTTATATCCCGACATAATATCCCAGGTCGGGGTGTGCATACCACAAAAGGTGAGGATCAGCGAAGGGGTCGAAACAAGGGTGGTCGCACACGGTTGGTGTTTGTGAGGACCCGGCGCGGTCATTGCTTCACCCATCCTGCGCACAGCAATCCCGCCGTGCCGTCAAACGATCCCAATGAAAACGAACTTCATCAAGAAACTCGCAAGCCTGAGCGCACTTTGCTGCGCACTCCTCTTCGCTACCAATGCAACTGCCCAAACCACGCATACGGACCACGCCACATCCACAACGGCTGGCCACGTCCACTACACCTGCCCCATGCACCCGGAGGTGATCACGGAAGCACCCGGCAAATGCCCTAAGTGCGGAATGGATCTGGTGAAAGTGGAAGCACCCATGGCCAAGACGTACACCTGCCCCATGCACCCGGAAGTGACCAGCGACAAGCCCGGCAAGTGCCCCAAGTGCGACATGGCGCTGGTAGAGAAGAAGCAACCGACCGCCATGATGTACTGCTGCCCGAAGCACCCGGAGATGACCAGTGACAAGCCCGGCAAATGCCCGACGTGCGGTATGACCATGGAGCAGAAGAAGCAACCGATGACCATGATGTACACCTGCCCCATGCACCCCGAGGTAACGAGCGACAAGCCCGGTAAATGCTCGAAGTGCGGGATGGACATGGTGGAGAAGAAGTAGCGGACAGCACCCTGCGGTCGCTGGGTTGTAAGTCTTTTCCGCAACGATGTAAGGCCCGCCGCACTTGGCGGGCCTTGCTTTGCGGTGTAATTAAGAAAGTCCCCTCATGAAGATGCACGCCATCACCCTCCCGATCCTCGATATGAACAGCCCGCAATGCGCAACGCGCGTGGAGAAGGCCATCACGTCAGTGCCAACATTAACGGCCAGCAGTGTGGACCTTTCTGCCCACACCGCGACGCTATCGGGTGATCCCTCCGCACAAGCGGTGCGCGATGCCATAACAGCGATCCGTGCCGCAGGCTACGATGTGGCGACCGAAAAGCATTCGTTCACGACCACGGGCATCACTTGCGGTGGTTGCGTGGGCAGTGTTACGAATATTCTCTCCGCGCTGCCGGGCGTGCTCACGGTTACAGCGGATGTGCCCCTGAAGCAAGCGACCGTGGAAAGCGTGCAAGGAACCGTGACCGATGATGAATTGCGCGACGCACTGAAACCAGCCGGTTACGAATTCATCGCGCAGGCTGCTTGAACCCCCGACCCGTCGGGATGAAACACGCCGATGGATCGGCACGAAACGCATGGCTGAAGAGAGCACCACCCTGGAACTGCCCGTGGAGAACATGGACAGCGAGCATTGCGCGCTGATCGTGGACAAGGCGTTGGGCACCGTGCCGGGTGTGGGCGAGCATCGTGTGGAGCTGAACAACCATAAGGCGTTCGTTACCACTAGCACACCCGTTGAAACGGTGCGCGATGTGGTGGCCGCCATCCACGACCGCGGATACGAAGTGCCGACCATGAAGCGCACCTTCCCGGTAACGGGCATGACCTGCGCCAGTTGTGTGAACAGTGTAGAAAGCATCCTGAGCGCACAGGCCGGTGTGCTGAAAGCGAGCGTGAACCTGGCAACCAGCACGGTGCTCGTGGAATATGTGCCGGGTGTGATCGACGATGCACGAATGAAAGCCGCCGTGCAAGGTGCTGGTTACGACCTGATCCTCGGCGAAGAGCATGAAGCGAAGAGCGATCTGGAAGAACTGCAACGCGCGAATTTGAAGTCGCTCACCATCCGCATGTGGGCCTCCTTCGCGTTGAGCGTGCCCATCGTTGCACTGAGCATGTTCGGCATGCACTACGCATGGGGTAACTATGCGATGTGGGCGCTGGCCACACCGGTGGTGCTGGTCTTCGGCAGGCAGTTCTTCATCAACGCGTGGAAGCAGGCGAAGCATCGCTCCACCAACATGGACACGCTCGTCGCGCTCAGCACCGGCGTGGCCTATCTCTTCAGCGTCTTCAATACGCTGAACCCATCGTACTGGACCAGTCGCGGACTGGAGCCGCACGTCTACTTCGAAGCCGCTGCCGTGGTGATCACCTTCATCCTGCTCGGCAAATTCCTGGAAGAAAGAGCGAAGGCGGGCACATCAACAGCGATCAGAAAGTTGATGGGTCTGCGGCCGAACACGGTGATGCGCGAGGATGCCAAGGGCCAGCCACAGGAAGTGCCGATTGCGCAGATCGCGATCGGTGATGTGTTGCTGGTGAAGCCCGGCGAAAGCATCGCCGTGGATGGATCGGTGATCGACGGCGACAGCTTTGTGGACGAAAGCATGATCAGCGGCGAACCCATGCCGGTGGCGAAGAACGCTGGTGCAACGCTCCTCGCGGGAACGATCAATCAGAAAGGCAGTTTGCGCATGAAGGCCGAAAAGGTCGGCGCGGATACCCTGCTCGCGCAGATCGTGAAGGCCGTGCAAGAAGCACAAGGCAGCAAGGCCCCGATCCAGAAGATGGTGGACAACGTGTCGAGCATCTTCGTGCCCATCGTCATCGGCATCGCAGTGCTCAGTGCCATTGCTTGGTGGATCCTCGGTGGCGAACATGCGTTCACACAAGGACTGCTCGCGCTCGTTACCGTGCTAGTGATCGCCTGTCCGTGCGCGCTCGGCCTCGCCACGCCCACCGCGATCATGGCGGGCATGGGCAAAGGTGCGGAGAACGGGATCCTGATCAAGGATGCCGAGAGTCTCGAACGCGCGCAGAAGATCACCGCCATCGTATTGGACAAGACCGGCACCATCACCGAAGGCAAACCGGAAGTTGTAGAGGCGTTCGGGCTGGGGAACACCGAAGCAGCGGCTGCGTTGCTCGCGATCGAATCACGCTCGGAACATCCGCTCGCGGAAGCGGTGACACGATACCTGCACGCGCATGGCACGCATCAGGCCGCAGCGATCACCGCCTTCGAAAGCATCACTGGCAAAGGCGTGAAGGCAAGTGCGAACGGCCACTTGTACTTCGTTGGAAGCAAACGACTGATCGAAGAACAAGGCATCGTCATCGCTCCCAAGTTGGCCGGCAAAGAAGCCGCTTGGCAAGAAGATGCGCGCACGGTGGTGTGGCTCGCCGATGAGAAGAACGCCATCGCCGTGATCGCCATCGCCGATCCCATCAAGCCCTCAGCGAAGGAGGCCATCGCTCGTTTGCAGGCCGAAGGCGTGAAAGTGTACATGCAGACCGGCGACACGGAGCGCACGGCGAAGGCCGTTGCACATGCCGTTGGCATCGCTGACTTCCGTGGCGGCACTTTGCCAGCGGACAAGCGGGCGTTCATTGAACAGTTGCAGAAGGAAGGGCATGTCGTGGCGATGGTCGGCGATGGCATCAACGACAGCGAGGCATTGGCCAAGGCCGACGTGAGCATCGCCATGGGCAAAGGCAGCGACATCGCCATGGACGTGGCGCGCATGACGCTCATCAGCACGGACCTCAACACCATCCCGCGCGCTATTCTGCTTTCACGCAAGACCGTCGCGATGATCCGCCAAAATTTGTTTTGGGCCTTTATTTACAACATCATCGGCATCCCTATTGCAGCCGGGGTGCTGTATCCGTTCAACGGCTTTCTCCTCAACCCCATGATCGCTGGTGCGGCCATGGCGCTGAGCAGCGTGAGTGTGGTGAGCAACAGTTTGCGATTGAAATGGGCGAACTTGGACAAGTGATCGAACGACCGTGCAAGACATGCAGAAACTAAGACCGGAAATATGAGAACCCTCAACCTCTTTCTGTTGCTACCAGCGGTACTACTGCTCACGAGTTGCTCAGCGCAGATCAAGAACGTCGCAACTGCTACTGTTCCCGTTCAGGGCAACTGTGGCATGTGCGAGAAGGCGATCGAGAAAGCCGCCTTGGTGAAAGGCGAAGCCCAGGCGGATTGGAACAAGGACACCAAGCTTGCGGTGGTCACATACGATAGCACGCGCACGAGCTTGGATGCCGTACTGGAACGCATAGCCCAAGCGGGCTACGACAACGAGCGCTACCTCGCTCCGGACAAGGTATACGCCGGACTGGACGGCTGCTGCCAGTATGAACGTACCGGCAAGCACGAGGCTGCCGTGGAAGATTCCCCTCAGCACGATGCCCACAAGGAAGAACACGGGCACGAGCCTACAGAGGCCGTACCCTCAGCGGGTGCAATGGATCCAATGACAGCTGTCTTCGAGCACTACTTCGCACTGAAGAATGCGCTCGTTGCATCCAACGCCCCCGAAGCGAAGGAGCACGCCGAGGGCTTGGACGGCGCCATGCACTCGGTGGATGTGACCAAGTTGCCAGCGGATCAACAGGCCATGTGGACCGAGGTGATGAAAGCGACCATGCCTTCGCTACATCCGCTGTCCGGATCCACGGATCTGGAGCAACAACGCACCTTGTTCGCGAAGCTCGCCGCGCCCATGGCGCAGCTCGCCAAGGCCGTTCCGCAAGCGGCGCCGATATACTTGGACCATTGCCCCATGTACAACGGCGGCGCCGACTGGCTCAGCCAGGAAAAGGGCATCAAGAACCCGTACTACGGATCCATGATGCTCACCTGTGGTAGCGTGCAGGAGACGATCGCGAAGTGAGGAAAGCGACCGCCTTGTGTGCGCTGTTCTGGGGAGCAGCCGTTGCGAGTTTCGCACAGGCGGATCACGCGAGGCCGCTGGGTAGTTCGGTGATCCAAATCGACTTTACGCCGAAGGTCACGCGCTATGACCTTACCATCACTGACACGCTGGTGAGCTATACCGGCAAATTGCGCAAAGCGTTCGCGGTGAACGGGCAGATACCCATGCCCACGCTCACCTTCACCGAAGGGGACACCGCGCTGATCGTAGTACACAATGCCATGGCGAAGGAGGAAACGTCTTTGCATTGGCATGGGCTCATTCTGCCGAACCAATATGACGGCGTGCCCTACCTCACCACCGCGCCGATCAAGGCCGGTGAAACGCAGGTGTATAAGTTTCCCTTGGTGCAAAGCGGCACCTACTGGTACCACTCGCACACCGATGTGCAGGAACAGAACGGCATGCATGGGGCGCTCATCATTCACAAGCGCAACACCGGGTCGAGCCCGGAGCAAGCTCAGACGCCGGAACACGTCGTGATCCTGAGCGAATGGACGGACATGAAGCCGAAGGAGGTCCACCGGCGCCTGCACGCGGCCAACGACTGGAGCGCGATCAAGAAGCAGCGGATCCGACCCGGCACGGTGCAGAGCTACAGCGATGCGATCAAGGACGGAGCGCTGGGCATCAAACTCGCCAATGAGTGGAAGCGCATGAATGCCATGGACGTGAGCGACGTGTACTACGATCGGTTGCTCGCGAACGGAAAGCCGGTGGATGAAGCGCCGCAGTTCAATGGCGGCGATCGCGTGCGCATCAGGCTGATCAACGGCGGTGCGAGCAGCTACTTCTGGATCACCTATGCTGGCGGCAAAATGACCGTGGTAGCCAGCGATGGCATCGATGTGGAGCCTGTGGAAGTCGATCGCTTCATCATGGGCGTGGCCGAGACCTACGACATCATCGTCGTCCTTCCCGCCGACAGCACCGCGTTCGAACTGCTCGCCACAAGCGAAGACCGAGTGCGCTCCACTTCGGTGTGGCTCGGCTCAGGCATCAAGCAACTGGCCATGCCGCTCGCGCCGCTGAAGTATTTCGACGGAATGCGGATGATGAACGGCATGATGAAGATGAACGGCAACCTCGACGACATGGGGATGAACATGAGCCTTCAGCAAATGGACATGAACGTGGTGATGTACCCGGAGATCACTGGAGGGAGGAAGGTGAAAGAGGTAGAGGGTGAGAGGGAGGAAATGCCCGGCCACGACCACATGGACATGGGAGACCAGTACAACAGCAACGCGCTATCGAACATCGTCACGCTGAACTATGCCATGTTGCGTTCCCCGTCGAGCACCGCCTTGCCGCGGGGTCCGCTGAAGGAATTGCGCTTCGAACTCACGGGCAACATGAGCCGCTACTTGTGGACCATCGACAACAAAACGGTGAGCGAAACGGACCGCATTCTGATCCGCAAAGGCGAGAACGTGCGCATCATCCTGCACAACAACAGCATGATGCGCCACCCCATGCACCTGCACGGCCACTTCTTCCGCGTGGTCAACGGCCAGGGCGATCATGCTCCGCTGAAGAACGTGCTCGACATCATGCCGATGGAGACCGATACCATTGAGTTCGCGGCGACGGAAGACGGTGATTGGTTCTTCCATTGCCATATCCTCTACCATATGATGAGCGGTATGGGCCGCGTGTTTACCTACGCGGACTCGCCGCCCAACCCGCAACTGCCGGACGCGAAGCAAGCCGCGCGCAAGTTCAATCGCGACGACAGGGCCTGGCACTTTATGGCGCAGAACGACTTCGCCACCAATGGCAACGACGGCGAGGCCATGCTGATGAGCAAGCGCTGGAATCTGCAAGCCGAATGGCGACTTGGCTATATGGCGGAGCACGGGCAGGAAGTGGAGGCGCACTTCGGGCGCTTCCTCGGCAAGATGCAATGGTGGTTCCCTTACATCGGCTTGGACTGGCGTACGCGCACCGAAGAGCACGGCATGGCCGAGGACAATCTCTTTCAGCAACGCAGCACCAAGGACAGGCGTAGCGCGATCTGTTTAGGATTGGAATACACCTTGCCCATGCTGCTGATCCTGGACACGCGCATCGATACCGATGGCCGCTTGCGCGCACAACTCATGCGCGAGGACATTCCGCTCACACCCCGCCTGCGCTTGGACATCATGGGTAACAGCGATCTGGAATACATGGGTCGCTTGCGCTATGTGCTCGACAAGACCTGGGCGATCGCCACGCACTACGACAGCGATATGGGGTTGGGCATCGGGGTTACGGTGAGATATTAGACGGGGACATTGCGTCGTTCGGTGCAACTTCACCCCATGATCAGGACAATACTGAAAGCCGCATTTTGCCTTTGCGCAACTAGCGCTTCTGCCCAGAACCCCGTGATCCAGAACATCCTTGACGCGGTGAACACCGACAGCTTGGTGAGCTATGTGAGCCAGCTGAGCGGCGAGACTACCGTGGATGTTGGCAACGGCCCGGTGACCATCGTTAGCCGCAACAAACTGAACCCCGGCAATGCTGTTGCCCAAGCATGGATCCAACAGAGGCTTACCGAGTTCGGCTATACACCCACTACGCAATCGTTCAGTGCGACCGGGTTCAACGTACTGGCAGAGAAAACCGGCGCGCTTTACCCGGACAGCAAGGTGATCCTCTGCGGCCACTACGATGCAATGCCCGGAGGGATCGCAGCAGCACCCGCCGCTGACGACGATGGCAGCGGTACTTGCAGCGTGCTGGAGGCTGCCCGCATTTTGGCACCCTACGTCTTCGAGCACACGATCGTTTTCGCCCTGTGGGACGAAGAGGAGCAAGGATTGGTGGGGAGTGCGTTCTATGCTGGCGTGGCCGCCTCCAACGATGATACCCTGGTCGCCGTGGTGAACATGGACGCGATCGCCTACGATGGCGACGGCGATGGACTGGCGCGCATTCACACAAGACCCACGGCGAACAGTTTGGCCATCAAGGACACCGCGCTCCTCGTGAACACCGCGTACGGGCTCAACATCAACCTCGCGATCAATAACCCCGGTGCCACCTACAGCGATCATGCCAGTTTCTGGAACGAGGGGTATGGTGCCATTCTCGTCATAGAGGATTTCGACAATGACGGCAACCCGCACTACCACACACCCACCGACCTGCTCCAGTACCTGACGCAAAGCCTGTGGACCGACCTCAGCAAACTGAGCATAGGCACAGCGGCCACCTTCGCGGTGCCGTACGGCAACCTCTCGGTGCAGCAGCGCAATGCTGCCCCGGCGCAGCTTTTCGCGTATCCCGTTCCCTCCACTGGCGATGCGCGGGTTTGGGTGCAGGATAACGCCGGGGGGCGCGTGCGTTTGGAATTGGTGGATGCCTTCGGCCGCACGTTGGTCACAATGCACGAAGGCCTGCTCGCGCAGGGCAAGCAGGCCTTCGATGTAAGGTTGGGCGATCGTGCCCCCGGCAGTTATCGTGCGGTACTTACCCGTGCGGATGGAACACGGTGTTCCACGGCCTTGGTGCGCACCACGGAATGATCAGCGTTTCACGAACGGCTTGATCACTGTGCGACGGCTGCGGTCCATGACCAAATAGTACTGTCCAGCGGACATCCCCGCAAGATCCACAGTATTCACACGGTTGTCCTGCACGGCTTGCGAGCGGACGAACCGACCATCGGCGCCGAGGATGTCCACCGAAACAACACCGGTGCAGCCCTTGAGCGAGAGCATCAGCTTATCATCAGCAGGCACCGGGTACACTGAAATGGACCTGTTCGCGGCTACCGTTGGCACACCGTTCGGGTCCACCACGGTTATGGTTCCGAACTGCGTAGTGGAATGGAATTGCCCGTTGAACGAACCGGTGCAGTGGTAATCCCAAATACCCGCAGCAGTGAAGGTGTGTGAGTAGGTCCAGGGTGCGTTCACCGTGACGTTGCTATTGCTGAAGCCGTCCGGGTTATCAGGGAACATGTCCAGTTGGGCGTACACATTGTGCGAACCGCCGCCGCTCGGGCAGGTCCACTGGACGATATCACCTACGTTGATGGTGAGGGTCTGAGGATCATAAAAAGGAAGGTTGTTCGGGTCCAACAGCGACCCCCCAACTTCCACTTGGTGCGTGGTTTGGGCAGCAACCGCTAGTGGGGCCAAGGCGATCAGGGTAATGAGCTTCATCATGCACTTCTATTTTCTGGTTGACGGCAAAGGAAGGGGGCTCGACTCCCGGTCCACGGCAAAGAAACCTGCCGCGCTGGGAAAGCCTCAGGAACAACGGGGCTACTTCTTCACACCGAGTTGAGCGTCGATGTGGTCAAGCACTTTGGTCATCAGGTGAAGCCGGTCCTTGCCCCGGACATTGTGCGCATGGCCGGGATACTCGAAATACTCCACCTGAACACCCTTGTCCACGCAGTTCTTAAGGAAGGTGAGGCTGTGCTCGCGCAGCACCGTATCGTCCATGGTGCCATGGATGATGAGCAGGTTGCCTTGCAATAGTTCGGCTTTGTCCGTCAAGGCGCTGGTCGCATAGCCTTCCGGATTCTCTTGCGGCGTATCCATGTAGCGCTCGGTGTACATCACCTCGTACATGGCCCAATCCATCACTGGGCCACCCGCGACGCCGACTTTGAAGAGTCCGGGTTTCTTCAGCATCAAACTCACCGTCATGAAGCCACCGAAGCTCCAGCCATGCACGGCCATGCGGTCCGCATCCACGTAGGGCAGTTTCTTCAGGTACTCGGCACCGGCAGCTTGATCCTCGACTTCCACGGTACCCAACCGGCGATGCACCGTTTGTTCGAAGGCAAGTCCGCGGTTCTCGCTTCCATGCCCGTCCACGGTGAAGACGAGATATCCACGCTCTGCAGCCTCCAACATCCACGGCGAAGCTCCACCGAGGAACGAGTTGGTGACGAGTTGCACATGCGGGCCATTGTAGACGTACACGATCACGGGGTACTTCTTGCCCGGGTCGAAGCCGTACGGCTTGATCAATCGGGCATTCAGCCGATCGCTATTGCTGCCCGGAATAGTGAAGAGTTCAACGGTGCCTACGCGGTAACCCGCATACGGGTCGCTGCTGTCGACCATTGTTTTCACTACCTGCCCGGTGCTGGCGTCCCGCATATCGGTGCGGCCGGGCACTGCGGTGCTGCTCCATGCATCGATCACGAAGTCGCCTTCCAACTGGCACTGGTGCGTGCCTACCTCGTTGGTGATACGCGTAGCTGTTCCGGTTGCGAGTTCCACGCGGTAGAGATGCGTTTCGCAGCTCCCCATGCGACCACCGGTCATGATCACCGGCGTCCGCATATCCCCAACAACGGGCGGAAGCGTGGGTGCCACGTCCTCGGTGGTGCCTTGCACGTAGACGTACTCCTCCTTTTCATCCGTGCCCAGGATCTCGGTTACCGTCCAATCGCCCTTTGTCAGTTGGCGAACGAGACCGTTTTTCAGGTCGTACAGGTACAGGTGCTGCCGCCCGTCGCGCTCGCTCCACCAGATGTATTTGCCCTTGTTCTTTTCGAGGAAACGGGCAGGGTGTTCCGGCTCCAACCATTTGTCGTTCTTCTCTTCCAGCAATGTCTTAACGGGTGCACCGGTCTTCACATCGTACTGGATAAGGCGCAGGTGATCCGCTGCCCTGTTCAAGTGCGTGATGTATGCGAACTGTCCATCGGGATCCCATGCGATGTTCGTGAGGTACTGATCCACAGGTTCTCCCGTCGACAAATAGTGGGTACTGCGCGTGCGCATATCGAAGATCCCGAGCTTCACTTGATGGCTCGTTTGTCCGGCCATGGGATAACGCAGCTTGTTGAACGTGCTCGGTTTGGTCCCTATGCTTTCCACGAAATAGGGCGTCACCATGCTCTCGTCCATCCTGTAGAACGCCAGTGCATTTCCGTCCGGGCTCCAGAACGTGCCTTTCACAATGCCGTATTCCTGGCGGTGAACGCTTTGTCCGTTCACGATCCCATCCACGGTATCCTTGGTAACAACGATGTTGTCCTTCTCACCGGGCCGGGCGATGTACAGGTTCTGTCCCACCGTGTAGGCCACTTGGTGTTGTTTCCCGTCCATGTCCTGGTTGGTGGCTTCGGGCAGCATGCGCAGCCGCTCGCTCAACTTGTTGTCCTTGCGGTCCCACAGGTACACGCGGTCGTTGTGCATGAAACTGAATTGTGTGGAACCTTCCCACTCAATACCCGGGAAACGTTTCAGTTGCGCTTCCTCCGGCAGTCCGGCGTTCAGGTCGGCGAGCATGGCTATGGGCATGTCGGCCCGTTTGCCGCCAACGCCAGCCCAGAGCGTATCGTTCTTGAGGTAGCAATAGGAACTCGTGCCCGGGATCCATTGGAGACCCTTGAGCCGTTGTGGTGCCAGATCCGTCCCGCTTTTCAATACGGCGTCGGAGAGCGTGAGGGTCTTCAGTTTCTCCTGACCGTTGCCGGCGAAGGGGATGACGAGCAGCGCGAGAAGCGCTAGGTTCCGGACGTGGATCATGATCGTGCGATGGGTGGCAAAGATGGGCGGGCGCTTAACACCACCACCCTTGTTGCAATGGCGTTGCCTTACCGTGGCGCCGTGGCGTCGTTGCGGTGAAATGGCTCAAAGTATGTTCACCTCGCGCTCCAGTTCCACCCCGAAACGCTGCTTAACGTCTTCCACGATCCGCGTGCTGAGGTTGAAGATGTCCTTGCCCTTGGCACCGCCGTGGTTCACCAAAACCAAGGCCTGTGCGGCATGCACACCGAACGCGCCTTCGCGGTAACCCTTCCATCCGGCCTTCTCGATCAGCCAGCCGGCGGCCAGCTTCACCGCAGGCGCTTGGCTGTTTGCCGAGTGCCCCGTCACTGGGTAGCCCGGCATGTCCGGGTGTTCGGTCCTGATCCTCGTTGCGACTTCCGCAGTCACTATGGGGTTCTTGAAGAAACTACCAGCGTTGCCGATCACGGCGGGGTCGGGCAGTTTGCTTCGGCGTATGGCGATCACGGCATCGCTCACATCGGCTATGGTGGGGGAGGCGATGCCACGCTTGTCGAGTTCCTGTTGGATGTTGCCGTAGCTCGTGTTCACTTCCGGGCGCTTGCTCAAGCGCAGTGTCACGTTCAGGATCACGAACCGGTCCCTGCCTTCGCGCTTGAAGAAACTCTCCCGATAGCCGAAGGCGCACGCGGCCTTATCGAAGGTGATGTGCTCGCCGTCCTCGATCCGAAGGGCCTGCAGGTCGTGGAACACATCCTTCAACTCCACACCGTACGCTCCTATGTTCTGCATGGGCGCTGCGCCCACTTTGCCGGGTATGAGGCTCATGTTCTCGATGCCGCCCCAACCGCGCCGCACGCATTGCACTACCAGATCATGCCATACCAGACCTGCGCCCGCACGTACCCACACGTTTTCCTCATCCTCCCTCAACAACTCCATGCCGGGCAGTTCGTTCACGAGCACAACGCCTTTGAAATCCTGCGTGAGCAGGATGTTGCTACCGCCACCGAGCACCAAGCGCTTTAAGCCCTTGGTGGCATCCAACATGCCGCGCAGGGCATCCACATCGGCGAACCACCCCAGCGCATCGGCCTCCGCGCTTATGCCGAAGGTGTTGAAGGGTTTCAGGTCCACGTAGCGCTCGAAATGCATTTGCTTCATCGCCGATGCGGCGGGTGTGCAAGGTTACCGGTGCGGCCGCGTTTACTTTGACCGCATGCCTGCTGGACATCAACGTGTCGTTGTGAGTGTGACCAACGATCTTGTCACCGACAATCGCGTACACCGCACCTGTTTGGTGCTGCAGGAACTGGGGTACGAGGTGCTGCTGATCGGACGCCTGCTGCCCGGCAGCCTTCCCTTGGAACGCACCTATGCCACCAAGCGGATGCGGCTGCTCTTCAACAAGGGGCCTTTCTTCTACGCCGAGTACAACCTGCGATTGTTCTTCGTGCTGTTGTTCTCCCGCGCGGATCGCTTCATCGCCAATGATCTGGACACGCTTCTTGCCAACCGCATGGCAGCGTGGCTGCGCGGAAAGGAATTGATCTATGACACGCACGAGTTCTATACAGAGGTACCGGAGTTGGTGGAGCGGCCTTTGGTGCGTAGGGTTTGGTTGGCCATTGAGCGATGGATCTTCCCCAAGCTGCGTCATGTGATCACGGTGAACCGGAGCATCGCTGATGCCTATCGCACCCGTTACGGCAACGAGGTGAGCGTCATCCGCAACATTCCGATGCAGCGCGCGCTGGGCCCGAAACCATCGCGCGCGGCGCTGGGTATTCCGGAAGAGCGGTTCATCCTCATCCTGCAAGGCGCTGGGATCAATGTGCAGCGCGGCGCCGAGGAGGCTGTGTTGGCCATGAAGGAATTGACGGGCTGCTTGCTGCTCATCATCGGCGGCGGCGATGCATGGCCGGTACTTCAGCGCATGGTGCAGGAGCATGGTCTTGCCGATCGTGTGCGCATGTTCGACCGCATGCCTTACGACCGCATGATGGACTACACCCGTAACGCGGACCTGGGGCTTACGCTCGACAAAGACACCAACCTCAACTACCGCTTCAGCCTGCCCAACAAGCTCTTCGACTACCTCCATGCGGGTTTGCCCTTGCTCGCCACCGACTTGCCGGAAGTCGCGGCGGTGGTGCGACAGTTCGATGCAGGCGTCATTTTGCCTGCGGCGACAACGCCGGCCATCGTTGCAGCGGTGAACGCTTTGCGCGCCGATCCAGCGCGCCGCAGCGCGCTGGCACGGAACGCTACTTTCGCCGCCGCTTCGCTGGATGGTGAGGAAGAGAAGGGGAAGTTGAAGGCGTTGCTTACGAGCATTTGAGCGGTCCGCACCTCCATATCGTCAGCCTCGACGTGCCTTGGCCGCCCGACTATGGTGGCGTGATCGATGTGTTCTTCAAAGTGAAGGCGCTGCATGCGGTCGGGGTGCAAGTACACCTGCACTGTTTCGAGTACGGTCGCGGGCGACGAAAGGAACTCGACCGGTATTGTACAAGTGTCCACTACTACAAGCGGCAGATGGGCAAGTTGCAATTGCTCAGCAGCCTGCCATACGTGGTGGTAAGCCGTCGCAGCGATGCCTTGGTGGATCGGTTGCTGCAGGACGAGCATCCGATACTTTTCGAAGGCTTGCACAGTTGTTACCACCTCGGCGACCCGAGGTTGCACGGCCGGAAGCGCTTGGTGCGCGCCCACAATGTTGAGCACGACTATTACAGCGCATTGGCCAAAGTCGAGGGCAGCGCTTTCAGGCGCAGCTACTTCAACAGTGAGGCCACGAAATTGAAACGTTACGAGCCGGTCCTGAGCGAGGCCGATACCATTCTGGCGATCTCGCCCAAAGACGAGGCATACTTCGGCAGGCATTTCACCAACGTCGTGCATGTGCCGGCGTTCCACGCTTGCGAACATGTGGATGTGCCCGATGGTCTCGGCGATTTCGCGTTGTACCACGGCGCGCTCGGCGTTGCTGATAACAACAAGGCGGCGCTGTGGTTGTTGCGCGAGGTGTTCAACGGCCTTGATGTCCGCTTGGTGATCGCAGGTAGCGATGCCAGCAGCGAGTTGCGTGCGGAAGTGGCCAAGCATGCCAACGCCACGCTCTTGGAGAATATTCCCACTGAGCGTATCCACCAGCTCGTGCGCGATGCACAGGTGCATGTGCTCCCGACTTTCCAATCCACCGGCATCAAGCTGAAGCTCTTGCTCTGCCTGTTCACCGGGCGCCATGTGGTGTGCAACACCCTTATGGTGCAAGGCACCGGTTTGGAAGATCTCTGCCATGTGCACGATGACGCAACCACCATGCGGCTCAGCGTTCAAGGCTGCATGGCACGGCCTGCCAACGGGAGCACGCTCGAGAAACGGGCCGCGATATTGGAAGAGCGCTTCAGCAACAAGCGCAATGCGGAGCGGATCGTTGATCTGTTGTGATCAGCCCGCTACCGCGCTCATCTCCACCAGCCGCCCGTCCTCGCACTTCACCACGCGGCTACCGAACTTCTTCATGTGCGTGTAGTCGTGCGTGGCCATCAACACGGCGCGTCCGCTCCGGCTTATCTCGATCATGAGGTCGAGGATCTCGCCGGTGGTTTCCGGGTCGAGGTTGCCCGTGGGCTCATCGGCCAGGAGCAGTTCCGGGTCGTTCACCAAGGCGCGTGCAATGCTCACGCGTTGTTGTTCACCACCGCTCAGTTCGTGCGGCAGCTTGTAGCCTTTGTTGCCCAAACCCACTTTGTCCAGTACCTCCTGTATCCGTCCATCAATGAGTTTATTGTCCGTCCAGCCGGTGGCCTTCATCACGAACTGCAAGTTGGCTTGCACGCTGCGGTCGGTAAGCAACTGGAAGTCCTGGAACACGATGCCGATCTTCCTGCGCAGGAAGGGTATCTGGGCCCGCTTCAATTTCCGAAGGTCGAAACCGCAGCAATGCCCTTCGCCTTCCGCGAATGGCAGGTCGCCGTACAGTGTGCGCATCAGCGTGCTCTTACCCGTGCCGGTGCGGCCGATGAGGTAGATGAACTCGCCCTTGTACACGGTGAGGTCCACGTTGTTCAGCACCAGGTTCTCGCGCTGGAACAAACGTGCGTTGTGCAGTTCGATGATGGGTTCAGCGGCCATGCCGTAAAGATCACACTGGGAACGTGGCTGTTGTTGAACAGAGGGACAAAAGCTGTGAGCAGTTCGCTGTGGAGCACACGCTGACGGGCACGGTCTTCGTTAATGCACTGGCCGCTCCTGTTCCGATGCGTCCACACGTCAGCGTGCAAAAGTCAACAGCTTGTCAGCCAAGTCACGCGTGCGTGCGCGTTCACCTTTGAGCACTTGATCATGACCATGCAGCGATCCGTCCTTTCCGCAGTGGGCCTTGTGTTGGCTGCGGCGCTCTGCGCGCAACGTCCGGCGCACTTCGAGCACCGCAATGCCGACCTGGTGCATGCGCTGGAACTTTTCGATAAGGCCAAGTATGGGGCGGCCCAGACCGAGTTGGAGCGTGTCACGGCCCGCATCAGCGACCCCCATGATGGCACGCGCGTGGAAAGCGAGTTCTGGAGCGCGCTGTGCGCCGTGCGCCTCTTCCACAACGATGCTCCGATGCGGCTGCTCGGCTTCATCGACGCGCATCCGGAGAGCCAGCATGTACCGGCTGTGCGGATCGAACTGTTCCGCCACTACTTCACGCAAAAGCGTTGGGAGGACTGCTTGGCCTGGGCCGCCAAAGTGGAACCGTTGGAACTGGAGGTGAAGGATCAGGAGGAGTTCTACTTCAAGCGCGGTTATGCCAACTTCATGGAGGATAAGCCCGACGCGGCCATGAACGACTTCACCCGCGTGAAGGACGGCAGCACGGGTCTCCCCGGAAGTCCCGGCAATTACGTTTCGCCTGCCACCTATTATGCCGCGCACATCAACTACGAGCGTGGGCAGTTCGAGACGGCATTGCAGGGTTTTGAGAAGCTCAAGGGCGACGAAGCCTTCGGTGATGTTGTGCCGCACTACATCAGCGAGATCCTTTTCCTGCAGGGGAAGTATGATGAGCTGAACACCTACGCAAAGCCCATTGTGGATGACCCCAACGGCGCACGGCGTGTAGGCGAAATGAACCGCTTGCTCGGGGAGAGCAATTACCGCCAAGGGCATTACTCCGAGGCGATCCCCTACCTGGAGAAGAGCGTGCAGCGCGCCGGTGTCACGCGCGAGGACCGTTACGTTCTTGGACATGCCTACTACAAAACCGGCGATTGCGAAAAGGCGCTTCAGCAGCTGACCACCGTTGCCAACGGGACCGACAGCCTGGCACAAGCGGCCGCCTACCACATGGGCGATTGCTACATGAAGCTCGACCAGAAGAACTACGCGCGCACTGCTTTCAAAAAGGCCTACGACCTGAAACAGGACCCCAAGGTGACGGAAGATGCGCTCTTCAACTACGCCAAGCTGGCTTACGAACTCAGCTTCGACCCGTACAACGAAGCGATCCTCGCGCTGAAGAACTACTTGCGGGCTTATCCCGATTCACCGAAACGCGACGACGCATACAGCTTCCTCCTGAACGTTTACCTGAAGACCAAGAATTACGAGGCAGCGCTGGAGGCGTTGGACAAGATCCAGCACAAGGACATCGCCATGCAGGAGGCGTACCAGAAACTGGCCTTCGACCGGGGAGTGGAACTGTACGACGGCAGGAAGTTCAAGGACGCCGCGCTCTTCTTCGACCGTGCGCTGAAGTATCCGGTGAACAAAGACCTGAACGCGCAGTGCCACTACTGGACCGCTGAGTGTTTCTATGCAGAGGAGGATTACACCGCTGCGTTGCGCAAGTACGACGTGTTGCGCAACGCCAGCGGGGCGTACTCCACGGATCTGTACGAACAGGCTGGCTACAGCCAAGGCTACTGCTACTTCAAACTGAAAGAGTACAGCGATGCTGCTACCAGCTTCCGGCGCTTCATCGGCACCACTGCTGGCCAAGCCGATCAGCGCGCCGATGCCAAGCTGAGGGTAGGCGACAGCTACTTCGTTGAGAAGGATGCCGCCGAGGCCATCACTTGGTACGACGACGCTTTGCGCAGTGGAACGACCGACCGTGACTATGCGCTTTTCCAGAAAGGCGTTTGCCAAGGATTGGCGGGCAACCACAACGGAAAGATCGAAACGCTGAAGAAGCTGCTCGCCGACAGCAAGAACACGCGCTATGCACCGGATGCCAAGTACCAATTGGGTGAATCCTACATCCGCTTGGACAACGATGCCCAAGCGCTCACCTACTATCAGCAGGTGATCAACGATCACAGCGAATGTCCCTTCGTGCAGAAGAGCATGTTGCAGAGCGCACTGATCCGCAAACGCCAAGGCAACAATGAACAAGCCCTCGCCGACTTCAAGGCCATTGTAGCGAAGTACCCGACGCGCGAAGCGAGTGCGGATGCGCTGGCCAGCATTGAAGCGATCTATGTGGAGACCGGCCGTGTTGCTGAGTATGAGGCGTACGTGCAGACCCTCTCCTTCGTTGATGCCTCATCGTTGGATCTCGACGAGAAGTATTACCGCAGTGCGGAACTGTTGTACACCGGCGAGAAGTGCGCCGAGGCCATCGGTGCCTTCGGCAGCTATCTGGCGAAGTATCCCAACGGGGGCTACGCGCTCAACGCGCACTTCTACAAAGGTGACTGCGAGTATCGCGCCGGGCAGAGCGATGCCGCGCTGGCCGATCTTGAGGAAGTGGTGAAGGTGCCCGGCAATTCGTTCATGGAAAGCGCGCTTTTCGGCACCAGCGATATCCTGTTCCGCGACAAACGTTGGGAGGGCGCGTTGGAACGCTTCGAGCAGTTGGAGAAAGTCGCGACGTTCCCAACTAACGTGCTGGCTGCGCAAGTGGGCCGCATGCGTTGCCACAAGGAATTGGGGCACGACAAGGAAGCCGCTACCGCAGCTGAAATGGTCTCGGCCAATACCGACAACAAGGATGCGCTGCTGAAGGCGGAAGCCAAACTGCTCATTGCCGACTACGCGTTGGACAACGACGACAAGGACGGCGCGTTCGGCGTTTACAAAACCATCGCCGCGGGTAAGCATGGTGCCATGAGCGCCGAGGCCAAATACCGCATGGCCTACATCCGCCACCTGCAAGGCAAGTACAAGGAAGCGGAGAAGGAAGTGTTCGCACTGGCCAACGATTTCGGTGCTTACAAGCACTGGATCAGCATGGGGTTCATCCTGCTGGGCGATGTCTACGTTCAACTCAACGATCGCTTCCAGGCGAAAGCGGCCCTGCAGGGTGTGATCGATAACAGTGATGAGCCTGCTCTGGTGGCCGATGCCCAGGCGAGGCTCAACATCCTGTTGAACGAGGAGCAGCAGAAGAACGCGCCAGTGCCGGAGGGCGGTAAGGAGGGGGACGATAACTGAGCCACAGCACAAGACAGATCATGATCAAGAGCATCGCGTTCATCATCGGGCTGGCCGCCTCCGCGGTAGTGCTGCCATTGCATGCACAGACGGACACAACATCGGGCATCGGTGGCAGCTATACCATCGAGGGCAACTACAATCCCACCATCGCCGACGCACGGAAGATCGACCTGCGCCCGTTGTTGATCGACACGATCCTGCCGATCGCTCCGGTGCAGTACAACCTCATCAACGTGCAGGGTTACGTGCCTGCCCGGGTGGACAGCATCAGTGCCGTCAAGCTCGGTATCCAGGCCATGCAGACGAAGCTGTACAAGGGCTACGCCAAGGCCGGCTTCGGTTTGTACACCACACCGTTGCTGGAGTTGTACTACGACCAGACCCGGAGCCGGGAGAACGCATGGGGCGTACACTACAAGCACCTTAGCAGCAACGGCGGCATCGACAAAATGGGCGAAAGCCAGTACAGCTTCAACGCCATGGACGCGCACTACACGCATTACTTGAAGAAACACGAGGTCGGCGGCAGCATTGGCTTCGACCGCAGGCGCATCAGCTACTACGGTGGAACGGATGAACTTGCCTTAGCCAGTTTCGACTTGGGCACGGTGGACGACGATCGCTTGAAGCAGGTGTACAACGACCTCGGTTTCGGCGTGCGGGTGAAGAGCCTGTACAAGGACAGTTCAATGATCGCGCACGATGTGCGTCTGGAGGTTCACCAGTACAACAACACCAGCGAGAGCAAGGAGACCAACGTGAAGGTGACCGCTGACCTGGAAATGGAACAGGGTAGTGAGACGTATGGGGGACGCATCCTCATCGACAACAACACATACAGGGCGAAGCAAGGAACGCTCGATTTCAAGCAAGGCGGGTTCCTGTTAGGGTTGCTTCCGCAAGTGAGCACGCGGAGCGACAAATACCTGGTGCAGGTGGGGGTGGGCATATTCCTCGATGTGGCCAACACCGATGTCGATTCGCTCAGCGCGCGTGCTGACCGCACCACCTTCCATTTCTTCCCACGGGTTTACCTCAGCTACAGCCTTTTCGACGACATCCTAGTGCCCTACGTCGGTGTGGATGGCGCGCGCGAGCGCAACAGCCTGCGCAGTCTCACACGCGAGAACCCTTGGATGATGGGTGCACCGGTGCTGAGCAACACGAGCAAGATGTACGACTTGTATGGCGGGATCCGGGGCAGTGTGAGCAGCCGCCTTGGTTTCGATGTGCGTGTGAGCACCACCCGATGGAAGGACAAGATGCTTTTCCTCACCCAGACGGATACCATCCTCGGCGACCGCTTCTTCCCGGTGTACGATCAAGTGGACGTGTTCGACATCTCCGGGGAACTGATGTACAGCGCTGGCGAGAACGTGAAGCTGAACGGCCGGGTGGACGTGTACACCAATGATGCTTTTGCCCAAGAGGAGGCATGGTACATGCCCAACTACCGTCTGTCGCTCGGCGGCACTTACGATGTGCGCAACAAATTGATCCTTAAGGCGGAGGTCGAAATGCTGGGAGCGCGTTTCGCGGGGCAGATACCCGGCAACGAACCCACCTTCGATACGGGTACCTCGTTAGCCTTGGAGACGAAGGAGCTTGATAGCTACTTCGACATGTACTTGGGGGTTGAGTACCGCTACACGAAACGGTTCAGCATCTGGGTGGATGTGAGCAACCTGAGTGCGAGCAAATACGAGCGTTGGCTCAACCATCCAGTCCAGCGCACCTTGCTAATGGGCGGTGTTACCATGGCTTTTTAGAGCCGGCTCAGCCCTCAGGTCATCGTCCCCGAGGTTCGCCATGGCTGGAACGGATGAAAGTCCGTCGAGGCTCAGACGCAGGTCCCGGATACCCTGGTCGTCAGCCTCCAAATTTCTTTATCAACAGCCGCGTTGCCGATGTTGGTAAAAAGTGCCAATAAGCCGCGCCGTTGTTGGGTTTCGGCCGCATCGCAAGGGTGGGTATGAGGTACATTCGCGCACCTCTTGGAACCAGGGGTTTCACCTACAGGAAAAATGGCAGAGACAGCAGAAATGAGCGAAACGAAAAAGACGGCGGCCGCCTCCTACTCGGCCGATAGCATACAAGTACTGGAAGGCCTGGAAGCGGTGCGCAAGCGCCCGGCCATGTACATCGGCGACATCGGTATGAAGGGCCTGCACCACTTGGTGTACGAGGTGGTGGACAACTCGATCGACGAGGCTCTTGCCGGGCATTGCGATACGGTGAACGTTACCATCCTCCCGAACAATAGCATACGTGTAAAAGACAACGGGCGCGGTATCCCGGTGGGCATGCATACCAAGGAGAAGCGGAGTGCGCTTGAGGTTGTAATGACCGTGCTGCACGCAGGTGGTAAATTCGACAAGGACAGCTACAAAGTGTCCGGTGGTCTGCACGGCGTTGGCGTGAGCTGTGTGAACGCCTTGAGCAGCGACCTGAAGGTGGAGGTGTACGTCGGCGGCAAGAGCTACATGCAGGAGTACAAGGAGGGCAAGCCCCAGTACCCTGTGAAGGAAACCGGCACCACGGAATTGCGCGGGACCACGGTCACGTTCAGTCCGGACATGACCATCTTCCAGGTGTCGGAGTACAACTTCGATACGCTCAGCGCCCGCCTGCGCGAATTGGCCTACCTGAACAAGGGCATCAAGCTGACCCTTACCGACGAGCGCCATACCAACGAGGACGGCACCTTCGTGAACGAGACCTACTTCAGCGAGCTTGGCTTGGTGGAGTTCGTGCGGTACCTCGACAGCACGCGTAGCCCTTTGATCGAAGAAGTGATCTACATGGAAGGGGAGAAGCAAGGCATCCCCGTGGAGATCGCCATGATATACAACGACAGCTATGGTGAGAACCTGCACAGCTACGTCAACAACATCAACACGCACGAAGGCGGTACGCACTTGGCCGGTTTTCGGAGCGGCCTTACACGCACGCTGAAGAAGTATGCCGATAACAGTGGAGCCACGAACAAATTGAAGTTCGAGATCGCGGGCGATGACTTCCGAGAGGGCCTCACGTGTGTGATC
Organism: Flavobacteriales bacterium; assembly: GCA_039931265.1. GTDB lineage: Bacteria > Bacteroidota > Bacteroidia > Flavobacteriales_F > PHOS-HE28 > PHOS-HE28. Next base: position 21,868 of record JBDTSG010000067.1, read on the forward strand.
AGCGTGAAGGTGCAAGAGCCACAGTTCGAAGGCCAGACCAAGACCAAACTTGGGAACAGTGAGGTGGCCGGTGCTGTGAACATGGCCGTGAGCGAGATGCTCGAGAACTATCTGGAAGAGCACCCGCGCGATGCCCGCACCATCGTGGACAAGGTGATACTTGCAGCCACTGCCCGCCACGCCGCTAAGAAGGCCCGCGAAATGGTACAGCGCAAGGGCTCCCTTAATGGCATGGGACTGCCCGGTAAACTGGCCGATTGCCAGGAAAAGGACCCGATGTTGAGCGAGTTGTTCCTCGTCGAGGGCGACTCTGCGGGCGGTACCGCCAAGCAAGGTCGTAACCGCGAGTTCCAGGCCATCCTCCCGCTGCGCGGGAAGATCCTCAACGTTGAGAAGGCCATGGTGCACAAGATCTACGAAAACGAGGAGATCCGGAACATGTACACGGCTTTGGGCGTGAACATCGGCACCGAAGAGGACAGCAAAGCGCTCGACATAAGCAAACTGCGCTACCACAAGGTCATCATCATGTGCGATGCCGACGTTGACGGCAGCCACATCCAGACGCTGATCATGACCT
>JBDTSG010000068.1:0-24422 GCA_039931265.1 Flavobacteriales bacterium
CCTACCTGTATCGCCGACACATCACATGTTCATCTCCTGCACTGGCCGCACTTCCACACTTCCGTCGTTCTCGAAGATGGGGCAACCCTTGCTGATCTCCACTGCGGCATCCATGCTCGCGGCGTTCACCACCAGATAGCCACCCACGATCTCCTTGCCCTCAACGAAGGGGCCGTCCGTGAGCTTCTTGCCACGACCTGAAACCACCTTGCCGGGCTTGTCAAGCGGTTCGCCGCCCAACATCGTGCCTTGGGCCGTCAGCGCATCCATCCACACCTTCCACTTCATCATACTGGCCTGCATCTGTTCGGGGGAAGGCATTTGCGGATCCACACCACCGCGGAAAAGGAAAATGTACTTGCTCATTTTGGTTGGGTTTTTCTCGAGGCCGATGGTCATCGGCCCGTACGTTGTTGTTCGTACTGTTGACGATCGTACCGCGCCGATCCGGACAAACGACCGGAAATGAACTTCACTCCTTCTTGCTGGCGGCTTTCTTCTTCGCGGGTTTCTGGGCCACGGCCTTTTTCTTCGGCAGGTTCTTCATGTGCTCCAGCGACAGCCTCACCCACTTCTCCAACGCCTTGGTGTTGGCCACCGCATCGGCATCAACGAAGAGGAAACCCTTCTTGTCGCCCTTGCCGAAAGTCATGGGTTTCGCTCCCGGCCATTTACTGATCTCGGCATGCCGCTCACCGTCGAAGCGCACCATGAAGTCGCCTTTGTTGGTGATCCCTACGCTCATATTGCCGTTGATCATGAAGGTGATGCCACCGAACATCTTCTTGTGTTCGGGCCGCGCGCCTTGGGCTTTCAGTACTTCAGCTATGCGCTGTTCAAAGAGGGGGTCGTGGGCCATGTCGTGAAGGATCGTCCCGAAAGTGAGGAGAAGTATGAGAATGGCACAGCGGAAGACCGGAAGCCTTAGTAGACCGACCTCCCCGTGAGGGCTTCTTTTCCCGCAATGATCACGAAGCCGTACGTGCCGCGTGTCCAACCGTGGGCATCGATCGCGAGGCGGGCGATCGCCCCTTCCACTATGCTGGTCCCGGATGCGACCGTGCGCCCCATGACATCCCACACGCGATAGCCGAGTGTCCGCAGGCCCGTGGACCCGATCACGATGTTCAGGGTGCCGTTGGCCGGGTCGCTATTGGCGCTGATGACCACGAAGCCGTCACTGTCGAATTGCACCGCGACCGTTGGAGAGAACTTCTCCACGCTGTTCACGTCCACTTGGCGCAGCCGGTAGTAGGAGATGTCGGTCAACAAGGGATGTTCGTCCGTGAACGCGTAGTCGATGGTGTGCTGCGAGTTGCCCGCGCCATCGATGTGTGCGACCTCTTCGAACCCGGCGGCATCAGCGCTCCGCTCGATGATGAAGAGGTCGTTGCCCGTTTCGGTGGCCGTGCTCCAGCGCAGACCCGCTTTGCGCTGTGGTAGTGGCGTGGCGGTGAAAGTCACGAGCTCCACTGGCAGCGGAATGGTCACGGGACAGATCTCCGCCACATCGATCAAGGGCGATATCGTGTTGAGCAGTACAGGACTGGCCAGTATGCCCGGTAATGTTCCCGGGGTCAGCACCGACTCCAGTACTATCGGTGGAAGTTCGACCAGCACGTTCGGGTTCTTGCAGGGGATCAGTCCTTGCGCATCGGTCTTCATGAGCACGGTGCCGGCGAACTGCCGCTTGCCTGTGAACACATAGCCGCCATCGGTGCTGGGTCGGGCGGAGCGCGAACCCATGGTGGCGATCCCATCGGCCGTGTATACGCGGCTCCACTCCATGTCCAGTGCGGGGTCGGTTTTCAGCAGTTGCATCTGGTCTCCGAACTCGCCATAGCCACCCATGCCTGTGAAGAAGAAGCCGCCGTCATCCGTTCCGATCACCGAGGAGAACCCGCTCTGGAAGGACAGCAACGGTGCGGTCTCATAGAAGCGCGCTTCGAGCAACGAACCAGCCGCGCTCAAGCGCATGAGGTAGGGATAGTTCTTCTCGTTCGGTTGGCTCTTGTCCATGGAGCCGGCCACGATCAGTTCTCCGGTCGGGGTTTCCAGTATGTCCAAGCCGGTCGAGTGCCGGATGATGCTCAGGTCGTGGGGATACACGTTCGCCCAAAGCACATTCCCCACTCCATCCGTGCGGATCACGTACACGCCGATCACCGCACCGCCCACCGTGGTACCCACTATCGCGAACCCGTCGTCGGCCAATTCGCGCACCACGTACGTGAATGGCGCACCAGTGATGATGTCGCGGATACCGAACTCGTATTTGTGCGACCATTGGAGATTTCCGGCGCCATCGGTCTTGATCAGCAGTACGCGCGTGGTACCGGAGAAGCTTATGGGCGCGCCATCGTGGAACCCGGATACGATGTAGCCACCGTCGCTGGTCTGGCGCACGCAGTTCGCCACCTCGTCCTTGCCTGTATCGAAGGTCTCGCTCCAAATGATGTTGCCGAGGGCGTTCGTCTTGATCAGCAGAACATCGTTGCTGTCCGGTGGCCAAACCTTGTCGCTATTACTGTTGCCCGCGATGATGTAGCCACCATCGGCAGTGGGTTCCATCCATGTCGCAATGGTGCGCGCGTCGAACTTGCTGTGGATCCTTTCCCACAGAAGATTGCCCTGATCATCGGTTTTGAAATGATGCACCCCGGTCGAGGGTATCGGGGACTGCAAATGGAAGTGCCAGTTCCAATAGAGATCGGTGCCACCGGCAACGACGTAGGCATTTCCGCCAACCTCCCGCACCGCGCGGCCCTCGTGCCCTTCGTTGTACATGCGCATGAACGTAGGCTGGGCCGAGGTCGCTACCGGGATGCTGCCGCCCAGAGCAGCGCTGATCACCAAAGAAGGGCAGGGGAATTTCATCGGATATCCCTGACGGACGGCAGGGCTCGGTGAAGACGGGCAAGGCTTGGGGTGGGTTGCGCCCCCCTCACTTTCGCATCCCCATCACCTTGCCGTAGGTGAGCGATCGCCACGCCCACTCCATCGGCCCGAAGCGGAAGCGCTTCAACCACCAACGGCTCCAGACCACTTGGAGAATGAAGACACCAACGGCCAATGACTCGAAGGTGATCGCGCTTACGTGCGTGCCCAGACCCAAGCCGAGGCCCGTGAAGAGCCAAAGGGCAATGATCGTCTGCATGAGATAGTTGGTGAGCGCCATGCGGCCCATCGGCGCGAAGACCTTCAGCGCATGTCGCCAAGGCAACTTCGTCCAAAGCAGCGCGAAGGCACTGGCGATAGCCATGGCCAGCGGAACGACACCGATCGTGTAGCCGACCGTTTCCCACAATCCTTCTGCAAGCGGTAGAGCTTCCAAGTGTTCATGCGCCCAATGCGTGAGCATGCAACCCGGCAGGCCGATCAGCGTGCCGATCAGCAACACGCGTTTGAGCAGCGGCGCATGCGCAGCGGGATCCACGAAGAGCTTTCGGCGGCTGACCCAGAGGCCGATGAGGAAGAGTGCGAAGACTTTCGGAAGACGGTTGCTCGATAGCAGGTTCTCCACGCGGAAGAGCCAGGTGATGCTGCGGTGCAGCATGAACTCCTGCAAACCGCCATCGACCACAGTGGCTCTGAATTCCGCCTTGGTGAACCCGAGCGCTTCGATCCGGCCAGTGCCGATGCTGCGCGGATAGTTCCCGGGATCGAAGGCGTCATCCGTCGCCACGTTCAGCGTATCGATCGCCAACGGCATCAGCAACAAGATCGAAGCAACGACGAGCAGGGTGCGGTCCCTGACGTTCCGGAAGAGCGGCAGCAGCATGCCGAGCAGCGCGTACAGGAAGAGGATGTCGCCATTCCACAAGTAGCGCAGGTGCAACCATCCGATGATGAGCAGGATGAACATGCGGCGGTAGAAGCGCAGTAGGCCATCGGCTCCTTTGGCGAGGAAGAACCCGAACCCGATGCCGAAGAGCATGGAGAAGATCGAATAGAACTTGCCATCGATGAGCACCATGTGGAACCAGTCCAAGGGTGCATCCAGGAAGGAGCCGGGCAAGGCGGCTTTCTGTTCCGGCGGAAGGAAGACCCAGAAGGCGAGGCCAGCGTAGTTGGAGAACACCACGCCGAAGAGCGCGAAACCGCGAAGGGCGTCGAGGAGGTCGGTGCGCTGGGTGGCGGGTGCGCTCATGCACCGAAGGTCGTCAACGCTTCAACATCACCCGCGCGCTCCTTGGTGCTTGCCCTTCCACACGCACCATCAGCAGATACAAACCTTCTCTCCACTCGCTGAACAAGTCAAGCTGTTGCAACGCACCTAGCGAGGCCACTTGCTCCGCGTGCACGCGCTTGCCGGTAACGTCGAACACTTCGATCACGCCATGTTCGCCGAAGAGGCCCGCATCGCATACGATGGTCACGCGATCGCTCGCTGGGTTCGGGTAGATCCGTAGGTTGTCACCGTTCGCATTGTTGCTCGCGTCATCGCTGATCGGCGGCACGTCACCCAAGCCCGTGATGCAACCTGGATCCGTCACGCGCGCCACCACCACATCATCGATGAAGTAGTACGCGCGGCTCATGGTCTGCCCTTGGAACAGCAACTCACCATTGCCGAGGAAAGGCCCGATGGTGATGTGGTCCACCGCTTCATCGGGCACCACAATGCCACAGATGTTCACCCACTGATCCGTGCAGACCACTTCCTCCGAGAGGATCGAGGGCGGTGCGGGAAGGATCGTCGTGTAGTCGTTGTGCGCCGCCGGGCCAAGCGTGAGCGCTGCACCCAGTCCGTTCAGGCAGACGTGGTTCTCCGTTAGGATGGCCGCGTGGAAGGAAACGAGGTATGGCTCGCCGGGGATCAAGGCCTCGGTGAGCGGGGCTTGTAGGTACTCATGGTAATCGAAGTTCCCATAGTCCTTGAGGATCACACCGCCCATGCCTTTGCCACTGCGCGAGAGCAGGCGCTTGCTGCCGCCGAGCAAACCTGCCGTGGGCACCTCTTCGCTCACATCGAAGTCCGCGCAACTGCTGTAACCGTCCGAAGATCCCGCCTGCATACGCGGCCAACCGGGCGCCACCGGTGTGCCTAAGCCAGCGGTGAGATCCACTTCCGGGATCATCGCAAAGCAGTTGTCGCCTTGCTCGATGGACGGGTTGGCGAGCAGCACCGGTCCGAGACAGGTCTCATCCACACAACCGTTCGCCGTGAGCGATGGTGTGATCAACAAACCGAGACGACCTTGCACGGGCGTCGCATTGTTCCAACTGTAGAGCCTTGCATAGTAGGTCTGCCCCACCGTGAGCGCAGGCAATACGAGGATGTTATCGCTGCACGCGATGCTGGTGAGGTTCCCCGGCACGCCGCTGAAGAGTTCGAGCGTTAGGTCCGCGGTGTGGTAGCCCACCACCAATCGTGCAGGTGATGCGGAAGAGGTGAACTTGAACCAGATGTCATCATCGGCCACATCGCTCACTGCGCAGTTCGCGCCCGGTTGACTTTGCGTGGCACCGCTTGTGTTGAACTGCACCGTGTAGCCGGTGCTGTAGTTCAACGTTAGCGCGCCTGATGCTTCGTCATTGCTCCCGGTGTTCACGCTTGTGGAGAAGGCGCAGCGCTCCGCAGTGCCGGTGTTTCCGGTGAATGCCCGGTACCAGTAGTCATCGCCTATGGTCAATCCGGTCAGCACCACTGGACTGGCACCGCAACCGATCACATGTGCATCCAGCGTTGCGCTGTCCGTGCTCAGCGTATCATACACTTCAATGTGGAAGCCGCCGCTGATCGCCGGTTCAATGAAGTGCAGGTTGCGTTGCTCCGCCGTGACGGTGTGCGACGCGGCCGTGGCCACGAAATGGAACCACGTGTCTTCATCGGGATAGGCGGTACTGCCGCACAGCTGCGCATAGCTCTGTGAAGCTGCGTAGTTCATTTGCTCGAACGTGGGTTGTGCGAATACGCCTCCACCGGTCGGCACATCGAGCGCACCGGTGATCCCGTCGTTCGTGTTCCGATCGAAGAGCATCGGCGTACACCGGCCGTTCGAGAGCGATGATAGACGGATGTGGTATTCGGCTCCTACGGTGAGGCCGATGTACCGGACGCGCACGTTGTTCATGTTCACTTGGCAATCGATGCTGGTGAGCGCACCGCAGGCGCCGCTGAGCAGTTCCACTCCCGTGCCCGGCCCGGAGATCCCCGGCGCTATGAACGCGGCGGTGGTGTGCGCAGCCGTGAACTTGAACCAGGTATCGCGGTACGCATCGCACGAACCAGAACCGTCCGCGGCATTCGCATTGCCCACTGTTGCGATCGCATCGAAGTCGGCGAGCGCGGAGTACGGAAGAGCGATCGCGCCTTCGCATTCATCGTTCACCAGTGCCTGCCGAACGGCTACGCTGAATCCGCCGTTCGCGCCCATCACGCGCAGGTAATAGGTAGTGCCCGGCACAAGTCCATCCAGCGGCATGGGGATGGCGCTTGTTTGCTGGCACGCAATGCTCGTGAGCGCACCGCAAGTACCCGAGTACGCTTCCGTGTACAGTTGCGTATTGGGCGTAAGGGTGCGCGTACACTCCACCAAATGCCGGCCCGCACCTGCGACGAAACTGTACCATACATCCTTCGCTGTGCCACCACACATTTGCGGCAGCGTTTGCGTAGCGCCGAACGTGTGTCCGAAGACCGATAGCGGAGACACGGACAGCGGCACTGCGTTGTTGCATTCGTCGTTCTCGGGCGGTGCGAACATCCAGAGGGTGGTGTTCCGGGTTACGGTGCCACTGCCGATCTTCAGGTAGTAGGTCGCACCGATCGTTAAGCCAGAGAAGGTCCACGTCGGGGACAGGGACGTGTTGTTCCAAAGGCAGGAGAGCGAACCACATGTACCCGAGAAGATGGCTGCGCTCACCAGCGCGCTGCTCACCGCGGTGACGGATGTGCTCGGCGCAACGAAACTCAACCACACGTCGTGCTCGATAGTGCCACAAGGCACCGTGCTGCTTGTGCAGTTGGTGGTGGAGAGCCGCACTGGGGCTGGCGGATCATCGTCTTGCACCACGGTGATGGGCACCGCATTACTGCATTCATCGTTCGGTGCCGGAACGAACACACCCGCGAGCGCCCGCGTGGTCACCTCGGGCGCGGTGCTGGAACTGTGTACACGAATGCGGTACTCCTGACCCACGGTAAGCCCACTCTTCTCCTTCACGTTGCATCCGATGCTCGTCAGGCTTCCGCAGGCGCCGCTGAACCACTCGACCGTGGGGTTTCCGCCGCTCAATTGCACAGTTGGGAAGAAGTGCGCGGCATGTGTCGCGGTGAAACGGTACCACACATCATCGTTTGAAGCACCCGCCCCACCGGTGCATGCCGCCTGCGATTGCGTAGCTCCCAATGTGCTGATCTCCGTTGCAGGATCCACAGTAACCGCACTAGTGTTCACGAAGAGTTCCGTTGCGTTCGCACACTCATCGTTCACCGGTGCGGATACCACGGCCACCCACACCATGCAGTCGTTCGCGCTGCAGCTTGTCGGGTTCAGTGTGAGCACACGCAGGTAGTAGGTCGTTCCAACGCTCAGGCCGGTCACCTGTGGTGTGGCGCTGTTGGGCGCAAAGCATCCGATCGTCGTCAACGACCCGCACGTTCCGCTCAAGACCTCCATGCTCGACTGGTCCGTGCCATCGCCCTCGGTGCGGATCCAGTGCGTGGTGCTGGTGGCGTTGAAGCTGAACCACGCCGAACCACGGTTCCCGGAACCACTGCAAGCGGTCACGGGCACGGGCGTCCCACCGGGCAATTGTGCACCATTCACCGGAGCGAAGTCGACCTGCACGTTGCCAGCCGCGACTGGCAGGGCAATGGCGTGGGCGCAATCTGAATTGACGGCGGTTTGCGCAGAGGCAGTTATTGTGAGAAGTGCGAATGACGTGATGGCGAATAAGCGCATGGTGCTGGGAATTGGCAGCACCAAGTGAAGGCGACAGCGCGCCGAACGGAAGGAGAACCGATCCTGCGGTGGGGAGTTGATCCTGCGGTCAGGACCGGAGCGCCAATGCTACTTCCTCCATGCGTCGCCTGCTGATCTCCACACGCGCACCATTGCGCATGCGCACATGACCCTCCTTGTCGATCCCCTCGACATGTCGGCGGTTCACGAGGGCGCTCTTGTGTACACGAATGAAGCCGAAGGGCGTGAGCATCTCGTCGTAGTCCTTCAGCGTGCGTGCGGAGACGAAGCGGCGTTCATCCAGCAGGTGCAAGGCGGTATAGTTGCGGTCGGCTTCGCACCAGGCTATGTCCTCGGGTGGTACAGCATGCGTGCGGTCGCCGTGGGTGAGCGTGAGTTTCAGCGCTTCCTCCTTGCGTATGGAGATGTTGTGCAGGAAATGCTCCTTCACCAGGGGCGATGTCCCCTCTTTGCGTTCCGCGAAGCGGTCGATCGCGGCGCGGAGTTCATCCGCCTGCACGGGCTTCAAGAGGTAATCGAGCGCACTGAAGCGGATGGCCTGGATCGCATAGTGCTGGTGGCTGGTGGTGAAGATCACCTCAAAGTCCCAACGGCCGAGACACTTGAGCAGCTCGAAGCCATCGCCGCCGGGCATTTCCACATCGAGGAAGACGAGTTGCGGCCTCTTCTCAGTGATCAGTCGAGCGCCCTCATCGATGTTCACCGCTTCACCGAGCACTTGGATCTCCGGCGCGACATCCTGCAACCTCGACCTCAGGAATTCCCGCGCGCTCGTCTCATCGTCCACTTGCAGCGCGGTGATCATGGGGGGAAGTTAGCCCGCGCTCAGGACCACCTCCACCCGCGTCCCCTTCACCACCACGCCATCCATCAGATCGGTGAATGTGATGCGCCCCGTGCCTTCGAGCTTGTAGGCCAACAACTGCAAGCGCTCATTGGTGAGTTGAAGCCCAACACTCGCGCTGCCGTCGGGATGTGAGCGCTTCGGTGCGGCATCGCGGCCCACGCCGTTGTCCTCCACCGTGCAGACCAGCTTACCATCGCGCATCGCGAAGCTCACGCGCAATCGACGCTCACCTTGCTTGGAAGCGAGGCCATGCCACACTGCGTTCTCCACGAAGGGTTGCACGATCAGCGTTGGTACGAACAGGTCATCGTCCAGTAGCGCACGATCGGCATCCACGGAATAGTCCAGGCCGTCCTCGAAGCGCATCGCTTCCAATTTCAGGTACTGCCGCAGGAATTCAAGCTCGTCCTCCAACGGAACGCGGTCCTTCACACTGTGATCGAGCACCATGCGCAACAGCCGCGCGAAACCATCGAGGTAGGCACTTGCCGCTACGCTCTCGCCCTTACGCACAAGGTTGTGGATCGCGTTCAAACTGTTGTAGATGAAGTGCGGGTTCATCTGCGTGCGCAACACCTTCAATTGCAACAGGCGGTTGATGCCCTCGATGCGCTCCTTCTGGTCCCTGAGTTCCGTATTGAGTGCTTCCAGTACCGCGGCATGCTTACGCTTTTGTCGGAGGTTACGCCAGATCAACAGCGCACCGCCCAAGGCGAACAGTGCGAGCACAAGGCTTCCGTAGAGTTGGAGGTTCTTCGCCCGAAGGTGTTCGGCCTTCTGCTTGTTCTCCTGATCGAGCCTTGCGATCTCCTCCTTGTTCAGTCGCGTTTCGAACTGCTTCTCGAGCTGGAGCATCCGCTCATCCATCGCGGTCCGGTTGAGACTGTCCTTGAGCACCTCCAGATCGCGCATCGACAGATAAGCGCGTGAGGTATCGCCGAGGGCGGCATAGCTCTCCGCAAGGAATCCGGTGTTCTCGATGCGCAGGTCAAGGTTGTTGTCCCGTGCTCCGTTGACCGAATCGCTCCGAAGGAACTCCATGACCGCTTCACGATATCGCCCTGCGTTGAAATGCGCGTAGCCACGTTGATTGTAGTAGTGGCCGATCATCGTGCCGTCCATACCCATGATCGAGGAGCGCATCGCACCGGAGCGCGCCAATGCACTGTCGTACTGCTCCTCTTCGATGAAGAGATTGACCTGGTTGAACAATAGCGCGGCGCGGTTCCGATCTTCAGCATCCGGCATGTACAGGATGGCCCGATCGTAGTACCAGCGGGCGGAGTCTAGATCATGGCGCAGGTAGCACACGTTGCCGAGCACGTTGATCGCCGCAGCCAGCCTTGTGCTGTCATTGATCGCCTTGGCCAAGGGGATGATCCGCAGCGCCCGCGTGCGACCGCTCTCGAAGCGTTCCAAGCTCATGTCCACTTCGGAGAGGAGGAATTCCGCGCGAAGCCATGCCAAAGTATCCTTGGCTTCACGCGCAAGCACGATCGCCTCCTGTGCTTCGTCTTGAACACTTTGGAACTCGTCCTGTTCAAAGAGCACACTTGCGATGGCGCAATGCGCTCGCGACCGTTCGCCATCGCTCGTCGCTCCGCGCAGGGCCCGATCCGCCACCGCGCGGGACGAGTCGAGCATTTCGGCGAGACGATAAGCGATGGCCAGATCGATGGTGCGGGCGAAACGCGCCGATGGAGTTGCCGCCCGCAAGGCCTCCACCGCAAGCTGCACCTTTTGGGGCGGTGTGACCTGCGCCGTGACGGGCAAACACACACCAGCGAACAAGGCGACCAACATGCAACGCATGGGCGTGAAGATGGCACACGCCCACCGGTTGCACCGATCAACGCTCCAGTATCACCCTTGCTCACCAACAAGTGCATCCTCCACACTGATGCTCATCCGATCGTTCGCCGGATCCGGGAACACGCGCAGGCCATCACCGGTAACGCGCCCCGCTTGGCCATGAGCGCCAAGCCAGAGCAGCGGCGCGAGGGCGACAAGGGGCAGCCGGTGCATGCGGTGAAGGTCAATAATGCGCTGGTTGGCGAGGAGCTTTGACATTGGTGCGGCATCCGATCGCAAGCGCTTCCGTCTTCGGAACTGTGCGGTACATTCTACATCTCCAACGCGCCTGTCGCAATGCCTGCGGGCTGAAGTTGGCTCTCATTTGTTCCTTGCTTCTGGTCAACCTCAAAGCGGATGCAAGCGAATGGGACCGACGTCAAGGCCGCGCGAAGCGGTTGGTGAACCATCACGCGACGCACTACTTCATGTTGCCCAGCGCCATCCCGTTGGAGCGCGGCGAGGGATACTTCAAGAGCACCTTGATCGCGTTGAACTCGGCCGCATACGGGTGCAGCGACAAGTTCTCGCTCGGTGCCGGCATACACCTGCCATCGATCTTCAGCAAGCGCGATGGCGGGCCGGTGTGGTATGCGAACGCGCGATTGAGCGGACCCGTTTCAGATATGCTGCACATCGGCCTCACGGGCACGTACTTGCGCGCGGTGTTGCCGGTATCGCGCACCGAGCCCGACGTGATCCGCGACGTGCCGCTCGGCTTCGGAACAGCGATGGCCATGGCCACGATCGGCAGCGATGATCACCAATTGACCGTTGCGGTCGGTGCGACGCACGATGGCCAGCATTTCGGCCGTGGACCGCTGGTTACGCTGGCCGGTAGCACGCGGCTATTCCCCAACGTGTGCGTTGTTACCGAGCATTGGCTCTTCATCGATCCCGATGCCACATGGCCGCTGCACAGCTTGGGCATACGCGTACTCGGCGAGGACATGGCCCTCGACTTCGGCATTGCCTACGAGCGAACACTCGCGAAGAAGACGCTCGGTATCGGGTTGCCGTTCGCGAGCATTGTCTTCAACTTCTGATCAGAGCGCCGTCACCGTTTCATCCAACGGCCGACGCACACGCGGCGTGTGCTCGCGTGTCCTGAAGGGTTCGATGAGATGCTCCGCAGCGCCCAGGAAGCCGAGCGCTATGAAACACGCGATCTCTTCCGCAACATCGGTCGGACCCAACGCCGTGCGCGCCTTGTCGTGGTCGAAACCGCCCATCAAGTGCCCATAGATGTCCATGCTTGCGGCCTGCGTGAGCAGGTTGGCGTTCGCCAAGCCCACATCGTGCAGCCAGTAGTGGTTCGGTTGCCCGTTGCGCTGCAGGTTGGTACGGCCAAGGCACATGACAAGCGCCGCTGCGTTCTTCGCCCACGGCTGGTTTCCGATGGTGAGGCAACCACACAGCTCCTCGAAGGCTGCTGTGCCACGCAATGCATAGCGGTAACGCCATGGCTGTTCGTTCATGCTGCTCGGCGCCCAAGCAGCGGCTTCGAACAAAGTGTTCATCGCATCCGGCGTCAAAGGGCTTTCGCTGAAGCCGCGGGCACTGAAACGCTGGCGGATCAAGTCATGGACCGGATGTTCTGTCGGTGCCTTTTTCAAGGCCTTGATGTCGGTGCTCATCAACGCATGTTCGGGGACGAAGGTCATGGTTGCATCGGTACCTCCATCAAAAGCACTTCGGCACCGGCACTATCGGCTTTCAGTTGAAGTGTATCCGTGTCCCACAAGCCAAGACCATCGCGTTGGTTCAAGGCGATGCCGTTCACGGTGAAGTCGCCCTTGATCACGAAGGCGTAAACCCCGTTCGCTTTGTCCTTCAGCGTATAAGTGGTCGCGAAGTCCGTGTCGAACGTGCCGAGGTGGAACCATGCGTTCTGGTGGATCCACACTCCATCGTCATCGGCCTTGGGCGAGAGGATCTGTTGCAGCCGGTTGTGCCGCTTGGTGGCGTCCAGCGTGATCTGGTCGTAACGCGGCGTTACTCCCCGTTCGTTCGGGAACACCCATATCTGTAGGAACTTCACCAGCGACTCTTTGTTGCGGTTGTATTCGCTGTGGCGGATGCCCGTGCCCGCGCTCATCACCTGCACATCCCCATGGCGTATGACAGCGGTGTTGCCCATGCTGTCCTTGTGTTCCAAGTCACCTTCCAGGGGAATGGAGATGATCTCCATGTTGTCATGCGGGTGCGTGCCGAAGCCCATGCCCGCGGATACGGTGTCGTCGTTGAGGACGCGCAGCACACCGAAGTTCATGCGCTCCGGATCGTAGTAGTTGGCGAAGCTGAAGCTGTGGTGGCTGTTGAGCCAGCCATGATCGGCGTGGCCGCGCGTGGCGGCTTTGTGCAGGACGGTGTTGGCCATGATGTTCGGGTTTTCTGAAGGCAGGTGGTTGAAGCCCACCACATTGGGCGTGTCGGTGTTGCTTGCTGTTCCGATGGCGCGGCCCGCTACAACTGCGGCACCGGCACCGAGGATGCTTTTGCGGAGGAAGTCTTTGCGGTCCATCGTTGCGTATTCGCTGTTACAAATGTTCACCTACCAAGGCGTGCGTTCATTGAACTGGAACAAGAACCTCACCCCCGACCCATCTCCCAAGGAGAGGGGGGAGTGGGATGGAACACGATCGCGTTCGTCCCTTTATGACCCTCTGCTTGGGAGAGGGCAGGGTGAGGTCACTTCCCCACGCGCCGTGCGCGCAGCTTGCTCAGGAATTCAGGGGTGATGCCGAGGTAGCTGGCGATCATATGCTGCGGAACACGGTTCGACAGGTCGGGGAAGCGCTTGAGGAAAGCCTCGTAACGGTCTTCCGCCGGCCATGCCATGGTGGCGAAGAGCCGGTCCTGCAGGGCGCCCAGGTTGCGCAACAGCATCATGCGGAAGACGCGCTCCAAGCCCGGCACGTCGCGGTACAGCTGTTCCTTCTTGTCGCGCCGGATCAGCAGCAGTTCGCTGTCCTCCAATGCTTCAATGAACATGCGCGAGGGAGCGCCTTGCTCGAAGCTCACCAGATCGCTCACCCACCAATCCTCGGTACCGAACTGCAAGGTCGCCTCGTGGCCATGCTCATCCAAGAAGTAGCTGCGCATGCAGCCTTTGTTCACGTACGCTTCGAAATCGCAGACCTCGCCTGCGCGCAAGAGCGGGGCTTTCTTCGGCACATGCTTCACCTCCAAGGCGGCGAGGAAGTGCTGCTGCTGATCGTAGGGCAGGGCAGTGCACCGCGAGATGTTGCCGATGATGCGGGCGTAGCGCTCCTCGTTCATGGCAACGAAGATGCGGGTTCACCGCAGAGGTGCGAGGACGCAGGGAACGCGAATGCGTGATCCACAGATGACCCTGGATCGTAACTCGATCCAGTTGCTCACCCTTCGGACCCTCTCCTTGGGAGAGGGCAGGGTGAGGTTCACATCTTCGGCTCGTAGCGCGTGGTGTTCGGATGGAAGGTGCGCCAACTGTGCCAGAATTCCTGATAGGCAGGGATGGTGTCACGTGTTTCTTGAACGACCACGACCATATCTCCGGTCAGGAGGTTCTCGGTAATGACAGTGTCGATCGCCATCACCGCTTCTGCGTGGAAGTTCCATTGTTCAGGTGCAAGGATCAGGATCTCTCTTCCCCCGAGCGTGTCCCTCACCGTGTCCAAGCGTTGCAGATCGTTCCAATCATACGCCCGGGCGTGTCCCTTATGCACCACCCCCACCACCCAGCTCTTCATCTGCCAACTCGCCGTGTCGCGGTATTCCAACTCGCTGTCAATGCTGCCATCATCGAAGCCCTCAAGTCCGGCGTACTGATCCGTGAAGTTGGTGTCCGGTTGGAAGACGAGTCCCTGCGGGTGGAGCCGCGCGAATTCGCCGAGGGTTAGCTGCGCCGATGGAACTTCTTCCAACTGGTGCCCTTTCAACGGCCCCACGATGCACTCGCCGCTCACCTGCCGCCACCAGCTCTTGGTGCGACTGTCCTCGAACATGGCGTTGAAATGATCCATGCCCACAAGCCGGAACGTTTCCGGTTTTCCATCCACTTCGGGTTTCCATGCGCGCCCCGTCCTGCACACGGTGCAGTATGTCACCATCACCGGCGCGCCACCCACCGTGTCCAGCACTTGGTGGTGATAGCCGATCAGCTCGATCGGGTAGGCGCGCGCATCACCATTCCGTTCCACCGAAATGACAAGTCGCCCCCCCTCTCGTTGGGAGAGGGGGCCGGGGGGTGAGGTGACTTTGCTCTTCGGCGGGTAGAACATTTTGTCCGCCATGAACTTGTAGTTGAAGGCATAGAACACGAGCGCACACAACGCGGCGGGGATGATCACGGCAATGCGTTTCCACCAGTTGCCACTGCGCATGTAATGGAGGAAGGGCCCCAAGAGCACCGCAAGTCCTACCAACCGCACCCACCAGATGTTGTTGTGCAGCCAGTAGGCGATGTTCACTTGGCTGTCGTCCGTAGGCATGTCCTCCTGACTTCCCGGGAACGGCATGATGTAGTACACGCGCAGGATCTCGGGTACCAACAACAAAAGGATCCCCAAGAAGAACAGCCATGGTCTCATGGCCGGGAAACTATACGCGCTGCGCACGGGGAAGCACGCCGTTGTGCGTGTTGCCTCTTGTGACGTGTGGCTTCAGGCCGGATGTGCCTCGTGCCCCAACTGGTACAACCGGCGGAAGTGGCTGCGCAACGCGGCGCGCAATGTCGGCTTGCAGGTGTACGGCACGTTGTGCTCGCGGGCGGTGCGCTCCACGATCGGTGCGATCGCGCTGTAATGCAAGTGGCTGATGTGCGGGAACAGGTGATGTTCCACTTGGTAGTTCAATCCGCCCACATACCAGTTCACCAAGCGATTGTGCGGCGCGAAGTTGGCCGTGGTCCGCATCTCGTGCACGGCCCAGTCGGCTTCAATGATGCCTTCGCTATTGGGCAACGGTTGCTCGGTCCCTTCCACCACATGCGCCAGCTGGAACACGCTGCCCATGATGAGGCCTGCCACGAAATGCATCAGCGCGAATCCGAGCAGTACCTGCCACCATGTGAAGTCGGTGAGCAAAAGCGGCAGGCCGATGAAGGTGAACATCACGATGATCTTGGACACCGTCATGCTCACGAACTCACGCGGAACATTCACGCCGTGCTGCTTGGTGATGCCCTGCTTGTTGAATTTTGCAAGCGTGAAGTAGTCGTTGATGATCTTGGTAACGGTGAGCAGGCCGTAGAGGAACCATGCCAGCACATGCTGTATGCGGTGGATAGGCTTCAAGGGGGCGTGATCGCTGAAGCGCAGGATGCCCGGAGGGTCGATGTCCTGGTCGTGTTCGTCCACGTTCGTGTGGGTATGGTGGTTCACGTTGTGCAGGATCTTCCATGTGAACACCGTGCTGCCCAGTAGTACCATGGTGCTGCCCAAGGCCTTGTTCACCCATTGTTTGTTGCTGATGGCGCCATGCACACCGTCGTGCATCACGCTCATGCCGATACCGGCCAGCCCGATGCCCATAAGGATGTTCAAGGGCACCAACCACCAGGCGCTCATGGGTACGGTGATCAAAACCACCAAGGGCGCGAAATACATGGCCAACAGCGCGATGGTCTTGGGCACTTGCCGGATGTCGGCCTTGGTGCTGATGTTCCTTTCCTTGAAGTAGGCGTTCACGTTGCGGCGCACGGCACCGGCGAATTGCTTCTGCAACGGATCGGTACCGATGTACCGCGGTATGTGCGTGCTGGTGGACATGGCGCTTGCGTGTTACCCCTCAGTGGTGCAAGCGCCCCCGAGCAACCCCGGTTGCGCAGTTTGCCCAGTAAGAAGAGGGGCGAAGCTACCTCCGGACAGCGGGCTGTCCATTGGCCGGGATGGAAGGCTTAACAGCAAAGTCACACAACGCCCCGGCTCGTGGTACCTTTGCGCTCCTTAGCATGGCAAAGCAGAACGCCCCCGCGCCCATCGACCTAGAGTCGTTGCCCTTGATCAACGAGAAAGACATGCGCCAGTTCGTCCTTCAAGTGGGCGAGCACCGGGCGCGCATGGAGTACGATCATCAAGGCGACCGCATCTTCCTTACGCAAACGGAAATACCCCGCCAGCTGGACGTTCCAGCGGTTACCGATGCATTGGTCCTGAAGGCCCTCACCTTCGTGGAAGAGAAACGCTGGAAGCTCATTCCAGTGAGCATGCAAGTGAAGGCCTACCTGCGCGAACACCCGGAGTGGAAGCGTTTGTTGGTGAAGGGGCTGCACGTTTAGAGGAGCCGCTCATTCCGTTGCCGTCGTTCCGGAAGGAACGCACCTGTCGATACCCGAGTGGCCGCTTTTGGCCGACGTACCTTGCCCGCACATGGCAAAAGGACAACAGACCTTCGCGAAACGGCAAAAAGAGCTCGCGCGGGCGAAGCATCGGGAGGAGAAGGCAGAGAAGAAGCGCGAACGCGCAGCCAATCCCGGTAGCGGAGAGCTGAAGGACATGATGGCCTACTTGGATGAGTTCGGGCGCATCACCAACAAGACACCCGAGCAGCAGGCGATCGAGAAAGCGGCCACCGAGCGCAAGGCTTTGGAGGAACGCCGCCGCCTGAACGAACTGAACGGCCAAGGTGACAAGTAGTATCAGCCGGTAACACCAGGCGCCACACCACGGTCCTGTCCAGGAATACCGGCGTCGTTCGTGCCGGCTGCCCCTGCATCCAGTTTGCTCTGGCTCCGGCGCTGCAATTCCTCCTCGCTGACATCTTCCACATGAGTGGCCAGCCACCATGCATTGCCCCACTTGTCCTCCACGGCCGCTACGCGGTCTCCGTAGAATTCGTTTGCGGGCTCGGAGATACTGGTGGCGCCAGCATCAAGTGCCTGTTTGTAAACAGTATCCACATTGGTGACATACAGGTAGAGGGCTGCTGGCATGGGCTTGTGCCGACCCGCCGGGTCACCGATCATGATCACGGAATCGTCCACCCGCACTTCTGCGTGACCCACCGCCCCGTCCGGGCCGGGATACTGACGGTTCACTTGCGCGTTGAACGCTTTCTGCAGGAAATCCAACAGAGCGGCAACGCCCTCGACCATTATGTAAGGCGTTACGCTGCGGAATCCTGGTGGTATCGGGCTGACCTCTATCGGCTGCATGGTGAATTCCTTTGGGTAGAACACGGCGGATCGCGTACCGCATCCGGAAACCCTGTGCCTCATAGGCTTAGGTCTTTAGCCCCATCCCCCTCATTCCCCAAGGCGGGGAAGGAAAACCCCGCAGGTGTGAGGTGCGGAAGGAAGAAACCCCTCCCGCACCAGCGGAAGGGGTTTCCATCCATGCTCCCAAGGAGCAGGCAGTTGTCACTCGATCACCAAGCGATCGGTGAAGGACTGTTTGCCGCTGATCACGTTCACGGTGTACATGCCCGTGGCGAGATCTTCCAGTTCAAGAACAGTGTTCATCTGTTCGGCACCGTCGGTGGCGAGCACCGTGGTCATCACCTTCTTGCCGAACATGTCGAAGATGTCAACCGTTGCGGTCGTCGCTTCATTGCTCAGGCCGTTCAGGTCGAGCGTCACATTGCCCTCGCGAGCGGGGTTCGGCCACAGGCTTATGCCTTTCTCTTCAACACGAGCGCTGTTCTGGTTGCCACCACCTTGCACGGTGGTGGTGCAGTTGTTCGGCGGGTTGTTGGTAATACCAACCGTACATACAGGGCCATACGGGCAGTAGGTGGCGCCGCCATCGAAGCTCACCCGCACGCGCACATCGTAGGTAACGGTGCCGCAGATGAGCGGGCTGGTTGCCCAATTGGTCAGCACCAAGGCGTAGCTGCCGGTGGGTGTTGCGATCGTGCGCAGGTAGCTCTCTGCCGGATAGCTGAACTCGTATTGGTATTTGTTGGCGCCCGCCACGATGTTGGGGAACAGCTTGCTGCCGTTGCCGCTTCCACCCACCACTTTACCCGATACTCCGCAGCTGAGTGTTGTACCCGCATGCAGCGGGTTGTCGTCCAACTTGGTGGTGGGACAAGTGTTCGGAACGCTGAGCACCATGACCCGGCAGGTCGGACCGAATTCGCCGTACACGCCGGCCACGCGTGGCCGTACGCGCATGTTCAACAGCACATCCATCGGAACGTTCGGAAGTACACTATTGAGGCAGCTGAACTTCATGTGTGCCGCGCGTGTTGGACCGACAGGCGTGGCCAGGCAGGAACCGCTGGCGTGGCTGCGGAACAGGCGACGGCTGTAACCACCGTCCGGATCGAACAGCCAGAACTGGTATCCGCTCGTCGCGTCGGTCACACCGTATTCAGCGCTAACGGCAGGGTCGATACCCGACACCACCACGTCGTTGATCAGGAAGTCAACCTTATCGCAGGTGGCTACCGTGAGCTGCGTTGCGCCGATCGGCAAGCAGAAACCATTGGCCAGCGAACTCTCGCCGGTGAAAGTGCCATCGTCCATGTTGTCCACGATGCGCTTGCCGGTCGCGGTCTTCAGCACGTAGCCACCGGTGCCGTTCAAGCAGCACATACCGTCGTTGAAGCTGTCGAAGAACGTGAGGACATAGCAGCCGTCCAGCAGGCAGCAACTCACGTTGATGGTGGCGTTGTTGCCATAGCCACTGCCGCTGCAAACCGGCACCGAGTTGCCCACCGGCACGATCTCCCAGCTCGTTTCATTGCCGTTGTTGTCGGTGTGTATGTTCACCACAACGCCGTTGTTGTTGCAGTTGCCATCGCCGTTGCACACCACCTCCAATGTGTAGGCGCCCGTTGCGGTGCCGAAGCCCGTTACGAGGATGTAATACGTCTGGCCCAGGGTGCTGAGGAAAGTCACCTGGCCGTTGAGCGCGCAGAAGTTGTTGTTGCCCGCCACGCAGGTGAAGGCCGTGCAGTTGGGCGTGGTGAACACACCGATCCCGCTGTCGTAGCTCGATCCGCACAGGCTCGCCGTGATGTTGCCACCCGTGCCGACCACGGTGTACCACACGCCGCCCGCCGTGTTCAGCGTTGTGCCTCCGCATGTGGGCACTGCATCGGGAGTGGTGCCCAGGGTGCTGCCGCTCACCACACTGTTGCAGCTCAACGCGATCGCGTTCGTGCACAGGTCGTTGCAGGTGTTCACCACGGTGATCGTGGTTTGGCAAGAGTTGGTGCAGCTGTTACCGTCCGTATAGGTGTAGGTCAAAAGCTGCGTGCCAGCGCTCGGGTCGAAGTTGCTGCCCGTTACGCCAGTGCCCGACCAAGTGCCACCGCTGGGCGAACCAGCCAGGAGCACGTCAGGGTCGGTGACGCACACAGGGCCGTAGCTACCGCAGCTGAGGACGGGCAATGCGTTCACCGTGATGGTGTAGTTGCAGCAGTCATCGCAACCGTTGCCATCGGCGTAGCAATACATGATGGTGTGCGTACCCGCACCAGCAGCACCGGGATCGAAGGAGTTGCCGCTGACGCCCGGACCACTGAAGGTGCCGCCCGCCGGGTTCTCACCGCTACCGTTCAGCGAGTATGCCAAAGCATCAATGCACACCGAACTATTGGCGGGGCAGGTGACAACAGGCAGCGGGTTCACCGTGATGGTAGTGGAACAGGAGTTGGTGCAGCTATTACCATCGGTATAGGTATAGGTCACCAGCTGTGTGCCTGCGCTGGGGTCGAAGTTGTTGCCCGTGACACCGGTACCGCTCCAAGTGCCACCGCCGGGCGAACCTCCCAGAAGGATGTCCGCAGCATCCACGCAAGCCGGACCGTACGTACCGCAGTTGACAGTTGGCAACGGGTTCACGACCACGTTCACCGAGGCGGGGAAGGACGTAGCCGCACAGTTCGCATCGCTGATGGCAGTGATCGCGTAGGTGGTCGTGCCGCTAATGGGTCCGGTAGGGTTGATCGTATAGGGCGAAGCGGCAATGCCGCTGACCGTTGCAGGCGAACCACCGTTGGTGGTGTAGGTAACGCTCCATGGACCGGTACCTGTAAGGTTGCCGGTCAGTTGCGGCGAACCGCTATCGCAGAGCGGACCGTTGGCATTGAGCGTGGCTGTCGGGCGCGGGTTCACGACCACGTTCACCGCAGCGGGGAATACCGTTGCACTGCATGTGGCATCGCTGATCGCTGTGATCGCGTAGGTGGTAGTGCTTGTGATCGGACCCGCTGGGTTGATCGTGTAAGGCGATGCAGCAATGCCGCTCACCGTTAAGGGCGAGCCGCCGTTGGTGGTGTAGGTGATGCTCCACGGTCCCGTGGCCGTGAGCGTGCCGGTGAGTTGCGGGGAACCGCTGGCGCAGAACGGACCATTGCCGACCAAGGTGGCCGTGGGGCGTGGGATCACCCCTATGTTCACTGAAGCCGGGAAGACGGTGGCCGCACAGTTCGCATCGCTGATGGCCGTGATCGCATATGTGGTTGCGCTGCTGATCGGGCCTGCAGGATTGATCGTGTACGGCGATGCAGCGATGCCGCTGACCGTTGCCGGCGAACCGCCATTGGTGGTGTAGGTAATGCTCCACGGGCCGGTACCGCTCAAGGTGCCGGTGAGCTGCGGAGCGCCCGGGTTGCACACAGGACCGTTGCCGGCCAGTGTGGCCGTTGGGCGGGGGTTCACCACCACGGGCACGTTGGCCGTGGTGGATCCGCAGCTGCTGCTCGCGGTCACGACGTAGGTGCCGGTAGCGGCGCCGGTAACGCTCGGGTTGGCGCTGGTGTTGTTCGGGCTATAGGTGCCCGTACCGGCCCATGAGTAGGTCGGTGTCGGGCTGCCGGTGGCAGAGGCGCTCAATGTCAGCGTGCTTCCGGCGCAGATGGGGCTGTTCGACGAACTGGCGGTGATCTGCGGTACCGTGCAGAAGTTCAACTTCACGTACACCACCCGGCCGACGTCAGTGCCTGCACCATCGCAGATGTTGAGCAACCACGAGCCGTTGGGATCGCCGGTGAAACCAACCAATGTGTTCTCCGGCGCGAAGGTGCCCCCTACGTTGCTCGTGTTGGTGTTGTTGAGGGCCAAACCACCATCCTGCAAGGTGAACAAGGTGGTAGGGCAGGTGCCGGGATTGCCCAAGTTGTCTCCACTGCCGAACCGGCTGGTTACCATGTTGCGCGTAACCCCGCCCGGTGTGGTGAGGGTGATCTGCATGTCCTGGTTGAAGGTGTGCGCCACGATCAACTGCACGCTGAACAGTTTCGCGTTGCCCGCCGCCGTGCCCAAGGTTGTGGGCTGCCCGGTGATATGTACCGGAATGCTGGTGGTAAGCGCCGTAGCGCAACCGTTATCGATGATGCTGTTAAAGCCGTTGGTCGTCGATATGCAGGTGCCGTTGTTGTAGTAGGTGACGATCACTTTGCCGGCGCCGCCTGCACCACCAGCTTGGGTACCCCCTGTAAAAAAGGTCTTCGATGCACCACCCCCACCACCGCCCGGTGCTACCCCAGCCGTGCCCACACCGCCGAAGAGACCGCCGCCGCCGCCGCCATCGCCGCCGCCCGTAGGGGCCGTACCGCCGACGCCAAGACCAATGGATGCATTACCCGCAGCGGCGATGCCAGCGGATGAACCACCACCGCCACCTATGGAGGAGCCGATGGTGGCGCCCGCAGCACCACTGAATTTCACCGTGCCGACGGAGGAAGCAGCACTGCCACCGGCAGCGCCCGTTGTAGCGTTGTCCGCTACACTTCCACCGCCCTTGGCCATCACCGTGGTGTTGCTGATGAAAAAGGAGTCGCCGCCGGGCGAAGTACCGCTATTGCTGCCCACACCTACGGTTACGCTCTGGTTGGTCAGTGGTGTTACGTTCACTACGGCACGCGAATAAGCACCACCGCCGGCACCGCCGGCCTGGCCATTGCTCGTGCGCGCGCCGCCGCGGCCACCGCCGCCCCAGCATTCAACCACCACCTTGTTAACGCCGGCAGGCACTGCGTAGCTGAAAGTACCCGCAGTGCTGAACGTGGTCGCAACCTGCGCCTGCACCGCGCTGGCGAGGATCAGGAGCGCCGAGAGCACGAAGGCCAGCGGCATTTTGCGGGAAACGGGTAAGCGTTGCGTCATGGTAAGAGGTTTAGGCGGTTAAGCGGACACATACGAGGAAGGGAGGAACTTGGTTCGGTGCCCGGCGAAAACCACGGCCGATCATCCTTCCACAACGCAGCCCATATGTCGGCAAGGGCCGCAGCGGGGGCGGCTTTCGCAGAACGGAACATGGAATGCCTGGGGATGGGGTCGAGGTTTCTCCGGTCAGTGACCGTTAAGTTTTGGAGATAGACGTGGACTTGTCAAGAGGGCGCTGTCGACGAATGCGGTCTTTATCCACATGAGGGGGTTCATTCTCCACATGAATTGGGGGAAATGGGGGGGGTAAGGCGCGCTTTGAAGCGTGCTCAGGTACCCATAAGCGCAAGACTTGCGCCGGGGGAAAACATTTTTTTCCGGGGAAGCGGCGCGCGGGGCCGCAAACAGGGAACGGGACCTATCCTGGGCTCTCTCGCCTACCCCATCCATGCACACTGTTGCGCGCAGCGGCAACGTTATGCAGCGGTAATGCCACACGCCATGCCTCCCGCGCCCCCGTCCAATAATGTGTTGCGCCAAGCCCTGGAACGCTATGCGGCGAATGGCAATGAAGCCGACACGGTTGAACTGCTTGAACTCTTCGCAAGCCGTACCTGCACGGTGCTCTTCCCGGTGCGGGTCAACGTGGCGAAGCCGCACGAAAGGCCCGAGTACCCCACGCTATTGGATGCCGAACTGGGCAGCGTGGTGAATGTGTACACCACCCTGAAAGAACTGCCCCGCCAAAAGGGTGGGATCGCGGTGCTCACCTGCACGGTGGCCGATCTGATGGGCGACCTGCTGCTGGGCGCTGATGTGGGCGTGGTGTTCGACGCTGGTTCGGCGCATGGGGTGTACTTCCGTTTCAACGGACCCATGTGGGTGGTACACACGGTTGCGCATATGCGCAAGAAGGCGCGCAGTGGGCTGAATTAGCCGCTGCGGAAGTATCCTGGGCGGCGGGCTTGCATAACCAAATTCCGTTGCGGGAACCCGTGTAAAATACTCCCCCCTCTTTTTTGGTTGTCCGGTTGCAACCACGCAGCTTGCGCGTCCTGTCGCGGTAGCCCGGTAACCCGTTCGGCTTCCCGGTGGGGCATTCACCACATTTGCTCGGATCCCTAGCACAGATGAGCGCAGAGAAGAAGGAAAGCATCGAATGGGTGGCCATCGACGACATCGTCCTGGGCACCAACGCCCGCACCATAAAGCCGGGCAAGGACCGCATAAACGAGTACGCCCGCTCCATTGCCATGTACGGCATACTGGTGCCGCTGATCGCCGACAAGAAGGGCGACAGCTACCACCTGCAGGCGGGCTATACCCGCTTGGCCGCCATGGCCCAACTGAAAGCCGACAAGGCGCTGAGCGCGTTGGCGGACCTGAACCAAGTGGACCTGGACCGCGTGCCGGTGCGCATCTTCAAGGGCGATGAGAAGGGCCGCCTCATGCTGCCCATCATCGAGAACAACTTCCACGACGTGATGAACGAAGTGGATGTGGCCAACCAAGTAAAGAGCCTGCTGGAGAGCGGCGAGGAAGCGAAGAACCTGGAGGACTTCTTCGGCAAAACCAAGTTCACCTTGCTGTTGAGCGTGCTGGCCCTGCCCACCGAAGTGCAGGACCTGATCAAGGCCGACCGCATAAAGGCCAGCACCGCAGTGAAGTTCGCCAAGGAGATACCCGACGGCCACAAGCTGCTGAAGGCCCTGAACAAGGCCACCGACAAGGTGGAAGAGCTGTACAAGAGCGG
>JBDTSG010000069.1:0-10596 GCA_039931265.1 Flavobacteriales bacterium
ACAGCGTGATCAAGGCCAAGGTGATGGGCGATGCGTTCCAGCCCACCATGGTCGCTGGTCACTCACTCGGTGAATTCAGTGCGCTGGTGGCAACGGGTGCCATGGAATTCACCGGCGGATTGAAGCTCGTGGCCGCACGCGCCAACGCTATGCAACGTGCTTGCGAAATGCAATCGGGCACCATGGCCGCCATCATCGGCATGGAAGACGCCAAGGTGGAGGAGATCTGTGCCACGATCCCCGGTGTTGTGCCGGCCAATTACAACTGCCCAGGACAGCTGGTGATCAGCGGAACGCTGGAAGCAGTGACCAAGGCCTGTGAGGTCATCAAGGCTGCAGGCGCCAAGCGCGCACTCATCCTGCAAGTGGGCGGTGCCTTCCACAGCCCCCTTATGGAGCCCGCCCGCGCCGAGCTGGAAACAGCCATCGCGTACACCCCGATCGTGAACCCGCGCTGCCCGATCTACCAGAATGTGGACGCCCACCCGCGCAAGGATCCCGCACGGATCAAGGCCAACCTGATCGCGCAGCTCACCGCGCCGGTGCGTTGGACACAAACCATGCAGAACATGCTCACCGATGGAGCAACCAAGGTGGTGGAAGTCGGGCCCGGCACTGTGCTGCAAGGGCTCTTCAAAAAAGTGAGCAAGGAGGTGGAGGCGTTGGGGGCGTGAGGCATGATCTTCACCGGCCTCGCCATTCTCATTGGGGTATTCGGAAGCATCCTCTTGGGCTTGCTTTTTCTCGCCTTGGGCATCGGCTATTGGAGCAAGCCGGTCCTCCGATACATCTTCTTCGGGCTTTTCCTCATGGGTTTCTACCCATTGTTTAGATGGGTGACCTTCGATGCCAACGATACCGAACGAGCTCGAGCTTGGCAGGGGAGTTATGACGTATCGTGTTTACTTGGCGGCAAGATCGTCCTGAATCCCGATCAATCCTTCGTTCTGACAGCCTCGGTAACTGTATTGCAGGTCGGGCGATGGGAGTACGTCATTACAGAGGATATAGACTACATGGAGTTGCACTTTGTAACGGGTGGTTCGGCTCAGTTCATGGGAACACCAACGGAAGCGTCTTGTGACTACTTCCCAACTGAGAATGGCAACGTATCCAATTGCGTGATGACAAGGCAAACGGGCAGTTGATGTGGGTTCCTGAGCATACGCCCTGAACCAAAATAGAGACCTCGGACGGACTCACATCCCCTCATTCACCAGCTTCGCGCCCGCGATCAACTTGGTTCGCCCCGCACAGATTCAGCCTTTCATCTCCTTCGGATCCCGCCGTGCATCGAAAATGTCGGTGACAACGACCGTGTTCCCTTCGATCCGGTAGACGATCTTGAAGGGAGCAACAACAAGCCGACGATACCCATTGTTCAAATGGGCGAGTTGATCCTCGAACTGGCCGCCTCCAGAATTCTCTTTCAACCAAACCAGTTCCGCTTTGACCTTTCGGCGAAGCGCATTCAAATAGGTTCTCGAATAGACGCTGGCCAAATGCCGCAGTGAACGACCGAAACTGTCGTTCGCTTGTCGCAGGACGATCAGTTTCACGCCCTCCGCTTAGCCTTCGGTTTGGCCGGATAGAGGCTGTCGATGAATTCGACCATCTCCTTGTCGAACTCTTCCAGTGTTTGGAAGCGACCGGCCTTGAGGTCCTCTTCAGCCCGTAACGCGCGCTGCACGATCGGTTTCTTGAGGTCGAGTCCGATCTTGTTCCGATCCAACATCTTTTCCACCAGATCGAGGACAGAGCTATCCCGCTCCTTCTCGATGAGCGTGATCAAATGCGCCTTGCGTTCCTTGATGGTCATGGTATGCAACGTTGCCCAAATGTAGAATGCGAAATGGCGCTCCGCTCACAGCCCCGCATTCACCAGCTTCCCGCTGGCGATCAGCTTGTGCAGATAGGGGGCGTTCAGGGTACTCTTGATCGCTTCCACGTGTCCCATGCTGTGGCAGTCGCTGCCCAGCAGTTCGTACCAGCCAAGGTCTATAAGCTTCTCGGCGGCCTTCTTCGCACCGGGCCCGTATGCCCCCATGAGCGCGATGGTATTGAGCTGTAGCAGCACACCACGGTCCTTCAATTTCTCCATTGTGCTGAAGTCGGTGTGCCAGTATTGGTAGCGCTCGGGATGTGCGAGCACGGGGCGATAACCCTGTGTCTGCATTTCAAAGACGAGGCTCAACAGCACCGCAGGCTCGCTGATGAAGGGCAGCTCGAACAGCACGCAGTTGTTGCCGAAGGTCAGCACCTGTTTCTCCTTCACCCGGTTCTCAAGCTCGTGGTCCAAGTAGTACTCGGCGGCAGCGTCCACTTCCATCTCCAAGCCTTGGCGGCGCACTTCCGCGCGCAACTTCTCCAAACCACCGAGGATGATCTCCGGTGTGTTCCGATAGCCGTCGGCCATGACGTGCGGCGTGGTCACCACTTTCCGGTAACCGAGCTCGTGCATGGCTCTCAGCAATTCCATGCTTGCCTCCAAGGTCGGTGCTCCGTCGTCGATACCGGGGATGAAATGGCTGTGTACATCGCACTTCAGCACGCTCAGGTCAGCCGGTCCGAGATCGGGCTGGCGTTCACCGAAGAGCTTATTGAAGAGGCCCATCAGCGGTCCGCGTAAAGCGCGTTGTAGTAGCTCTGGTAGGCTCCGGAAGTCACATGCTCCAACCAAGCTTCGTTGGCGAGGTACCAATCAACCGTGCGCTCCAAGCCTTCCTCGAAGGTGATGCTCGGTTTCCAACCCAACTCGCGCTCGATCTTGCTGGCATCGATGGCGTAGCGCAGATCGTGGCCTGCACGATCCGTAACGTAACTGATGAGCGCCGCACTCTCCCCTATCGCTCGGCCGAGCTTCTTGTCCATGATGCGACAGAGCAGCTGCACGAGGTCGATGTTCTTCCACTCGTTGTGCCCACCGATGTTGTACGTCTCACCGTTTACGCCATTGTGGAAAACGGTGTCGATCGCGCTCGCATGGTCCTCGACCCAAAGCCAATCGCGCACGTTCTCGCCCTTGCCGTAGACCGGCAATGACTTCCGCAGGCGGATGTTGTTGATCATGAGCGGGATCAACTTCTCGGGGAAGTGGTGACTGCCGTAGTTGTTGCTGCAGTTGCTCACCATGAATGGCAGCTTGTAGGTGTTCCCGTAAGCGCGTACGAAGTGATCGCTGGCGGCTTTGCTCGCGCTGTATGGGCTCTGCGGATCATACGCGGTTTCTTCGGTGAAGAAGCCACCATCGTGCAGCGATCCGTAGACCTCATCGGTGCTGACGTGGTAGAAACGTACCTCACCCCCGGCTCCCGATGGAGCGGGACTATGAAGCCCTCTCCCGAGGAGAGGGGAGGAATGCCCTGATAGTCGATCCTTCCACGCTTCGCGGACAGCGTTGAGCAAAGTCACCGTTCCCAGCACATTGGTCTCCACGAAGGCCAGCGGTTCGCTGATGCTGCGGTCCACGTGGCTTTCTGCAGCAAGGTGGATGACGCCATCGGGCTTGTGTTCCGCGAAAGCCTTCTTCAAACCTTCCGCATCGCGGATATCGCACTTCACGAACGTGTAGTTCGGTGCGTTCTCGATATCGCGCAGGTTTTCCAAATTGCCCGCATAGGTGAGGGCATCTAGGTTGACGATACGGTATTGGGGATAACGCGTAACGAAACGCCGCACCACATGACTGCCGATGAACCCGGCGCCGCCCGTGATGAGGATCGTGCGCTCCATGCTCACAAGCTCCAGTACGTGATGTCCTTCACCTTCTTGCGGTAGATGCCTTTCAGGTCCACGAGCACACCTTTCGGTGTCATCATGTTCTTGAACCAAGCCTCATCCTTGTTCGCGTACTCGGTGTGGTTCACGGCGACGATGACCGCGTCGTAAGGGCCTTTCATCTCCTTGGCCAACGTGTAGCCGTACTCGTGTTTCACTTCCTCGGCATCGGCATGCGGATCGGTAACGTCCACTTGCACGCTGAAGCTGGTCAATTCGCGCACCACATCCGCCACCTTGCTGTTGCGGATATCGGTCACGTTCTCCTTGAAGGTGGCACCCATGACGAGGATGCGTGCTTCCGCCGGGTTCTTGCCGGCAGCGATCACCTTCTTCACGGTTTGCTTGGCCACGTACGCACCCATGCTGTCGTTCACGAAGCGACCGCTGTCGATGATCTGCGCATGGTAGCCCAGTTCTTTCGCCTTGTACACGAGGTAGTACGGGTCCACACCGATACAGTGGCCACCGACAAGTCCGGGTTGGAACTTGAGGAAGTTCCACTTGGTACCCGCTGCTTCCAACACGTCGTAGGTGTTGATGCCCATGCGGTTGAAGATGATCGAGAGCTCGTTGGTGAGCGCGATGTTCACGTCGCGCTGCGTGTTCTCGATGATCTTGGCGGCCTCGGCCACTTTGATGCTGGCCGCGCGGTGCACACCGGCCTTCACCACCAGCTCGTACACTTTCGCAATGATCTCGGCGCTCTCCGGATCACAACCGCTGCTCACCTTCACGATACTGCTCAGTGTGTGCTCCTTGTCGCCCGGGTTGATGCGCTCCGGTGAGTAGCCCACCTTGAAGTCCGAGACGTACTTGAGCTTGCTGAGACTTTCCAGGAGCGGCACGCAGTCCTCTTCGGTGCAGCCGGGGTAAACGGTGCTCTCGTACACCACGTAATCGTTCTTCTTCAGCACTTGGCCCACGGTGCGTGTCGCTCCCAGCAATGGTTTCAGGTCCGGGATGTTCTGGTCATCGATGGGCGTGGGCACGGCAACGATGAAGAACTCAACGTCCTTCAGGTCGTTCAGATCGGCGGTGAAGAAGATGTCGGCACCGGCGAAAGCCTCCTTCGGCAATTCGTTGCTCGGGTCTTCGCCGCGGCGCATCATGTCCACGCGCTTCTGGTTGATGTCGAAGCCCACCACTTTGATGCGGCGCGCGAATTCCAACGCGATGGGCAGGCCCACGTAGCCCAAGCCGATCACGGCCAGCTTCGCTTCCTTCTTGACAAGTCGATCGTACAGGTTGCTCATTTCATCTCGCCGAATCCGTCGGCGAAGGCGGATGTTCAGTTCTTCAGTTTGTATATACGTTCGATGATCTCCACCACCTTCAATCCTTCCAGCGCGTTCGTGGTGAGCGTGGTGCGGCCCTTCAGGGTATCCACCACGTTCTGGATGATGTAGCTGTGGTTGTTCGCACTGCCCTTGTAAGCGCCGTAGTCATTGGCAGGATTCGTTGGCGCCAATTCCGGCATCACGTAATCCTTGATGTGGCAGTGTTCCACTTGGTCCATGTACTGCCCGCCGATCTTCACGCTGCCCTTACTGCCGATAACGGTGAGGCTGCTCTCCAGATTCTTGTCCCACACGGAAGTGCTGTAGTTGATACAACCCATGCCCCCATTGACGAAGCGGAACTGCACCAGCCCACTGTCCTCGAATTCGGTGAGGTCGGCGTGGTTGAAGTCGGCGAACTTGGCTTGGATCTCGGTGATATCACCGAACAGCCAGTACATGATGTCGATGAAGTGGCTGAACTGCGTGAAGAGCGTGCCGCCGTCCAGATCCGCACGGCCTTTCCAACCGCCCTTCTTGTAGTACCGTTCATCGCGGTTCCAGTAGCAGTTCACCTGCACCATGAAGATGTCGCCGAGGTACTTGCCGTCCACCACGCTCTTGATCCACGCACTGGGCGGGCTGTAGCGGTTCTGCATGACACCGAAAACCGTGCGGTGCATCTGTAAGGCCTTGTAGAGGACCTCCTCGCAATCGCCTTTGCTCAGGCCCATCGGCTTCTCGCACACCACGTGCTTGCCGGCTTCCAGCGCCTTCAAACTCTGTTGTGCATGCAAACCGTTCGGTGTGCAAACGTTCACAACATCAAGGCTGGGCAACTGGCGCAACATCTCGTCGATGTCGCTGAACACGGGGACCCCGAACTGATCAGCGCCGGTATCACTGTTCGCACGGATGTCGCAGACAGCCAACAGTTCGGCCTCCGGATGGCGCTTCACCATTTCAGCATGACGCTTACCGATGTGGCCGCAGCCCACCACCGCGAACTTGATCTTGCCGTTGGCGCCCATCGTCACGTTGTCCTCGTTACCCGGCCGTTCTCCAATTGGTAGTGCTGTCCGCTTTCCGGACATGTTGCCTTGCCGCTGGCATCGAACTTCAGCTTGTGGCCGAACTCGCTCATCCAGCCTGTCTGGCGGGCCGGATTGCCAACGACCAAAGCATGATCCGGAACTTCCTTGGTAACCACGGCCCCGGCACCGATGAAGGCGAAACGACCGATGTCGTGACCGCAAACGATGGTGGCGTTGGCGCCGATGGAAGCTCCTGTTTTCACGAGCGTGCGAAGGTATTCCCCCCTCCTGTTAACGGCGCTGCGTGGGTTGATGACGTTGGTGAAGACCATGCTCGGTCCGAGGAACACGTCATCCTCGCATTCCACACCGGTGTATATGCTCACGTTGTTCTGCACCTTCACGTTGCGCCCGAGCTTCACCTCCGGGCTGATCACCACGTTCTGCCCGATGTTGCAATTGTCCCCAACCACGCACCCGGGCATGATGTGGCTGAAGTGCCAGATGCGCACGCCCTTGCCGATCGTGCAGCCTTCGTCGATGACGGCGGTAGGATGGGCGGTGTAGTCGGCCATTTTTTGCAAAGGGGACGCGAATGTACCCAAGCCCACCGGTCGGCCACCGCCGGGGTCTCACGGGTTTGAGGGGCTTGCGCGATCAGGAAGGATATAGCAGGATGTCCTTAAGACTTTCACCGGTCGTCACCTTGTCCAGCAAGCCCAACTCGCTCAAGGTCCGGCCCACCTCCATCAGGGATACCGCGTCCAGCTTTCCGTCCACGTTCCAACGCACCTCCTTGAACCATTCCTCGGCGTCAGCCAATGCAAGGCCATAGCGCTGCGTCACCAGTTCAGGTGCCTTCTTCTTCTGCATCAAGCCCTGTGCTTGGTCGCGGACCACCTTGAGCACGCGTTGCACGGCCTTGGCATGCTCCGCAAGAACCTCGTTCCGCACCACCACCACGAAGGCGGGCCACGCATTCTGCACTGCATCGACCCGCCGCAAAACACCGCTATGCAGCTGCGGCGAAGTACTCGACTTCTCCCAAAGGAAAGCGACGGGTTCAGGCCCGCTCAGGCGCTCCACGGCCCCGTTCAGGTCATTCACCACCAGCAGATCCTTATCGGTCAATGTGCGTCCGCGGAGCCGGGCATACTGCATGGCCATTAAATGAGAGCCGCTGTTGAAGCGGCTGATGGCATATGGTACTTGCGCGAGGTCGGCGGCAGAGTGCAGGGCGGTCTTCGCACCCACATGCACGCCCCACGTCAGCGGCGAATCCACGAAATGTGAAACGATA
This sequence comes from Flavobacteriales bacterium, assembly GCA_039931265.1. Taxonomy (GTDB): domain Bacteria; phylum Bacteroidota; class Bacteroidia; order Flavobacteriales_F; family PHOS-HE28; genus PHOS-HE28. The sequence continues at coordinate 7,392 of JBDTSG010000069.1, forward strand.
CGGCTGGGATTTCCGCGCAGGATGTCGCGCACGGCGCCCTCGGTCACCAGCACGGCCATGTCCACTTCGCCTTTGCGCAACAGTTCGCACATAGCCCCGGTCCCTTCCGGTACGGTGCGCCATCGCAGGTCGATGCCTGCACGCACGAACGCGCGGCGCTCCAGTCCTAACTGCCAAGGCAGGTTGAAGTGTTCCGGAACACCGGCGATGCGAAGGGCAGTGAGTTCAGCAGCACTTTCCATGGGCCGCAAAGGTGTGATCCAGAAGAGGACAACGAACAAGGCTCAAGCGGGTTCACCACTTGAGCCTTGGAACATTTGGCGTTGGGAACTCTTGCTGGTCTATATCCGCACGTACCCCTTGAAGGTGTTGTGCTCCTTCTCGTAGAGTTCGTCGGGCTGATGCAACGAACCAAGACAATGATCTCGTGCTGTTTCACTCCTTGACGAACCGGAGCGCAACCTGTGTATGACCAACTGCCTCGCTCAGGTGGAGCATATAGAGCCCAGCCGCGACCAAAGTCACATCAATCGAGTTTCCGTTCAACCGTGCCTCACGGACCAATGACCCCTGCGCGTTCAGGATCGTATAGCGCTGGTAGGGGCCAAGGTCACCGGACAATGAAATGAAGGATGATGCAGGGTTCGGAAATATGCTCAGCGCGCCCAGCTCGCCAAGGAGCGGAATGGATGTAGCGAGATAGCACGCGTTCGCGCCAAAAGGATAGACCGTGGAATCACCAACTATGTGGCAATAGAGAGCGTCGCCCCACTCAAAGGGTGGTGCAAAGCCACCGTATAATGGGGCCACCCCGTATGTGGAGCCAACGCCTTCGACCACCGTGCAGAAGGCGCTGTCCTGTATCTCCACACCGTTGAACGTTCCCAAGACCCAAGTTCGGTGCCATCCATCGTTCAATTCCATGCTGTCCAAGGCTACCACATAGTACTGGTAAAGTGAAAAGTCCACGGTGGCAGGATACGGTCCCAGACCGATGCTGAAGTCGTACCAAAGCAACTCCTGCTGCTGGCCAATGTCGAACACGAACACCTTACGTGCGGAGGTATCCTGTCTGAAGTAATACAGGTCGGACCAAGGTTCGACGTAGTAATAGTAATCGTCAGGATCAAAGGGCGGTACTACGGGCTGCACATCGCAGAAGCCGCGGACCCGCAATCGATGGTAAACAGTGCCCAAGAACACTGTGTCGCCCCAAGAGACAACCGTGCGATGGCAGGAGGTCCATTCGGAACCGCCTCCACTTATCGTATTGTGGTCTTCCGACCATCCGGCATCACCTTCGGGGATAGGGCGATAGGCCGATTGTGCGCACGCCGCTAACGCTGCAACGACGGCAACCAACAAGCTCAACTGTCTCATGAGCGGGCGGAATTGACGGAAATGTAAGGCCGCCTTTCAGAAGCCCGACATCGCTCACATCCTCACGTACCCCTCGAAGGTGTTGTGGTCCTTCTCGTGCAGTTCCTCGGCCGACAGGCTCTTGAAGTACTCGTAGGTGATCTTCAAGCCTTCGGCGCGCGCGACTTTGGGCTCCCAGCCCAGCAGCTTCCTGGCCAAGGTGATATCCGGTTGGCGCTGCATGGGATCGTCCTGCGGAAGCGGTTTGTAGATCACCTTCTGCTTCGTGCCCGTGAGTTTGATGATCTCCTCAGCGAACTGGCTGATGGTGATCTCGCTGGGGTTGCCGATGTTCACCGGACTGGCGTAGTCGCTCTTCAGCAACCGGTAGATGCCTTCGATCAGATCGTCCACATAGCAGAAGCTGCGCGTCTGGTCGCCCTTGCCGAACACCGTAAGGTCTTCACCGCGCAATGCTTGGCCGATGAAGGCCGGCAGCACGCGACCGTCGTTCAAGCGCATGCGCGGGCCGTAGGTGTTGAAGATGCGCACCATGCGCGTTTCCACGCCATGATAGGTGTGGTAGGCCATGGTGATGGCTTCCTGGAAACGTTTCGCTTCGTCGTACACGCCGCGCGGCCCGACGGTATTCACGTGGCCCCAATACTCTTCGGTCTGCGGATGCACTTGCGGATCGCCATAGACCTCGCTCGTGCTGGCCACGAGGATGCGGGCACCCTTGGCCTTGGCAAGTCCCAGCAGGTTGTGCGTGCCGAGCGAACTCACCTTGAGCGTTTGGATCGGGATCTTCAGGTAATCGATCGGCGAGGCCGGTGATGCGAAGTGCAGGATGTACTTCAACGGCCCGGGCACATGCACGTACTTGCTCACGTCGTGGTGGTAGAACTCGAAACCCTTCTTTCCAAAAAGGTGCTCGATGTTCTTCAGCCGGCCGGTGATGAGGTTGTCCATGGCCACCACATCGTAGCCCTCGGCCATGAAACGATCGCACAGGTGCGAACCGAGGAAACCGGCAGCACCGGTGATGAGAACGCGTTCCTTGCTCATGCGGTCACCGTGTTGCGGCCAATGCTGATGTAGGTGTAGCCCTGTTCTTTCATCGCGTCCAGTTCATACAGGTTGCGGCCATCGAAGATCACGTTGTTCTTCAGCAGTCCGGAGACACGCTTGAAGTCCGGGTTCCGGAACTCGCTCCATTCGGTGCAGATGATGAGCGCATCGGCATCCTTCAGCGCCGCGTACTCGTCGACAGCGTATGTGATGTTGTCGCCGTTCATCTTCTTCACGTTGGGCATTCCCTCGGGATCGAAGGCGCTCACCGTGGCACCTTCTTTCAGGAGTGCTTCGATCATGTAAAGCGCCGGTGCTTCGCGGATATCATCCGTGTCGGGTTTGAAGGCGAGTCCCCACATGGCGAAGTGCTTGCCTTTCAGCGAACCACCGAAGTGCTTCTTGATCTTGGGCATCAGCGCCGTCTTCTGGTGCTCGTTCACTTCCATCACGCTGTCGATGATGCGGAAGTCGTAACCGGCATCCTTGCCGCTCTTGGCCAGCGCTTGCACATCCTTCGGGAAACAACTGCCACCGTAACCGATGCCTGGGAACAGGAAGCGTTTGCCGATACGGCTGTCGCTGCCCATGCCGATGCGCACCTTGTCAACGTCGGCGCCCACCATTTCGCAGAAGTTCGCGATCTCGTTCATGAACGTGATCTTGGCCGCGAGGAAAGCGTTGGCCGCGTACTTCGTCAGCTCGGCACTGCGCTCGTCCATGAAGATGATGGGGTTGCCCTGCCGCACGAACGGCTTGTAGAGGTCCTCCATCA
>JBDTSG010000070.1:0-3415 GCA_039931265.1 Flavobacteriales bacterium
CCCCTTCCGGAGCCCTTCTCATGTTCATCGTTGCGCGATCATTCAGCCTTCGCTTCGCCTTCGGCCTTCGGGGCCGCAGGAGCCGCATCAGCAGCTTTTTCAGCCGCAGGAGCTTTCGGTGAGGCCGCCTTGGCACCCGTGCTACGACGGCTACGGCGTGTCTTCTTGGCTTCGGCACCAGCTGCTTCTTTCACGTACAGATCGTTGAAGTCCACCAGTTCGATGAGTGCCATTTCAGCGGCGTCGCCGGTGCGGTTCCCCATCTTCAGGATGCGGGTATAGCCACCCGGACGTGCGGCGATCTTCGGTGCCACATCGCGGAACAGGGTGCTCACGGCATCCTTGTTCTGCAGGTAGCTGAACACCACGCGACGGCTGTGCGTGTTGTCGGCCTTGCTCTTGGTGAGCAGCGGCTCCACGAAGCGGCGCAGGGCTTTGGCTTTGGCCAAGGTGGTTTCGATGCGCTTGTGCGCGATCAAGCTGATCGCCATGTTGCTCATCAGCGCGTCGCGGTGGGCCTTTTTGCGCCCAAGCGCGTTGTTCTTGTTCCCGTGTCTCATGATCTTGGCGTCTCTTCTACGTCGTGCCATAGTGGGCGTGACAAGTCACGCCCCTACGTCACTCCTTGTCCAGTTTGTACTTGCTCACGTTCATGCCGAAGGTGAGGCCCTTGTTCTCCACCAGGTCCTCCAGTTCGGTCAGGCTCTTCTTCCCGAAGTTGCGGAACTTCAAGAGGTCGTTCTTGTTGTAGCTCACCAGATCGCCGAGCGTTTCGATGTCGGCTGCCTTCAAGCAGTTGAGGGCGCGCACGCTCAGGTCCATGTCGACCAACTTGGTCTTCAGCATCTGGCGCATGTGCAGGCTCGTCTCGTCGAACTCCTCCTCCTTCACGCGCTCTTCCAGTTCGAGGCTGATCCGCTCGTCGCTGAACAGCATGAAGTGGTGGATCAGGATCTTGGCGGCTTCCTGCAACGCGTTCTTCGGGTTGATGCTGCCGTCGGTCACCACCTCCAAGGTGAGCTTCTCATAGTCGGTCTTCTGCTCAACGCGGGTGTTGTCCACGCTGTACTTCACGTTCTTGATCGGCGTGAAGATGCTATCAATGTAAATGGTGCCGATCGGCGCACCTTCGACCTTGTTCTCTTCGGCGGGAACGTAACCGCGGCCTTTGCCGATGGTCACTTCCACGTTCAGTTTCACACTGCTCTCCATGTGGCAGATGAGCAACTCCGGGTTCAACACTTGGAACCCGGTTGTGTGTTTGCCGATGTCGCCGGCCGTGAAGCTGTCCTTGCCGCTGATGGTGAGACTCACCTTCTCGGTGCTCACGTCTTCCAGTTGGCGACGGAAACGCACTTGCTTCAGGTTGAGCACGATCTCGGTAACGTCCTCGATCACACCCTTGATGGTGCTGAACTCATGCGAAACGCCATCGATGCGCAGGGCCGTGATGGCATGGCCTTCGAGGCTGCTGAGCAGGATGCGGCGCAGTGCATTACCGATGGTGATGCCGTAGCCGGGCTCCAACGGACGGAATTCGAAGGTTCCGTGCTGGTCGTCGCTTTCGATCATCGTGACCTTATCGGGCCGCTGGAAATCGAGAATGGGCATGTGTTGTTGGGTTCTTTGTTCGTTGTTCTGGATACTTGCTTCCTCCTCCTCCTGTCCTGCCCTATTGGCTTACTTCGAGTACAATTCGACGATCAACTGCTCGCGGATGTTCTCCGGGATCTGCGCACGCTCGGGCAGGGCGATCACCTTGCCGGTCATGTTGCTGTTGTTGAACTCGAGCCAGTCGAAGCGGGTACCACCACCGCCCACGCTGTTGGTGATCGCCTCCAGGCTGCGGCTCTTTTCGCGAACGGCCACCGTGTCGCCGGGGCGCACGCTGTAGCTCGGGATGTTCACCAAACCTTGGTTCACCGTGATGTGGCCGTGGCTCACCAATTGGCGTGCAGCGCGACGCGTGCGTGCAATGCCCATGCGGAACACGGTGTTGTCCAAACGCGCTTCGCAGAGCTGCAGCAGCACTTCACCGGTGATGCCCTTCTTGCTTGCCGCAAGACTGAACATCTTGGAGAACTGACGCTCCAGGATACCATAGGTGTATTTGGCCTTCTGCTTCTCCTGCAGCTGGATGCTGTATTCGCTTTGTTTGCTGCGGCGTTTGCCGCCGCCGCCCTTGCCCTTGGCGCCCGGACCCGTGGGGGCGCCGTGCTGACCGGGTTGGTAAGGCTTGCGCTCCATCCACTTGTCCGGACCCATGATGGGCTCCTTGAACTTGCGGTTGATGCGGGTTTTGGGTCCTGTGTAACGTGCCATAGTTCTTCTGTGTTAGGGCGATGCATGCATCGCCCTTGCATGATGTTGGATCAGACGCGGCGCTTTTTGGGTGGGCGGCAGCCGTTGTGCGGCATCGGTGTCTGGTCGATGATCTCAGTGACTTCCACACCGCTATTGTGCAATGCGCGGATGGCACTTTCGCGACCGCTGCCCGGGCCATTCACGAACACCTTCACCTTGCGCAAGCCCAAGTCGTGGGCTTCGCGTGCGGCTTCTTCGGCGGCCGTCTGGCCAGCGTAGGGTGTGTTCTTCTTGCTCCCCTTGAACCCCATCTTGCCGGCACTTGCCCAGCTGATCACTTCGCCCTTCGTATTGGTGAGGCTGATGATGATGTTGTTGAAGGTGGCACGGATGTGCGCCTCGCCGAAGGCCTCCACATGGACGGTCTTCTTCTTCTTCTTTCCGGCGGAGGCTCCACCTGGTTTGGTATCGGCTGCTTGTTTGGCCATGGTCTTCTGGTTGTTGGGGCGATGCATGCATCGCCCTTCCGATTACTTCGTGACTTTCTTCTTGTTGGCCACCGTTTTCCTGCGGCCCTTACGGGTGCGGCTGTTGGTGCGGGTGCGCTGGCCGCGCACGGGCAAACCATTACGGTGGCGGTTGCCACGGTAGCTGTTGATGTCGATGAGTCGCTTCACGCTCAACTGCATCTCGCTGCGCAGCGCGCCTTCCACCTTGATGTTCTCGTTGATCACGGTGCGGATACGGCCCTGCTGGTCGTCATCCCAATCCTCCACCTTGATCTCCGGGTCCACCTCGGCTTTCTCGAGGATCCACAGCGCGTGACTGCGGCCCACGCCGTAGATGTAGGTGAGGCCGATCGCCCCGCGTTTGTTTTTAGGTAGGTCTATGCCTGCTATACGTGCCATGCTCGTTCTGTTGCGTTCTCAGCCTTGACGCTGCTTGAACTTGGGGTTCTTCTTGTTGATCACGTACAGACGTCCCTTGCGGCGCACGATCTTGCAATCCGCTGAACGTTTCTTTATGGAGGCCCTGATCTTCATGGGTCGTTGATTCTTCTTCAGGTCTTGTATCGGAAGGTGATGCGGCCTTTGCTCAGATCGTAAGGGCT
>JBDTSG010000071.1:0-20307 GCA_039931265.1 Flavobacteriales bacterium
TCGCTATCGATGTCTCGCTGTTCCCGCAAGGGCGCTATGCGCTGCGTGTTCTGAGCGGCACCAGCGCGTCGGTGACGCGGTTCAGGAGGGATTGAGCGTAAGGACGAAACACAGAGTCAGGTGATGCGACTTTGGTCCGAGTATCAAATGCTCTATGCGCTCGGCGACAGCTTCAATTGCTGCGCAGTGTAACTCCCTGATTCTTCTCGATTAGCGAGCAACAGTATTTTTTGGAGAGGCTGACCATCGACCTTCCACCAGTCCGCAATGAACTTGGACTTTTGTGGGCGAGTAGCCCAGTCAATTTTGATTGGCCAAGCTTGAGACTTGACTTCTTTCAAGTACTCAAACGTAGCGCCCACCGCGAGGTCGGCGATTGTAGTAAAGTCCTTGCCATGAGGTTCGTGCTTGTCCCTTGTCACACGGCACGTTCCCAGTTTGTGCGGGGAGACCTGCTGGATAAAGAAGTCCATGATCTTGGCTAGGTCCTTCCCCTGCCCTTCCTTCTGGACTATTTCATCTTCATCCAAGAGCGTGTCAATATTGGTTCCTTGGCTCGACACTCTTGAACATATTATGCTGTGGAGGATTGAAATGCGCAGCGCCCTATCGAGTTGGTTCTCCGTCCATGTGTGAGTGAGCTTGATCCAGTCTTCGTTGGATATCGACTTGCGTAGGATAATCCCGTCTTCACGGAGGTATGCTTTGTCCGTGGCAACTACAACAAGCACCCCCTTCAGGTTTCCTGCTGATTCGAGGGTGGGTGCCAGTGCTTGTTGCGTTCTAACCGCGCTCGGCCGAAGTTCGGAGTACTTCACCGTTCGCGAGTCCCTGAGTATCCGTTCGTGAATTAGATTCTGGGCTGCGATCCACTCGATTGTCGAATGCTCATCAACACATAAAAAACCGTCAAGGTGGAAGTCCCCGTCATCACGTGAATCCCAACCAACCAAGAGCTTGTTCCGCTCGGATTGGATTGGCGAGAGGGTCGTCAGGCTCTCATGGATAGCACGGAATGCTGCAGGAACCACTTCCATGTTGTGCAGCTCAGTTCCCGAACATCTCCCTTACCCGGTCGAAGAACCCCTTGTCCTTGGCCGTGGGTTGCGGCCTGACGCCAGGGCTGTCGCGCAATTTCTCCAGCGCGACTTTCTCCTCCTTGCTCAGGTTGCTGGGTGTCCACACCATCAGGTGTACGAGGATGTCGCCGTGGCCATGCCCGTTCACACTGGGTAGGCCCTTGCCGCGCAAGCGCAGCGTGTGGTTGCTCTGTGTGCCGGGCTCCACTTTCACTTTCGCCTTGCCATCGATCAACGGCACTTCGATATTGGTGCCGAGCGCAGCATCCACCATGCTGATGAACACTTCGTGGTGCAGGTGCTGGCCATCGCGTTTCAACTCCGCGTGTGCCTCTTCCTCGATCACCACCAAGAGGTCGCCGGTAACGCCGCCCATAGGCGCCTCGTTGCCCATGCCGCTGATGTTGAGCTGCATGCCTTCCTCCACACCGGCCGGGATGCGCACACTAACAGTGGTTTCCTCGCGCACCATGCCGTGCTCGTCGCTTCCAGCCGCGCGTTTCTTGATCGTTTGGCCCATGCCGCCACAGGCCGGACAGGTCGTAACGGTTTGCATGTGGCCGAGGAAGGTGCTTTGCACGCGCGTTACCTGCCCATTGCCCTTGCATGTGGCACAGGTGCCGAACTCGCTGCCTTTGGCGCGCACCAGCTTCTGCAGCTTCAACTGCTTCTCCACGCCGTGCGCGATCTCCTCCAACGTCAGCTTCATGCGCACCCGCAGGTTGCTGCCTTTCACCACGCGCTGGCCGCCGCCGCGGCCGAATCCTTGGAAGCCACCTCCGCTGAAACCACCACCGAAAATGTCGCCGAACTGGGAGAAGATGTCCTCCATGTTCATGTTGCCACCCTGGAAACCGCCCCCACCGCCACCGAAACCACCGGGCGCGTTGTGCCCGAACCGATCGTACTTTGCCTTCTTATCCGTATCGCTCAGGATCTCGTATGCGTTGGCGGCTTCCTTGAACTTGTCCTCCGCGCTCTTATCGCCTGGATTTTTGTCCGGGTGCCACTTGATCGCTTGCTGGCGGTACGCCTTCTTGATCTCTTCGGCGGTGGCGTTGCGGCCCACACCGAGGATGTCGTATGGATCTTTCTTGCTCATTGATTCAGTTGCCGGGGGTGTGGCCGTGCGGGCGTATCATGAAACGCCCTTACTCACCGACGACCACCTTGGCGTAGCGGACCACTTTATCGTGCAACGTGTATCCGTTCTCCGCCACTTCCAGCACGCAACCCCTCAGATCGGGACTTGGCGCAGGGGCTTTGGTGATGGCTTCGTGCTTATCGGTGTCGAAAGGTTGCCCCTTCACATCGGTCATCGGTTTCACGCCCTGCGCGCCAAGAATGTGCAGCAGCTTTCCATGGATAAGGATGAAACCTTCTTTCACGGCATTGATGTCGTCCACTTCGGCATTGTGGGCCATGGCGCGTTCCATATCGTCCACTACCGGGATCACGTTCTTCAGCACGTTCTCTCCGGCGAACTGAAGCAGTTCAACACGCTCCTTCGCGTTGCGCTTCCGCATGTTGTCGAACTCGGCATGCAGGCGGAGGTTCTTGTCGTTCAAGATGAAGTTATCGGCCTTCAGTTTCTCCAGTTCGGCCACTAGAGCGTTCTCGGGGTCGGCCATGGTGTGCTCAGCGGCGGCTTCGCTCGCGTGGCCCAACTCTTCGGCGGCCATGGCCGCCTGTTGCGCGGCCTGGTTCACGGTCATGCGCTCAGCGGCCGCCTTGTGGCCGTTGTTTTCCGGTTTCTCGGACATCGGTTTGACTGGTTTTCTGAAGGGATTCCGCACAGATCAACATTCCTGCCGGAGATGCCCCCGGACAAAGAGGCGCGAAGGTGGGGACAGATCGGCACACGGCGGGCACCGGGCACCGCGACAGGTCGGAAACCCCGAAGACCGCTCACCATAGTGCGAACGGCCTCGACAACAAGGGAGTTAAGACTTCAGTGCTGCACCAACAGCAACCGGCTTTCCGCGCCGGGGGCATCGGTGCGCCTCACCAAGTATGTCCCTTCTGCCAAGGCACCTGTTCCAATATGCGCCACGGTGGTGCCCGCCGCGATGCCCTGTAGGGCCACCACCTTGCCGAGCAGGTCGAGCACGGCGATAGTCCCGCCCGTAAAGTCGTTGCCGAGGGGGATGTGTACCACGTCGTTCGCCGGGACCGGGTAGGGTGTGCCGAAGGCTGTTGCGGTGGGGTCGGCAAGGCCGAGCGTGCTGCCACCATCGGACGCCGTTTCGAGAGCTTGGTACACGGTGCTTTGATACTCGCCGACGAACGCAACGGTGCTGCAGTTGCTGATGTTGAAGTCCAGCGGCACCGTGTACGAGTAAGTGCGCGTGACCAAGGTGCTTTGTGTGGTTGTGGTCACTTCGTCGCCCCAGAGCGGGGTCAGGAAAGCGCGCAGAACGTTCTTGTGATCGTAGGATGCTTGCGGGCCGTTCGGGCCGTAATCGTTCTGGTAGGCGGTAATGTGGTCTTCCTTCAACAGCACGGTGATGTGGTCGTTCCCACCGGGGCTATTGGCGGTATAGTACAGTTCCACATCAACGGTGAGCAACCGTGTGCCTTGGTTGAAGGCGCTGGCGAACCCAAGATTCACCGGCGAGGTTTGTTGCAGGACGGAATCAACGGCCACGCCCCAGTTGGCAGGCGTCAGTGTTGTGAAGCCGTTGTAGGTGGTGCGGCCCACTACGGCCTTTGGCTGGGAATTCAAGAAGTAGAAATTCCAGAGCGCTGTGCCTTCGGCGGTACGCAGATCGGGTTGACCACCGCCTGGCATGGCGAGGCCGCCAGCGTTTATGCCCACCACGACCAAGTCGGTGCCGTGCGTGTTTTCCAGATCGGCCGCGATCACATGCCCAGCGGGGCAATAGCCGCAGTTCACGGCGGTGAACTCTTCCATCAGCACGGTGCGGTTCGCGGGGGAAGTCCCGACCAAGGTTTGGGCGCTGAGCGCGAACGGAAGCAGGGTGCTGAGCAGGGAGAAGCGGCGCATGGGTGGTTGTTCTGTGGTGCGAAGCTGGGACGGAGTCGTGCTGCGATACCGTCGTCATAAAGACGTTCCGCGGTTTGACATACGCGGATCCGCGCTGGACGGATGAAGGCCGCTAACGCGAACACCCGCCATTTGGCGGGTGTTCGCGACGTTGGTGTACAGACGGGTTCAGCAGTATTCCGCGTAGGCCATTTCCAAATGTTCGGAGATCATCTGCGCGCTGCGGCCTTCAATGTGATGGCGTTCCACGAAGTGAACCAGCTTGCCATCCTTGAAGAGGGCGATGGCCGGGCTGCTCGGCGGGTAGGGCAGGAAGTGCATGCGGGCTTGGTTCACCGCATCGGTATCAACACCGGCGAAAACGGTAACGAGTTTCGCGGGGTGCTTGCTGGCCTTCAACGAAGCCTTTACTCCGGGGCGTGCAGCACCTGCGGCGCAGCCGCAAACGCTGTTCACCACGCACAGCACGGTGCCGGGGGTGGCCAAGGCCTTGTCCACTTGGTCGGGGGATTTCAATTCCTCAAAGCCGGCGCTGGTAAGATCGGCGGCCATGGGTTCGGTCAGTTCTGCTGGGTACATGATTGAAAGAGAATGTAGAGATGTGTGGAATGTGGAAATGAAGGCGGGCACGCGGCCACTGGCTTGGGGGACAAATGTAAGGGGTGGTTCAGCGGACGGGTCTGTACCTCGACCGTCGGTCTACAGCGAACGCTTCTTCTTGAAGAACGCTTTCATCAGGTCGGCGCACTCGGCTTCCAAGACGCCGCCGGTAACCTGTGTTTTCGGATGCAACAGCGTGCTGCCGATGCGACGGTAACCGCCCTTCTCATCGAACGCTCCGAACACGATACGGCTGATGTGGCTCCAGTTGAGCGCTCCCGCGCACATGACGCATGGCTCCACGGTAACGTACAGCGTGCAATCGACCAAGTACTTCCCACCGATGAACTCGGCGGCCGCCGTGATCGACTGCATTTCCGCATGCGCGGTAACATCGTTCAGGCGTTCCACCAGGTTGTGGCCCCGTGCGATGATCCGGTCGCGGCAAACGATCACGGCACCGATCGGCACTTCATCCACTGAGAAGGCCTGCTCTGCCTCGCGCAGCGCATGGCGCATGTAGTGCTCGTCGCCCGGTGGTTCGATCATCGCAGCACCACGGTGGTCCGTTCCAAGACTTGTCCAAGCGCATCGAGCACCTCGCAGATGTAAGTGCCACGCGCAAGGCCTTCCACGCCCAGAGCGGTAAGGCCACCGGCGTAGCGCAGGCTCTTCGCGGTTCGCCCGCCCGCATCCAGCAACCGCAGTTCGCGGCCCTTGGTGGCTTGCACATTGATGCGGTCGGTGACGAGCGTGGGCCACACATCCACATCCGCGTTGGGCAGGTTCTCCGTTAGGCCGATGTTGAAGTCGGTGGTGCAGTTGAGGTGGTGGTCGGCGTGGGTGCTATTGTCGATCACCGTCAGCGTGTCGAACGGAAAACCGAAGGCCCACGCGAAATAGAAGAGCATCATCTCATCGCTCGTCGATTCGCCGAGGAACACATACTGCGTGGCCGTGTCCTGTGGGTTGTTCGGGTTGGTGATGGTGTTGTTGTAGGTCGCTTCGCCGTGCAGCACGCTGTTCAACGGCAGGAAGATCGGCTTGCGGAATTCGTACAGCCCCTGCCATTCGAAATCCCAGTTGGGGATGTCGATGAGCGGGATGGTGTCGTTGTTGGGCAGCGTTGCGAAGGCCTTCATGCTCGTGCACACTTTATGCGCGTGCGGGCCGATGGCCGTGATGATGCCCTGTAGCGGCACCGTGAATTCGTTGTGGAAGGTTTTGATCTGGTCGGGAGGAATGATCAAGGGTCCATCGGTCATGGTGAAGAAATGCTCCAGCAACGGATCGATGGAGAGGCCCCGTAACGATGAGGCGGTGAGCTGCATGTTCACCCGGGTGCTGTCCAGCTGGAAGTCGCTGCCAGCGGGGTAGTGCACTTGTATCACGATATCCGCGCCGGCGAACAGGTTGATGCCGAACCCCGGCGGCGTGAAGTACGGCGCCGAACCCGGTACCCAAATGCCGATGAGTTTCGCATCATCCACTCCGATGCCTCCGAAGTTCGTGTAGCCCGGTGCTGGATCCGCATCGTCGAGCTGTTGCGCTAAACCGGTGGTGTCCTGGTATACCAGCACGTGGTGCACCACTTCGGTGTTGCCCGGGATCACCTCCATGCCGGTGATGAACTCGTCGATGCTGGTGTTGCTCGGCATCACGAAGCAGCGGTACAGGTCGGTGGTGCTCGCAGGGATCACGAAGTCGTCCATGATCACCGAAACATCCGGCTGGTCGATCACCACTTCGTTCAAGTACTCCGGTGGCGCGGGTGCATTGCCCGGAACACCCTCGGGTGCGTTGCCGTTCACCCAATCGGAAACGATGTCGATCTCGTCCTGCGTGAGCACGCGCTCGTGGGCAAGCGCGCTGTACTGCTCGTTCGGCGGCCACGGTGGCATGATGCGCGCCGTGGTGAGCTGTTGCATGTCGCCGCGCTTGGTGTACGCATCGGCATAGGTCATCAGGCTGAAGTGCCCTGCGCCACCTTCATGGTGGCACGTGGTGCAGTGGCTGTAAACGATGCACGAAACGTCATCCGCCCAAGTGGGCGTTTGCGCCCGGACAGCGGTGAGCAGGAACAGAGCTGGGATGAGAACAAGGTGACGCATGCGCAAGGGATGAACGTTCAATGAAGAAGCTGACAGCGCCCCGAAAGTAGCGCGCGGCCTTTCGACCAGCCGGTCGGCTCAAGGTTTCATTCCAGGATCACTCGCTGGTGATGCACGGGGCGTCCTCCCGCACCGAGCAGGGTGCAGGCATAAACGCCGCGAGCGAGATCGCCCACGGGTACCGAACGATCGCCGGGTTTCAGCGTGGAATTGCGCACCAAGCGTCCCGACATGTCGTGCAGGATGAACTCGCCACCTCCGTCCACGCCCAAGAAGAGTTCGTCACGGGCAGGCACGGGCCAGACGTGCGCGCGGGCGTCACGGACGTGTTCCACGCCGGTGATCAGTCCGTCTTCGCAACCGGAGATGTGCGGCCAATGCGCGGCGGTATCGATGACTATATCCTCATCGCCTGATTCGTGGTAGGCGAGGCTCATGCTGAAGAGCATCATCTCCTCGTTCGTCGATTCGCCTTGGTAGATCCATTCCGGAGGGTCGTGCGGGTTGAGCGGATTGTCCGTTGTGTTATCGTACGTCCCGAACCCGTGCAGCACCGTGCCCGCAGGCAGGAACACCGGTTGGCGGAACTGGTAGAATCCCTGCCACATGAAATTCCATTTCGGGATGTCGATGAGCCGCAGGGTGTCGTTCCCGGGCCGCACGGCGTAGGCGCTCATGGCGGTGCATACCAAGTGGGCGTGGGGCCCTATGGAGAAGAGCGAGATATCGTCATCGAGCGTGAACTCTTCGTGGTATTCCACAACCTGATCCGGAGGAACGGCGATCGGTCCGTTCACCATGTTCTGTACATGGTTGAGCACGTAGTAGTTGAGCAGTTCGCGCGTGCCGGTGGCCGAGGTCACGCGCAGGTTCACACGTGTGCTGTCCAGTTCGAAAGAGCTGCCCGACGGATAATGCACTTGGATGATGATATCGCTGCCGGCGGGCAGCCGGATGCCGAAACCTTCGGGCGCGTAATAGGCGCCCGCTCCGGGCACCCATCCACCGATGAGCCGTGCACCGGAGATACCCGGACCACCGAAGCCCTCCCAACCGATGCCGGGATCGTTCTGGTCGAGGATCTGTCCCTGACCCGTGGTATCGCGGAACACTTGCACATGGTGCACGATCTCGTGATTGCCCGGTACAACTTCCAACGCATCCACCCATGTTTCGGCAGTGATATCGATGGGCAGTATGAAACAGCGGTAATAATCGCTGCTGGTGGCTGGCAGCACGTATTCTTCCATTCGCCCAGACAAGTCGGGGTCATCAAGCTCCCAGTTGTTCGTGTACACGGGCGGGTCGGGCGCGAAAGCTTGGTTGCCTTCCGGTGCGCCGCAGTCCACCCAATCGGCGATCACATCGATCTCGTGCTGCGTCAGCACCCGTTCATGCGCCAAAGGGGTCTCGTCCTCATCGGGCGGCCATGGCGGCATGAACCGGTAGGTGGTGGCTGGCTTTATATCGGTGCGATGGGCGTAGGCATCAGCGTACGTGAGCATGCTGAAGTGACCGATGCCACCGGGGTTGTGGCAGCTGGTGCAGTGGCTGTAAACGATGCACGCCACATCCTCGCTCCACGTAGGGTTCTGCGCCTCGGACGACGTGCTCGAGAGCGCGCTGAGAAAGAGGAGCGGTAGGGCGGTGCGCGGCTGTGCCATCGTTTTGCGGAAGGCAAATGTGGGCTTTTGCGCCGGGCGGCCGCAAGTATCGCCGGACACCTTTTACGGTGACCCTTGTGGATAGCGAGGAACAGCTTGTCTTGGCCACACGCCGTGTTCTCACCTGATCTTGAAATGGACCGGCAACTGGAATTTCACCGGCACCGGTCCGCCCGACTGTTGGCCAGGGATCCAGTTGTTGCCCAATGCGGCCACGGCCCGTTCCGCCTCCGCACAGAAACCCGGTTTGTCCTGTTCCACGCAGGAAATGCTGGTGGTGTTGCCTTGCTTGTCCACGATGAATTTCACCATCACCCGGCCTTCCACATCGCGATCCAGTTGGTCTGTCGGGTAGCGCGTGTTGTGCATCAGCAGCAGGTTCATGTAGCCCATGCCTCCCTTGAAGATCGGGCGCCGTTGCATGGCGGTATCCGGCCAAGCGGCCGGAGCCTCGAAACCGGCGCGGCGTTCGGCTTCCGGATCGAACCACAGAAGACTGTCAGCGGTATGATCCACGGTTTGCACCGGTTCGCCCAAGGGTGTTGAGTAGTGCCACACACCGGTCTTCGTTCCGCCGATCATGGTGCCGTGAGCGATCACTTGGCCCTGCGTATCGCTGAACAACCATTCGCCGGTGCGAATACCCTTGGCGTACCGCCCTTTTTCGATCACAGCACCGTCCAACGAGCGTTCGTAGTCGCCATGACGTATGGAGGTGTCGCTGCGAAGCACCTCGAACCGTTCCTTGAAACCGGCCGGTCCTTTCCGTTTGATGGTGGTGGTGCGCTCACCGCCCTGCGCGCTTACCGATGCCAACGCGCCGAACGTCACAAGCAGCAGCAACGCTCTGCGGATCATCAGCGGGCGATCGCTTGTGCGCCGATGCTCTCGCTGATCAGCACGCCTTCCGCACCGGGCTTGATGTCTTTCACGTTCAGTTGTAGCGTGGTGCGGCCCTGCCACTCGTTCTCTTCAATGGTATAGAGCACGCTGAACGGCTCTCCGCTGTGTACCAGTTCATCGTGGTGCGCTTGGCGGAAGGCGATCGCTTCGAAACGTTTGCTGGGATCGCGCGGATCCATCAACGACATCTTCAGGTGCGCTTCGCCCACCACGCGCGCAGCACCGCTGTCCACCACGCCGCGTGTCAGGAACACCGGCTTCATGTTGCCCGGGCCGAAGGGACCCATGTGGTTCAACGTGTTCATCAACTTCATCTCCACCTGCGCAAGGTCCAGTTCCATGTCCACCTCCTCGATGGGGATGCGTTGCTCAGGCAGCATGCGTTCGCGCACCACCTGCTCGAAGCGCTCGCAGAATTTTCCGATGTTCTCCAAGGGCATCGTGAGGCCGGCGGCATACATGTGTCCGCCGTACTGTTCCAAGAGATCGCTGCATGCGCCGATGGCCTCGTACAGATCGAAGTCCTTCACACTGCGCGCGCTGCCTGCGGCTTTGCCATTGCTTTCGGTAAGGATGATCGTTGGGCGGTAGTAGTGCTCGATCACGCGGCTGGCCACGATCCCGATCACGCCTTTGTGCCACGACTTGTCGAAGAGCACCGTGCTCCAGCGTTCATCCACATCCTCCTGTTGCGCAATGCGCTCCATCACTTGGCGCGTGATGTCCTTGTCCAAGCCCTGGCGGTGCGCGTTGTTCTTGTCGATGCGCAGGCCGCTTTGTTCCGCATGTTGTTCATCGTGCGCGAGCAATAATTCCACCGCCATGGCGCCGTGTTCCACACGTCCGGCGGCGTTGATGCGCGGACCGACGAGGAAGACGAGATCGGTGATGGTGAGGGCGCGTTTCACGTTCGCCATTTTCAGCATGGCCTTGAAACCCGCGCGCGGTGCGGTGTTGATGCGCTGCAAGCCGAGGTGGGCCAGCACGCGGTTCTCGCCCACGATGGGCACGATGTCGCAAGCCGTACTAACTGCAACCAGATCGAGCAACGGTTCCAGTTCCGTCCACGGTAGTTCGTTGCGCAGCGCGAGGGCCTGCATCAATTTGAAGCCGATGCCGCAGCCGCTCAGCTCCTTGCACGGGTAGTCGCAATCAGGGCGTTTGGGGTCGAGCACCGCAACGGCGTCCGGCAGTTCATCGCCGGGCATGTGGTGGTCGCAGATGATGAAGTCGATGCCCTTCTTCGCGGCGTATTCCACCTTGTCGATGGATTTGATGCCGCAGTCCAGGGCGATGATAAGCGTTACACCGTCGTCCTCGGCGCGGTCGATGCCCTTGAAGGAAATGCCATAGCCCTCGGCATAGCGATCGGGGATGTAGAACTGCAGATCGCTGGTGAACCGCTTCAGGAAACTGTACGCCAGTGCAACGGCCGTGGTGCCGTCCACATCGTAGTCGCCGTACACCATGATCCGCTCACCATCGCCGAGCGCGCGTTCGATGCGTTCCACCGCGGCCTGCATATCCTTCATGAGGAACGGATCGTGCAATTGCCCGTGCCCCGGACGGAAGAAAGCGCTGGCCTGATCAGGTGTACTGATGCCGCGTTGCGCCAACAGCTTCGCCACCACCAACGGACAACGATCATGCAGTAGCGCATCCACCGCGCGTTGATCGGCGGCGGGTTTCAGGCGCCAACGTTTGGTGGGGTGCATGGGCACAATGTAAAAGCTGGATGAATCGATCCGGTCCGTTCCATTGTCACACCGTTCGACCGCTACACCACTTAACTGCTACACTGCTTAACTGCGACACCGCTACTGCTCCGCCGCCAACAACTTCCGCGCTTCCACCAACCCCGCCTTCGCCTTATCGCTCAGTTGTGGTGGTTGCAGGTCCATCGCTTCGAGCCGCTCGCGCACCAATTGTGCCACTGTGGCGCGCGTTTCCCATTGCTCATCAGCGGGCACCAGGTACCACGGAGCGTGCGGTGCGGCGGTGGCGCCGATCGCTTCCTCATAAGCCTTCATGTAGTCATCCCACCGGGCGCGTTCGTGTATGTCGTCCACGCTGAACTTCCAGTTCTTCAACGGATCGTCGAGGCGTTCCATCAAGCGCTCCTTCTGTGCCTCGCGGCCCATGCGCAGGTGGAACTTCATGATCACGATGCCCTGCGCGGCCAGGTGCTCCTCGAAGTTGCGGATACTCTCGAAGCGCTGCTTCCAGAACGACGCATCCACATCCTTCACGCTACCGATGCCGGGGATCTTCCGGCCCATGAGGTATTCCGGATGCACGCGCACCACCAGCACCTCCTCGTAGTGGCTGCGGTTGTGTACGCCGATGGTGCCGCGCACGGGCAAGGCGCAGGCATGTCGCCATAGGAAGTCGTGCGCCAGTTCCTCCTCGCTCGGCGCTTTGAAACTCCAGGTGCGCACGCCAACGGGGTTAACACCACTGAGCACATGTTTGGCGCAGCTGTCCTTGCCGCTGGCATCCATGCCTTGGAACAGCAGCAGGAGCGAATGCCGGCCATCGGTGTACAGTTGCTCCTGCAGCTTTATGATCTTCTCCCGTTCCTCCGCCACCTTCTCCTTCAAGGCATCCTTCTTCGGTTTGTCAGGAAGCCGCGTGGGGAACTTGTTGATGGTGATGCTATCCTGCTTGGTGATGACGAAGCGCGGATCGGTCAGTAGGGAAGGCATGTGCGCAAAGTAGCGCGTGCTACTCCACCACGATCCGCACTGCAGCGCGCTTGCCCGCATCATCCAATACGCGCACGGTGTACAACCCGCTGCGCAAGTCGCCGCGTTCGATCAGCAGCTCGTGTGTGCCGCTGCCGTGCATTGTGCGCACCACACGGCCATGCAGGTCGATGACCAGTATGGTGGCGTCCGCATCCAATACTGTGCGGCTCAGCAAGACCGTGGCATCGTTGAAGGGGTCGGGGAAAGCACGGAGCTGTGCTTCATCCGCTTCCGCCACGGCCACATTGATCACCTCGAACGGCGCGCTCACCTGCGCACAACCGAATTCATCGGTCATGCTTGCGGTATAGGTGCCGCTCACGGGCGAAGTGTACACCACCCCGATGGCGCCGGATAGCGGCGCACCGTTCAGGAACCACTGTATACTGTAGGACATGGTGTCGTTGTAAGGTATCGCGCCCACCCAAAGCTCATCTGCCGCAAAGGAGACGATGCCTGCCGCCCAGCCTGGCGCTGAACAATTGACGACGCGGTTGTTGACGGTATTCGTGATCACGGGAGCATTCAGGTCGAAGAAGATGCCGGCGTTGTTCTCGATGGAAGACAGATGCGGCAGTGCTGGTTGCGGAGTGACACGGTAGGTAACGAAGCCGTGGCTCGCTGGCTCGTTCACGTTGCTGTCCGGGAGCAGGATGTTGTTGAAGCTGAACTCCGCTTTGCCCAAGGCGCCGATGTTCAGCGCCGTCAGGTTGTGCGAGGAGCCGAGGTATTGGAGCGTGCCCCATTGCAAATGCGGGCTCAACTGGTCTTCGATCACTACCGAGTAGGCGGTGTCCGTTCCGGTGTTCTGGAAGTTCACCGTGTACTCGATCCAGACTTGGTCTACGGGAATGAACGCGGGTTGTGCGACCGCCTTGTTGTTGGGATCGAACGAACAGGTGATCACCCGGTTGACCTGTTCCTGGTCCGCAACGGACAGGTTGCCCAGACCATCGTCGGCATGCACGGTCAGTTCGGTGGTCAGGGTATCACCATCGGCCCAAGTGAATGGGATGAGTTGGAACTCCATGTCGAACTCCGCCAGACTACCGAACCACAGGCTGTCGAAGTGCCAATAGATGGTTTGGCCCACGAGGGAGTCGAACGGGGGGATGGTATTCAACAATTGCATCGAAGTGTCGTAGGTGTATGCTGCGATGCCTTGCGGGGTGGTGGTGCCGAGGTTGCGCACCCTCAGTTGCTGGTAGAACGGGAAGTTGCAGCTCACCCAGCCGCCCAAGGACCCTTCCAGAATAGTGGTGTCGAGTGCGGGATCGTAGCCGAAGTCGAGGTCCGTGAAGAGCGTATCCGCTGGTGTGAACGCAGGATGATACGTGGCCGAGTCGGAGGTGATCGCCCACCATTGCTGGGGGAGTGAAGGCGTGATGGTATAGGTGTCGGCGATGTCGGTGATCAATTCGTAGTCTCCGCTGGAGTTGGTATACGCCAAGCCCGTGGCCGGGGCAATGCTGATGGGGTACCACGCAAGGCCCACCTCGCCGGGATCAAGTCCGCCGTTGCCGTCAACATCGTAGTACACGTTTCCCGTTGCACGGTACAGCTGCTGGTAGGCACCGCACTGCTCAAGTACGATGCTGTACAACGTGGAGTCGAGGGGCACGAAGGTTTCGGTGAAGGCGGTGGGCACACCTAGCCATGGCTGGGCCAAGAGCGTCCCTGTGTTCCATGTTGAGGAAGCGGATATCGCGCTGATGCTCTGTTGTGTGCATGCGCCGACCATGCCCAAGCTGTCCGTGCGGATCACCAGCGGCCGTCCTGTGCGCGCCGATCCGATCAGGTACACATCACCGCTGCCGGGAAGTAGTTCCATCGACACCACCTTCACGCTATCGCCCGGTTCGCCATCGTAGCGCCAGGCCCAATCAACGGTGCCGTCTGGGTCGATCTGCATCAGGAAAGCGTAGCTCGTATCCAAGTACGTATCCAAATACCCGGTGCCTGCCACCAGCAGTTTGCCGTTGGGCTTGATGCGCATATCAACGGGTACTGGAGTGCCCGGCAGCGCGTATGTGGTGCTGCTGATGATCGCACCACCGGCACTGAAATGCACCAACTCGAGCGGCTTGGTGGGCAAGTTGTAGTGCGAGTGCGCGACAGCGCCCCAGACATCCCCACCCGGCGCCTGCTCAGCAACGATGCTCTTGGCATTGCCCAGCAATGCCAAGCCGAAGGTGGTTTGCCATACCGTGTTCAGGTCGTTGTCCGATAGTCGCACCCAAAGCTCCACGCCAGGGTCACTGGTCCATCCGGCCGAAACGCACCCTGAACCGAGTGCAGCGCGCAGGCTGGTGGCACCGCCGAAGTTGTTGAGCGACAGCCGTGATTCGATGCTCCGGTGGCCGGTTTGCACGTCGAACTTTTCGAGGTGTACATACTCGTTGATACCCGTGCTACTGTAACCGGAAACGAAAGCTTGCCCACTGTTCGCTGGTGCTATGTTGTCATACGTGTCCGTTGGGGTCATTCCTGACGGGACCGTCGTCCAGAGGGTGTCCCCGAACGCATCGATGCCCATGGCCAGGAATTCACCGGCCGCCATGAAGGACTCGAACGCCACACCAACGAGCAGATAGGTGCTGTCGGGGTTGAGATGGATGTCGTTGTAAGCGATGTTCGTGAACGGTTCCGTCCAGAATTCTTCCGGTATGAAGCCGCCATCATGTTCCCGCACCCAAAGCAGATCGCCACTGGCATCGGTGCGCATCAGGAAGCCGCGCCCCATGCGCAAGCTGTCGGCGCCATCCGACGCATAGCCGCATAGGAGAAGTCCGCCGTCGGGGGTCAGTGTACTGCCATTGATGTGGGTGGGGCGCGAGAGCAGATAAGACCGCGCGAAGGGAGCTTGTGCATGCGCGCACAATGCAAGTGCGGCGCAACAAAGAGTGGAGAAGATCCGCATGAAGAAGGGCTGAAGGTCGGTAGGGCGATGCGAAGACGATGGAACGTGCTGCGCGTTGCCGGACAAGTAGGACCAACACCAGTTGGTGCTACTCCACCACGATCCGCACCGCAGCCCGCATGCCTGCATCTTCCATCACCCGCACGGTGTACAACCCGCTGCGCAAGTCGCCGCGTTCGATCAGCACTTCGCGGGTGCCGTTGCCTTGTATTGTGCGCACCGAGCGGCCGTGCACGTCAACGAGATCGATGCGCGTGTTGGCATCCAACACTTCGTTGCACAGGATCCTGGTGGCAGTGGTGAAGGGATTTGGGAGAACGGTGATATGCGGCCCAATAACGGCTCCCACCGCAGTGATGATGAAGGGGAATGGATCGGAGAGCGAAACGCAACCGAACTCGTCGGTGAGTTCAATGGTGTAGGTGCCGCTAGCCGTGGCAGCCACGTAGGCTTCGCTCCCACCTTGGAAAGTCCCCACCGCCCCGGGTATGGCCAGGCCGTCCAAGTACCACTGGTAATTGTAGGTAAGCGTATCGAAGATGCTGGTGCCCGCGAAGATGCCGTTGTTGAAGTTGGTGGTCCAGATGGGCCAATGCGTGGCGGTGGCACAATCCACCAGCATGTTGCGCACGGTGTTGGTCACCACGGCGGTGTTCAGATCGAAGAAGATGCCCGCGTTGTTCTCTATCCAAGTGCCGTGCACGAGACCGGGCTGCGGCGACACACGGTACGAGAGCGATCCGTGGCTGGCAGGCTCGTCAGCGCCGCTATCGGGCAGCATGATGTTGTTGAAGGTGAAGGTGGCCTTGCCGCTGGTGTTGATGGAAAGCGCGGAGAGGTTGTGCGTGCTGCCGAGGAACTGCAGCGTGTTCCATTGCAGGTACTGGCTCAGCTGGTCCTCCAACACTACGGTGTGGGCCGTGTCGGTTCCGGTGTTCTGGAAGTTGATGGTGTAGGTGAGCCACTGCTGATCGGCCGGGATCAACTCTTCCTCAAGCACCACTTTGTTGTTGGGATCGAATGCGCAGCCTACTAGTCTGTTCGCGGTCAGCTGCCCCACTTGGGCGAGGGTACCAAAGCCATCATCCGCCCACACAAGTGCTTCGCCGTGGACCACGGTCCCCGTATTCCAGCTCTGCGCCAAGTCGAGGAGGATCTGGGCATGCCATTGGTGCGAACAGGCCAGGCTATCGAAATGCCAGTACAGTGTGGTCCCCACCAACGAATCGATCGGTGGCACGATCCCGAGAATGGTGATAGCAGTGTCCAATTCGAACGACACCACCCCCTGCGGTGTAGTGGTGCCCATGTTGCTGAGGTGAACGACTTGGGAATAGGGTGATGCGCATGCGGCATATCCGCCGTTCTGCGCAAGGACAAGAATGGTAGTGTCCATTAGTGCAGCATACCCGAAGTCCAAGTCCTCGAAAAGAGTGTCCGCTGTGGTGAACGTCGGGTGGTATTCCGCAGAGTCTGAACTGAGCGCCCACCAGGGAGCGGGAGAGGGCGGCATGATCGCGTACGTGCCGTCGCTGTTGCTCAGGAAAGAATAGGTGCCATCGGCAAGGGTGAAGAGCCAGCCAATGCTCGGGGCCACGTTCACCGGTTGCCACGCCAGACCCGTTTCGTCGGTACCGAAGAAACCATCGCTGTTGCTATCGTGGTACAGTGCACCACGCGCGGTGTAAACCGTCTGCTGGCCCCCACACAACGATGTTGCCAGCAAGTAGCTGCTGTTGACCACATGCTCGGCGCGGTAACCGGAGATCTGGGTAGGCACAATGACCTGCAGACTTGGCGCGCTCAACCACGTTGTGCTGGTAACGGACGCCACGAGTGGGATCTGTGCACAGCCCGACGCGTACCCGGTGCTATCGGCCCGAATGAGCATGGCCCTGTCGTAGCCAGCGGTACCGGCCAGGTAGGTACCACCATCGTCCAGCAGCCGCATGGTTTTTACACGGAGGAAATCCGACAGGTCCGCTTGGTACCACCACCCGCTCTCGAAGTCGCCATCGGGTGAGAACTCCGCGATGAAAACATGGTTGCTGTCCAACGGGGCCGCATACGCACCATTACCACCCACCACCACCGTACCGTCTTCGCGCACACAGATCGCGGTGGGCACGGCCACATGTCCTGGGTCCACCTCCTTCGCCCAGAGCAGACTTCCACCGGAAGTTGCCTTCACCAACGCGAACGTTCCACCCGAACTCCTGAGCACGCCGTAAATGCTGCTGTCCGGCCCTTGGGTGCTTGCCACAGGATAGAACGGCAACGTTGTTTCGAAAGGGATCTGCCACAAGAGGTTCATCAAGCTGTCATAGCGTACCAAGTATTCCACGGTGCCATTGCTACCTCCCATGCTGACCACACCACCATCCAGTGTTGTGCCGATACCGTCCAGCAAAGCCCCACCCGGCCCGACAACATCCTGCATGGTAAGGTTGTTCACGGAAGGCGAATCCACATCGAACCGGGCAGCGAAGCCGAAGGCGCCATTGATGGTCCAGTAACTACCCACCATGAGCAGATCACCGGAGGCATTGGGTTCGATGGCAGGGAAATGTGTGGAAGTTGTGGCTGCCGCTTGGTGGGCCCACCCCCATGTGGGTTCGCCCGCACTATCAAGCCCAAGGAACAAGGGGGCGATACTGTAGTAGTAATTATCGTCTTTGACACCGGAAAGGCTGAACCCGCCATCCGCATGGGCAACGATGTCCAGGAAAGCCGTACTCGTGAACGACTCATAGACATCGCCCCCGGAGCTTATCAAGTCGCCACCGGAGAATGCCTTCATCCAGCCCACGTTCCCTTGCGGGTCCATGCGCAACACCACGCCGATGCTATCGTTCGGTAGCGGCGCGTACCCGCAGAGCACGAAGCCACCATCAGGAGTAACGTCGCCACCGTTGATCACCATGGGCATCGTCCACTGGTACGTACGGATGAAGGTGGATTGCGCCCACAGCCCAGCGGATGCGAACACAGCGCAGACGGAAAGAAGAAGATGCCTCATGGGGGCGGCGAAGATGGTGCTACGAGAGCAAGACGGTCATACACACCGCGCGTTGCCGGACAAGTCCCGGCATTCCCCGGCAACGGGTGCATCGTGGTTGCTTGTACACATTCTTCCGGGTCACTTTCGCGGCAACCTGTCCACCCATGCGCATTGTTCCAACGCTTTTCGTCCTCTTGTTCGCTTCCGTTGCAACTGCACAATTGGAGCAGAACCGCTACGATGCGAATGCATCAGCGCTTCCGCAGTGGGTGCAAATGATGTACGGCCCCAACGCCGACCCCGGCGCGGTGCAGGCGGCGTTCACCGCGTACTACAGTGCGCATCCCTTCGTGAAGAACAGCCACACGCAATACTTCAAACGGTGGAAGCGCCAGCTGGGCCACGACCTGGTGCCGAAGGATGCCGCACAGCTTGCTGCGTACGGACAGACCAAGCGCGATTACCTCGATGCCACGGAAGCATTGCTGCAGCAGCGCACCGCCAATTGGAGCTGTATCGGTCCGTTCGATTGGGACCATGGCGCGGTGGCGAAGAGCTACGCATGCGGCGCGGCGCATGTGTACACCGTGGAACAGAGCGCCGTGAACACCAACCTCATTTACGCGGGCACCGCGAACAGCGGTGTTTGGAAGAGCACCGATAAGGGCCTCAACTGGACGAACGTTACCAAGAACATGCTGGTGGGCCAGGTGCTCAGCATCGAGTTGGATCATACGGTGCAGAACACCGCCTACTTCGGCGGCGAGGGCGACCTCTTCAAGACCACCGATGGGGGCGCCTCGTGGAACGCGATCGGCGATGCGACTTTCCAAGGGCTCGATCATACCATCCGCGACATCGTGATGCACCCCACGAACAACCAGCAGTTGTACGTGGTGAGCAACCAAGGTTTGTGGCGCAGCACCAATGGCGGTACCGGCTTCACGCAGGTGCAGACGGGCAACTGGCAGGAATTGGAATTGAAGCCCGGCGATCCGAACACGGTGTACGCGGTAAAACAGATCAGCAACCGCACCGAGTTCTGGCGCAGCACGAACAACGGCGTTACGTTCATACAGATCGGTACCAACTGGCCGTTGCCCGTTGCGCCGGACGAGCAGGAGCGCACCGAGATCGCGGTGACCGCGGCCGCACCCAATACGGTGTACGCCTTATGCACCGGTGCCGCCGATGGCGGTAGCGGGCTCTATGGCGTTTACAAAAGCACCGACCAGGGGGCCACGTGGACATTCCAATGCTGCGGCACCGGGCCGGGCGGTGTGCCTTCGGCCACCAACTTCAACCTGATGGGTTGGGACGATGGTGGGCAGGATGATGGCGGGCAGTACTACTATGATCTCGCGTTCGCCGTTGATCCGGCCAATGCCAACAAGGTGAACGTGTGCGGCGTGCAACGCTGGGTGAGCACCGATGGCGGTGCCAACTTCACCTGCCCGGCGAAATGGAGCCACAGCAACAAGGTGGACTATGTGCATGCCGACATACACGACATGCGCTACTACGGCAGCGAGATATGGCTGGCGAACGACGGAGGCATTTTCTACAGCAGCGATGGCGGTGCCACCTTCAACCGGCGCATGTTCGGCATAGCAGGCACCGACTTCTGGGGCTTCGGCCAAGGCGGTTGGACAGGCAGCCAAGTGATGCTCGGGGGCACCTACCACAACGGCACGTTGCTGAAGGACAACAACACGTACATAAACGGTTGGGTGAGCACCGATGGTGGTGACGGCGTGCGGGGTTTCGTACACCCGCAATACGATCGCCGTGCGTTGAGCGATTATGGATACAAGGTGCTGAGCGGTGATCGCACGGTGAACAACGGCAACGCCGGATGGGACAAGGAACCCAACGCCGACTACATCACGGGGCACAGCAGCGAACTGGTCTGGCACCCCAACTTGGTGAACACCGCTTACCTCGGCAACGGAACATCCCTGTGGCGCACCGACGACAATGGTGCATCGTTCGTGCAAGTGCATGAGTTCAGTGAATACGTCACGAGCATCGAAGTGGCGTTCAATGATCCGAACACGATCTATGCCTGCACCTACCTGGACTGGTGGGACACGAAGAAGGTTTGGCGCAGTGTGGACGGTGGTGCCAACTGGACGAACATCACGCCGACGAGCACGCAGCTCGGCGGGAACGATTGGGTGCCGTACGACATAGCGGTGAGCGGCACCGATGCACAGACCATCTGGCTGGTGCGCACCAGCCAATACGGCGATTACCCGAACATCAACGGCAACGT
>JBDTSG010000072.1:0-4545 GCA_039931265.1 Flavobacteriales bacterium
CGGGCCACGGGCCACGGGCCGCGAGCTGATCGGCCCGAGACCCGTGGCCCGAAGCCCGTGGCTTGAATTCACTCATCGCAATTCCCGTAGGTACAGCCCCACTGTGTTCTCCATGCCGAAGCGGAGCGCATCGCATACCAGGGCGTGGCCGATGGATACTTCCTGCAGGCCCGGAACGTTCAAATGGAAATGGCGGAGGTTGTGCAGATCGAGATCGTGGCCCGCGTTGATGCCCATGCCGAGCGAGGTTGCATACCTGGCGGCGATGGCGAACGGCAGCACGGCGTTCTCCCGATGCTTGTGGAAGAGCTCGGCGTAGGGTTCAGTGTAGAGTTCGATACGGTCGGTGCCGGTCTCTTGCGCAGCGGCGATCTGCTCGGCATCGGTGCCCATGAACAGGCTGGTGCGGATGCCCGCATCCTTGAAGCGCGTCACAACGGTCTTCAAGAACGCGCCGCGTGTCCTCGCATCCCAGCCGGCGTTGCTGGTGAGCGCTCCCGGGGGGTCCGGCACCAGCGTCACTTGGTGGGGCTTCACCTTCAACACGAGCGCAATGAAGTCTTCAGCGGGATAGCCTTCGATGTTGAACTCGGTGGTTACCACCTCCTGCAATGCATGCACGTCGCTGCGGCGGATGTGGCGCTCGTCCGGCCGCGGATGCACCGTGATGCCCTGCGCGCCCATGCGCTCGATGTTCTGGGCCCATTGCACCACATCGGGGTTGTTGCCGCCGCGTGCGTTGCGCAACGTGGCGAGCTTGTTGATATTGACGCTGAGACGGGTCACGGTTCCGCTTCTACCTTGGCCCCGGTGCGACAGGGCGCACAAAAGTAGAAGCGCAACGTACCACTGCTCCGCACATGCATGCCATCGACCTCATCACCGACGATATCCCACCCCTGCGCACCAGTGACACCATCGGCCGCGCGCTTGATTGGATGGAGGAGTTCAAGGTGAGCCATTTGCCCGTGGTGGAGAACCGCCGCCTCGTGGGCGTGGTGCAGGACAGCGCATTGGTGGACAAGGGCGATGCAGCCGCCGAGCTCGGCACCGTGCGCGATCGCTTTACGCATGCCTTCGTGCGCGGCGGGCAGCACATCTACGATGTGATGAAAGTGCTTACCGAGCAGAACCTCACCGTGGTGCCCGTTTTGGACGAGACCGGCAATTTCCTGGGCACGGTGGGCGAGCACGAAGCGCTGCGCCGACTGGCGGAAGTGGCCAACATCAACCAGCCCGGCAGTGTGATCGTGCTGGAGATGACCGCTGCCGACTACAGCCTGCACGAGATCGCACGCATCGTGGAAGGCAACGATGCCAAGATCCTCAGCGTGTACACCCACACCGTGCCCAACAGCGCGCGTACCGAGGTAACGTTGAAGATCAACCGCGAGGACATCAGCGATGTGCTGCAGAGCTTCGAACGCTACGAGTATTTCGTGAAGAGCACCTACCAGGGTTCGCGCTTCCACGATGATCTGCGCGGACGCTATGACGAGCTGATGCGCTTCATTAACGGCTGACAAGCCGCACGGCTCCCAACGCATCGGGACGAAGACGCATGCACTGCCGATCGTTCGCCGCCTTCCTTCTTCTCGCTCCACTGTGCGCGCTTGCGCAGATCGACACATCGCGCATGGTATTGCCGGTGCACATCATGGGCACCGTTGTGAGCGGCAACAAGACCACTAAGGAGCACATCATGCTGCGCGAGCTCACGGTGCATCCGGATGACACCCTCACGGTCACCGACCTGTACGTGCAGTTGGAACGCAGCCGCCAGAACCTCCAGAACCTGGGGCTGTTCAACACGGTGGCTGTGTTGCCGCTATGGGTGAGCCCGACGGAAGCGATCGTGGAGATAACGGTGAACGAGCGTTGGTACCTCTGGCCCAGCCCGATCCTCGAGCTCTCCGATCCCAACTTCAACACATGGTGGCGCACGCGCGATCCGGAACGATTGAACTACGGCCTCTACCTGAACAAGTACAACTTCCGCGGCCGCAACGAAACGATCTACCTGCAGTTGCAGTTCGGTTATGCCCGGCAGTTCGGTTTGCGGTACCGCGTGCCGTGGTTCGACAAGCGGCAGCGTTGGGGCATGAGCATCGGTGGCGGTTGGTTCGAGCAGAAGGAGATCACCATCGGCACGCGCGAAAACGTGCGCATTTTCCACTCACCGGTGCGCGGCAATGCGCTGGAGGAAACCCATGCCGATGCCGAGCTCACGTACCGTCCCGTACACGATGTGCGGCACTACGTCCGCATCGGTTTCACTCAGGCCGATGTTGTGGATAGCGTAGCCTTTCTGGCGCCCGATTACTTCAACGACAGCACCACGCACACGCGCTTTCTTTCCTTGGCTTACGGCGTTTCGTGGGACCGTCGCGATGTGCGTGTCTTCCCGAGCCGTGGCCACTACGCGGATCTGAAAGTGCAACGCCACGGACTTGGCCTGCTCGATGATCAGGCACCCGGTACCACCACTATTTTCGGGAGCGTCAACAAATGGGTGCCCGTGCGCAAGCGCTTCACCCTCAACGGCAGCGTGCGCGGCAAGGTGACCCTAGGCTCGCCGGTACCCTACTTCGTGCAGGAGGGTTTGGGCTACAGCAGCAATGCCGTGCGCGGCTTCGAGTACTACGTGGTCGACGGCCAGCACTGGGTGTTGGGGCGTACCAACGTGGTGTACACCTTGGTGAAGCCATTGGTGCGCCGCGTGGAATTCATGCCGATTGAAGAGTTCCGCACGTTCAACTTCGCGCTGTACCTGCATGCTTTCGTGGATGCCGGTCATGTTTGGGATGAGCGCTACTCCGAGGTGAACTTCCTCGACAACGATTGGCTCAGTGGCATGGGCATGGGCTTGGATCTGGTGACCAGCTACGACCAGGTGTTGCGCTTGGAATACAGCCTCAATTCCATCGGCGAGGACGGCCTCTACTTACATTTCACCCAACCCTTTTAAGGAATGATCGTGGCGGTGAACGGCAGGGAGATGACAGCGGCGACAGCGCCTGTTGTCCACCAACTGCTGGCGCGCATGCGCAACGCGGGCCTGCAACCCGTGCTACAACCCGATTTGAGCAAATGGCTCACCGGCCATGGGTTCTCCGGTGCGGTAACGCACACCAGTCCGGCACTTGCACCCGGTGCGGAAATGCTGTTGAGCCTCGGCGGCGATGGGACTTTCCTCGACAGTGTGGCACTCTCGGGTACGAGCGGCACGCCCGTGCTCGGTATCAACTTGGGGCGGCTCGGTTTCCTCAGCAGCATCCCGGTTGAAGCGCTGGACAAAGCCCTCGAAGCGGTGTCGCAGCGGCGCTTCACTTTGGAGGAGCGCACGCAACTGCGCGTTGACGGCGATCACGCACTGGGCACCAACACCGTTGCCCTCAACGAGGTGAGCGTACACAAGCGCGACAGCAGCACCATGCTCACCGTGCACGCATATGTCGACGGACGTTACCTCAATACGTATTGGGCCGACGGTCTTATCGTGGCAACACCAACGGGCAGCACGGCCTACAGCCTCAGTTGCGGTGGGCCTGTTTTGGATCCCGCGTGCGACAGCATCGTCATCACGCCCATCGCGCCGCACAACCTCAATGTGCGCCCATATGTGTTGCCGGATCGCAGCCGCATCACCCTGATCGTTGACGCGCGCGAGGACAAGTTCCTGGTGAACATGGACAGCCGCAGCGTTCCCTGCTCCGGCGCTGCGCCCATCGCCATCAACAAAGCGCCGCATACCGCCCGCCTCGTGCGCCTGCCCGATCAGGACTTCCTGCACACGCTGCGCACCAAGCTCACGTGGGGATTGGATGTACGGACGGGGCCGCCGGGGTAGCGATACCTCCATAACGAAGCCAGTCCCGATGCATCGGGGCTGGGCTTTCGCGCCATACGACGCCTATGTGAGCGTTGCTACTTCGCGAAAACTACACGCATATGCCCGTGTTGTGGTGGTAATTCCTGCACAGGTCCGGCGGGCGTTGCGATCACGAAGCCTTTTGCTTGGCGCGCAGGGCGGCCGAACACACCATCCAGGAATTCAATACCACGGATCATGTAGCGCTTGGTAACCGAAATGTGAACGCTGACATCCACAAGCAGATCGCCGTGCTCCGAAGTGGTCAGGTGCATGGAAGTGGCGTGCCTCCATTTCCGGCCTTCGCGGTGCTCCAATGTGGGATCGTGCAAGTATGTGTACTGCTCGCTTTGGGGCCATTGCCGAGTGCGCTTGGCCAAGGCGTTCACCAGTTCGGGCCGGTCTGTCCATTGCGCGCGTGCGGCCTGAGCGAACGGCATGGGTTGGAATGGCTGCGCAGGTTTGCCTTTGTACCATTCCAAGTATTCACGCTCGTAAGCCTTCTGTTGCTTCCTGGCTGAGTGCTTCATGATCCGCAGGGTTCGCTTCCCAATGCCCCAACCCCGGCATCGCGACTTGCGTCGTGACCCGGGGCAAGGGCAGTACAGGCTGTTAAGCGGCCGCCATGGCGTGCAACGGATCGCTCAAGCTGCTTTCGCCTGCTGCGCCAATGG
>JBDTSG010000073.1:0-2600 GCA_039931265.1 Flavobacteriales bacterium
TCATGCTGTTGAAGGAAGGCGTGGTGAAAGGCCAGTGGCACCACAACGACACGCCGACGTTCGAGGATGCGGCGGCGGCCGCATCCAAGTAAGGGCGACCCGTCGCTCGCACATGTGATCGTCGGTCGTGCATTGTCCGTTGGGCGTTGTTGTTGACAGGTCGCGGGTATCGGCCACCCTTTCGGGGGGCGCCCGTCTACCTTGCGCTAACAAGTCCCAACCATGATGCACCGGTACCCTCGCGTTCTGATCCTTTCCATTGGCCTGTTCACGGTGCGCACATCAGCGGAAGCCCAGACAGTGTTCATTCCTGACCTCACGTTGCGCACGTGGCTGAACAATGCCAAGCCCAACAGCGTGGACGTGAACGGCAATTGCGACACGGCAGCATGGAACGCGCAGCCGCCCTCGCAAGTGGTTATCGATTTCGACATGGCCCCCTTTGGAAGCACCGTGGATCTGGAGGGCATCCAGCACCTCAAGATGCCCCAAGTTCGGATGCAGGATGGAACGGTGAACAACGTGGCGATCATCTGGCCAGGACATCCGCTGAACATCGGCGAATTGTGGTTGACCGACGTGGCTTACAGCAGCATGAGCGGCCCCGTGCTCCCGTTGCCCGCGTCGATGGATCTGTTCTGGTGCCGCAACTGCGACATGGGTTCCGTGCCGGCCTTCAACGGCACTCGCCTGTGGTTCGATGATGATGATCTGGGCGGCCAAGTGCTGAACATCTCGCCCTCAGTGACGAACCTGCGCTTGGTGAATTCCAACATCGCGCAATTGCCATCCATGCCAAACGTCCAGTTCCTTTACATCAGTGGGAACCCTTTGACCAGTTGGTTCAATGTGCCTTCGGGTTTGGTCACGCTCTCCGCGAACAACGTAGGCTTGAATGTGTTGCCCACTCTTCCCACAGGCCTGCAAACGCTGGCAGCGAGCGGCAATGGGCTGATCTCACTGCCTGCATTGCCCAATTTCCTGTCCTCGCTAAGTGTGCAAGACAACCAGCTTACCTCCATACCTGCACTGCCCGTCTTCATGCAAACGCTCTACTTGGACAACAACCCATTGAGTGCGTTGCCTGCTTTCACCTTCTTCACCCGGACCATCAGCGCCGTGAACTGTGGCCTCACCACACTGGGTCCGTGGGGGGAGCAGATGGAAGGCATCTGGCTCGACGACAACCCCATCACCAGCGTGCCGCCCCTACCATCCACCTTGGAGTACCTCTACCTCCGCGATTGCACTTCGCTCACCTGCTTGCCACCATTGCCGCAATCCCTGCAATCGTGTTGGCTTGCCGGCAGCGCCATCACCTGCCTTCCGAACATTCCTCCGGACCTCTATCTCCCCACCGTCGGCATACCTGCGGTGGTGTGCACCATCGGCAATAGTCCCTGCCCGTTGGTGGATCCCCTGATCACCGGTACGACGTTCCAAGATGGCAATGCGGATGGCGTGTTCGATGCGTGGGAAGGCACGCGCCCCGGCGCCGTGGTGATCGCGCAACCCGGCGATCTGCTCACGGCAAGCGATATCAACGGCAATTATGTGATGCCCGCCGACAGCGGTTCGTTCACCGTAACGGGTGTACCCGGCCTGTATGAGCCGGTTACCACCACGCCTTACGCCGTGACCTTCACTGGCATCGGGCAGGTGGACAGCCTGAACCACATCGGCTTCACGCTGATCCCCGGCATGTACGATCTGGTGACCACGATCGCTGGCACCAACGTGCGCCCCGGTTTCAACACCAGTGTATGGGTTCATGTGAACAACGTGGGCACGGAGCCGACGACGGCAACCGTACAACTCACCTTCGATCCAGCGCTCACCTACAACAGCAGCAGCATACCGGCCGTGGTGAACGGCAACGTGTTGGATTGGACAACGGGTGTGATCGTACCCGGCGGAAGTTGGGCCGTGTGGGTAAGCCTGTACGCGCCACCTGCATTGATACTTGGATCACCGGTTGTGCAGCAAGCAACGGCCACGCCGAGCCAGTTGGATCAAACGCCGCCCGACAACACCTATGTGCTGAACGATGTGGTGGTGGGCAGCTTCGATCCGAACGACAAGCATGTTGAGCCCGACTACTTGACGTTGGCCGATGTAGCAGGTGGCACGCGCATCAATTACACGGTGCGCTTCCAGAACACCGGCACGTTCCCCGCTGAGCGCGTGTTGATCACCGACACCTTGAGCAGCGATCTCCAATGGGCCACGATGAACTTCACGGCGGGCAGCCATGCGTGCACGTGGTACATCCACAACGGTGTGCTGCATGTGTTGTTCGACAACATCAACCTGCCCGACAGTAACGCCAACGAACCCGGCAGCCACGGCTTCGCCAAGTTCAGTTTCGTGCCTTCGTCGTCGCTCATCGTGGGCGATGCGGTGGACAACGTCGCCAACATCTACTTCGATTACAACACACCGGTGATCACCAACGCAGCGACGTTTTACGTGGAGACCGGTCTCGGCGTGCAGGAGGATGGGAGTGATGGATTGCGCGCATGGCCGAACCCGGCCGACGATGTGTTGATGATCGCCAGTGATGAGCTGCTGACCGGAATGGTGCAGGTAGTGGACATCAC
>JBDTSG010000074.1:0-21918 GCA_039931265.1 Flavobacteriales bacterium
GCCAGTTCAACCTCCATTTCGGCGTTGATCAGGCCTTCCTTACCGATCTCCTGCAAGTACTTGTCCAGCGACTGGCTCTCGCGGTTGGTGATCGATTTGGTGATCTTCAGCTGGCGCATCCTTGTTGTCACGGGCGGCGGGGTCTTTAAGGGTTGGTTAAGGCAACACCAAGTCACCTTGCGGTGATTCGGGCGCCGAATGTACGGCCCCCTTCCGATAGGGGACAAGCCACCGACGGAAGGGGGCCGCTCTCACGGCGTGCCGGTGGGCTTAAACGCCTAGTCCGTAGTAGGCTTTCACGCCGTTCGGGTAAACACCTTCGATCAGCACTCCACCCCTTTTATTGTCGAGCACGCGCGCAATGTCCTCCGGCCTGGTCACCGTCTGTTGATCTATGCTCGTGATGATGAACCCCTCCTTGATACCGCTACTGCGGAACCGCCCCCCGTTGATGGCGGTCACCTTCACACCGTTGGTTAGTTTGAGTGCCCTGAGTTCTTCCACAGTGGCGGCTTTCAGTTCGGCACCCAATAGAGTGCTGGCTGCCGGGGTTTTCATGGTGGTCAAGGTCGTTGAGCCATCGCGCCCGCGGAGTTCAAGGTCCAGTGTACGTTCGGTACCATCCCGCCATAGCGTCACCGCCACGTTGTTGCCGGGCCGGAACTTCCCGACTTGTTCTTGCAGTGCGGGCACATTGTCGACGTTCAAATTGCCGACTTTGAGGATCACATCGCCTTCGCGAATACCGCTTGCCGCTGCAGCGCCATCGGCGGTAAGCCCCCGCACATAAACGCCACGGATCCGGTCCATACCCACTTCCTTGGCCAACGTCTGGTCCATGTCCATGATGCTCACGCCGATGTACGCCCGTTGCACACTGCCGAACTCCAAGAGGTCCCCGGTCACCTTCTTGGCGATGTTCACAGGCACCGCGAAACTGTAACCGGCATAGCTGCCCGTTTGGCTGGCGATGGCCGTGTTGATGCCGATCAACTCACCGGCCGCGTTCACCAACGCACCACCGCTGTTGCCGGGGTTAACGGCCGCATCGGTTTGTATGAAGCTCTCGATCGGGAAGATCTCCCTGCTTTCATCACCGCGCAGTATGTTGATGCTGCGCGCCTTCGCGCTGACGATGCCTGCCGTAACCGTGCTGGTAAGATTGAAGGGGTTCCCCACGGCAAGCACCCATTCGCCCACTTTCACATCATCGCTGTTGCCGTATGGCATGAATGGGAGATCGCTCGCATCCACCTTCAGTAGGGCGATGTCGGTGCTGGGGTCGCGGCCGATGACACGGGCATCGAGCATGCGCTTGTCGTTCAGATGGACCTGGATCTTGTCCGCTCCTTCCACAACGTGGTTGTTGGTAACGATGTAACCATCGTCACTGATGATCACACCGCTGCCAGCGCCTTGCTGGGGGCGCTGTTGTTGTGGCGCTCGATAACCCCAATAAAACTGTTGGAAGGGGTCCTCCTGGCTGACCATCGTTTCCGTGGTCACATGCACCACGGCGTTCACGGTCCGCTCCGCTGCCTCGGTGAAATCGACGGCCATGGTGGCGGTACCTCCCGGTCCGGGAAGGTTCACGTAACGCACGGCTTGCGTGGGAAGGTTCGATGTGGAAGAGATGGGAGCCGCGGCGAATTGACCGTGGATCCACAAGGCAAAAAGGCCACCGCCAAATGCCATTGCGAAGTATCCGATCGCACGTTTCATTTTGTTCATGTTGATGTTGGATCGGCCTGTCAAGTGTTGTGCCGACGCCGATCAAAACAACGATCGTGTCAGGTGGTACGACCGCGTTCCGCTGTTAAGATGTGTGATCCATCCGGGACGTGGCTTTACGGTGCCGGTGGGTGTCCGCGCCGCCCAACGGCGATATTTGTCGCAATGGATGAGCGAAAGCTGGTGTTCAGCAAATGGGAGGGTACGGGCAACGACTTCATTCTCGTGGATGATCGTGAGGGCGTATTCCCGGCTCGTGACATCCTGTTGGTGCAGCGCCTGTGCGATCGTCATTTCGGCATTGGCAGCGATGGTTTGATCCTTCTGCAAGAAGCGGAAACGGAAGGCACCGACTATCACATGGAGTTCTTCAATCCGGACGGCAGCCGGAGTTTCTGTGGCAATGGCAGCCGTTGCGCCTTCGCGTTCCGTAGCGCGTTGATCGGAAGCAAAGCAGCGGCGCGGTTCAGCGCGATCGACGGCGTGCACGGAGCAGCCTGGCAAAGCGGGACCGTTTCCATCGGCATGCGGACCGTTGAACGCGTTGAACATGTGGACACGGCTACCGATCTCATCCATACCGGGTCGCCGCATTTGCTGTGCTGGGTGGCTGCACCCGAGGAGGTCGATATTGTTTCAGGCGCTCACCGTCTGCGCTACAGCGAGCGTTTCAAAGTGGAAGGAGTGAACGTGAATTTCCTGCGGTGGCATAACGATCGTTTGGAGATGCGCACTTACGAACGCGGTGTGGAGGCCGAGACCTTGAGCTGCGGAACGGGTGTTACCGCCGGGGCCCTGAGCGCAATGGCCCGAGGGCTTGTCACCGGAGCGTGCGCTGTGCTTACGCGCGGAGGTGAACTTCGGGTGGAGGCCGAACCCCAAGGCGAGGGTTTCACGGATATCTCATTGATCGGTCCAGTGCGTTGTGTGTTCAATGGCGAGGTGAGCATGCGGCCATGAAGCGTTGGAAGATCTTCCTGTTGGTGCTGCTGGTTTTGCTGGTGGTGGGGGGCGTCTTCGGTTGGAAGTTCTGGATGAAGGCATTCGGCCCGGGTCCGACTTTCAGCGAACCGATCAAGGTTCTGTTGATCCCGACCGGCGCAGGTTTGGAGCAGGTGGTGGACAGCCTTGTTGTCAATGGTATGATCACCGACGAAAGGGCTTTCCGCATGTTGGCGGATCGTAAGAAGTTCAGCAACCGGGTGAAGCCCGGCCGGTACGTGGTGACCAGTGGCACGAGCCTCAACGACCTCATCAACAAGTTGCGGAGCGGTGAACAGGATCCCGTTCGCATCACGTTCAACACCATCCGACGGTTGCCGGAACTTGCTGGGAAGGTCGCGGCGTATCTGGAGTGCGACTCCGTGGCCATGCTTAATGTGCTCCTGGATCCGGCGGTGGCTCAGCAGTATGGGTTCGGACAAGAAGGGTTCATCGGCATGTTCATACCGGACACGTACGAGATGTGGTGGACCGAAACGCCCAGCGGGTTCGTGGCGCGCATGGCACGCGAGTACAAGAACTATTGGACCGATGAGCGCAAAAGGAAGGCAACGGCGCTGAAGCTCGATCAAACCGAAGTGAGCGTTCTGGCGAGCATCGTCCAGGCCGAAACCGGGTATCGGGGCGATGCACCCGGCATTGCTCGTGTATACCTGAACCGGTTGCGTATCGGCATGCCGTTGCAAGCCGATCCCACATTGAAGCACGCGCTTGGCTTGGATACCGTAAGCCGCGTGCTCAACATCGACAAGCGGATCGATTCACCCTACAACACTTACTTGCACACCGGCCTGCCGCCGGGTCCGATCAACCTGCCGGAGAAGTACTATCTGGACGCCGTGCTGAACGCCGCAGCGCACGATTACCTCTACTTCTGCGCTAGCGAAACGCTGGATGGCCGCAGCAATTTCGCCAAGACCTACGAGCAGCACATGGTGAACGCAAGGCGCTACCACCGTGCCTTGAACGAACGTGGGATCTACCGCTAGCGCCGAACCATTGCACTGAAGACCGCGTTGAGACCGATTCTATTTTCGCGCGCCAACCGCGCACAACGATCAGCATACCACAATGACCAAGATCAAATTCGGAACCGACGGCTGGCGTGCCATCATCGCCGATGATTTTACCGTTGAGAACGTGGCGCGCGTTAGCGTGGCCGTCGCACAATGGGTGAAACAGCACTTCCCGGAAAACCCGAGCATCGTGGTAGGCCACGATTGCCGCTTCGCAGGTGAGTTGTTCGCCGACACATGCACGAAGGTCTTCGTCAGCAATGGCATCAAGGTGCACTTGGCCAAAGGTTTCGTCAGCACACCGATGGTGTCATTGGGTGCTGCGCAGTTGAAGGCCAGCCTTGGCGTGATCCTCACCGCCAGCCACAACCCACCGAGCTACAATGGCTACAAACTGAAAGGGCATTACGGTGGTCCGCTCATCCCGGAACATGTTCAGGAGATCGAGGACATTATTCCGGCGGCGCATGGCATGGACCTCGCGGGGATCGACCTGAAAAAGGCGCAGGCCGATGGTCTCGTCAGCATCGTTGATCTGGAAACGATGTACGTGAAGCACGTGGAGAAGAACTTCGATCTGGAAGCGATCCGCAAAAGCGGGTTGAAGTTGGGCTACGATGCCATGTACGGCGCCGGGCAGAACGTCATCCCACGCATCCTGCCGGAAGCCACGTTGCTGCATTGCGTGAATGATCCATCGTTCAAAGGACAAGCGCCTGAACCGATCCACAAGAACCTCATCGAGTTCAGCGAACTGATCAAGAAGACCGGTATCCATTGCGGCTTGGCCACGGATGGGGATGCCGATCGCATTGGCCTGTACAATGGCAAGGGCGAATTCGTGGACAGCCACCATATCATCCTGCTGTTGATCCACTATTTGGTGAAGTACAAAAAGTTCACCGGCAAGGTGGTGGTGGCCGTAAGCACCACACCGAAAGTGGAGAAGATGTGCAAGCACTATGGCTTGGAGTACGAAGTGGTCAAGATCGGGTTCAAGTGGATCTGCGGGATCATGATCACCGACGATGTGTTGCTCGGTGGGGAGGAAAGCGGTGGCATCGCGATCAAGGGCCACATCCCCGAGCGCGATGGTATTTGGATGGGCCTTACCATTTGGGAGTACATGGCCAAGAGCGGCAAAACCTTGGAGGAACTTATTCAGGAGGTGTACGCCATCGTTGGGCCGTTCAGCTACGACCGCAGCGATCTCCACATCAGCGAAGCCCTCAAGCAAAAAGTGCTGAAGGCCTGCACCGAGGATCAGTACAAGCGGTTCGGCGATCTTGAAGTGCGCCGGCTCGAAACCATCGATGGATGGAAGTACCACTTCGACAACGATCAATGGTTGATGATCCGCGCAAGTGGCACCGAGCCGGTGCTATGCACCTATGCTGAAAGCGACAGTCTGGAGAACGCTAGGAAAATCCTCGCCGCCTGCAAGCAGGCCATTGGTGCCTGACTACTGTTTCAGGAAAGGGGCGCGGTCAACGATGCTGCCCGAGCCGTCCACAAGGCAGGCGGTATAGTAGCCGCTCGGTAATCCATCGAGTCGCAGTTCGGCGGTTGAGGAACCGTCCAAGATCTTTGCGGAAAGGATCACGCGACCCGTTGCATCCGTAACCCGAACGGAACCGCCCACCGGGCCCGCCGAGAGGATAAGCGTGATCATGGTCGCGGCAGGGTTCGGGAACAGTTGCAATGCGCCGCTCGTTCTGAGGATGGTGATCACATCGGAGAATTCCTCGCTGCCGTCCTGGTCCACCATGCGCAACCGGTAGTATGCAAGACCGGTCGGAGGTTGTGGGTCGTTGAAGGTGTATAGCTGCGTTATTTGACTGTTTCCCGCTGCTTGGACTGAGCCCAGAGCGGAATAGAAAGTCCCATCCGTGCTGCGTTGTACTTCGAAGTAGGCACTGTTCACTTCGGAAGCGGTGATCCACTCCGTTGCGTTCACATCACCTTGGGCAGCACCGGTGAAAGAGACAAGTTCGATCGGCAAAATGCCGATGTCGCCCCAACCATTGGCGTATCCATAGAACCAGCGGCTGAAACGCTGCCCGTCGATGAGCTTGTCCAGCGCGAACTCCACGCGGACCCGCCATTTGTAGCGGATGTGGCCGGCCGGCTTGAAGATGAGCTCCTTGATCTCCGGCGACGTGACACCGATGTCCGTCCACGCCGCGCCGCTACCGGTGCTACCCAAACTGTTCGTGATCGGGTTGCCGGTGAAGGGCTGCCCCTCGAACACCACCTCCCAGCGCAAGCGGGCGTTGGTGCGTTGGATCCAACTGCGCGTACGGTGCCCGATACCGAAGAAGGTGGGATTGACGTAGTCCTCGCTGTTCACGGAAAGCGGGCTCACCAGATCACTCAAGTATTGACGGCTTTGGCGCCCGATGCTGCGCGCCAAATTGCCCCGGAACCAGTAGCAAGAGCCTTCGGAAGGGAAAGCAGGATTCGCGAACGGTGCACCAACGATGACGTCGCTGTAGCCATCGCCGTCCACATCGCCACCACCTGCAACCGAATAGCCGAGTTGGTAACCCGTTCCGTTCACCTCCAACTGATCGAAACTGGCCACAGCAAGGCCAGCAGCCGAACCCCGAACAACAAAAACGAGACCCTCATCTGTTTGCGCTCCGTTCTCGAACGTTGGCGCGCCCACCACGATGTCGGCGTAACCATCACCATTGATGTCGCCACCCTCGCTCACAGCCTTGCCAACGCGGGCGTTCGGAGTATTGCGCTGGAAAATCGTGGTTCCTGCTCCGTTCAATCCGCCTGCCGTTCCGTAGTAAACGAACGCCGCGCCTTCGTCGGCCTGGCCACTTTCCCACAGGTCGGCACCCACCACCACGTCGAAGTAGCCATCGCCGTTCACATCGCCGGCCGGGCTGGCGCTCACCCCGAAATTCGCCAAGGCTTGGTTCGGCTCCAGCATGATCGCATAGGGTACCACCAAGCCTGGTTGCGAACCGTGGTAGACGAACACCGCACCCTCATTTGGTTGGCCATTGGAATAGCTCCGCGCGCAAACGATGATGTCCGAATAACCATCACCGTTCACATCGCCCGCTGTATTGACGCAATTGCCGAAGAGTTCGCCAACCGGGCCTTGGCTCAGGGTGACACTTGGTGCTAACGGCAGTCCGGATGACCAGCCCATGTACAAAAAGGCTTGGGCAACATCCGGTGCACCGATCAACACTTCGCTGTACCCATCCGCATTGATGTCCCCGGCCGTAGCCACGCTGTATCCGAGCCGCGATGCCGCAGCACCCGTGTAGGTGTAGGCTGGAACAGCGCTCAATCCACCGGGACTTCCCATGAAGACGTACGCACGGCCCATACCACCGCTCAGTGGGGCACCAACGATCACATCGGCGTAACCATCACCGTTCACATCACCCGCAGTGCCAACGCTGAACCCGAA
Source organism: Flavobacteriales bacterium (assembly GCA_039931265.1). GTDB lineage: Bacteria > Bacteroidota > Bacteroidia > Flavobacteriales_F > PHOS-HE28 > PHOS-HE28. Next base: position 7,186 of record JBDTSG010000074.1, read on the forward strand.
CTGTGCGTTGGCGATATTGGCTTCAAGCGTGAGCGCCGGTACCATGTTCAAACCAGTGGCCGAACCCATGTGCACGTATACGACTCCTTCGCCGACCTGACCATTGTCAGCCAGCGGGGAGCCGACCAACGCATCGGCATAACCATCCCCGTTCACATCGCCTGCCTGTGCTACACTCCAGCCCAATTCGGCGTTCACGGCGCCACTGGCGCGTGTGCCGCTTGCTACCGGGTTTACGGCGTAAGGGCCACCATGGTAGATGGCTGCAGCACCGCTCGTACCGTAGATGCGCGCACCGAGTATCATGTCGCTGTAGCCATCGCCGTTCACATCACCAGCGGTGTAGACACTTTCACCAAGATTGGCGCCTGCATTGTCCAATTGGAAGGTCATGTTGGCTGTTGTTCCAATACCCGTCGGACTGCCGAAATAGAGGTAGGCGAGGCCTTCATCGGCTTGCCCGATCTCGCTCAGCGGAGCACCCACCAGGAGGTCGGCGTAGCCATCGCCGTTCATGTCGCCGGCCGTGCTGATAGCACGCCCCAACCAGCCAGTGGCAATGTTGTTCTGGAGTACCACGGCCGCAACCGTGTTCAGCCCTGCGGCGGATCCATGGAACACCCACACCGTGCCCTCTTGGGCGGGGAAAGTGGCATTGTCATAATACGCCCCCACGGCTGCGTCGCTGTATCCATCGCCATTGAGGTCGCCCGCGCATGTAACGCTCCAACCGAAGGATCCGTCCAGCAGTGTACTACCAAGCAGTATTTGGTCGGGTGCGGGATTCAAGCCCGCGCCCAATGCGGCAGCACCGCCCCAATAAACGAATGCTTGGCCCGCGTCGGCGTTCACGTTGGGTGAATCCGGCGCGCCTATGATCACATCGCTGTATCCATCTCCGTTCACGTCGCCGCATCCGGCAATGCTGCGCCCGAAGTGCCAGAAAGACTGATTCCTCTCCAGACGGTGCACGGGAACAGGGTTGATGCCGGCAGCGCTGCCCAGATAGATGAAGATCACACCCTCTTGCGTCTGGCCATAGTCAGCCAGATAGGCGCCCACGATCACATCGCTGTATCCATCGTCATTGATGTCGCCGGCGCAGGCCACGTTGCTGCCGAAATTGTCGCTCACGTGGTTCGGTTGCAGGATGACGTTCGCAACTGTGGTGATCCCAGTGGCCGATCCATAGTACACGAACGCGCCGCCTTCATTGTTCTCCGCCGCAGCGCTTTCCCAAGTGCGCGCACCAACGATCAAGTCGCTGTATCCATCGCCGTTCACATCACCAGCGGTACTGACGGAGCAGCCGAACTGCGCGTTCACCTGATCACTTTCCAGTTGAACATTTGCCACCGCACCGATGCCGTTCACCGTGCCGTAGTACACATAGGCAGCGCCTTCCGTGGCCTGTCCGAAGGACGATTGCCAAGCTCCGATCACCACGTCGCTGTACCCGTCCCCGTTCAGGTCGCCAGCGGTGGCTACGCTGATCCCGAATTCCTGTGTTGATTGTGGGCCTACCAGCAAGCGGTTGGGGGTGGTACTGATAGGGTCTATGGTAATGGGGTATGCCGCTGAACTGTCATCGACCAGGATCGCAAGCACGTCACCGTTCAGTTCGAATTTCGCGTTGAGCGCCTCTCCGCTCGCGTCCCAAACATGCAGGTCATCGTAAGTGACGCGGGTATCGCCTGACGAAGTGAAGAAGACCAACCGGTCGTCTCCTGCAAGGGCCATTTGCAGATCCGTGCTTATGCGCTGCTCCACTCGCAAGAGACCGCTCCCGGCCGGCGAACTGTGTACGATGAAATTCTGGCGCAGACCTTCGGTACCGTGCACGTACTGGGCTGTAACGGAAAGGGAATTCCACTCCACCTCCGCGGGCTGCCGCACCGCATGAAGCGGCGTCCAGCGTTCCAGACCGCTGCCTTTACGGCCATGACCCATCAACGTGAAATTGATGCCCCAAGCCGCTTGACCAACGGTTGGGCCCAACGCGAAACCGCTGGCCCTCACAGTTGCATTGAGGTTGCGGTAGGGGTTGGAAGCCAGCAGCACGTCCTCCGCCTCCGATGGCTGGAAGTTCAGCTGATCAACGTCAAGCTTCAGCTTCTGGATGGCGGTATCCGGCTGCTGCGCGCTTCGATCCTTCTCCTGCGCGGCTGCAAAGCCATTGCCCAGACAAATTGCGGAAAGGACGGTCAGGGTGTAGTGTATCCTCATCCGCAAGCCATGGAGCATAGGCTATAAAAGGCGGCCGAAAGTACGGTCGCACCGGCCCCATGGTCAATCTACCAGCGCCAAGACGGGCCTACATTCGGCCGGGTTGCCGACTGCCATGAAATCCCTTGGAACACAGGCCGCATGTGCTTGACTTTCCGCGCTGCTTTGGGGGCGTTTCCAACTGTGCTTTGTGCTTGGTCCCATGCCCAGCCGGACACCACTGAAAGCGTGGTCCGCTGGCCGCGGGTTGCCCTTGTTTCCGGTGCAAGCGTTGGGATCACGGGTGGAACCTGGTACGGGCTGAACGATGTGTGGTATGCGGAATACGATCAGGTGGCCTTCCACTCCTTCAACGATGGGCCAGAGTGGATGGGCATGGATAAGGCGGGACATCTGTGGAGCGGGTACAATGGGGGCAGGTGGGGCAACGCGATGCTGCGCTGGAGCGGCGTTGGACGAAAGCGATCGGCATTGATAGGTGGCTCCATGGGCCTGGTGTTCCTTACGGGTGTTGAAGTGTTGGACGGGCACAGTTCGGGCTGGGGCTTCAGTTGGTGGGACATGGCAGCGAACACTGTCGGGGCTGGCCTCTTCATCGGTCAGCAGTTGGGTTGGAAGGAACAGCGCGTCGGGGTGAAGTTGTCCGCGCACCTGACACCCTTTGCCGCCCAGCGGCCATCATTGCTGGGGTCCGGTACGGCGGAGCGCCTGCTCAAGGATTACAACGGCCAGACCATCTGGCTGAGTGGGAACCTGCATGCTTTCGGTGTCGGGGGAGAGCGTTTCCCGAAATGGTTGAACGTGGCTCTCGGTTATGGGGCCGAAGGCATGGTGGGCGGTGAACGCAACCCGATCGAGGAACAACGGGGGAATGGCCCGCGCTTCGCGCAGGTCTTCATTTCCGTGGACGCCGACCTGACAAGGATCCGATCGCGTTACGCGGTGGTGCGTACCCTGCTTTTCCTTGTCAACAGCATCAAGCTGCCCGCACCTGCCTTGGAGTTCCGTGAGGGAAGGGTGCTCGTGCACGGGATCCATTTCTGAACGATCAACGCGGCAGCGAGCCATCCAGCAACATGAGCTTCACGCGCATCACTGCGGCCACGGTCAAGCTGTCGAGGATCTCGCCATGTTGCACCATTGCGTAGAGTTCATCGAAGTGCAGTTTCCGAAGGGTGAGTTCTTCGTTGTGATCGGGCTCCGGCGCATGGAACGTTAGGCCACGCGCCACATACAGAATTGCGTGTTCATCGCTGGCGCTGTTACTGAGGTCCATGCGCAGGATCTCAGTCCAGCGCTCGGCAGCGATCCCGGTTTCCTCCCGCAGTTCGCGCATGGCACCTTGCAATGGCGGCACATCGCGGGGGCTGCCGCCTTCGGGGATCTCCCAGCCATACGTGCGCGTGGGATAACGGTACTGTCCAACGATCCATGTGCTGAGATCGTCGTCCAAGGCGACGATACCGACCGCCAGCGCGCGGAAATGCACAACGCTGTAGGTGCCGGCCATGCCACCGGGGTCGATGATATCATGCTTGCTCACTGCGATCCACGGCGAGGCGTACACCTCCTGCTCTTTCAGTTTGGTCCAGGGTCCCAGCTTCTCCATGCGTAGTGTGATCGTGCGGAAAATTGAGGCAATGACCTCAGCGCTGCGTGGTGCCCAGTTTGAACACGATGCTCACCTCCTGCGCGCTGCGGACACGTTTCCCGTTCTTCATTCCGGGTGTCCAGCGCATGCTGCGGATCAGCCGGCGCGCTTCGTCGGTGCATCCGCCGCCCACGCTTTGAAGTGCCCGCATGTTGCCGATGTTACCGCTTGCTTCAACCGTGAACTCGAGGCGTACCGTTCCCTCCAAGCTGCGCGCAAAGGCATCCTTTGGATAGCGCATGTGCTGGCCCAGATAGGCGGGCAGCCCGCGCAGCCCGCCGAGGACCATGGGCTGCGGCAGGCTGTCGAGTTCGGCAGCCTTGTAGAGGATGCCACTGGTATCAGCGTCCTGGATCACGGATCTGGGAAGGGTCCTCTTCTTCTCCAGGCGAGCATATCGCTTCGCATCGAACTCGATCCGCAAGTAGTACTCCGAAGCGCGCGCCTCCCCATCATACGTGGCTGGATGCCAGCGCACCAGTCGTCCAAGGCGCATCGCTTCCCCATCGCATGCGGCATTCAGCGACTGCCAGATCCGGAGTGCGCTGACGCGCCCGTCGGCATTCACCGTGAAGATGAGGTTCACCGGCCCCGAAACGCCTTCGGCCAACGCGCTTGCCGGATATACGAGTTCCTCATCGATGAAGGCTTGCAGATCGGCCTTGCCGCCATGGGGCTCAGGCTCAACGTTTTGGGCGTGTAAGGCCACAGTGGCGCAGAGCGCTGTTGCAACGCAGCAGGAGTGGAGGAGATGTGGCATTTGGTTCATTCCAAGGGGAGGTGGTCCAGGGGCCTAAATTTGGTGCATGTCAGATATGATCCGTCCCGGTGATCGCTTCATTTTCCTGGATGAACCGGGTGGCGGTGTTGTTGTGGATCTATTGAGCCACAACCGTGCGAAGGTGCGTACGAACGATGGTTTCGAATTGGAATACCCGCTAAAAGCCTTGGTGCGCTTGGAGCGTCCGGCGGCGAGCAACCAGTATACCGTCAGCGATCACCAAGCGCAGTTGATCGCGGCGAACGACAAATTGGAGGAGGAGAAGCGGATGCTCCGACGCAAGGGTGCGTCGTTGCGCGCCGGTAAAACCGCACCGAAACAGGAAGACAATAGCGTGGCGGAAGTGGACCTTCACCTGCATGAGCTCGTGGATGACGAGAACGTATTGAGCCAAGATGAAAAGCTGCGTTACCAACTGGCCTACTTCGAGCGGTCGCTCGAAGGCGCGATACGTAACGGTAAGCGCAAGTTGATCGTGATACACGGCATTGGTGAGGGGATCCTGAGGGAGGAAGTGCGCAAGACGTTGCAGTATTATGAAGGAGTGCGCTTCGCGGACGCCGATCCGCGGCGCTATGGGTCCGGCGCAACGGAAGTGACCATACTGCGGCATTGACGTGATGGCCGATCTTTGGCAGGTCGAACGAGTTCATTGACATCCTGTGCATCGCTCCGTCGCCTTGAGTGATCAGGGAGGAAAGTCCGGACAGCAAGGGGCACCGTACTTCCTAACGGGAAGGGGCGCTACCGGTAACGGTGGCACTACGGACAGTACCGCAGAAAAGCAAACCGCCCAAGCCCCTGTGAAAGCAGGGGACGGCAAGGGTGAAAAGGCGGGGTAAGAGCCCACCAGCGTTGTGGCGACACAACGGCTTGGCAAACCCTACGGGCTGAAAGACCAAATAGGCCGGGAAGTCCCACCGCAAGGTGGGGCAGCGGGCGGCTCGTCCGTTCCCGGCGGGTAGGTCGATAGAGGCAGCGCGCGAGCGCTGTCCCAGATAAATGACGGAGTCCGCCTTACGGCGGAACAGAACCCGGCTTACAGATGCACAGGCCATACACGAAGGGCCCCGAGATCCGCTGAAGGATGGAAGGGCCCTTCGCCATGAACGGCGATCAGCAAACCATCAATAAAGAGCGAACCGCAGGCTCCGTGCATCCGTGTTTCCCACCAACCGTACCACGTACACGCCATGGGCCAAATGCCCGATGCCTGTGCTGTGGCCTGCATAAAGGAACGCGTCCTGCAAGACGATACGGCCGTTCGCGTCAATGATCTCCATGGTGTTCCAATTCTGTAAGGAGGTAGTGCTTACATGGAGCATTCCATTGGCCACATGTATGGTAACTTCCGGCGCGTCCGGCTGGGCGCTGTTATTGCTTTGCGGTTCATGAGGCCAGCCCAGTTTCATGGTCAGGAAGTTCGCATTATTTCCAAGTCCTGTGCACGCGGGGTAAGATGGGCTTCCCTGACAGCTCCACGCAAGGCCGCCGTCATTCGTAGCGCACAGCCCCGTCACGTTTAACGAATAATTGCCGTAAAAGCTTTGCCATTGGATCGCGCCCGTCAGGTCCATCTTGAATAACCAAGGTACTCCGGGGATCCCCAGCATTGACACCGCGCAGATGAACCCGTCGGGCTGCACGATCACGCGGTCGCATGAGGAACTCTGGGAAATTGCGGTATCCGGGCCATGGCATTGTTGCCAGACAATGTCCCCGATCACATCCACCATGGCGGCCCACATGCTGTGTGTCCCCACCAAGCCGCTTACGTCGCCATCGTTAGAGGCGGTGTATCCATAAACCAGGTGGTTCCCGTTTGAGGCCTGCACAAGGCCGTTGTTCACTTCGTGCTCGGAACCACCCAAGCAGCGCTGCCATTGCAATACACCGACACTATCCAACTTGAGCAGCCAGAAATCAGTGCTTCCGTGGTTGCCGGTCACGTCCCCATCATTGGAAAGGGTCCAACCTGACACCAAGTAACCCTGATCGGCGGTCTGAACGATTCCCTTTCCCATATCACTTTCCGAACCTCCAAAGCTCTCGGACCATTGCAGGTTGCCCGCAGAGTCGAACTTGTCCACGGTAAGGTCCGCAACACCCCAGGTACGGCCGGTGGTTATACAGCCCCCATCGGATGTGAGCGCGATGGCCCATGGTGTATGCCCATTAGTTCCACAGGAATGCCACTGCACCACGCCGGCCGAATCCAGTTTCAACAACCAATGCTTGGTGCCAGCTGCACAGCCCAACACATCGTCATCGGTAGACCCCGATTCACCTCCCACGATCACACCACCATCGGGTGTAGCCACGGCAGCGTAAATGTTCTCCCCGACCGACCCTCCGAGGCAATGTTGCCAGATCAGCGAGCCGTCAACGTCATCCAGCTTGATCACCCAGCCATCGTAGATGCCATGATTTCCGCTCACATCGCCACTCGTCCCCATAGTGCTGGTCTGGCCTGCTACACATAGATCGCCGTCGGCCATTCGGACCATGGCATAAGGCACCTCGGCCGAGCTGCCGCCATAACATGCCTGCCATTCTTCCGAAGGGGGGACTTGCGCTTGCATGGTTCTGGACAGCAAGATGCCGAGAACTATGTGAAATCGAATGGAGCGCATGGGTGTTGGTCTTAATGCAAGTCTATGGTTGTTGAAACACCCTGCACGGGCCGGAACGTGGAATTGCCGACAGCGTGGGTGTATGGCGGTACTACGTGCAGCCGACCCTTAGCCATTTGCGACCGTACGACCGAACCATGCTTCCACGACCTTCGCACCATGCGCCGCATCATCGTATTGCTCCTGCCCCTGCTCCTGGCATTTGCCGGGGTATATGCCCAAGGGCTTGCACCATTCACTACGCAGCTGGATCGGCTGTATGCCTTCGACAACGGCACGTTCCAAGAACTCAGTTCGCGCAAGCCGAGCATGGTGCGCAACATCGGCGGCCGTCTTTTGTACCTAACTGAAGCGGGCGATCTGGTGTTGTACGAGGAGGGCCGCATGCAAACGATCGAGCGCGGTTCGCGCCCCAACGTCATTGCCAGCGATGGCATGGCGGCGTTCTACATCGGCAACACGTTGAAGGTGATCGGTACCAACGGTGCCAAAGCGATCGCTTACAACTGCACCGACTTCAACGTGCAGGACAGTTTGATCGCGTTCCACGACGATGCCCAGCACATCCTCGGCATGTATTGGAAGAAGCAGGTGATCACGGTTGCCGACGTGCTTAGCGACAGCGATCATCCACAGTGGCTGGCAGGGCCCAATACGCTGCTCTTCTATGATCACGACCGACGGACGATCTACCTCACTTATCGGGGCGAGACCTTCGAGTTATGCCGCAGTTCGGACTTCGCACGGGTAAGCGCTGGCAGCGATATCGTGGCATACGTGAACGGTGATGACCAGACCTTCCACGTGTTCGATCACGGACAGGACAACACGGTGCACGAATTCGCTCCGCGCAATTTCCAGGCTGGCGATGGGCTGGTGGGTTTCGTTGATGTGAACGGCGCGTTGAAGTGTTACAACAAGGGCATGGTGTACGATGTGACCGACTTCGCACCGGATCAGTACTGGGTGCAGGACAGTCTTCTCCTCTTCGTTGAGCAAGGCATGCTGAAGGTCTTCCGCGGCGATCGGCTGGAAGTTCTGGAACGCTATGTCCCGGAGAAGTGGCAGGTGTTCGGCGGCTTCGTGGTTTACTTGGACCTGAACCGCACAGTGCGCGGATGGCAGGCCGGCAAGCGCACGCAGCTCAGCAAGGAAGCCGCCATCCAAAGTTTCGAACTGCACCGCGATGTGGTGCTCTGGCGCAGCAATGGTGGGAGCGTGAAGGTGTGGTGGCAGGGGCGCACCTACGAGCACTACTGACCCGATGCAACGCTCTCGGTCAGGGCCGTTTTTCCTTTCTCGGTGCGATCGATCGTCCATAGGCCTACGGGGTTCTTCTTCCCACGCAAGGCGATCTCGCCCATTGGCTTGCGGGTGAATCGTTCTTCGGGCAGGCGCAACAGGTCGAGCAGGTCTTTGCTCACCAATATGTCAACCCCCAAGCGGTTGCAACTGTTCTGGATCCTTGCTGCGGTGTTCACGGCATCGCCGCTGAAGATGGGCTCCTTCTTCACCAGCCCGACCTCGCCAGCGGTTACGGCGCCGCAGTGCAAACCGGCCTTGAACTCGGGCACCAACCCGTAGGCGCCCATGTAGTGGGAAGCACGCTGTTGCAGCTTTTCGCGGATGCGGAAGAAGCACTCCAGGCAACGCTGGTCCTTCACACCGCGGCGCAGCCGCCACGTCACGCTCACTTCATCGCCCACGTATTGGTAGATCTCACCGCGCGTATCGATCACAGGGTCGGTGATGTCGGCGTACACATCGTTCAGCAGGTTGAAGTACCGCTCATGCCCTAGTTCTTCGGCAATACGCGTGCTGCTGCGCATATCGAAGAACATGAAGATCCGCTGCTCCTGCCGCGGCTTGCTATAACGGCCCAGCAGCATGGGCAGCCCACCGCTACCGTATTGATCGCTAAGGCGCACACCGATCATGGTGATACCGAGCAACAGGGCGTAGAAGAGGAAGTGGCCGAGGAAGGTGAGGTCGCACACGCGCGCCAACATTCCCGTGAGCGAGAAATTCCCGGCCGCGATGAGCGGCACCACAGCGTTGCTCAAGGTGATCGTTGCCAGCACAAGTGTGGCCATTACCGCGAACGCCGGTAGGAAGGCGAGCCGGCGCAAGCGTGGGCGCAGAACGAACATGTACAATCCGCCGCCCGCGATGCCCAGCAGGATCGCGCGCAGCACATGCGCGCGCATGAGCACTCCCAGCTCGTTCGGCAAGCCGTTCTGCTGCAGCACATTGCTCTCGAACAAAGCCGCCAGCAGAGCCACGAGCACCCATCCCAGCGTAATGCGCAACGTGCGCTGGATGCGCAGGATGGTGCGGCTGCGTGTTGCCATTCTCAACTGAACTGCGCTTCCGTGTATGCCTAAGGCAATGCCATCGGACGTTGGCGAATGTATCCGAAGCCTCACTCCAGTAGGGCAATTGCGCCATGTGCCGTGCTATTCGTCGCCGAGCGGAACGGAGGCACGGCTTGAACGCGGCCATAGGTACCACCGCGCAATGCTCAACAAGCCCAGCACGAAGAAGACCAGCGCGAACGGTCGGGTGCAGTCATTGCAATAGAACTCACCGAGCATCCAAGTCCCGTTCGCAGCGATCCAGAATACCACGGCAAGACTGTGCAGCATTTCGCACATGTCCTTTCGGCACCGCCACGCGATCCAGATCGCCATGGCCAAAGTGGGTGCGATCATGATCGTGCCGGCCATGCGCCAGTCCTGCACCCAGCATACATCTTTGAGGAGCCAGAGAACGATGTGGAAATTCTCGCCGGCGCGCAGTGATCGGACCATGTTCAAGGGTTTCCGGCCCGCTCGGATGTGCAGGCATGGTATGTGAATGAGGCGGTGGAAAGATCGTGGTGGGAAGCAACAAGGGTGTTCACCGGTCGTCTAATTTGCACACATGAACAGGACAAGGTCCTTCGCGATCTTACTGGCCTTCTTTGGCGCCACCGTGACGATGGCGCAGGGCGAAAGCGTGCTCCCATACACCATGACGGTGAACGGGACGATCACGGGGGTGATGTCCGGCGAGCCGCTGAAAGCAGTGAAGGTGCGCGTGCTGCGGGACGGCGAGTTGAGCAACTTGGTGATCACCAAAGGCAACGGTCGTTTCGAAGTGGAACTGGACCGCGGCTTTTTCTACACCTTCGAATTCACACGCGATGACCTGGTTGACAAACGCGTGACCATCGATACGCACGGTGCTCCGCCACTGCTCGATGTACCTTCCATCAGCATGATCATCGATATCTCCCTTTTCACCCCGGTGCCGGGTATGGATGTCAGCCTGTTCAACGAGCCGATGGGGAAGGCTTTCTACAAGCACAGCAGCCGCAACATCATGTGGGACACTGCCTACGAGCAGGAGATCGGGCTGCCGGTGCGCAAATTCATGGCCGAGTACTACCGTGAGGTGGAGCGCTACGGAGCCGTGGGTCAGCCGGCCAAGCCGGACACTTGGCCGCCGCAGTGATAACCTCATGGGGGCAAGGGCCGTATCAGGGCCACTCCCATGGCACACACACCACACCACGGCTTTGAACGGGCCTGCCTCACAGCCGCTCTCGTCGCTGCTTCTTTGGTCCATGGCCATTGGGCGGCAGCCCAAGGCCGGAGCGAGATTCCTTATGAGATCATCGTAAGGGGCCGAATACTGGAACAGATCGCCGGCGATCCGATAAGGGGTGCCATGATCCTGGTGCGCCGCGATGGCCGGTCTCAGGATCTCGTGGTAACGCAAGCTGATGGTCTCTACGAACTCGTGCTTGAAAGGGGAAGCCAATACGACATCGCATATACGGCCGCAGGCCAGGTGCCCAAGCGCGTCCGTATCATCACGAAGGGCGCACCCCATGTCTTGGATGTACCCACGATCACGATGACGGTGGACATCGATCTTTTCCCGCCGCTACCCAACCTCAGTGCGGCATTGTTCGACGAGGTCCTCGGCAAGGCTGCTTATGATGAAAAAGCGCGCGATATCATTTGGGACGAGCAGTACGGCAAAAAGATGCGCAACAGCATCCGCCTTTTCATGGCGAAGTACGATGCCCAAATGGAGAAGCAGGAGGCCGTGGCCGGCCGATAGCGCTTGACCTGCCCTCTTGGATCCACTCATTTCGTGCCCGGCTCGCGCTGATCGCTGCCGGGCGGTGATCCGCTGAAGTTCCCCAACGATGCGGTGCGCAACCATCACTCTATCACTGCTCACGGCACTGGCCCTCCACGGCCAGGGCAAGTCCGAACTGCCATACACCATTGTCGTTACGGGCCGGGTGCTGAGCGAGTTGGACGGTGATCCCCTGAAAGGCGCACTGGTCCTTGTGCGCCGCGATGAACACTCGGAAGACCATGTGGACCCGAACGGCAGGGGCAAGTACACGCTTGCCCTCCAGCGCGGCCATACCTACCAGCTCACGTACACGGCTCCCGGTCAAGTGCCAAAGCGCGTGCAGATCGATACGCACGGGGCACCACCGCTGCTCGATGTGCCCTCGATCACCATGACGGTCGATATCACCCTCTTTCCACCGGTGGAGGGGATGGATACGAAGATGTTCCAAGAGCCCATGGGCAAGGCGAGTTACAAGCACAGTGTGCGCAATATCATTTGGGACAAAGCCTATGCTGAAGCCAAGCGTGCCGAGTTGCGCCGCTATATGGCGGGTTATGACAAGGAAGTGAACGGCGCGTTCTCTACCGATCAGCCATAAAAGCCCCGACGATCTTCACGCACTCCACCGCTTCCTTCACATCGTGCACCCGCAGGATGGAGGCGCCGTTGAGCAATGCGATCGTGTTCAAGGCGGTGGTGCCATTGATCGCTTCTTCGGGTCGCGTGCCCAGTACATCGTTGATCATGCGCTTGCGCGAGAGGCCGACGAGGACTGGCGCACCCAGAGCCTTCAGTCGTTGCATTTCGTGGAGTAGCGCGTAATTGTGCGCAGTGGTTTTCCCGAAACCGAAACCGGGATCGATGATCACATCGGCGATACCTGCTTTGCGCGCTGCGTTCAAGCGTTGGCTCAGGAACAAGGTGACTTCAGCGGCCACATCGGCATACTTCGGTTCCGCTTGCATGGTCTCCGGAACGCCTTGCATATGCATGGCGATGTACGGCACACCCGCTCGTGCCACAGCGGCCAGCATGGCTTCATCAAGCAAGCCCGCACCGATGTCGTTCACCATGCGCGCCCCGGCCGCCACTGCTTCCACCGCTACCGCGCTGCGCCATGTGTCCACGCTGATCCATGCTTCGGGAAAGCGTTGGTGGATCGCCGCGATGACGGGGATCAGGCGCCGCAGCTCTTCGCCTTCATCACCGCTCCCGCTGCCCGGGCGTGAGCTCTGCCCGCCGATATCGAGGATGGCGGCGCCGGCTGCCAACATGCCTTCAGCCATGCCCAGTGCTTCATCCACGTTGGTTGCGCGGCTGGCGGCCAAGAACGAATCCGGAGTGGTATTGATGATCCCCATCACCAAGGGGAAGCGTGGCTGGACGAGCCGGTCCTTCATGCGCCAGGTGATCGCCTGCTGTTCCATGGATGCTGCTGGCAAGTTGCGCACGAACCGTGCAACTTGCGGCCATGTTCCACCGGTCCTTCTTCCTCCGCAGTGCTGCGTTGCTCCTTGGCCCGGCGTTCTTCACAGGAGCGTTCGCCCAGAGCACTGATAGTTTGTGGAAGGTGTGGAACAACAAGTCGGTTGCCGACACGGTGCGGATGAAAACGCTGGGCGCAATGGCATGGGCGAACATGTTCTCCGATGCGGACAGCGCGCTTTCGCTGGCCATGCTGCTCTACGATGAAGCCGCGGCAAAGCAGAATCGCAAATACCAAGTGCTTGCGCTCAACCACGAAGGTGTGGCGTACAGCGTGCTTGGCAACTACTACGCTGCCCATGTGAGTTACGAGCAGATGCTGGAGATGGGGGAGGCGATGCACGACCGCAAGACGATCGCCGGCGCGCACATCAACCTGGGCGTCATCTTCCAGGAACAAGGGGACAACCGAAGGGCGATGGACCACTACGCCCGCAGCGTTGAGGTGTTCGAAGCGCTCGGTGACAAGCGTTCGTTGGCCACCGTTTACAACAACATCGGAGGCATCTACCAGGAGCAGGGGGATACCGCGCAGGCCTTCGCATACATGCGCAAGAGCATGGACATCCACCGCGAAAGCGACAACCGGCGGGCGTATGCCAGCGCCATCGGTAATATGGGCTTGGTATACATGGAGCAGGGGGCCATGGCGAAGGCATCGGCGCTCTTCGAGGAAAGTCTTGCGATCAAAAAGGAGATCGGCGACAAGAGCGGCATGGCAAAGAGCTTCCATGACATAGGCGAACTGCACCGTCGACAAGGCCACCCGGACAGTGCCATGGTGAGTTTCCAGCGCAGCCGCGAACTGCGCAAGGAATTGGGCGATGAGCAAGGGTTGGCATCGAGCTACGTGAGCATGGGCTTCCTGCGGATCGACATGGGCGAACATGCCGATGCCGTTAAGTGGTGCACGGACGGACTGCGCACCGCCCGCGACTTGGGCCTTCTTTCCCAGGAACGCAATGCGTGCGATTGCCTTTACAAAGCCAACAAGGCGTTGGGCCGGGAAGCCGAGGCATTGGTCCACTTCGAGCGCTACACGGCGCTGGGCGATAGTTTGCGCACGGATGAAGTGGAGAAGCAGTTGAAGCAGTTGGAGTTCAAGCGGCTGCTCTTGGCCGATAGCCTTACCGCAGTGGAAGCGGACCTGCGAAAGCAATTGGAAGCGGAGAAGCGCAGCAGCACCGCACGCCGCACCGTGCTCTGGGGCGGAGGGGTCGCGGTGCCCATCATCGTCATTGCGGTGGCCATGCGCAAACGGCGCGCGCGTCGGCAACAGGGATAGTTTCGCGGCGCGATGGAAAAGACGGTGCAGCAGTACGACGACGTGGTGCGCGAGTGCGTTGCGCTCTTCGAGAAGAAAGCGCAGGACTATGGGACCGCGTGGCGGATCCTGCGGGTGAGTTCGCTCACGGACCAGGTTTTCATCAAGGCCCAGCGCATCCGCACGTTGCAGCAGGTGGGGGAGAGCAAGGTGGGCGAGGGGATACGTCCGGAAGTCATCGGCATCATCAACTATGCGGGCATGGCGCTCGTGCAACTGAGGCTCGGCGTGGTGGAGCAGCCCGACCTGTCGGCCGCACAGGCCCGCGAGGCATTGCTCGCCGAATTGAACGGCGCGCGCGATCTGATGCTGCGCAAGAACCACGACTACGGCGAGGCTTGGCGCAGCATGCGTGTGAGTTCGCTCGTGGACCTGATCCTGATGAAGCTGCTCCGCATCAAGAGCATCGAGGACAACGCTGGCAAGACATTGGTGAGCGAGGGCATCGACGCCAACTGGGCCGATATCGTCAACTACGCGGTGTTCGCCATGATCC
>JBDTSG010000075.1:0-92378 GCA_039931265.1 Flavobacteriales bacterium
GTGCTGGCTCCACTAGCAATGGTCACGGCTTCACGATCAATGGTGCTGGCTCCACTAGCAATGGTCACGGCTTCACGATCAATGGTACCGGCTCCACCAGCAATGGTCATGGCCTCACGATCAATGGTGCTGGCTCCACTAGCCATGGGATCGATGGCAGAATGCCTCCTGATCCGCCTACAGGAAGACCACGCGCTGCTTCAAGGCCCAGCGGATCGCTTGCGCGCGGTTGCACACGTGCAGCTTGCGGTATACGCGCTTGCGCGTGGTGTGCAGGGTGTTGATCGCAATACCCAGGTGCTTGGCGACGATTCTTTCCGGCAATGCTTCGGGATGGCACCACCAACGCACGAACTCCAACTCGCGCTTGGTGAGGGGCAGGTCGGGCGCGGGACCGCGGCGCAGGTCGGCGGGCTGGCGGTAGCGCTTGCCGGTGAGCAGGCGGTCCACCACGGCATTGCGGTGGAAACGGCCGTTGTTCACGTTGGGCAGGGCGTCGGCCAGTTCGGTGCCCTGCACATCGTGCAGCACCATGCCGCAGGCGCACAGGTTCATGGCGCGCTCGGTGGCCGCATCATCCAGCACGTCGCCCAAGGCCAATGGCAGCACATCCGGACAGTGATCGTGCAACCACGCCAGCACCAAGTAGCCGTCCACGCCTTTCATGTGCAGGTCCACCAACGCGATGCGCGGTGCGGTGCCCGCGCGCAGGGCCGCCATCAGCTCCGCGCCATCGCCCACGCGCAGTACCACCTTATAGCCCGGCACCTGTTCCACCATCTGGGTGAGGCCCAAGCGCATCGCCTCGCAATGGTGGGCAATGGCCACGGGAATGGCCGTGGGTTTTTTCGTGATGCTTTCCTTAAGGACTGTTCGTATGCTGGTTTTCATGGGAGGGGGGTTGGTTCGTACAACCAAGATCCCGGGTGCGCACCATGCGGGTAAATACCCTGTTCACGGTATTTTTCAGGGGGTGGTCCATCTTCCCCAAGCAGCGCATGCGGTCGGAGCATGCTATGCTTCCGACGGAAGAAACGCCCTGAAGACGGGGCGAGATCCCCTATTTCCTGTCCTCCACTGTGGTGCCCGTTCCCCGGTTTGCGGAACGATCCAGCACGGGCGCGGCTGGTGCGCGTTTTGCGCGCACTTGCGCATGAGCCAACGCAACCTTCTTCTCGCCGCCAGTGCGCTGGTGCTGGCAGGCCTGCACGCCCAGGACGTTCCACCGCCCACCAACAACGACCGCAAGGAACCAAGCCGCAACAGCGACCGGCAGGATCCGCGGCCACCGGACCAGGGAACCACGCCCATGGCCGGAAGTCCCGGCGATCGGTGGGACAGCCGGAATGCCCAACAAGTGCAAGACAGCGCCTTCGCTTCCCTGTTGCTCGATCCCGGCCAAGCCAAACGCATCGCGGACATGGAGCGCCGCTATGCAGAAGAGTTCGCGCGTGTCGGCACGGCCGATCGCAACGATCCCGCTTACCGCAAAGTGTGGGATCGGCGCAGGACCGAGATCCAAAGCATCCTGACACCCGTGCAATACAAGCGCTGGCAGGAACTGAACGCCGGCCACTTCACACCGGCGCCAACGGAGATGCCCACGGCGCAGCCGGACAAGAACGTTGCGCCGATGCCCACCATGCGCATCGACACCTTACCGACGGACAAGATGCCCGTGCTGCAGGACAGCCTGAAGGCGCTGACGCCGAAGTAGGAGGGGGGCGATCGCCTACGCGATGACCGTGTGTTGCGAGAGGTAACATGCTGATGCCTTGGGTGCGGGCATGAGCGTCACGGCCTCAGTGCGCGCCCATAGCGCTCCTTGGGCAAGCTCGGTCGGCTATGAAGGTGCACGGCGGGAGGGTAAGAGATTTCCGGCACAGAAAAAATACCCTGCGGCGGGTATTGTGGGAGTCGAGAATAGACATTCCATTAGCCTTCGCATTCTCCCACACCTAAATCCATAGCACATGCGCTACTTCACGCAACCCCTTCTCCTGATCTGCTGCTTGCTATTAATGCCAGCCCAATACTTGGCACAACAGGATACGGTTACGACCAAAGGCGATGCCACCGAGAATAAAGGATGGGAGGTAGCACTAACTGGTACGAGCTTGGCTTCGATCGCAAGCACAGCACCGGATGCCTTTATACCGAGTGCCTCTGTGGGTTTTGGTGCGAGCTTTCGGAACAGGGAATCAAACTCCAGCTTCAGCCTCACGTATACTATTTCAGGAACGCGGGATACGATTACAAGCGTGAATACAGCTGAATTTGGAACAGCTGTCCTGGTTCCAGGCATACGAAAGAACTCGATATTGATCAGTGTGCGCGACCCCGAACGCTTCGGAGGGAACCACGGCTGGGGGGCTTTCTTGAACTACACGAACATGGATTGGACTACGAATCTTGTCACGCTTCCTTCAGATACTAGCAGCGACGGGGATACGACGTTGATAACTCGGAATGTGGCACCACTGACACTTGAATTGTACTACTCGTGGCGCATCGCCAACATTGGTAACAATGGTCCCGACGATACACCCGCAAAGCTCACGTGGGATCTTGGGCTAGCGTTCAAATACCTAGCAGGGGAAAGGTTGAGTGCGAAAGAGGCGGATGTTTTCCTTGGAAGCCACCAAGAATTGTTCCCTGCTCTGCATACAGGTTTCAGCCTTCACTACGGGGACATGAGCGCATTTGGTTATTTCAACTACATCTTCCCTTGCGGTGATCAACCCGATGTGCAAGGCCTCACGGGTTTGCGGTTCATCGGTGGCATCAAGTTGAGCGCCAATATCGCAAAGATCGTGACCGAGAAAGATCCTAAGGAAACCGAAGGCGATTAATAGTTAGTGAGCTAGACCTCATGAATAGACCTCAATAGTTGCTCAGCATGAAACCAGGCAACACCCCAATCCAACTCAAACCCGCGCATCCGCGCGTGATCATAAAACTCACTGCACCGCTACCGGAAGAAAGTGATGTGCGTTACGCACGCATCATTGAACGCAACGGCGTGCTGCCTTGGACCGGATTGGCGAACGATTTTCAGGGCATCGCTTTGGCGAAGCTCTTCACGCAGCCCGCGCAGAACCGCTTCCGGGGCGTACGAGCGACGGTCGAGATGCCGCCGATGGCGGCAGTAGATATACGGGACACGTACTATGTAGTGGAATGTGGGCCCAACACGGACGCTGAGGCGTTGGCTGAACGCTTGCGGAATATGCCAACGGTCGAGAAGGCCTATCTCGAAAGCGGTCCCATGCCACCTCCGAAGGTGGACCCGATCACCGACCCGTATTTCATGGAGCAAGGATATCTCGGCCCTGCTCCGCTCGGGATAGATGCCATGTATGCGTGGAACCTGCCGGGTGGCGATGGCGAGGGAACGAGCATGATCGACGTTGAGCAAGGTTGGAACCATACGCACGAAGATCTTGTCGGAGCGCATGTGCAACTTGTGCATGGGTTCGAGAACGATTTCCACGGGCACGGCACGGCGGTGCTCGGCCAGATCGGCGCTGTGGACAATGCCATCGGTTGCATCGGCATCGCACCACGCACTGCTATCCGCCTCTCCTCGCAATGGATCGACCAGCACAACTACAGTACAACACAGGCCATTGATGCCGCCGCGCGGTTGTTGCTCGCAGGAGATGTCATGCTGCTCGAAGCACAATTCAGTTATCCATCCACCCCGAATACCTTTCTGCCTGTGGAGGTCGAGGAAACCGTCTTCCTAGCCATCCGTGCAGCCACGGCCAAGGGCATTGTCGTGGTGGAAGCCGGCGGGAACGGTACCCAGGATCTTGACGCGTACCATGATCCCGCCACCGGGCGTTTCGTCCTGAACCGGAACCATGCCGACTTCATGGATTCGGGCGCCATCATCGTGGGTGCGGCCAGCGCCGCAATGCCTCACCAACGTCTATGGTTCTCCAACTATGGCAGCCGTATCGACTGTTATGCATGGGGCGATGCCATCCGCACCACGGGCGATGGCTGGCGTGGACTCGATGATCACGAGTACACCCCCGACTTCGGCGGCACCTCGGGTGCGTCGCCCATCATCACGGGTGTGGTACTGTGCCTGCAAGGCATTTTCAGGAAGCGGCACGCCGGTCGCGTGTTGGACCCTACTCTGATGCGCGCATTGCTGTCGGACGGTGGGCTAGGCACGCCATCCTATGATCCGGCAGTCGACCGCATAGGGTCCATGCCTGACATCAAAAAGCTTTGCGAACATTTGGGTTGGTGGTTGAACCTTTTGGGGAAACAGCCAAGCAACCTGTCGCTTGAATAGTCCGTAGGCTGAAAAGTCCTTGCCGCTGCATCCCCGAACGCGCCAACCATGACCACCGAAGAAGAAGGAACCACCGAGCAATACCGCGAACCGTTACGGGAAGGAGAATTCCTGTACGCCGACGTACCGGAGGAAGCCGAGGTCCGCGAAAGTTTCTTCAAGCGCTTGGGCGACATCACGGACGAGGTCCTGCTCCGAAGCCCCGAAGCAGCGCTGCTGTTCCCGGCCCATGAGTTCATCGAGTTCGCCACCTTTTTCGGGTCGGAGACCGATGCTGCCGAGCGGGTGGCATCCGGCGGATCCTACGGCAAAGTGATCGTTGATGGCGCGCTCGTGCGGTTGGCGGCATGGATCAGGTTGTTCAAGGAGCGGAGCCCCATTATCCCCTTGGACCTGATCGCCATACCTGTGGTGGAACTGCATGCCCCGGCCGTGAACGGCGCCAGCTTGGAATACTCCGAGACCGAAGAGATCGAAGCCGGGTTCTCACTGGCGGTGAAGGTGGCCGGGGTGGGGGTGGGTGGCAGCTTGAAGCGGCAGGTAAAACGCACCACCTCCTTGGTGGTGAGCGGCGGCAAGTGCCAAGTGATGTTGGCCGACATGCAATCGTCCGTCCAGTTCATGGAAGCACCGTTCACCGGCAAGGAGTTCGCCATCCTTGAGATCAAGGGGATCGATACGCTTACCTATCCTGATGTCTACGACAAGGTGCAGGGCGTTCAGAAGGAACACCACTACTGCCAGGAGCACGGAGCGTACACAGGCACGGAGAGGGCAATTGCCAAAGGCAAGCTGATCATCGACCGCGACTTCCACTCCCTGCGGCCCGGCAGCGATTTCAAAACCGGCATCGAGATCACACGCACCCGCACCTACGAACTGGACCTCGCACTGGAGGGGGCCATGGCTGTACGACCGGGACCAAAACCGGCGACCGTGCCGGCCGGCGCCTCCATCAAGATCACCAGCCAGTTCGTGCGCAGCGTGTCGGCTAAATACAGCCTGCCCGGCGGGCACAACTACTTCGGCGTTTACCGGGGGCCGGACATGCTTCCGCTCTGGTGGCCGTGGCAGGCCAAGGCGTAGCGGTACTTTGCCCGCGATGAGCACCGACACCCACCAGCAGCTCGCCAACTTCATCTGGAGCATCTGCAACCTGCTGCGCGGGCCTTACAAGCGCAACGAGTACCGCAAGGTGATTTTGCCGCTTACTGTGCTCAAGCGCTTCGATAGCGTGCTGGCCGCCACCAAGGACAAGGTGCTTAAGGAACACGGCAAGCTGGTAACCGCAGAGAAGAAGGAGAACGTAATGACCGCCGTGCTCACCGGCATCACCGGCGTGCCCTTCTACAACACCAGCCCACTCACCTTCGCCAAGCTGCTGGACGACACCGGCAACGTGGCCGCCAGCGTTACCGGTTACCTCAACGGCTTCAGCCCCAACGTGCGCGCCATTTTCGAGAAGTTCAAGTTCGGCGAGCAGGTGGCCTTCATGGCCGAAAAGGACCTGCTCTACTCCGTGATCAAGGCCTTTCAGAAAGATGAACTGGACCTCTCGCTGGAGAAGGTGGACAACATCCAGATGGGCTATGCCTTCGAAGAGCTGATCCGCATCGGGGCGGAACAGAGCAACGAGGAAGCGGGAGATCACTTCACGCCGCGCGAGGTGATCCGCCTGATGGTGGACCTGCTGCTGAGCGAAGAGACCGACCTTGCGAAAAGCGCCGTGGTGAAGATGATCTACGACCCCACCTGCGGCACCGGGGGCATGCTTAGCGAAGCGGAACGCTACATCCGCGAGTTGAACAACAAGGCCAAGCCGCACCTCTTCGGCCAGGATTTCAACGACGAGTCGTGGGCCGTATGCCGCGCCGATATGCTCATCAAGGGCGAGAACGCCGACAACATCATCCTGGGCGATACGCTCAAGGACCCCGGCCATACCGATAAGCAGTTCGATTACATGCTGGCCAACCCGCCTTTCGGTGTGGAGTGGAAGCAGCAGTTGAAGGCCGTGGAGGACGAGCACGAGAAGAAGAAGTTCGCCGGGCGTTTCGGTGCGGGCCTGCCGCGCATCAACGATGGCGCCTTGCTCTTCCTGCAACACATGCTCAGCATGATGCGGCCCGTGGACAAGGGTGGCAGCCGCATCGCCATCGTGTTCAATGGCAGTCCGCTGTTTACCGGCGATGCGGGCGGTGGCGAAAGTGAGATCCGCCGTTGGATCATCGAGAACGACTGGCTCGAAGGCATCGTAGCCCTGCCCGACCAGCTCTTCTACAACACCGGCATCAGCACCTACATCTGGGTGCTCACCAACCGCAAGACGAAAGCGCGCAAGGGCAAGGTGCAGTTGATCGACGCGCGCAGCTTCTCCGTGAAGATGCGCAAGAGCCTCGGCAACAAACGCAACCTCATCAGCGATCCGCAGATCCAGGACATCACGCGCCTCTATGGTGCCTTCGCCAACGATGCCAGGCACGGCGACCACATCGTCTCGAAGATCTTCCCGAACAGCTACTTCGGCTACCGCAAGATCACCGTGGAGCGGCCCTTGCAATTGAACTTCCAAGCCAGCGCCGAACGCATCGCGCGGCTCGCTGAGCAGAAGGCCTTCGCCAACCTGGCCACCAGCAAGAAGACCAAGGACGAAGCCGGGCGCCTGAAGGACATTGAAGCAGGCAAGGCGAGGCAGGAAGCGATCATGGAATTACTCGCGGGCCTCGATGCCAAGAAGGTCTATGCGGATCGCGCGCAATTCCTCGCAGACCTGAAGAAGGCCTCCAAGGCCGCAGGCCTATCGCTGGAAGCCAGCGAACTGAAAGCCATCCTGAGCGCCCTGTGCGAACGCGACCCCACCGCCAGGGTGTGTACCGATACCAAGGGCAAACCCGAGCCCGATGCCGACCTGCGCGATACCGAGAGTGTGCCGCTGGATGACGATGTACACGCCTACTTCAAACGCGAAGTGCTGCCCCATGTGCCCGATGCCTGGATAGATGCCAGCAAGGAGAAGATCGGCTATGAGATACCGCTTACCCGCGAGTTCTACCGCTACCAACCGCCGCGCGAACTGGCCGTGATCGAAGGCGAGATAGCGACGCTGGAGAAGGAGATACTTGGAATGCTTAAGGACATCACAGTATGAGCGACATCAAACTCTTCCGCACCAAGGCTGGCAAAGCCACTGAGCTTAAAGGCACTTCCGTAGCCTTGGAGAAATCACTTCAGACGTTGATCGAAGCGAATCTCGATGCACTGCTGGGCGTTCGCTTTGTGAAGACCGAGCATATTACGGGCGCCAAGCACGGCGGCCGAATAGATACCCTTGGCATTGATGAGAACAACTGCCCGGTCATCATCGAGTACAAGCGCGACTCCCACGAGAACGTGATCACGCAAGGTCTGTTCTACCTCAGTTGGCTGATGGACCACAAGGCCGACTTTGAAATACTCGTGTTGAAGAAGCTGGGGCAGAAGGTCGCCGATGAGATCAACTTCAAGGGCGCTCGTTTGCTGTGTGTAGCCGGAGGGTTCAATAAGTTCGATGAGCATGCGGCCGAGATCGCGAACCGCAACATCGAGTTGATCCGCTACAAGCGCTTTGGCGAAGATCTGCTTCTGCTGGAACACATCAGCGTTTCGCCCTCCGACCTTGCATCGCCCAGTAAGGAGACCTCAAAGCCGAAAGCCTCAAAGACAACCAAGGCCAAGACCTTCAGTGAGTACCTGGCCCAACTGGATACCCGAACGCGCGACCTGTACGAACACCTGAAGACCTTCCTGACCGGTATCGGTGACGACGCACAGGTCAAGGTGTTGGAGCAATACGTCGCATTCAAGCGGCTCAAGAACTTCGCCTGTGTGGAGGTATTCCCAAGCGACAAGAAGATCAAGATGTTCGTGAAGGTGGACCCCAAGAGTGTTCGGTTGGAGGATGGCTTTACGCGGGATGTGACGAAGCTGGGGCACTATGGCACGGGTGATCTGGAGATCACGATCCGAAGCATGGAAGATCTGGAGCGAGCGAAGCCGTTCGTATTGAAGAGCTATGAGCAGAGCTGACCATGTTTGACTTCTACCGCGTTGATCAGATACTTGGGACGCCGGAAACGGTGTGGTCCTTTATGGGAAAGCTGATCCCAGTTGGCACATTCGTCCTGGGTATCGTGGTGAACCGATCGCTTGCACGATCGGACAAACGCCGAAGGGACAAGAAGACCGTAAGAGATCTTGTAACGGAGATCGAGTTACTGGAAACTCCAGTGAAGAAGCAACTTGAATCGGTTGAAACATTCATCGCGGATTTGCGCTCGGACAAGAATGAAGTACCCAAGTTCAACTCCCCACTACAACTCAAGCTGGACCGGTTGAAGGGTTTGGACAGGACCGGAGTCGTCGATCACCTGGAGCGTTCGCTAGGTTCAAGGAAAGAAGCCTTGGAAAAGGCGAACGAATTGTTCCTCGGCTGTGAGGTCTTGACCTTCCAGTACGAACAATTGCAGGAGATCATTGAGACGTACGTGGAGAATGGTAGCCGCATACATGAGCGCTGGCGCGAAGAAGCCAACGCGTTGATCAAGCTGGCCGTCGACTACATGGTTGAGGTGGAACAACAAGGCAAGGCGATTGAGAGCGATCCGCTGATTGGGCCCACCATTGAACTCACACATCAGAGCCTTCTCACGCACAAGGACATCTTTGAAGCATTCGAGAAGATGCACAAGCCATTGATGCTGCACCTTGGAGCACATCGGTTGGACCCGCGTGTAAGGTCACTGTCCGAGGCTAATGCGAAAGCATCCCAAAGCGTCATGGCGCTGCAACGCGAACGCGAGTATGCCATCGGTAAACTGGAGCAGGTCAAGGAGAAGTTGGCTGCACGATTTGAAAAGCTGAAGACGCACAGCCAGTCCCTGAATAGCAGAGGATGAACGCCCAGCCCACCAAACCCTCCGGCATCCCCTGGCTCGGCGACATTCCCGCGCATTGGGAGGTGAAGCGCGCTGATGGCGTGTTGCAGGAAGATCGCACGATGATCGGACCCGCGATATTCATCGGGCGGAACATCTTTCATTACTCCATTCCGTCAATTCAAGAGTCGGGTGACGGCGCCGTTGAAGAAGGCGAGACCATCGCAAGCGCAAAGACAAGGATCACCAAGGAAGTCTTGCTTGTCTCAAAGTTGAACCCGCGAAAGGGTACCGTTCTCATCGGTCGGCCACGCGAGGAAATGACGGTGTGCTCTGGTGAGTTCGTTCCGTTGATCCCTTTGTCTTGCGACCTGGGATACGCTGAATACACCTACAAATCAGAACAAGTACGGCAGCAACTCGATGCTTCCGTTCACTCAGTCACACGGAGTCACCAACGCGCTTCATCTGAGGAGATTACGAAAGTCATGTGGGCTTGGCCCCCCCTCCCCGAACAACGGGCCATCGCGGCCTTTCTGGATGAGCGCACGGCGCGCATCGATGGGCTTATAGCCCGCAAGCAGCGGCTGGTGGCCTTGCTGCGCGAAAAGCGCCAGGCCCTTATTACACACGCCGTTACACGGGGCTTGGATGCGAAGGTGAAACTGAAGGAGAGCGGGGTGCCGTGGTTGGGGATGGTGCCGGAGCATTGGGGGGTGAAGCGTATCGGCCATCTCTGCACTGTCGTCCGAGGGAGTACACCAAGGCCGGCGGGCGATGAGCGGTATTTCAATGGTTCGGCTATGCCATGGATAACTGTTTCCGAAATCACCGGCGCCAAGGGCAGATATATCTCGTCAACGGAAACCTCCTTGACAGAAGAAGGAGTCCCTTTCAGTCGGATCGTTGAGCCTGGGACCCTGCTACTCTCCAACAGCGGAGCGACGTTAGGAGTACCTCGTGTGACCGGCATACGTGGATGCATCAACGACGGCTGTGCAGCGTTCTTGAATCTGAGTGAAGCGCTTGACCAAGATTTCCTGCACTACTTTTTGGATAACCACACCTCGATCTATCGAGCCGAGACCCAAGGATCCGGTCAGCCGAATTTGAACACGGATCTTATTGGTTCAACGCGTATGGCACTGCCGCCGTTGGAAGTGACGATTGCCAACTATCTGAACAAGCAATGTGACCATCACGACGCGCTGATCGCGAAGGTTGAGGCAGCGGTGTTGCGGTTGGTGGAGTACCGTGTGGCGCTGATCAGCGCGGCGGTTACGGGGAAGGTGCGGGTGGGGTAACCGCAGAGTTCATGTCTGGACCTTTTGCAGGGAAACTGTGAACATTTTCACGCTTTTCGTTTCTCGACCCTATTTACTTGCATCATGGATACATCAACTACCCCCCAAGCCCAACTGCCCGAAGGCACGAATACCATCGTGGTGTTCGATACGAACGCTTATCGCCTGCTATCTGAAACGGCAACCCTTGAACAAGCGAGAGACATTGGTTCGCGACTGCGAGCACGCGCACGTGAGCATGGACAAGCCGTGCTCGCAAGCCCCATAGTGATATGGGAACTGGTCACTCATCTCGGTGATACAGCAGATCCAGCTTATGCCGTCTGTCAGAGGGCGTTGGTCATGCTCGCTCATCACACCGAAGGATGGGTCCATGAGGATCACCGTTTGCAGCCGTTGCCGTTCGGTTCTGCATTTGTATGTCACGCTCTCTATGGCGCGGCTGCGAAGAACGATACCCTGAACGCTGAAGCCCTACAAAGGATGGCTGTGCATGCAAGAGACCATGCCCCCGACCTTTCTGATACAGCCTTCACCGCGAATGCAGCTGAATTCGCCTCGCAAATGGACAAGAAGGAGCAAGAATGGCTCGGCAGCATGAAGCTACTGATCGAAGCACTCGCCCCAGCAAACGCGATCAGGATCGTAGGCGAAGGCAGCGATGAAGAGATACGCCGACGGTTGATCGACCTTTTCAGCGATACGCATTTGTGGCCAAAGCTCAGCCAGGATGTTGTTGAGCAGCACGCTGCTACACTGGGCTTCGCGCAGAGCGAAGCGGACTTGCGCGGTAGAACAGCGTTCATGATGAGGACCTTTGAAGCATCGTACCGAATGTTCGCAGGTCTCATGGGAAAACTCACTACGCCATCAGGGATCAACGTGGAGAGTCGTAAAAGAAAGTGGTGGAACTTCATATGGGACCAAGACCTGTGCTACTTGCTTGGTCCCGCACATGTGGTGGGTAGCTGCGATCTCCGGCTCGTAACCGGCGATAAAGCATTCAAGACAGCCGCCACCGCCGCCCGTTGTGATGACCGGGTATTCAAGCTGGATGAGTACCGCTCGGTCATTGGATTTTGATAAGCGCTGCGGTAACGGGGATGGTGCGGGTGGGGCGAGCCGAGTGAGTTTTCAACACTCAGCATCATTGGCCCTGCGTTCATCGTACAAGTTGAAAACGAAACAATATGAACATGGAACCCGGACACTGGTATGAGTTGACGCGCGCCGACGGCACAACGCTGATCTTCAAGTTCAACACCACGGACGCGAACGGCGTCTTGCTCTGCGAAGGCCTTGATGGTGAATCCATTCTGGCACCATTGAGCAAGGAAATTGCCGAATTGGAGGACTTGGGCACCGAGAAACCCACAGAGTAGGAGCGCTTAACTTTGGGTCATGTTCGCGGGCGCACCAACCATAGACAGCATCTGCCTGCCCTTCAAGTATGTGGCGGCCAGCGAGCGGGATAACCCGCTGGCCAAGCCCATGCGCGCCTTTCTGAAACGCGTGCATGCGTTGGCCGAAGGGCACGAAGCGTTGGCCACCGGAAGTGCTGCACTCCATGCCGAGCAATTCCAACTGCGCATGCAGGTGCTGCATTGGCTGGTGAACGCCGATGTGGACCTGATCGCTGCCTTCGATGGCATAGAGTCCAAGTGGCGTGAGCAAGCGGATACCCCAGAACGCAAGAAGCTGCTTAAGGCCCTATTGCATGCGTTGGAGGGTCAGCGTGGTGTGTTCGCAAGTCTGGAGAGTGCCGGGCATTCCTTGGAGAGTGTTGTCCAACAGACAGTGCAGGCCGTCGCGGCTGCACCATCCTATGCCGAGTTGATAGCTGGCATGCGGATGGGAGCGCCTGATAGCAGCACCGCCGATAAGCTGCAGGCGTGGATCGATTGTTCGTTGGATGTGGAGACCGCATTGCTACTGGCCGACGCCTACTTGTGCCACGAGGTAACGATGAGCGCCGAGCGGGCGGAGCAATTGAACAGCTTCCTCGTGCATGCGAACAAGGCGTTCAAGAAGGGCTTGGAACATTGGGTGGAGAAGATGACACCCAACACCGTGGCTGCTGAACCTGCTGTGGCCTATCGCGTTCAAGGGGGCATGTCCGAAACCACCACGCGCACCTTGCAAGCCTCCAAGCCATCCATTGGTACGGGTGCCTTCAGCGTCCCCGAGATCGCGTTGATCCTGGGCCTGAAGCAGAACAAGGTGCGTCGTGTGCTGAATGAGTTGTGGGATGGCCGCATCGGCAAGCAGATGTTCGGCGACACCTTCTCCCTTACCGTCGCCGACCACAAGTTCGTGAGCTTCCATGTGCTCATTGAGTTCTACGTGTACTTCGAGTTGCGCGAGCGCGGTGTGAGCAGCCAGAAGATCATGAAGGCGCGGCAGGTCATGGCCAGCGACCTGAAGACCGACCATCCCTTCGCTACGGCCCACGTACTGCACACCAAGAAGAAGATCTGGTACGCCTTCAAGGAGGACATCGTGGATGCGGATGGCTCACGTCAGACGAACATCAACGAGATCATCGAACGCTTCTGCGACAAGATCGATTTCAACGGCGAGGCATTGGCCACGCGGTTCTGGCCCTTGGGCAAGGACAAGCAAGTGGTGGTGGACCCCAAGCACCAGTTCGGCGCGCCCACGGTGCCCGGTACCAACATCAACGCGCAGGTATTGCACGCCATGAGCAAAAGCGGCGAGCGCGTGGAGGTATTGGCTTCCTTGTATGACCTATCCGAAAAGGAAGTGCGGGACGCCATCCTGCTCTACGACCGGGCAGCTTGAGCGTGCATGCTGATCTACTTCGACGAGAACCTCTCCGAGCACTTGGCTGATGGTATGCACCACCTCACTTTGGTGCATCTGAAAGGCGTGGAGATCATTTCCGCCAAGCGCGACCCTGGCAAGCACACACCAGATGACGACTTGCTGAAATACATCGCGAAGAAGGACGCCGTCTTCATCACCAAGGACATCAACATCCATCGCGACCGCATGATGGCGCAGATGTGCAAGGAACTTGGCATCGCGATGTTCTTCCTGAAGCTTCCGCAGAACGAAGGCAAGTACTGGGACATCGTGCGTGCGGTGATCAAACACTGGGAGGAAATGGTGACCATCATGAACACCAAGAAGCGGCCCTTCGCTTACGAGGTGACGCCCAAGGGTGGACCCAAGCCGCTGAAGTAGCGGCCCGCCACTATCTTGCTGGCATGCTGAAAGTGACCAGCGAACACGCGTTCGAAACGTATTTGGAGGAGATCCTCTTTGAGCAAAGCGGCTGGCACAAATTGCCGGTCGCTGGTTGGGACAAGGCCAACGCGTATTTCCCGGCGGAGGTCCTCGACTTCATACAGCGCACGCAAGGCCCGCTGTGGCAGCAGATGCAGAAGCTGCACGGTGCCGAGCTGGAGCCGAAGTTGTTGGACACGCTCTTGAAAGAACTGGACCTGAAGGGCACCCTGCATGTGCTGCGCCACGGGTTCAAGTTCTATGGCAAGCTCTTCAAGCTGGCTTACTTCAAACCAGCGCACGGCCTCAACCTCGAGGTGCTGAAACTGTATGCCGAGAACCACCTGAGCGTAACGCGCCAGGTGCCCTGCCACCCCAACGATGGCAGCACCATGGACCTCACCTTCAGCTTGAACGGCCTACCGGTGGCCACCTGCGAACTGAAGAACCCCGGCAGCAACCAGACCTGTCGCGATGCGGTGAAGCAATACAAGACCGACCGCGACCCGCGCGCGCCTTTGTTCAGTTACCAGAAGCGTGCGCTCGTCCACTTCGCCGCCGATGTGGACGAGGTGAAGATGGCCACCAAGCTCAACTGGGGCAAGACCTTCTTCCTGCCCTTCAACCGCGGCAGCCATCCCGGCGAAAAGCAATGCGGCAAGGGCAATCCGCAACACGCCAGCGGGTACCGCACCGGCTACTTCTGGCAAGAGGTCTTGCAACGCGATAGCTTCCTGGACATCCTCGGTCACTTCATCTACGTGGAGCACATCGAAGAGCAAGTGAATGAAGCCGGTGGCACCAGCCACATGGTGAAGAAGGAGACGGTGATCTTCCCGCGTTACCACCAGCTGGACGCCGTGCGCAAGCTGATCGCCGCCGCACGCAACGAGGGTGCGGGCCATAACTACCTCGTGCAGCATAGTGCTGGCAGTGGCAAGACCAACAGCATCAGTTGGCTCGCGCACCGGCTCGCAAGCCTGCACAACGCGAAGGACGAGAAGGTCTACGATTGTGTGGTAGTGATCACCGACCGCAAAGTGCTCGACCAGCAATTGCAGGACGCGATCTACCAGATCGAACACGCGCAAGGCGTGGTGAAGGCCATTGACGAAAGCAGCCGTCAACTGGCCGAGGCAATGGTGGACGGTACCGCCATCGTGATCACCACGCTCCAGAAATTCCCCTTCGTGTTGCGCGGCGTATTGAACGTGGCCGCCGGTGGGAGCTACGAAGGGCTGAGCGATGCGGAGAAGAACATGGCCGCCGAACAAGCGGCCGTGTACCAGACCAAGATCGCACAACGCCGCTATGCCATCATCGTAGACGAAGCGCACAGCAGCCAGAGCGGTGAATCAGCGCGGGAACTGAAAGCGATACTCGGCGCGGGCATCGATACGGGTGAAGAGGGTAACGATGTGAGCAGCGTGGACGTGTTGCAGAAAGTGATGGAATCGCGTGGCAAGCAGAAGAACTTGAGCTTCTTCGCCTTCACGGCCACGCCCAAACCCAAGACCTTGCAGTTGTTCGGTCGCAACGGTGCCGATGGAAAGCCCGTGGCCTTCCACACGTACAGCATGCGGCAGGCCATTGAAGAGAACTTCATCAAGGACGTGCTGCGCAACTACACCACGTATAGCACCTACTACAAGTTGGTGAAGCGCATCGAGGACGACCCGAAGCTGCCGAAGAAGCGCGCGGTGAAGTACCTGGGCAAGTTCATGAACCTGCATCCGCACAACATCGAGCAGAAGACCGAGGTGATGGTGGAGCATTTCCGCCTGCATGTGAAGCACCTGCTGGATGGCAAGGCCAAGGCCATGGTGGTCTGTGGTTCGCGCTTGCATGCGGTGCGCTACAAGGAAGCCTTCGAGCGCTACATCAAAGCACATGGCTACACGGACATCAAGCCGTTGGCTGCGTTCAGTGGCACAGTGAAGGACCCCGACAACGGACTTGAATACACGGAGCCCGGTATGAACGTGGATGTGGCCACTGGCAAGCACATCGGCGAAAGCGCATTACCCGCGCGCTTCGACAGTCCGGACTACAACGTGCTGCTCGTCGCGAACAAGTACCAGACGGGCTTCGACCAGCCCAAGTTGAACACCATGTACGTGGACAAGCGCTTGGACGGCGTGCAAGCCGTACAGACGTTGAGCCGCTTGAACCGCACCTATCCCGGCAAGGAAGAACCCTTCGTGCTCGTCTTCGTCAACGATGCCGAGGACATCTATGCGGCGTTCAAGCCCTACTACGATGCCACCAGCTTGCAGGAGACCAGCGACCCTGCTCAACTGGAAGCGCTGAAGCATGAGTTGGATAGCATGCAGGTGTACCACAAGAGCGAGGTGGAAGCATTCGCAGCCATCTTCTACCAACCCAAGACCCGCCACAAAGCCGCCGACCATGCGCGCTTGGAAAAGCATGTGCAACCCGCCGTGGACCGCTATCGTGCGCTGGAGAACGACGACCTGCGCCAAGCCTTCCGCGACAAATTGCGCGGGTACATCAGCCTCTATTCCTTCCTGAGCCAAGTGATGCCGTGGGCTGATGCGGATCTCGAACGACTGTACAGCTTCGCGCGCTTCCTGCATCCGCACCTGCCGAACGACCGTGACAGCAAGCCCATCCACCCGGAAGAGGATGTGTCTTTGCGCTACTACCGCCTATCCCGTCTCGGCACCACGGCCATCGATCTGAAGACCGGCGACCTGATGCCCATTGGCGGTCCGCTGGATGTTGGTACCGGCAAGCCCCAGGACGAAGAGGCGCCGCTCAGCACCATTGTGGATGTGCTCAATGAACGCTTCTCCACAGAGTTCACCGAAGCGGACCAACTCTTCTTCGATCAGATCCGCGCCGAAGCCGCCGTGGACGATCGCGTCATCGATACCGCACTGGCCAATCCCGAGGACAAGTTCCTGCTAGGTATTCGCGAGATCATGGACCAGCTTATGGTGCAACGCATGGGCAAAAACGACGCTATCGTCACCAAGTACCTTGATGACAAGGCGTTCAAGGAGTTGGCGCTTTCGTTGATGGGTAGGGCGTTGTACAAGCAGATTATTGAACAGGCAAGGTCATGAGCAGCACCTTCTCTGAGAACGCCATCAAAGGCCGCGTGGCCGAGACCATCGTGCGCGAGTGCTTCCTAGCCCTGTTCCGGGGGTAGCTCACCAGGCCTTAAGTCGGTGAACCATGTCTGCCCATACCCCCACGCTCTTTTTTGATCTTGAGACGAGCCGCGATGGCAAACGTTTGCTGGCCGTTGGAGCCGTGTTCGGTCATGGAGAGCTGCATGAATTCAAGCTGGACAAACTCCTGCCATGGGTTCAAGAAGCCCAGACGTTGGTGGGGCACAACATTGTGCAGCACGATGTTCCCTTCCTGCGAAAGCGCTTGGGAGAAAAAGCGCTGGAGAACAAAGTGCTCGTGGATACACTGTGCTGGTCCGCCTTGTTGTATGCGGATCACCCGTACCACAAGTTGGTCAAGGGCTACGACCTGGTACCTGAGCATGAAGGGGAACTGAGCAATCCACTCTCGGACAGTAAGCTGTGTCGCAAACTGCTGGAAGAACAACTTGGGCAGTTCAACGCGTTGCCCGCTTCCTTGCAGGAGATATACCATGGACTGTTGGTAGGTGCCGAAGGCTATGGGGGCTTTTTCACACTGGCAGGCTACCGTTCTTCAGCTTCTGAGAGCGTTGCCTCGCGGATCACGGGCTATTTCCAAGAACGCATTTGTACCACGCAGGACTTGGAACGCTTTGTCACAGAACAGCCGGTCGAGCTCGCGCATGCCCTCGCGCTGATCCATACGAAGTCCGCTGACTCCATACTTCCCGGCTGGGTGGTCCACAGCCTGCCGCGCACTGTTTCTATGCTCAACGCGCTTCGATCCACCCCGTGCGTTGAGCCCGGCTGCATGTTTTGTGAAGCATTTCGTGATCCGCATCGCGCATTGCTGGAGCATTTCGGCTTTGAGGGCTTCCGCACCTTCGATGGTGAAACCGGTGTCGGCCTACAGGAGAGCGCAGTGCGTTGCGCACTGGAAAGCCGGTCGTTATTAGCCGTGTTCCCAACTGGTGGGGGCAAGTCTTTAACATTCCAGCTACCGGCTTTGATGGCCGGTGAACACGCTCGTGCGCTAACGATCGTGATATCACCACTGGTGTCCTTGATGAAAGACCAAGTGGATGTGTTGGAGGATCGACACCAGAACGTGAAGGCAGCCCATCTCAGTGGCTTGTTGAGCCCATTGGAGAGAACTCAGGTATTGGAAAGGGTGGAGTGCGGAGGGATCCACCTGCTCTACATCGCACCGGAGACGATGCGTTCTCCAACACTGATGCGCTTGTTGAAGGTCCGGCATGTGTCGCGCGTGGTCATCGATGAGGCCCACTGCTTTTCGGCTTGGGGCCACGACTTCCGTGTGGATTACCTCTATATCGCCGACTTCATTCGGCAATTGCAAGAGGACAAGGGCCCCGGACTGGAGATCGCTGTGTCATGCTTCACAGCTACGGCCAAGCCGCAGGTGATCAATGACATCCGGCAGTATTTCATGGAACGTCTGGGCGTGTCACTGGAATCCTTCGTTACGCGGGCGCAGCGGAGGAATTTGAGCTACGAAGTGATACCTGTGGATGATGCTGACGCCAAAGCGAAGGATCGGCAACTCATGCAATTGGCTCATCGGTGTGAGAAGCCAGCCATCGTGTACGTCTCACGCACAAAGCGAGTGGAAGAGCTCAAGAGTTTGCTGGCGCAGTCAGGTCTTAGTGTGCAAGACTTTCATGGCAAGATGACTCGTGTCGAAAAGCAGACACGCATGAACGCCTTCATGCAAGGCCAAGTGGAAGTCATGGTGGCCACCTCGGCGTTCGGCATGGGCGTGGACAAGGAGGATGTGCGCTCGGTGATCCATTACAACCTATCCAACTCACTTGAAAGCTACGTGCAGGAAGCCGGACGGGCAGGGCGGAGAAAGGACATCCAAGCCAAATGCTACATCCTTTACCACGAGAGCGAACTGGGGAAGCATTTCAGCCAGCTCCAAAGGAGTAAGCTCAATCTGAAAGAGATCCAACAGATCTGGCGTGCCGTGCGCAACCTCACCAAGTTCAGGGCTGAGGTGAGCAGGTCGGCGTTGGAGATAGCACGTGCCGCAGGATGGGATGATGAGGTGAGGGATCTGGAAAACCGGGTGACAGCCGCACTGGCCGCGCTAGAGGATCGCAAATACCTCAAACGGAAACTGAACAGCCCTCGGGTGTTCGCTGACGGCTTGCTAGTGAGGAACCTTGATGCAGCCTTGAAGCTGGTGGAGCAGAGCACCGTGCTCACCGCAAACCAGAAGCAGGATTGCGCGCGCGTGCTGCAACGGATCATCAAGAATAAAGAGTGCGCCGTAGACGTCATGGCCGACCAACTCGGCATGAAGCTTCGCCGCGCACAGGAGACCATCGGCTTCTTACGTCAGTTGAAGGTCTTGGGCGATACCAAGGACATCAGTGCATTCTTGGATATGCGACCACGAGTAGGATCACGGAACCGCTGCGGCACGATCATCGAAGTGGAGAAGCACCTGCTTGCATTGCTGCCGCATGAGCACATGGAATTCACCTTGCGCGAGGTGAACCAGAAGCTGATCGATGCAGGGGTGGAACGGAGTTCGACCGAGCTGATCGCGCACCTGCTGCGCTATTGGGAACGGCGCGCTTTCATTCGCAAAAGGCGTTTGAAGCGCCAGGAAGGACAATACACGGTGAACTACCGAGCGCCCCACCTTGAGGTTGCCCAAGAAATGGCCGCTCGACATGAGCTCGCAATTCGCTGCGTTGATGCCGTGCTGGATATGATAGCTAAGAGCGATCCGGCCTTACAACCGAGCAAGGAGGTCGAATCGTTCCACACGGAGTTCTCGCTTATCGAACTGCAGGAACGTTTGAGCAATGGACTTTTCGGGGGCGTAGTGGAGTTGAAGCAACTTGAGCGCGCCCTGCTCTACTTGGACGAACTGGGCGCGTTGAAGTTGGAAGGAGGTTTTCTTGTGTACTACAAGCGCCTGAACTTGGAACGAACCGAGCAGAACCGGAAAAAGGATTACAAGAAAGAGGACTACACCAAATTGGAAGAGCACTACCGGGCGCGCGTGGAGCAGATCCATATCGTTGGCGAGTTCGCCAACAAACAGCTTCAGAGCGCTCAAGCTGCATTAGGCTTTGTTGATGACTACTTCAAGCTGGATCATGAGGTCTTTGTCAAGAAGCACTTTCCCAAACGCCGCACTGAGTTGACCCGTCCCGTAACAGAGTCGCGTTTCAAGCAGTTATTCGGGGAACTGAGCTTGGAGCAAACGACGATCGTCACGGACAAGTCGGACCACATTCTGGTACTTGCCGGTCCAGGCAGCGGTAAGACAAGAGTGCTGGTGCACAAGGTGGCCAGTCTTCTCCTGTTGGAGGACGTGAAACCGGAGCAGTTCCTGATGCTCACCTTTTCCAAGGCGGCCGCGCTCGAGTTCCGCAGCCGCATCAATGAATTGGTGCCTGAGTATCGGGGTCTCATCAAGGTGACCAC
Source organism: Flavobacteriales bacterium (assembly GCA_039931265.1). Taxonomy (GTDB): domain Bacteria; phylum Bacteroidota; class Bacteroidia; order Flavobacteriales_F; family PHOS-HE28; genus PHOS-HE28. The sequence goes on from JBDTSG010000075.1 coordinate 20,363, forward strand.
CTTCCATGGCTTCTGCTTTGAGTTATTGGGTCAATTGGGTGACTTAGAGAAGTCGGAACAGGTGATGGAGCGGGCCATGCAGGCCATTCGCGATGAAGAGGTCGACATAACTGCGATCGCGAACAAGAGCGTGCTGGTACTGGATGAGTTCCAGGACGTGGATGCGCAGCAATGGCAACTGATCCAGTTGATCGCGGAGAAGGCGGAACGCTTGCGCATTATCGCGGTCGGCGACGACGACCAGAATGTCTACGCATTCCGCGGGGCATCGCCCGAGTTCATGGCCGCCTTCCGTTCGAAGTACCGCGCCACCACGCATGACCTGTTGACGAACTACCGAAGTCGCGCGGATCTAGTGAGATTCACCTCGCACTTGGCTTCGCGGATCGACAACCGTATGAAGGTCGGCCTACAACTCAATACGAAGGATCACGATAAGGCAGTGCTCCGTGTGGTCGAGTATGCTGGCGGCTACCATCTGCAAGGAATGGTTGAGGATGTGACCCTCAGTGCATACCAAGGCACGACAGCGGTGCTGACCCGTACAAACAACGAAGCGCTGATGACGGCCACCCTCCTGCGACAGGCGGGCGTCAAAGCACGTTACGTAGGTGGTTCTGACGATTTTGAATTAGGCAAGCTTCGTGAGGTGCGGCTCTTCGGTATCCTCCTGCGGAAGCACCATCCGCAAGTAGGCATTATCCCGCGCGATGTCTGGAAGGCGGTGCGTGCCGAATACCTCGTGAAATTGGCAAGCAACCCTTTACTCCAGGACTGCACCGATATCTTGAACCTGTTCGAGCACAGCTACCGCAATCGCTATGATGCGGAAGAGTGGCGGTCTTTCTGCCAAGAGATCAAGCTCTCGGAGGCGATCGATCCCGGTAAGGGTACCGTCCTCGTAAGCACCATGCACAAATCAAAGGGTCGCGAGTTCGACAACGTGTTCGTGCTTTTGGATGACCAGCCCTTGGACACCGACGAGCACAAACGCCTGCTTTACGTGGCGTGCACCCGGGCCAAAGAGCGATTGGTGCTCCATACCCTAGGCCCGAAGTTCGGCGCTTACCAACATGTGACCATGGAGCGCTCTTACAGCGACAAGCACCATGTGCTGCCAGCCCGGATCGAGCATATCCTCGGTATGAAGGATGTGTACCTAAACTCCCAGAAGCATAATTCGGCCCGCGTCAAGCAATTACGCACCGGATCCGCATTAGTGCCAGACCTCACGCGCTTCCCCAACAACGATGCACCGGGCCTAAGCGCGGATGGTCTTGGCAACATTATCATCTATGCCAGCGGCTTCGTGCAACGCACCTTGCCTCGTTTTATCTCACAAGGCTACACAGTCACCGGTGGCTCCATCGAATACATAGTGCATTGGTACGACAAGGAGGAAGCGCGGGCATATGAGGTGGTCTTACCGCGAGTGTCCCTGATGCGGCGGAATGAGAACGTGGATTAAGAGGTGGACCACTCCACCAACAGAAAGTCGTCCGCCTTCATCCCGCATCGCATCGCCGCCTCCAGCCAGCGCAACTGCGTTCCGCGCATGCGGTCCTTCTTCGCCTTCTTGCTTTCCGCGAAGACAAGTCGCTCGCCTTTCCAAGCCACAACATCCCAACAACCGCTGTAGGTGTTGCCGTTGGCCATAGCGATCGCGTGCAGGCGATCGCGCACCCAAGCATCCGTGATCGGATGGTTGGTTTGCATACCTGGTCCTTCCGCATGCCAGTCGCGCCAAAGGCCCGGTGTCATCTTTCCGTTGCCATAGGTCTCCACCCAACGCCCTTGCCAGCCATCGTTCTCGAACGCACGCAGGATCGCGACTTCCGCGAACTGAGGGCGGTCATCAACATGCAGCAGCTCCTTGCCACCGAAGGTGTGGGTGCCTAGGGGATCCGTGTGTGCACTGAAGAGCGGTCGACCGATAGTGATCTTGAGATCTCGGCCATCAACTGAAAGCGTGGTGTGCTCGAACGGGCCGAGCGCGGAGGGGAACATGCGGCAAGATGGGCTGATGTGGTGATCGCTGCGTGTCGAAGAAGCAGGATCAGTCCGTCGCCCTCGAAAATACCGTGGATAGGGTATTGCGGGGTTCTGGGGGCCTCGGTTCCTTTGTCCCAAAGTTCCAGAGCATGCCTACTGCCACAAGGTCGCGCGTTGACGCGACCACCATTCAACAAGTGAGCGACCTCCTTCGGGCCATGCTGGCGTCGAACGAGGTCTTCGTCATCACCAACAGATCGCTCGATGTCATCATCAGCCACTATGCGAACCACCTCTCCAAGGGTGCAGGGCTCGGGAAACTGGATGAGACGTTCGAGCGGCTGAACGAGCAGGTGCCCAAGTTCCGGGAACAATTGCTCGTGGAGGCCAAGAAGGATATGGTCACTTTCAAGGATGGCCGGAAGGTCCCCGTGCTCTCCGAGTCGAAGTCAAGCGCAGCGATCGAATGGTGCCAGCGGAACAAACCGGAGTTCCCGTAGCGGAGCCACCCATGGCCGAAAAGACCCTACCGGAGTCGTTGGACTGGTACCGCCAAACCGCGAACTGGCTGGTGGGTTTGGCAGCGGCTGGTTTGGCCGGGCTCGCATCCATCCATACCGAACTGGACATCGCGGCCGGATGGCCCTTGATCTGGATCAAGGTTGCCGGGGGTGCCATGCTCCTCACCATCCTCGCCGGCGTCCTGTTCTATGATGCGCTCACCAACTTCGGCAATGCCTATGAGGCCCATATGAAGTTCGAGTCAACGAAACCAGGCGCGCAGGGGGATGTACTCAGGCGGATCAACGCTGATCTGAAGCGACAGGAAACACGGAAGAAGCGGCAGTTGCTCATGTACTCGGTCACATATTCGGTGATGCTCATTGCGTTCATCGTTGCGTTCATCGGTGTGGTGGGTCTTCTCTGGAACACTGTTGGGAATGCGGCGGAACCGGATGTTCCGCACCGGGTGATCCTTGTGGATGGGAAGGGAACAGGACCAGGAACCCTGGATGATGTGATGTTGATCGACATTGGATCGGGTACATGCTGGTCATTGGTGCGGGACAGCGTTTCGGGTGTCGTGCGATGGGATACCGCTAACGCCTACGTCCGGGAATTGGGGGCCAAGGACCCGAGGTGAACGATGGACCAGTGGTGCCGGTGGAGGAGTGGAGTTGAACCAGGAAGCGCATTCTGCAATTCGGGCAATCGGCCAAGCGTTTCTTAACCGGCGTGTGAGCCATGCACGACCCCGGTACCATCGACATGACCTGGAAAACACCCAAGGATCTTACGCTCCAGATGATCCTGGACCGGTACAGTGTCGCTGAGCTCGTTGTGTACCAGCCGCTCAGCGAACAAGCCTTGGCGTGCTGCGCGGAGCATGGCGTGCGGACCATGGTGCAATTGCGGAAAGCCGCGCAAGCGGAGGGCGGTTTGCGCGCGCGGTTCCAATGCTCAACGGCGGAGGAGGAGGAACTGATGTCCTTGTTGGCACCGCCGGGCATACCGGCACAATGGCCTGCGCTCACCGATGCAAAGGAGCGGATCCAGCAGCATTACGCGCATCTGTCCGTGCGCTGCCGCACGGCCTTGAACGGCTGGGTATTCGAGCACACGAACCCGGCGTTGGCCCTTCAATACCTCGTTCATTCCGATTTGCCCTTCGATCACATCCGGAGCGTCGGTGCCATTGCGCTGGCCGAACTATTGCCATGGCGCGCGCAGCTGCGCACCATCGTTCCCGTCGCTGCGGTGCCCATCACGCGTAAGATGTTGCAGTCCAGACAGCCGTTCGGTCTACCGCAACCCGAAAGACTTGAGGCAGTGCTGAACCGCAGCTTGCAGGCTTTCGCGAAGCAGGTGCTGCACAGCAAGTGGTATGGCAAAGAGCGCGAAGCGGTGAGCTACTATGCCTTTGGTCAACTCGTTCGCCAATGCAAGGCGGGAAGCCCCTTGTACCACCCCGCCCAGATCGCCATCGAGGGCCGGTTGCCCGGTAGCGCGCTCAACAAGAAGAAAGAGGTCTGCAAGGACTTGGTCATCTGGCCAACGCCCGGCGGCAACTGCTGGAATGCGGAACGGAAGTCGCAGCACTACCCGCTGGCCGTCATGGAATGGAAGGCGAACGGGGAGGAGTTCAGCGCATACGACATCAAGCACTTGGTTGCGCTCACCACCGGTTGTCCCGGGATGTTGGGCTTGGTGGTGACGTTCCACGCTGTGCGGAAGAACGTGTTCCGCGTAGCGCGTATCCTCAATGGCGAAGTGCAGTACGACTGGTTGGAAGTGCGCTGATCAGACCAAGGGCATGCGGTACGTTCACGCCTTCACCACCCCCCACCGCACCGCGAAGAGCACCAGCCCCGTCTTGCTGCGGATCCCGAACTTGTCGAAGAGGCCTTGTCGGAAACCGTCCACGGTGCGGCGGTGTACGTCCATGGTATCGCCGATCTGCTCGTAGGTGTATTCGTTGGCGTCGCACACCAGCTTCAGGAATTCCATTTCGCGCGGCGTGATCTGCTCGAAGACCTTGTCGCGTGCGCGCTCCTGGCTGGTCTTCTTGTCGAAGTTGGACATGAGGCTCTGGTGTACCAGGTCGGTGTGGTAGTAGCCTGTTTCGCATACATGGTCGAGCGCGGTTTTCAGTTCGGCAGGCTCGATGTCCTTGAGCACGAAGCCGCGTGCGCCGCTGCGCACGGCACGGATGATCGCATCGTCAGTACCATCGAAGGTGAGGGCCAGCGCACGCGTTTCCGGACAGGCGGTGCGCATCCAGAGGAGCGTTTCGTAGCCGTCCATCACGGGCATGTTGAGGTCCACGATGGCCAGTGCCACGCGTGGGCCTCCGTTCATCTTCTCCTTGAACTCCTCGCCGTGTGCGGCTTCCAGCACCACGCGGTAGCCGCCGAGGCCGTTCACCAGTTCCACCAGGCCTTTGCGTACGAGCGTGTGGTCGTCGATAAGGGCTACGGGAACATCAGGTCGCGAGGCGTCCTGTCCGGATGCTGTTTTCGGGGCCATGGGGGGTAAGGCTTACCGTGGTGCCCGCAACGATGCGCGAGCTTACCTGACAATGATAGCCGATCAGCTCCGCCCTTCGCACCATGTTGCGGAGCCCTTGCCCCGCATTGTTGGCCATGCGTTCTTCCACATCGAAACCGCCGCCATCGTCGGCCACGGAAAGATGCACGCCATCGCCGTCGCCCAGTGCCACGGCAATGCGTTTGGTGCCGGCGTGCTTCAGCGCGTTGTTCATGGCCTCCTGGAAAATGCGGAAGAGCACCAGCTTCTGGTCGGGACTTACCACGGGTTCGTGGCCCGCCGACGTGAATTGCACAAGCACCGGTCCGTTGCGCTGTACGCGTTCGCATTCCTCGCGGATGGCATCGGCCAGTGAAAGTTCGTTCCACCGGTCGGCCATCAGCGTCTTGCTCAAGCGGCGCACCTCGGCAATGGTGTTGTCCAGCGTCTCCTTCACTTGCGGAGCGCGCGGCTCGTTGGGCGCGCTCTTGGCCAACTGCATAACGCCCATGCGGGCCACGGTGAGCAGCTGCCCGATGTTGTCGTGCAGGTCGCGCCCCACTTCGGCAAGCGTGGCGTTCATCACTTCCTTTTCCACGGCGCGCACTTCCTCGGCGTGCTGCACGCGCACCTCCGCCAATTCAGCACGGTGCTTGGTGCGGCGTTGCTGGTTAAGGACGAGCAGGAGCACGACGAGGCCGATGAAGAGCGCCATGGTCAAGGTGACCATGATGATGGTGAGCGCTATGTCGTTATCGAGGTTCATCGGGCATGGTGTTCCCACCTCCGCAATGGCCCTGTACAAAGCCAGATGATGATGCCGTAGTAGAACATGTAGATGACATCCTGCAGCACGTAGAGTTGCGAAGCAAGGGCCACGTTGCGATGGTTAAGATGGTTGAGCAGCCCGGTGAGGGGTAGCGTACAGCCGAAATAGAGCAGGTGTGCGAATGCCACCCAGAAGCGGGGATCGCGCAGTACGGGCCGGTGTTCGTTCCCGGCTATTTCGAAAAGCACCCACGTGAAGAGTATGGATAGCAAAGCGTCATTCACGACCGCTGTTCCTGCCAGCAGATCCACGCGTACGTCAAGAACGCTTTGTTCAAAGAGCAGGGCACCGATGGACAACGGCAGGGCGATAAGTGCGGATCGCCTCAGCCATGCGGAGCCGGACAAGTCGCGTACGAGCCATACCATCAGGGGCATTTGCATGGAGAGGTAGATGTTGTAGAGCCAGAGGTTGTGTTGTTGCGTGCAGACCAAGGCATACGCTCCGATCTCGATGAGGCTCACCGCGAGCAAGTAGATCCCTATGACCAGCCAGCCCTGGCGCCGCCGGGGCGCCAGGGTCAGCCATATAATACACGTCAGCGCGGGTATGAACGGCTTGACGTCAGTGAAGTGTATAGACAAGTGCGCTGGACCAATGAAAGCACTGGCGCAACAAGTCTAAGGGCATTGGAATTCAGCAGCGGCTTCCGGAAGAACGAACTCTTTGCACCTTGGGGGGCACGGTGTTCCAAGCTCAGCGGCCTTCATGAAGAAGGGCCTTTGGGGATCCACTACACTGTTGAGTTGCGCTACACCGCTCTTCCTCAGGTAGCAGCAGAGCTGGTGTCGGTAACCACTGGAATAGGTGCCCACGCGTTGGTCCGGCCCAGCGATGCTGGAAATGATCAGCATATCGTCGGGTTGAGCATCGTTCTGACTTCCAAGATCGGTCAATTCACCGGTCCACGGGATCACATAGCTCTCCGTGTCCGATCCGCGAAGTAGATCCAGTCGTTGGGTTGCACCCGTGTGCCGAAGAACCTTCACGGCTGCCATGTAGGGCTGCCCGTAGGTCTCGTTCCAGACATGGAGTTTGCCGGGTGTTGTTGCCCTGCCTGTATCAATAGGATAGAACTTCGTCTTTGCTGTGTCGTAGTCATAGATCACCTCTCCGGCCGCATTCGTGCGCGGTCCGGTCAATCGGACAACGCTGAATCCGGTGCGGAATTCACTCCCCGAGATCCCGTAGTGGAACACAAGGCCTACGATTCCCGAAGGGGCATTCGGTGGGGTGGCTGCGGTTCGCACATCACCCCAACGTACGGCTACCTCCGATGAACTCCATGCAGTGCCACTGAGCGCGGGTACCAGAAAGTGCCTATTGAATTCCCTCCGCACACTGTCGAACTCACACAGCTTTACGTTGGGGTTCGATGTTGCGAACTCGCGCAACGTCTGGATCCCCGATCGGAACGAAGCCGAATCAGTGGTCTGGTCCGTTCCGATATGCTCGGGAGGTTTCGTAGGGGGTGCATCAGGTCCGCAAGAGTGGAGAGCAAAGAGAGCGGCGGTGCAGAGCGAGGCTTGCAAAGCCTTGGTCAAGTGCGGAGGGGTTTTGTGGGACATGGGACGGGGGGGTGGGTTTGAAGCCAAAATAACCGGCCGCGCCAATGCACGTACCCGTGAAAAAACACGGGGTCGTTCCGTGAATGTGGCAGACGGAAGTGCGTAGTGATCAGCTATGTCGCCTCGGCCAAGTAGTCCCGCCAAGCTTCGCGCTGTGACGACCGGTGCACGCGCGCCTCTACTTTGGTCGCATGCGTTCCCGTTCCGTCGCGCGTGTGCTGCTCCTTGTCCTTGTGGCGCTTCCGCATTGGAGCGCCGCTCCGGCCGGTTCATTCAGCGCTTTCGCCAAGGCCTTTACCACGCGCTATGCGGAGCTGGGACCGGAGCCCTACGCCATGGACATCCACGAGCGCCTGAAGGGTGTTCCCGATGCCGAACACGCGGCGCAAGAGGCGGACTTCTTCCGGGAGCAGCAGGGCTTGCTGTCCGGTTTCGACCGCACGCAATTGCGCGGTGAGGAGCGCTTGCTCCACGACCTCATCGCCTACGAGATCGACTACCAACAACAGCGCATCGCGTTGGAGCAACGTTGGATGAAGGCGGGGAGGCCCATGCCGGAGCGCAGCCTATACGAACTACCGGACCGTGCGGAATGGTACGCGCTCTTCGTGCGCCGCTACACGGGTACCGACATCACGCCCGAGCAGGTCTTCGCCTTGGGCGAGCGCGAAACGCAGCGCTGCCAGCGCGAGATCGCGTCGTTGCGCAAGGAACTGGGCTTTGCGGACAGCGCCTCCTTTCAACGCGCGCTCGCCGACCAGCAGCAATTCCTCACGGACACCGCAGCCGTGAACGCGGGTTTCGCACGCATCGACAGCACGGTGCGCACACACTTGCAACGGTTCGTCGGTGAGATGGACGTGCCGGTAGTGCACGCGCATCAGTGGCCCAATGCCGGCCCCAACACGCCGCCCGGCATCTACCTCGGTATGGTGGACAGCACATTGCACACCTATTTGTTCCAGTACAACTTCCGCAACGGCCGGTACAACAAACGGGCGATGGGCTGGCTGTACATGCACGAGGCCATACCGGGCCACCACCTGCAATCGGTGGCGCGCGGCCCGGCGGGCAGCGGCGATCTGCGCGATCAGCTTTTTTACCCCGGCACTGCGGAGGGCTGGGCCTGCTACGTGGAGTACTTCGGCCAAGAGCTCGGCGTGTACGATGATCCGTACCAACGCTTGGGCAAGTGGGAATGGGACCTCGTGCGCTCTTTGCGCTTGGTGCTCGATGCGGGCATCCACTACTATGGGTGGTCGCACGAGCGCGCATTGGCGTATTGGAAAGCGAACATCGCCGGACAGGACGACATTGCGGAACGCGAAGTGCGGCGCGTGACCAACTGGGCGGCGCAGGCGCTGAGCTACAAGGTGGGCGCCGACCGCCTGCAACAACTGCGCGACAAGATGCAAGCGGCGCACGGTGCGGGCTTCAGCGCCGCGCGCTTTCACCGCGCCTTCCTCGACATGGGGCAGGTGCCCATGGCCGTGGTGGAGCAGGACCTTGCGGAGCGCATGGGGGAACAGGACCATTGAGGCGCGCGCGCGGTTGCCGACCTTTGGTACCGCTCTTGCACTCCGGCGCTCAAACCATCATCCCATGATCCGCACGACACTTCTTCTCGCCCTCACCATCGCAACCGCATCGTTCGTCCAAGCACAGGATGCACTGGGCACGCTCACCGGCGGCAGCAGCCAACAATGGACGGTGATCGGCAACGCCGCCACACCCAAGTGCAGTCCCGGCGATGCCACCTACACCTTCAGTGCGAAGGAGGTGGTATCGGCAACGTGCGTGAGCGGTGCATGGAAGAGCAGCACGGAGGCCCTCACCGCTTGGAGCGCGAACGGCAAGAGCGGTGTTGCCTTCGGTGGTTCGAAGTACGAAGTGAAGTCGCTGCCCGCCTCGGCACCCGCATGCAAGGGCAATGCGACCTGCGTGCGGTTGGTGACCGTGCCCGACGGTAAGACCGACGCCACGCGCACCATCTACCTTACGCACTGATGGAGACGGGGACGCCGAAGACTTCCGAGTCCCGCACCAGCGGGAAGAGTTGGGACCTCACCAAAACGGTGACACCCGTGCTCACGGTGCTCGGCATCTCGGTGGGCGCCTGGCAGTTCACCAGCCAGATGAGCCACGAAAGCAAGATGGAGTTCAGCCGCAGCATGTACAACAAGAAGCTGCAGGCCTACGAGGAAGTGGGCAGGGCCGTGGGTGATCTGCTGGTGGTGCCGCACGACGAGCAGTTGTGGATCAGCGCCAGCGACACGATGGCCTTCGACAGTTGCTTGGAGCGTTTCCGAACGTGCTACTGGGGCGTGCTGCCCTTGGTGGAAGACAGCACCGTGCAAACAGCAATGATCCAGTTCAAGGACATGGCGCGCTTCTATCGCCGTGGCGAGAACGACTACCACGACCTGGCGCGCGAAGGCATGGTGCTGATGAACGCATGCAACCATTCGCTGGAGCAGCATTGGATCAAGCAGAAGGACGAGTGAGCAGCTCAGAGAGCGCATAGGCCACTTGGTCGGGTGACTATGCCAAGGGGCGATAGCGCCCGGGTCGGATCCGATCTGGATCACGTGCATCCGGTCATTGTCCGGAACGGCTTCCTTGTCAACATTCCAGGCCGCCACCAGCGGGTCTTGCGCACGAAGGCTCGTGCTCAGCATCAAGAAGGATCCTGCAAGCGCGGGCGGGAACATCCGGCTGGATGGGCGGTTGTTCCGATCATGCACGAAGAGCGTCATGTGCCATCACCCCACCGCGGATAGCTTCGTCCTATGATGGACCGGGGTTTCAGCAAGCACAACCGGGCGGAGGTGGTGCTCACCGGTCCGGCGTACTTCACCAAGCTCGAGGCCCTCATCAACGATGCGCGGCAGGTGCTGCACGTGCAGGTATACATTCTGCAGGACGATAAAGTCGGCGCGCGCATCTGGCAGGCATTGGTGGCGGCGGCGCACCGCAAGGTGCTCGTCTTCGTGATGGCCGATGGCTTCGCCTCGCAGGGCCTGCCGAAGGAATGGATCGAAGAGTTGCGCGCGGCCGGTGGCCAGTTCCGCTGGTTCGAGCCGCTGTTCCGGAGTCACCGCTTCTACATCGGCCGCCGCATGCACCACAAGATGGCCGTGGCCGATCACCGCTACGCCTTGGTGAGCGGCCGCAACATCGCCGAGCGCTACACCGATGTGGACGGCGAACCGGGTTGGTACGACCTGGCTTTATCCATGGAAGGCGAGGTGGCCGTGGAACTGGCCAAGCTTTGCTGCCGCGTGTGGAACGGTGCACGGTCGGGTGGCCGCGCACGCGCACTGCCGCCGTTGAACACCGAGCACGAAGCCTTGGTGAAAGCGTGGCCGGCTGACATGCACTGCTCCCTCCGCGTGCGCTTCAACGATTGGCTGGAAGGTCGCGGGCAAGTGACGGCCAGCTACCTGCAACTGCTGAACGAAGCGAAGAAGGAGGTGTGGTTGGTGAGCAGTTATTTCTTGCCCGGCACACGGTTGAAACGTGCCATCGGTGAGGCCGCGCGGCGCGGTGTGCGGGTACGCATCATCGCAGCCGGACCGAGCGATGTGGCGTTGGCGAAACCCGCCGAACGTTGGCTTTACGCGTGGTTGTTGCGGATCGGCGTGGAGGTGTACGAGTACCAGCGGACCATCCTCCATGGCAAGGCCGGCGTGCGCGACGGCGTGTGGGCCACCATCGGCTCCTTCAACCTCAACGACCTGAGCACTTACACCACGTTGGAGGTGAACGTGGACGTGGACGATACGCGGATCGGGGAGGTGATGCAGGCCGAATTCCAGCGCATGGCGGCGGAGGATTGCAAGCGCGTGACGCGCAACATGGAGGAGCGCGTGCCGTGGTGGGAAAAGCTGTGGTGGTGGACGGCTTTCCGCCTGCTGCGCCTGATGCACGTGCTGCTCACCGCGTACTACCGGCAGCGGCCTTAGCGCCCCTTGATGCGCCGCGCCAGCGAACCGATGGCGTCGCGGTCCCAGCCGGTAAAGCGGCCGCGCTGCACCACTAGGTCGTTGCGCTCCGGGTCCTTGAGGAAGTAGTGGAACACGAAGGGCGCGTCGGCTTGGCGCCAACCCATCACCTGTCCGAAACGCAGGTCGTTGAACACGAGCGAGTCGCTGCGCTCTTCCACCGTGTACCATCCTTGCGAGAAACGGAGGAGGAGGTCGAGCTCCGCTTCGTCCTGCACCTGTTGCAGGCGTTCGGCGCCCTGCGGCACGTAGTGCAGTTCCAAGCTGTCGGTGGTGTCGAACACCGAGCGGTATCCGATATGGAAGCCGCGTCCATCGTCGGCCAGCACATACCACAGCCAGTTGTTGAGCACGGTGGGTGTGATGAACGTCCGCTTGTACTGGACGCCCTGTTGTGCGAGCATGCGGTGTACGGTGCGCTCCATCGCAACCTTGTGGTAGGTGGCGTAACCGATGTAGAGCACGCACCACGCGAGGGCCGAACAGGCGAGCGGCTTGTGGTAGCGCTGGTGCTTTCGGATGAAGATGAGCACCACGCCGATGATGCCCGGCACGATGGAGAAGAAGGGATCGGCAACGAAGAGCACGTTGAGCGCGATGCGCGCATGGCTGAAGGGTTCGAGCAAACCCGTGCCGTAGGAGTTGAGGGAGTCGAGCAGGTCGTGCCCGAAGATGGCCACGCCGAAGAACCAGCAGAAGCGGCTGAAGGGGATGTCGTGCGGCCTGTGCCAGCGGTCGGCGGCGAGTGCGAAGAGGGGCGTGAGCAGCGCAGCGCAAAGAAGCGAGTGCGTGAAGCCGCGGTGCGCGAGCAGGTTCTCCGCAGTGTCCGTCCACAAGCTGGCGAGCACGTCGATATCGGGTGCGCTCTGTGCGATGGCGCCCCACAGCAATGCGCGGCGGCCGAGCTGCCGCCCGAGGAAGACTTCGCCCATGCAGGCGCCTACAACGAGGTGGGTGAGGGAGTCCATTTGCTACGGTTCAGAGCAAGCCATGCTTCCCCAGTTCCTTCACGCTCGCCTTTGCGCTGGTATGCAGGATGAAGATGCCGCCCGCGGTTTCCCACGGCTCGGCGTAGCGCAGTTGGTCGTCCACCAGTACATCGCCGGTTTCGCAATACGTGTACTTGTTGCGTGCCAGCGTGGTGATCACTTGCAGGCCGGGGAAGTGGCGTTCCACCCACGCGCGTTTCTGCGGCTCGGCCCACTTACCGATGGGCAGCCCGGTGAGGATGATGGGATCCAGATGCCGCACGGCCTCCATCAGTTCATGCGCGTCGGGCAGCGGTTGCAGACTTCCGTAGAAGTCGGGCGCAGTGGCCAGCTTTTTCCAGAACGCGCCTTGTCCGTAGCGCTCTTGGAATTCCTTCGCGGGCAATTCCAGCAGCACTTCCGCGCCGCCTTCGAAATCGGCGAGCACACCATCGAGGTCGAGGAAGAGCTGTGCCATGGCCGTGCTAAGATCGGCACGTGCGGGTCGTTTGGGCGAACCTCACTCCACAATGAACAAGCTCATGTACGCGCCGGTCTTTGAGAAGCTCTCGTGCAACCGGAAGCGCACGCCGCCCTTCTCCAATTCCATTTGCAGGCGTTCGGCTTCGCGCACTTCGCCGGCGTCGTAGCGGATCTCGTTCTGCTTGATGCCATAACCGGCGCGCGCGTTCACCACATCGGGCAGGGGGCGCACGCGCACCTGCGCTTCGGGTTCGACGCGCTGCAACAGTTCGAGCACTTGCTTAGCCTTCAGTTCGGTGAGTTTCAACTTGCCTTCGCCGAAGAAGATATCGAAGCGCCGTATGGCATCGCCGGTGCCAACATCGGTCGGTTTCAACGGGTCGAGCACAGCGATCGCGGTGGTCACCTGGGCACTGTCGAAGCGTACGATCTTCTGCACGGTGGCCGCCGCCTGCACTTGGTCGGCTGCGGTGGCGTCCGTGGTGTTGGCGATGGCTTTCAGCAGTTCCTTCTGCGTATCGGGATCATCGGAGAGCATGGTCTTCACCATGGCCAACGCCACGCTGATCTGCTCCGGTTTGCCCGAGCCGATGGCCGTGAAGACGTGATCGATGATGGAGAACTTGAAGTCGCGATCGAACTTCTTCGCGCCTTGGTCGAGGCTCTGTTCGCTGATCAGCAGGTTGGTCCGGTTCTGCGCAGCTTCCAATTCCTGCAGTTTGGGTCCGTACTTCAGGTTCATGAAACCGCTGAGGCAGGCGGCGAGGGCTGCTGCCGCGAGGGTGATGAGGTTGATGAGCTTGCCGATGTCCATGGGGGTGGGGTAAGGGCGTGAAGTTGAAATGAAGCCGGGAACCGGGCGTTCCCTAAACCTTCACCAATCCGCACCTGACGGCCAGCAGTACCAAGCCCACTTTGCTGCGGATACCGAACTTGTTGAAGATGGCCACGCGGTAGCCATCCACCGTGCGGCGGTGTACCTGCATGTGCTCGGCTATCTGCTTATAGGTATGCTCGGCGGGGTTGCAAACGCGCACCAGGAATTCCCGCTCGCGGTGGGTGAGGGGGTTGCTGGCGCTGTTGTACAGGGGCGGGTTCTCGTGGAACTGGATAAGGTGGGCCATGGGGAGCAGGGGGTTATGTGATCCGGAGCGGGCGAAACTGGAAGCCCGCCCGTACCTCCGCAATACCCTGTATCTGGTATATTTCAGAGCGGCCACCCTCGACCGGTCGCGGAAAGCGAGGACCCTCGTGGGTGCCTTCCGGGGCGATCGACCCCACCGTTGGTCAAGCCTTTCCACAGCGGCAAGCAGGCATGCCGGAGCTTTCTGAACCCGTGGAATGCAATGCCGACGGGCCTTTCCTGTAGAGTTGAACCATTTACGGGCGGTGCGGCCTTGGATCGGCACTGTGGTGCTTGCACTCATTCAAAAACCAACAAGCCATGAGAACATTGATCGTGATCGGCGCCATCGCCCTGATCGGGAGCCTGAACGTGCAGGCCCAAACAAAACCCAGCCCCGTTGACAAGGCTTGGGTAGCACTCAATACCGAGCAATTGAACGTTCAGCTGGGGCTCGACGACGTTCAGCAAGCGAAGGTGAAGGACATCGACAACCGCTACGTTACCAAGCACCAAGGACTGGAAGAGGCGAAGCTCACCGAGAAGGAGATGTCGGACCGGACAGCCGTTCTGATGACCGAGCGCGACCGCGAGCTGCGTTTGGTATTGACCACCGCCCAATACGATAAGTGGGACGCGATGCGCCAAAAGGGCACTGGCGATCTTACCCCGGAGAAGAAAGAGAAGATGAAGTGATGGGGGCCGGCTTGCCCGGGTCGCCCAGTGATCCGATCTTCCATTAACGCGAAGGCCCCGGCACCGGGGCTTTCGCATTTCCGGACACCAGAGCTGCTCTTCGATCAGCGCGTCACCACATGCTCGGCGAACATCTTGCGGCGGTCCTCGAAGCGACCCTCGCCGATCGGTTGGTTCAACCGCGAGAAGAGTTCCATATAGGTTTCGGAATGGGCGGCCACTTTGTTGGCGCGCAGGTCATAATGCACGAACTCCATCCAGCAGAACGATTTGAGCGTGATGCCGGCCTCGTCCCACATGCGCATCTCCACTTGCACATGTTTGGGTCCGAAGGCGATCAACTGGCTTTCCATGCGCACGCGCTCCATGAGGAAGGCGGGCCGGAGGTAGGCGAGCTGGTTGGTGCTCACCACCCAACTGAGGCCCGTTTCCCGCGCCACACGGTAGAGGTCGAGATCATAATGCGTGAGCAAATGATCTTCGCGCGCGTTCAGGAAGTAGTCGACATAGCGTCCGTTGTTGAGGTGGTTGAACGGGTCGCAGTCCTGGAAACGGACGGTCATGATACTGGAAGGAAGTGGCGCGAAATCGTGCATGGCTCAGGTGTGGTTCGTGAAAGTAAGATCTCCGATGCCGTACGGGATCAAAGCAGGAAGGGCTTCAGAACTTCTTCCAACTGCGTTGCGCTGATAACACCGGAAGCGCGCCATACAGCCCTGCCGTTGCGGAAGATCATCAGCGTGGGCACGCTTTGGATCGCATAGGCCTTCGCCGTAGCGGGGTTGCGGTCCACGTCCACCTTCAACACCACGGCTTTGTCGCCAACGCGTTGCTTGACAGCGTTGATGATCGGTACCATGGCCTTGCAGGGCCCGCACCATGTTGCGGTGAAATCGACCACCACGGGTTTTTCCCCGCGTATAAGGTCGCTGAAGCTCTGAGCGGGTGCAGTTGGTTCCATGGTCCTCGTTGAGGAACCCTGTTCAATGCTTGCGGTGCGTGCCGAGGCGCGCGCGGTTGCCCTTCATGGCGGCCACGCGTTCGCTCTGTACGTTGTGCGGGAAGGAAGTATGTCCGCGCAACGGCACTTTGGTATCGGGTGTGGGATCGAAGGCGGCGGCGGGTTGCTGCGTGCCGGGCGCCGGTGACGGCGCGAACCCGGGTTCAGGAGCAGGGGATGAGTCGGGCATTTGCTTTTTGGGTCCTGCTGCTTTCACTGCTGCATTGCGTGGTAGGGGTTTCTTGGACACCGGACGTTTACGCACCGCAGCTTTCGGCACGGCTTTCTTGGATGCGGTGCGGACCACTGCTTTCTTTTTCACGGTCGGCTTCGTGATCTTCTTCGCGGTCTTCGTTTTCACGATCGCTTTCGTTGCTGCGCGGGGCGCTGCGGTTTTCTTCTTCGCAGCAGGTTCCGGTGCGGGCTTTTTGGCGACTGACTTCTTCGTTGCGGATCCCATGGCTTGGTGTTTCGCTGTTCATGGCGAAGCCTATGCCATCAGCAGTTGGGCCGATGAACGCGGGCCTTTGAACGATCGCAGCGTGCACGATCGGCAACGCTTGGGAAGATCGTTCCCCGATCCAAGCTTTCAACATGCGCACGGATCGGTGCTGGACCGACGTTCGGTTTTACAACAGGACCAAACCGCAAGGCCATGAAAAGGATCATCGTTCCCTTCCTCGTTGTTGCGCTCGCGGGATCGGCGTGCGCGCAGACAGCAGGGGACACAACCTATGGGAACACTTCGCCCGAAGTGTTCGACACCACCGCGCAGCAACCGGACACGGCGCGCTACGCCACTTTCGGCAGCATGGAAACCGTGGACGCTACGCCACGGCCAAGTGCTGCTGCGCGTGCCCGCGAGGAACGCGCCAGCGCTCGGGCCAGCGGCACACCCGGCGCTACCCCGAGCACCGGCTCTTCGGCAAGTCGCGCGGGCAAGGCGCAGAAGCGCACCAACGGTGCGGAGCTGAACATCCAGCGCGCATTGGACCCCGAGGGCCGCAAGCATTGGAAGCGGATGAACAAGCGCAGCACACGACAGGCGAAGGGGAGTCCTCCGGGAACGGTCCCGGTGCCGTGAAGGAGGCTCAACTGCCCGTGCGGGCGACCTCTTCCATCTGCGTATTGAGCCAAGCACGCGCCTCTTTCTCTTTGTCGGTGATGAGTATGCGCTGCATCTGCGGGTAGTAAGAGAAGTAGAGCTTGATCAGCATCTCGATCATGTTGGCGCTCGTTACCACGGCCGTTGCCACCACTTGGCTCTCGGTCCGGTCGGCGGCGGTATGATCCTGCTGCATGGTCGACAGTTCGAAATCAACGTCCTCCGGGATGATGGTGAGCGTGCTGTAAGGCGTTCGCCCCATGATCTTCCGGCGCATTTCCTGCACCTCGGCAACGGCCTTGTTGGAGAACACGATACCGGGGTGATAATGGATCTCCACATGGTCCGGGCGCACGCGGGTGAGCGTGGCGATGGAGGTCTCGTAGGTGCGCGGTTCGATCGTCATGGTGCGTTGGATCGCGATGAAGATAAGCGCCGGACATTCCGGTCGGATCACGGTCAACTACCCGTAAGCCCCATTTCCTTGAACTGCACATCGAGCCATGCCCGCGCCTCGGGTTCGCGGTCGGTAACGAGGATGCGGTTCATCTGCGGGAAGTAGGAGAAGTACAGCTTGAGGATCATCTGGAGCATGTTGGCGCGTGCCACTACGGCAATGGCGATCATCAGCCCATCGCGCCGGTCTTCGGCCAAGTGGTCCACGTTTACGGCCGCCAGTTCGAAGTCGGCATCCTCGGGTATGATACTCAGCATGGCGTAGGGCGTATTGCCCATGAGGTCGCGCCGTGCCACCTGCACTTCGTTCACACCGGCGGTGGAGAGCAGGCAGCCCGACTGGTAACGCGCTTCCAAATAGTCGGGCCGCACGCGCACCAAAGTGGCGATGGCGGTTTGCCGTTCGTTGGGTTCGAGTGTCACGCGGTAAAGCTATCGCAAGATGACTTGCGACCAGCGCGTCCTCACTCCTTCACGAACCGCGCGCGGTGCCAGCCCACGTTGTCCCGCACCGCGAGCACGTAAGCACCCCTCGCCAGTGCGGAAACATCCACCCCATCGCGCTGCAACGGTCCGCTGCGGATCACACGGCCATCGCTGTGCAGAAGTTGGTAGCCCGTGCCACTGGTGCCATTGGGCAAATGCACCTGTAAGCGATCGCTGGCAGGCTGCGGGAAGAGGAACATCCGATCACCGCCCTGTGCCCACGCAACAGCCGATGGGGATTGCGCGGTCAGCACCGCGTGGTTGGTGCGCACCGGCGGGTTGAAGTCGAAGAAGATGTCCGCCGCATTGGCGAGGGTGCTACCCGACAACAGGGGCAGTTGCGGTTGGATCCGGAAGGTGACCAAGCCGTGGCTCGCGGCTTCGTTCGTGTTGCTGTCGGGCAAGAGGATGTTCTCGAAACGCCATTCCACAACACGTCCGGTCTTGAAGGAAACGTTGAACGGGTGCGAAGCGAGGCCCTGTTGGAAGGTGCTCATGTCGAGGCCTGCCTCCAACGTGTCGGTAACCACCACCGTGAACGCGGTGTCGTTGCCGGTGTTCTGGAAGCGGATGGTGTAGTCGATGTATTCGTCAAGGCCGATGAAGTATTCCGTGCCGCTCGTATTGCTGCTGGTGAGCGCGGTCTTGTCGTTGGGATCGTAGCTGCCCGTGATCGTCCTGAAGCAAGTCGTGGAATTGTTGGCGAGGGTGGTTTCGGTGATCCCTTGCGATGCGCTGATCGTGGCGCTGAGGACGGTACCGATAAGGCCGGGGTCGGGTGGCACGGATAGTTGCACGGAGATGTTCGCACTCCCGAAGCCGTTCACGGCCGGCAGACCTGTCCACGTAACACTACTGGCCGTCGTGGACGATGGCGCCGGCGAAGCCCCGACGAAAGTCAGCAGAGGGTCGAACGTGAACGTTACATCGAGGGTGCCGCTCACCTGCCCGCTCATGTTCTCCACTTGGCCGTAGTAAGTGAAGTTGAAGCCGGGACGTGCCGGGGTGGCGTGGAGCGAAGCCTCCAGATCCAAGGGGATCAGGCTGCTATCTGCGAAGTCCACGACCGCCGCAGGGTTCAGGTTGTCGAGCACGAACGGCGCTGGGTTGTTCGCAGGACAGAGCTGTTGGATATCGGCGCCCGGTTGCTCGATGGTGAAATTGCCGTAGAGCAGCGCGTGATCGTACGTGCCGTTCGCACTGGTGATCGCGTATTCACCACCCGGCATGATGGTGAGGATGCGGTACGGTATGCCCGGGTCGTTGGCATCTTGCACACAATCCTGATCGTGATCGAAGAACACCGATCCGCTCACGGTGCCGCAATCGGGCCCCAGATCGGGCACATCGAAACCGAGCGTGTCGATGCAACTGGGTTGCAGCAGCCCGTACCAATCGCGCTCGGCAACATAGTGCCCTGCGGCCAGGCCTTGCGCCAGTGAAGGGAGGCCGAACTGGAACGGTCCGGCCGCGTAGTTCCCCTGTGCGTCAAGGACGGTCACCTGGGCCGAGACAAGCGGATCATACGGCACACCGATGTCCGCGCTTCCGTTGGCACCGCCCCCACATGCGCCCGTGATCTGGGAAATGACCACCGGGCTGTTGTCGAGCGGAGCGACGATGGCTTCAAGACTGTTGCCTGTGCATCCGACATCGTCGCTCACTTGCACCTGTACCATTTCCCCGCCGCAATAGGGTCCGAACATCGGCCGGAGCGTGATGGGGTTCAATCCGAGGTATCCGCCTTGGTCCACCGAGAAATACAGGTTGCCCACGTGGTTGATGAACTCCTCATGCACGTCGAACGCGCCATTGCATTGGTCGGGGCAGGCGTGCAATGTCTGCTGGTTCACCGCACCGGGCAGATCCAAGTAGGCGTTGTCGATGATCTCCGTGCTGTCCACCAACTGAGTACCGATGAAGTCGGTGATGGTGACGACATACCAGCCGGAAGAAAGGTTCGTGATGGTCGGGGTGATCGGGCCGGTGCTCCAAGCGTAGGTGTAGGGTGCCGTGCCGCCGAACGCATTGGCCTGGACCCAACCGTTGCCGCTGCTGCAGGTTTCGTTCGCTTTGGTGAAGGTCACCGACAGCGCATCGCATTCAACGGTGCCGATCAGTGCCGAGCAAACAACGGCGGTGCGGAGGAAGGTCAGTGTACGCATGATTATTTCTTGCATGGGCTTCTTGCCGATGCGGATCGGCAGGGTGGGTGGTATGGTCCCGAGACGCAGAGATAGCGCCCGGGCTGCTTGGGCCTGCGCGAAGACGCGCGCGCTGTGCTACTGGACGCCCCACGCCCCGGTGGCCCATCTTCGCGGCCGGACTTCCGACCCGCAACCGGGACCAGCACATGCGCATCGCCATCTTCCTTACTTCATTGTTGCCGATGGCGGCCGGTGCGCAGGTATTGGTGCCCACGGTGATCACCCCGCTCAACACCACCCTGAACGAGACGAGCGGACTTGTGGTGCTGAACGGGCAGGTTTGGACGCAACTGGACAGTGGCAACCCGAACAGCCTGTACCTCCTCGACCCGACGGACGGGGAAGTGCTGCGCTCGGTGGTGATCGCCAATGCACCCAATACCGATTGGGAGGACATCGCCGCCGACGGCCAATGGTTGTACATCGGCGACTTCGGTAATAACAACGGAGACCGCACCGACCTGCGCGTGTACCGTGTTGCCCTTGCCGACCTGCTCGATACGGCCAATGCATCGGTGTTGGCCGATACCATCCGTTTCGCCTACGCACTGCAATCGGATTTCACGTCGGCCACCAACAACAACGATTGGGATTGCGAGGCAATGATCGCGGTGGACGACAGCCTCTTCCTTTTCAGCAAGAACTGGGTGAACAACAAGAGCTACCTCTATGCATTGCCCGCCACACCGGGCGATCACTTCGCCGAGCGTCGCGACACTTTGGATGCGCAGGGCTTGGTGACCGGTGCCACCTATGATCCGGCCAACGGAGCCATCGCGCTGATCGGCTACACCGATGGGTTGTACCTGCCGTTCGTCTGGCGCTTCGCCGGTTATCCGCAGCATGCGTTCTTCCAAGGCGTGGCGCAGCGCAACATGCTCAGTTCCGGCATCACGCAGATGGAAGGCATCGCTTGGCACGGCATCGGTTCCGTCTACATCAGCAACGAGATGAGCGTGCTGAACGGCGCGCGCTTGTGGGAGCTGCAGCTGGACCTGCCCACAGTTGTGGCACCGACCGCTGCGCCATCAGCCGATGTCAGGCCAACGGTGGGCAACGGGCGGTTCACCATCCGCGCGGAGCGATCGGGCACGCTGCGGATCTTCGATGCGAACGGACGCGTGGTGCTGGCGACCGAAGTGCACCAAGGCGACAATGCCGTGGACGCATCCTTCCTGCCACCCGGGACATACGCTGTGCAGACGGGTGCCGCCGGTGCCGGCGTGCCCATCGTAGTGCAGCGGTAGGATCGCACCTTGCTGCAAATGTCTTCTTGCAGTGTGCGGCCCCTCCGGGGTCGAAGGCGCCGAGGGGGCGTTCGTGCTTGCTGATCTCTGCGACCCTCCGAGGTGCAACGCAATGGAATTTCTGCGACCTCTCCTGTGCCGAGTGTGACGAAGACTCATGACCCCGGAGGGGTCATAGAACTGAGAAGAGGCAGGCCTAACGGGCCTTTCGACCCAGGAGGGGTCGCACCGTGATCGGCGCGGATCCCATCGGTGATCGGGAATTGCATGCGGCAAGCGGACGCGATGACATAGGGCCACCCGTGGTTCTGCATTTCCGCGATACATCTTTGCCGCGCATGGAAAAGATCATTGCGGGCAATTGGAAAATGCACAAAGACCGCGCGGAAGCGGTGGCGCTCATCGACGGCATCTTGGCTGCGGTCGGCGATCCACCGAAGAACGTGCGCATGGTCGTAGCCCCGGCCTTCCCCTTTCTGGCCGAGGCTGTTGAACGCACGCGCAACACGCCGTTGCACGTGAGCGCGCAGAACGTGCACGCCGCTGCGCAGGGGGCATACACCGGCGAGGTGAGTGCCGGCATGCTGGCGAGCAGCGGTGTGCAGTATTGTATTGTTGGACACAGCGAACGGCGCCAGTATTGGAACGAAACGGACACGGAGGTGGCGAAGAAGATCGCCGCATTGCTGCTGGCAGGGATCATACCCATCTATTGCTGCGGCGAACGCAAGGAAGAACGACTGGAGGAGCGCCACTTCGAAGTGGTGGGCGCACAGATGAAGGAAGCGCTGGGTGCCTTCACCCCCGACCAACTGCAGCGCATCGTGATCGCCTACGAACCGGTATGGGCCATCGGCACAGGCTTGAACGCCACCGCACAGCAGGCACAGGACATGCACGCGCACATCCGCGGCCTGTTGCTTACGCACGGCAACGCAGTGGCCGACAACGTTCCCATCCTCTATGGCGGCAGCTGCAAACCCGACAACGCGAAAGAGCTCTTCGCCTGTGCCGATGTGAACGGCGGCCTGATCGGTGGCGCAGCGCTGGACGCGAAGAGTTTTGCGGCCTTGGTGGAGATCGCGGGAGAGTGAAGAGCAGGGCCACGAGAGGAACAGAACCATGAAGTTTCAAGGTTCAAGTAGCAAGTGTCAGGATCCAATGCTTTGCGGCTCAGTGCTGGGCGATGCTTGCTGCTTGAAACGTGTCACGTTGAACTTGCCACTTGAGCCTTGACACTTGCTACTTGAGCCTTGACACTTGCCCCTGATGCAATACACCTCCGCCACTTTCCACATTGCCCCGCTGGAACCCTGGTGCGGCATCCTGGTGGCTTTGCTGAGCGAGCTCGGCTTCGAGAGTTTCGAGGAGAACGCGGACGGGCTGGTCGCCTACATCCGCAGCGAGCGCTTCGACGTGGCCGCAGTGGATACGCTCTTCCCCTTGAGCATGCCCGGTGTGGACATTTCGTGGAAGCATGACAACATAGCGCCGCGCAATTGGAACGCGGAGTGGGAGAGCAGTTTCAGCCCGATCGAGATCGATGGCACTGTTCGGATCCGCGCCGAATTCCACAAGAGCGCATCGGGTTTCGCGCACGAACTGGTGATCACCCCGCGCATGGCCTTCGGCACGGGGCATCACGCCACCACGCGGATGATGGTGCGCGCCATGCTGCCGCTCGACTTCCGTGGGCAGCGCGTGTGCGACCTGGGTTGCGGTACCGCCGTGCTGGCCATTCTCGCCGAACGCCTCGGTGCGGCCCATGTGGATGCCTTCGACATCGATCAAGGTGCGGTGGACAACGCCCGCGATTGCGTGGCGCGCAACGGTTGTGAAAGCGTGCATGTGGACAATGGCACGGTGGATGCGCTGAAGGGCCTGCGGTACTCGGTTATTTTGGCCAACATTGAACGCAACACGCTTCTGCGCGACCTGCCTGCTTTGCGCGATGCCCTTGTGCCGGGAGGCGTGCTCCTGCTCAGTGGCTTCGTTGTCGCCGATGTACCGCGCATGCGCGCTGCATTGGTGGAACAAGGCTTGCAGCCGGCCGAGGCATTGACCGAAGGCGAATGGGCATTGGTGGGAGGGCGGAATCCATAGAAAGGGCCACGGGCCAAGGGCTCCGGGCCTCGGGCTCCCTTTGGGTCAAGCCCGAGGCCCGAGGCCCGTGGCCCCTTTTTCTTGCAGTGCACGTGTTGTTCGCGGTAACCACCGCGCGCGCCCAGACCAAGACCTTCAGCAGCGATCAGGCCGTCTTCCTCACCGAGGTAACGGAGTTCCTTGAAGCGGCGGACAAGAAGGAAGCGCGGCCCTTCATCGAAGAGACGTTCGCCCCGGCTTGGAACGGCGCCTTCCTTACCGGTGCGATGCGGATCAAGGTGGTGGAGGTGGCGAACTACATGCAGAAGAAACGCTTCGAAGCCTTCCCTTCCTTCCGCGATTACCTCGGCGCCGTGGCGGCCTTCGGCACCAGCGGCAAAAGCGCCACGGAGTTCGATGCGTGGATGGCGAGCAACCAGAAGATCATCGACGGCGGCCGCAAGAAACAGTTCAGCGATTACATCGCCGTGTGCGCCGGTCTCTTCAAGGACAATACGCTATACGCCAGCGCGAGCACGGTGTGGAAGAGCAGCAGCAACAAATTCACCTTCGCCTACGACACCGTGCCGAAGATCCTCTTCGAGCGCATGGACCTGAAGTGCTACGCCAAGCGCGATAGCGCGGTGATCCTCGGCACCAGCGGTACCTACTTGCCCACGCAAGCATTGTGGACCGGGCGTGGCGGCAAAGTGACCTGGCAGCGTGCGGGGTTGAAACCCGAAGCGACTTTCGCGGAGTGGGCTGGCCATTACGAAGTGCCGCTGAAGAGCGCCACGTACGAAGTGGACAGCGTGCAGTTCAACGACCCCTACTTCGATCGCACCCTGCGCGGTCGTCTTGTCGACAAGGTGCTGGCCGGTGCCGACGAGGACAATGCCAGCTATCCGCGTTTCGAGAGCTACGATCGCCGCCAGCGTGTGAAGGACATCGTGGAGGGCATCGACTTCGAAGGCGGTTTTACCATGAAGGGCGCCCGGCTCCAAGGCTATGGCACCCGCGATGAGCCGGCCTTCCTCACGTTCTACCGCGACAAGCGTCCGTTCGTCATCGCCAGCGGATCCGTGTTCACCATCGAACCGGAAAAGATCAGCAGCGACGATGTGGGCGTGAAGATCCTGCTCGACAAGGACAGCATCTTCCATCCGAGCGTGAGCCTGAAGTTCATCAAGGACAAGAAGCAACTGACGCTGATCAAGAAGGATGAAGGCTTGAGCAAGGGTCCGTACTACGACACGTACCACAAGCTCGACATGTACTTCGAGACGCTGAACTGGAAACAGGGCGATCCGGTGATCGAGTTCGGCAACCTGCAGGGCAGCGCGCAAACGAAAGCCAGCTTCGAGAGCTTCGACTACTTCAAAGAGAAGCGCTACCTCGGCATGCTGGGCATCGATGCCGTGCACCCGCTGGTGCGCCTCAACGATTATGTGAAGCAGAGCGGCGAGATCTTCAGCGCGCAGGAATTCGCGGTGTTCACCAAGTTGAACAAGGCCGCGGTAGTGCCCATGCTCATGGACATGGCGAACAAGGGCTACCTGCTCTATGATCCCGAGAGCGAAACGGTGATCGTGAAGCCGCGCCTGCGCGAACACATCCTCGCGAGCGCGAAGAAGCGCGACTACGATGTGCTGCAGTTCAACAGCAACATCGAGGACGGCAAGAACGCCGTGCTGAACCTGTTGAACTGGGACCTTACGCTGCGTGGCGTTTCACGGATCATCGTTAGCGACAGCCAGGACGTGAAGATCTACCCCTCGGGCAAAGAGGTGGTGGTGAAGAAGGACCGCGACTTCAGTTTCGGCGGTGTGGTGCAGGCGGGCAAGCTCACCTACCACGGCAAGGAGTACTACTTCCACTACGACCCCTTCATCGTGGATCTGCTGAACGTGGACAGCGTGAGTTTCATGGCCGACAGTTTCGATCCGGACGAGAACGGTTTCACCTATGGTGTGCGCGTGAAGAACGTGCTGGAACAGGTGAGCGGCACATTGGAGATCGATGAGCCGAGCAACAAGAGCGGGATACAGCAAGTGAAGGGCGATGACGGCAAGATGAAAGGCCGCTACCCGCAGTTCCCCAAATTCAACAGTGCGAAGGAGAGCTATGTTTTCTACGACAAGAAGGACATACAGAAAGGGGTGTACGACCGCGACAAGTTCTACTACAAGAGCGATCCATTCCAGATCGACAGCCTCGACGACTTCACCAACAACGGTTTGAACTTCCCGGGGACTTTGGTGAGCGGTGGCATCTTCCCGGACATTCGGGAAACGCTCGGACTGCAACCCGACTACGCGCTCGGTTTCGTGCGGCCCACGGGCGATGCCGGTTTGGCGCTCTACGGCAAGAAGGCCACCTTCACCAGCACCATCACGCTCAACCACAGTGGCCTGCAAGGGGAGGGCACCTTGGCGTACCTCACCACTACCTATCGGAGCAAGTCGCTCGCGTTCTGTCCGGACAGCACGTACGGCATGGCCGATACGCTGTGGAACGAGAAGAGTGCCGCAACGATGAAGGTGCCCGAGGTACAAGCGAGCAACGTGTTCACACGTTTGGAGCCGAAGAACGACAAGCTGTTGGCCGATCGCCGCGGCAAGCCGATGACCATGTACGGCGGCCAAGGCTACCTCTACGGCCTTACGGAACTCACGCCGAAGGGCATGACCGGTGCGGGGCTCGTGGACTTCAGCAACGCCACGCTGGCGAGCAAGCTCTTCGACTTCACCACCATGCGGATCCACAGCGACACCAGCGACTTCCGCCTGACGGAAGGCGATACGGCGAGCATCGCTTTCCGCACCGACAACGTGAACGCCACGATCAAGCTGGACGAGCGGGTCGGCGAATTCGTGAGCAACGGCAAGAACACGAAAGTCGAGTTCCCGGTGAACCAGTACATCTGCTTCATGGACCGCTTCAAGTGGTTCATGGACCAAGGCGACCTGGAGTTGGAAGCGGACCAAGCCGCCGCCGCCGGCAACGAGGACCTGCAACTGTCCGGCACCAACTTCATCAGTACACGGCCCGACCAGGACAGTCTCAGCTTCATGGCGCCGAAAGCACGCTATGATCTGAAACAGCATTTGATCACCGCGAACGAAGTGCCCTACATACAAGTGGCCGACGCGCGCATAACGCCTGACAGCAACCGCGTGCGCATACGCCGCAATGCGGAAATGGACCCCATCACCAACGCGGTGATCCTGGCCAACTACGTCACCAAGCACCACACCATCTACAACGCCACGGCGAACATCAAAGCCAAACGCGATTACAGCGCCACCGGCGACATCGACTACGTGGACGAGAACCAGAAGTCGTGGACCATACACTTGGAGAACATCGATGTGGATACGGCCTACACCACGTACGCCCGGGGCAAGCTGCTGGAGAAGGACAACTTCCAGCTGAGCCCGCACTTCGACTTCTTCGGCGATGTGCACGTGCGCGCGAACGAGAAGCCGCTGACCTTCGATGGGCAGACACGCATCATACACGTGTGCGAAGGCCTAGAGAAGAACTGGATGCGTTTCCGTGCGCCCATCGATCCGATGGAGATCTTCATTCCCGTCGGCGATTCGCTCAAGGATGACATCGGTGCTGACATCGGCGCGGGCGTGTACATCACCAACGACGATCCCTTCACCGTGTACGGCACCTTCCTCAGCCGCAAGCGCGATGGGCCCGACCGCGCGGCCGTGGCCAGCAAGGGCCTGCTTTTCTTCGACAAGGCGAAACAGGAATACCTGATCGGCCCGAAGGACAAGATCCGCCAACGCAACCTGCCCGGCAACCTCGTGGCCCTCAACACCACCAACTGCGAGATCACCGCCGATGGCCGCATCGGTGCGGGCCTCGATCTGGGCCGCGTGAACCTTGTGGACGTGGGCACCTTGAAGCACATCCCCGGCACCAAGGAAACCACCGCGCAGGTAACGTTGACGGCCAACTTCCACTTCCTCGAGAACGCGCTGGAACGCATGGTGGAGGAGGTGATGGCCTATCCGGACCAGAAGCAACTGGACCTGCTGAAGACCAACTACGAGAAAACGATGCGCGAGCTGCTCGGGCTGGAGAAGAGCGACAAGTTGATCAGCGAATTGAGCCTGAAGGGCGAGATCAAGAAACTGCCGGACGAGATGGTCCGCAGCTTGGTGCTGAGCGATGTGCAATTGCGCTGGAACCAGGACGAGCAGTCGTGGGTGAGCGAAGGCCCGATCGGTCTGGCCACGGTGCTGAAGAAGACCGTGTTCCGCACGTTGAAGGGGAAGGTGGAACTGACGCGCAAGCGCAGTGGTGACAGCATGACGATACTGCTGATGCTCGACGACCAGACCTACTACTTCTTCCAATACGCGCGCAACTACCTTTATGCCTACAGCAGCGACCAACAGTTCAACACCATGCTCTCCGAACTGAAGGACGACAAGCGGGTGCTTGAAGCGAAGAAGGATGAAGCACCCTACCAGTTCATCCTTACCAATAAGAAGAAGGTGGACGACTTCAAGAACCGCTACGGCCTTTGAACCATGGAGCCGAACTGGTTGTACTGCACCGCATCGATCATCATCTCCTACCTGGTGGGCAGCATACCCACGTCGGTATGGTGGGGCAAACGCTTCCACGGCACCGACGTGCGCGAGCATGGCAGCCGCAATGCCGGAGCCACCAACACCTTCCGTGTGCTGGGCTGGAAGGCGGGCGTGCCCGTGCTGCTGATCGACATCCTCAAGGGTTTCCTGCCGGTGCGGATCCTGCCCAATTTCAGCGGGCTGGAAGTGGACAGCAACGCGTGGATGTGGCTGCGCGTGGCGCTGGTGATGGCCACGGTGATCGGCCACTTGTACCCGGTGTTCGCCGGTTTCAAGGGCGGCAAGGGCGTGGCCACCTCCCTGGGTGGGGTGTTGGCGGTGCACCCCGGCGCAGCGCTCATTTGCGTGCTCATCTTCGCTGCCGTGTTCGTGGTGAGCAATTATGTATCGCTCGGATCGCTTTGCGCCGCCTTGA
Organism: Flavobacteriales bacterium; assembly: GCA_039931265.1. Classification (GTDB taxonomy): domain Bacteria; phylum Bacteroidota; class Bacteroidia; order Flavobacteriales_F; family PHOS-HE28; genus PHOS-HE28. The sequence continues at coordinate 48,667 of JBDTSG010000075.1, forward strand.
GCTTCCCGCTTTCGGTGGTGCTGGTGTGGCACGAGCCCAGTCGTGTGAAGGTGGGCTTCGCGGTGATGTTGTCCGTGCTGGTGTTCTGGACCCATCGCCAGAACATCGGGCGGTTGGTGCGGGGCGAGGAGAACCGGATGCGATTGGGTCTGAAGGAAAGCCCGGGCGAAGGGTGAACAGTGAACAGCAGCGGTGCCTTGCCGTAGGAGGGCCGTTTTCAACGGATCGATGAACAGGAACATTGCCACCCTCGTTGCCGCACTTTGTGCGCTGTGCATGCACGCGCAGGGTGGCGATGCCGCGCAGCGCGCGCAGGCCGAAGCCCTCTTTGCACAGGGCCGTTTCGCCGATGCCATGCCGCTCTACTCGCAGCTCGTTTCGCTCAACGCCGGCGATCGCGATCTCAACTACCGCCTCGGTACGTGCATGATGCACAGCGGTGGCGACAAGGAAAAGGCCGTCGGCTTCCTGAAGTTCGCCACGCAGGATGCAAGCATAACGCCCTTGGCCTACTACCAGTTGGGACGCGCACTGCACGTCACCTATGCCTTTACCGAAGCGTTGGCGGCCTATGGCAAGTTCAATGAGAAGGCCGACCGGAAAATGCAGACCGAGCACCCGGTGGTCACACTCGAAAAGCAATGCCGTAATGGCCTGCAACTGCTCAGTAACCTGAAGGAGATCGAGGTGCACAGCAAGATGGAGGTGGATGCGACGCAGTTCGATCGCTTCTACGACCTCACCGACATGGGCGGCCGCATCATTGAAGTGCCGGACGAACTGAAGAGCTCATTGGACCGGAAGGACGGCAGGCGCTCGTTCATCTTCAAACCCGATAAGGGTGGTACCATTTACTTCAGCAGTTACGGGAAGGACGGCAGGACAGGTCGCGACATTTACAGCACCGAGCTATTGCCCAACGGCACGTTCGCCGAGCCGCGCAAACTGGCGGGCTATGTGAATACCGACCAGGACGAGGACTTCGCATACATGCACCCGGACGGCAAGAGCTTCTACTTCAGCAGCACGGGCCACAACAGCATGGGCGGCTACGATGTGTTCCGCACCAACTACGATCGTGGGCTGGATGTGTTCGGTACACCGGAGAACCTGGACTTCGCGGTGAACACGCCCGACGATGACCTGCTATACATCGTTGATCCGGAGGGCAAGGAAGCCTGCTTCGCCAGCGCGCGCGACAGCCGCCAAGGCAGCATACACGTGTACCGCGTGGGCACCACGCAGATGCCGCTCGACCTGGTGATCCTGAAGGGACAGTATTTGAGCGAGATCGATGCGACGGATCGCAAGGCGCACATCGTTGTGGAGGAGGTGATCACGCACACGCAGGTGGCCGACGTGCGCACGGGCCTCGATGGTACCTACGTGCTTTCGCTGCCGCACAGCGGCCGGTACAAATTCATGGTGGAAGCAGGGCCTGGCGGGCGCACGCACGTGGGCATGGTGGAAGCGCCGCGCGTTGACGCTGCGCGCGCATACCGGCAGGAATTGGTGCTTCAGGAACTCGGCGGCCAAGAGAAGCTCCTGATCAAGAACTATTTCAACGATCCTTTGGCCGACGACCTGATCGCGCTTGCGTTGGACGAGATCAAGCGACGTGCGAAACTGGACGTTACACAGGGCGCGCCGGTGGCGGAGAAACCGCCTACGGAAGAGAAGCCCGTTGGTGATGTGATGACCCGGGCGGGCTTCGCCGGGAATTTGTCGATCACCGATGCCGTCCAACTGGCGCGGGACGACGCCCAGGAACTCACGGCCCAAGCGGACGACCTGGATGAGCAAAGCGGCGCGGCCTACACCGCAGCATTGCAAGCCGCATCCGATGCGGAGAAGGCGACCAACGCCGCCACGCAGCACATCCGCAATGCCGATGCCGCCACGGACGACGCGGCCAAAAGCGCGGAGATGACCAGCGCAGCATTGGAACGCGAAAATGCGCGCACCGCCAACCGCCGTGCGAAGGCCGCATTGCGCGCAGGACAGGACCTGCGGGCAGTGTCGATGGCGTCGACCCAGCGCGCCGCGCAGGCCGATAAGCTGAGCACCGATCTGGCCGCTGCGGTGAACGCGAAGAACGATGCCACCACCGTGCAGCACCTCACTGCGTTGAAAGATCGCTTGGAGGAGAAGAACGGTCCGAAGGCCACCGTTCCCGCGCACGAGAGCGCGCGCCGTGCGATGGTGGGCATGGAACGCGATGCAAGCCGTGCGTTGCAGGCGGCTTCCACGCAGCGAACGGATGAGGATGAACTGGTGGCGCGCATCAAGCGCTTGGAACAGGAGCGCGAGGGAACGAAGAACAAAGGCAGGCAGGATGAACTGAACAAGGAGATCGGTACTTACCAGGAGCAGCTCACCGCCATGCGCGACGAAACAACGCGCGCTTTCGCCAAGGCGAAGGGGATGGAGAACGAAACCGCGTTGCTGCGCAGCCAAGCGTCGCTGATGGAAGTATTGGACAAAGGCAGCGCGCCCTTGGTGACCACCGAACTGAGCGCTGCACAGGTGAACGAACTGGGCCAGCGCTTGGCAGCGAGCGAACTGAGCACGGCCGCATTGCCGATCGATGAGCGCTTCGAAGCGGCGATCGCCGATGAAGTGGCGCGGCAAAGAACGATCGCGAACGATTGGTCGCTGACCGCTGAGGCTACGGCCAGCAATACCGGGGCGGGTGGTACGCAAACAGTGCAACGCAATGCCGATGGCACCCAGCGGTTGAGCACAACGCAGACCGACCCGCAGCGCGACGCCCTCGCCCAGCAGACAGCGCCCGATCGGAACACGGGCACGGGCACCGCGCCCAGCGGTGTGCCCGATGGCACCAATACCATGACCACCACGCAGACCCAGGCGCAGCGCGATGCGCTGGCACAGCGACCGAACGGGCGCGATGGTGCCCTGGGCAACGAACCGTTGAAGGAGACGGATCCGCAGACCGGCGCAGCGGACATTGCGCGTGATCCAATGGTCGTGCCGGCCGACTCCGCAATGCCCAGCACGCCCGACCCCCAAGGTGCGCTCGTGTCTTCGCCCGATCCCGCACAAGAGCGTTTCCTGAAGGAGAACGAACTGGCCGAGATCGAGCAGTTGCGTGCAGCTGAGAAGAACAAGGACGAACGCGCGCGGTTGGACGCACGCATCGCTGAGCTCAAACAGCAGATCGCTGCAACGCGAACGACCAGGGATCCGGAGACGGTACGCGACGAACCGATAGTGATGATCGAGGACACACCGACAGTGGCCCGCCCGGCCGCGGTCTTCGATCCGAGCGTGCCTGAGGAGCAGTTGATCGCAAAGGTCTATGCCAACTATGCGAGCGATCATGATCGCTCGGCCAAACTGACCGATCCGCTGGAGCGTGCCAACGCGGCGCAAGGATTGGAACTGATGCTTGTGGACAGTTTGCAGGCCGAGACCGATCGACAGACCAACGTTCTGGAATACGCCCCCGAACGTGCCGATGAGATACTGCCGCGCATTGAACGTCTGCGCCAAATGCGAGCCGCGCATACAGCAGAGGCCGATCGTTACCTGAAGGAAGCGGGGATCGCCAACGACGCCTTGGCGCGTAACATCGATCCGGCCGAGGATTATGCCTTGGATCCCGGTACACGCAAGACTACCGGAGGTAGCACTTCTCCGCACCGCGCGACGTCCGGTACCGAACACGTTGACGCCTATATCGCGCCCATCGACGACCCCGAGTTCATCCTCGAAAGTCCCATCGAATTCCGGAGCACCAAGGTGGCGGATGCGGTTGTGCAGCGCGATCGGGACATCGAGGGGATAGTGCGGATGGAAGAGGAGATCGATTCCCTCGAGATCGCATTGGAGGATATGCCCCGCGGTAGGAACTACGACAAGGCTCGGAAGCAGGCGGACAAGCTGATCGATGACCGGGTGATCATGCGCACCGAAATGGGCGCGCGCTCGGTGTTCCTGAGCAAGGCGGAATACGATCACGCGAACGACAGCCTGAAAGAAGTGCGCAGTGAAGTGAACACATTGGGCTTGCCACCCGATGAGCCGCTGGTGCAGATGGCGCGCCAGTTGGAGGAAGATGCGCGAACGGGATTCACCCATGCACAGGGCGTGCGCAAGCAGGCCGATCGTGCGGAGGACATCGTGGTCCGCGACAGTTTGTTCCGCGCCGCTTTCGGGATGGAGATCGCGGCGCTGCGCGGACTGGACCAGTCCATCACCGTACAGAACTATATGCTCAGCAGCGACTTCAAGCGCGGAGAGACCGCGACTTATGCCGCTGTTGAACGGAAGATGTTCGGGTTGGATGAACCACCGATGGCGGAGGAAAAAGTGTTGCCGACTGCACCCACCACGAACACGGAAACGAGAGATACTCTCGCCGGTTCCACAGTTGCGACCCAACCGAACGGACCGCCGACAACCGGAACGGACCAAGCGATAACAGGGCCAGAACCAGCGAAGGTTGCTGACACGGGAACAAACACTGAGAGCCGCTCAGGTTCCAACGATCCGGTGAACAATCCCGGCACTGCAGCGGGACAAGCCGACCCGGCGATAGCTGCGGATGGAGCGGTCGGTCAACAGGGCGCAACCCAGGTGCCCGCGACAATGCCGGTGTGGAACTCGTTGCAGGCCCAGGAACTTGGGGTAAAAGCCACGGAAGCGCTGAAGGATGCGGACATGCTGGAACGTGGATCGGTGGAGCAAGCCGATGCGGCTTCCGCCCTGCGCGATAGTGCGGCGACCGCCAACCGTCGCGGTCGCGTTGTACTGGAGCAACAGGCCCTCTTGGCGCAACAACGATCGGATGAGCTGCACGCCCGGTCGCTGGCCGCGACCGCCACGGGCGATTCGCTACAAGCCTTGCAGCGCGAGGCGGTGCAAGACCAATTGTTCCGCGATCGTCTGCGCCAGTTCTATTACCTCACCAACGATGAGGAGACCGCCGTAACAGGGGAGGTGGATCAGAGCCGCTACTTCGAGGCACGTTCGCTGGCACTGGATCAGCGGCAGCGGTCCGATGCAGCTCGTTTGGACGCGATCAGTACGAGGCAACTCGCGCAAGCCCTCCTGGACCAGAGCAAGGCAGTGCTGGCCAATGCCACCGGTTCTCAAGGAGCGACCACCGCGGAGATGGCCAAAGCCGGTGCCCTCAGCGACCGCGCTGTTGGGCTGGAGCATCGCGCCGATTCCTTGGAAACGGTCGCTACGCGTTTGGAGGGTTCGGCCAGCATGAATGAAAGTCAGGCGGCGGCATTGCTTCAAGGATTACCCGCTGAACGCAGCACCGCGATCATGGCGTTGGAACAGCGCGCACGGCGCACCGAGCCCATGTTGGCCGAAGCGCGGAGCACCGTGTCCCCGTTGCCGGCCGTGGACAATAGCACCGGCGGGTCGGCAACAAAGCCTCCGACCCCCGGCAATGCCGACCGCACGACCACGGGATCGGAACCGGCAGCGCAACGTGCTGTGCAACCTGTCAACGCGGCCGGAAGTCAAGGTTCCACAACCGGGGTCCCGAACACTTTGCCAGCGGCGGACATCGGCGATCGCCCCTTGTTGCCAGCGCTCGAAGCCGATGTGTTCACGATGCTTCCCGTGGGCGAGCGGTCGGCACGTGGCGTTACGGTAGACGGTCCCATGCCTGCCGGCCTGGTGTACAAAGTGCAGATCGGAGCGTTCCGTTTCCCGATCCCCGATGACCTTTTCAGCGACATGACCCCCATCTCGGGCGAGACTGTCGGCAATGGCATGGTGCGCTATATGGCGGGCATGTTCACCAACTATGGCAATGCGGACAACGCCAAGGCGAAGGTGCGCGATCGCGGTTATCGTGATGCCTTCGTTGTGGCTTACCTCAACGGCAAGCGCATCAGTTTGACTGAGGCGCGTGCGGTGCAGGGCGGCGCCACCGCTACCCAGGATGCCGTTGCGCAGAACCTGACGACCGTTCCCGCGGCGAACACCGACCCCCGGCGAACGAACACGGTACCGGCACCGATCGTGTTGAACACGGTACCCGTCGCGAATACAGCGACAGGCGCACCTGAGGATGAGACCACGGTGCTGGCCAAGTATCCGTCCACCGCTGAGCAGGTGCTCTCTTCCTTCGCGCCTGCAACGAACGTTGCTGAGTACTACAATGTACCCGGCGCTGCACCGGCGAAACAGGTTGAAACGATCAAGGGATTGTTCTTCACAGTGCAGGTGGGCGTGTACAGCAAGCCGGTTGCGCTCGACAAATTGTTCAACATCACTCCGCTCAACAGCGAGCGGACCGAAACCGCCAAGGTGCGTTACACGACCGGCGTTTACCTGGACACCGAGAAAGCCCGCGTGCGAAAGGATGCTACGGTGGGGCTGGGTGTGAAGGATGCCTTCGTTACCGCCTACCTGAACGGCAAGCGCGTGCCCATCCGCGATGCACGGGCGTTGCTGGCGCGCTTCGGCAACAGTGTGCTTGCCGACCCTGCTTTGGCCACGCCTTGATCGTACGGTAAGTGGGCGCGGCCATGGCGTTTACATTTGCGCATATAACGCGCACGGATGTCAACGGAATGGAAGGGGCAGGAAGATGTCCTGTTGGAAGAAGTTACGACGGAACTGCGTGAGATCGTGCTCCACAACGATGACGTGAACACATTCACGCACGTCATCATCAGCCTGTGCGAGATCTGCGGGCACGAGCCCCTGCAAGCCGAGCAGTGCGCTTGGATCGTGCACAACAATGGCAAGTGCAGCGTGAAGCGCGGCGCATACGACGATCTGGAGCCGATGTGCTCCGCTCTCCAACTGCGGGGGCTTTCCGCCGATATCAACTGAGCCACCACATGAGGAAGCGTTGGGTATTGCTGACCGTTATCGCCGTTGCCGCAGGTTGTGCCAAGGTGCCCATTACGGGCCGCAGCCAGATGAACCTGTTGCCGGAGAGCCAGATGATGGGCATGAGCCTTACGGCCTATGAGGACTTCTTGAAGGAACATCCCGGATTGCCCGCAGCGGATCAGCGTGTGCATATGGTGAAACGCATCGGCGACAAGCTCGCTGCCGCGGCCACGAAATACTGTGGGGATAACGGGGCCTCCGATCGCGTGGCAGGATTCAAATGGGAATTCAACGTGGTGGAAGATGCGACGGTGAACGCTTGGTGCATGCCCGGTGGAAAGGTGGTTGTGTACACGGGCATACTTCCCGTTACCCAGGATGAAGCGGGTCTTGCGGTGGTGATGGGACACGAGATCGCGCATGCCATTGCCCGCCACGGCAACGAGCGCATGAGCCAAGGCATGATCGTGCAACTGGGGGGCATCGCGCTAACGGTCGCACTGCAAGAGAAGACGCAGTTGACCCAGGACCTGTTCCTCCAGAGTTACGGTATCGGCAGTCAGTTGGGCATGCTCGCGTACAGCCGTAACCATGAGAGCGAGGCCGACAAAATGGGTCTCATCTTCATGGCGATGAGCGGCTATGACCCCCGCACCGCCCCCAAGTTTTGGGAGCGCATGAGTGCCAACGGAGGCGCGGCGCCTCCGGAATGGCTCAGCACCCACCCCAGCGATGCCACCCGCGTGCGTGATCTGGAGGCCTATATGCCGAAGGCGCTGGAATACTACAAACCGTAGGGGTCCGTAAGGGATATTGTACACCGCAAGGGCATTTTGCGGGCGGGAACCCTTTCCCCTATGTGCCGTTGAAACGGCAGCCCGGGCCGCGTAACCTAAGCGGACGGCTCTGCCGAAATGGAACAGCCCAACACCCGAACCATCGTTTCAACCGCTGTGATCTGTGCCTGCATCCTTGCAGGCCCCGTTGCCAATGCCCAATCCTTCCGGGTGAAGATCACCACCGGGCTTACCACGTTCTACGATGAGACGATGGTGCACTTCGGTGTTGGTGTTCCCACGGTGGATCCCAACGACGTCCCGAAGTTCGGCATGGGTGGCGGCATCGCACCGGGCATTGCCAGCGTTTCCGCTGACGGTGCGGACCTCACGTTCAACGCGCATGGTCCTGTGGGTGGCGATATCACCGTCCCGATCAAGGTTTACGGAGGCATCACAGGTACCTACACGATCACCATTCATGAAGTACTGGGCCTCTTCGGTGGCTCCTGCATCACCCTTGAGGACCAAGCATCGCAGACCTTCGTCGCAGTGACGCAAGGTTTGTCCTACACCTGCACCCTTGGTCCTTCCGATCCCATGGATCCCCCCCGTTTCCTCGTACACATGACCGCACCGCTGGAAGCAACCGCTTTGGATGCAGTGTGTTCCACTGCCACTGACGGCAGTATTTCCGTGCCCATCACCGGCACCGGCCCTTGGAACGTGGCTTGGCTCGATGGTCAGGGGAATCCCGTTGTTCAGCAGACCGTGAATGCCGGCCCCATCGTTCTTGTCGGACAACTTCCCGGTGCTTACACGGCAAGTGTTGTGCACAGCAATGGCTGCGTGCAAGAGGTCTCCGCTACGATCGGCGCGGGGCCTGATCCAGTGGCGGCTTTCTCCCCGAGCGCCATACAGGCCGATGTGAATGAGGTGATCTCGTTCACGAACACCTCGACCCCGGGCACAGTGGCATCATGGGACTTTGGCGACGGCAGCAACAGCAGCCACGCAGAGCCAGTGCATCAATATTCCGACCCCGGCTTGTACACAGTGTCGCTCACGGCCTCGCTCTCCGATTGCCATGCAGAGGCCACGAGCCTGATCGAAGTACAGGCTGCTACCGGCATTGCGGAGGAGCAAGCGATCAACGTTGCGGTTTTCATCCAACCGGACCGGATCATGATCACCTGGCCGGAAGCGGATCAGGCCCTCAGCGCAGAGCTCTTCTCCGCGTCGGGCCGCTCGGTTGCGCCCACGCAACGCAGCCTCAACAGCAATAGCCCCATGTACATCAGCACGATCGGCCTTCCCCCCGGCGGCTATGTGCTGCGTGTTTGGAACAGCGCCGCCATGCGGAGCTACATGGTGCCATTGGCGCGCTGATCGCTCCGGGTCCTTCGACTATATTCGCCGCCGCTTTCCAAGGCCTTGGCTTTGCCACTGTCCTCGGCGACATAAGGACTCGTAGCTCAATTGGATAGAGCACCTGACTACGGATCAGGAGGTTTGGGGTTCGAATCCCTACGGGTCCACAGGTTTACCAAGGCGCCGCGAGGCGCCTTGGCCGTTCCCATCCCCCTGTTCTTCCCCCGATATACTGTTGATACATGGCGCCGTTGAGGCGCCGGGCCATCGCCTGCATTTGATAGTTTGGCAGCCTTGGAAAAACCGTGGCGGCCCTGACACCGTCCAATCCCTGAAACATGAAGAAGTTCTACGCCCCGCGTGCTTTTGCGCCCGTTCTGCCTTTGTTCGTCGTACTTGCGTTCATCGCGCCGGGTGGCGCGCATGCTCAGCTCAGCGTTGCAGCGGCCGGCACCACCTACACGATCACGTTCGACGCGACCATGGCCGGCGTGAACAATGCGGCCTTCACTGGCACCGGTTTCCAGGCTGTACCCGGGAGCGGTCGGTTGGACAGTGATTGCTGGGCGAGCACGGGTATGAGCGATGGGAACTTGGCCTTCGGCGGAGCGAACGTGACCGGCGACTATGCGCGGGGTACAACCGCACCCGGGAACGCGGCGATCACGACCGGCGGTTTCTACTCGTTCGGTGGTGGTTCGATCACGGGCAGGGCATTGGGTATTCAGCCCACGCTCCCGGATTTCACGCCCGGTACGTTGACCATGCGGATCAAGAACAACACGGGCCTCAATCTTACCTCGTTCGATCTGGCCTACAAACTGCACATCCGCAACGATGGTGGTTTTGCTAACAGCTTCAATTGCGCTTGGTCGGCCGATGACGTGACCTACACGAACGTTCCCTCAGTGGCGCATACTTCCGTTCAGGCGGCAGGTGCCTCGGTGTTCGTGGCCAATGCGAAAAGCGCCACGCTCACCGGCTTCATCATCGCACCGGGTGGTTTTTTCTATATCCGTTGGACCAGCAATGACGTGAGCGGATCCGGTACGCGCGATGAATTCGCGCTGGACGATATCGCTGTTACCGGTTATGCCCGCACGGCATTGCGCTTTGTGAGCACCACCAGCACAGCGAACGAGGATGGGGGCACTCACTTGATCGCCGTTGGGATCGTGAACGCCAGCGTCGTTAATCCGACGACCGTGGACGTGGCCCTTTCGAGCGGCCCGGCTGCACGCATCGGCAACTTTACCACGCAAACCTTGACGTGGCCTGCGAACAACAGCACGAACCAGAACCTCAGCGTAACGCTCACCGACAACGGAGCTTGCGATTTCAATGCTGCGGAGGTTTTCCAGTTGCAGAATGCAATAGGCGGATCCGTGGCGAGCGTTGGCGCCCCGAGCCAGCATACGCTCACGGTGGATGATGACGAAACGGATCTTGTGACGATCACACAACAGGCGTTCGACGGGGGTGTCAATGACACATGGTCCATCACCGCAGGCGCGATCCACATCAGCAGCAATACGGGAGCAATGGAATTTCCCCCGCTCGAACGGGTGCTGTCCCCGGCCAATTCCTGGCAAACGGTGAACGCCTCGAACACGCTCGATCTCGGTGCGTTCTCCTGCTTGGGTTACACGAGCGTAGTGGTCAAAGTGCGGCTTTCGAGCACATCCACCTTGGCGGCGAACGGTGCCGATGCCGGCGATCTTGTGCGCGTTTTTGCGAACGTGGATGGCGCGGGCTTTCCGGGAACTGCGGACATTGAGGTGAACGGTACCGGTAACGCGCGTTGGGGTTACTCAACGGGCACCGGGGTTGCGGCAACGAATGCCGGAACCCCCTTGTCCGTAACGCCGGCTGCCGGTGGTCCCCAGACAACCGATGGATACAGCTACCTGCGTGTATCCATTCCAAATGGCTCCAGTACCGTTGCGCTGAGGGTGGTTGCGGTGAACAATAATCCCGCTGAGATCTGGAGCGTAGACGATGTGGTGATGGAAGGTATTCGTTGCCGCCCGATCTATTACAGCCGCGCCAGCGGTACGACGGCGGGGTCCATTTGGAGCACCTCCCGCACCGGGACACCGCTGCCTTCGGCCGCAACGTTCGATTGCAATGCCACCATGGTGATCCAGTCACCCGATGTGGTGGCAATGGGCGCCGGCCCCTTCAACCTCTACGAACTTTATGTGGAGACGGCCAGTACGTTGAACCTGACCGCTCCCCCGGACATTGACATCTGCGGTAACATGATGGATCTGGACGGTGCCGTAACGGGTGCGATCTTCAATGAAGTTGAATTCCTAAACACGGCTGCGGGAACGTTGAGCGGCAATGCCGTCGCAGCGAACTTCGAAACGCTCATCGCCAATGGTCAAGGCCTCACCGTTACCGACCTCGACACGGTGAACATCTGGACGGAACTGCGTGTGGACAACAACAACTTCAACGCCAGTGCAACGCGTTTGAACCTGCGCAGCGACGCGAACGGCACTGCGCGCTTGGCACCGGTGATCGCCCCGGATTCCTATACGGGCCAACTTACCCTCGAGCGGCACATTCCCGCCGGAGTGACCAACTGGCGCTCGTTGGCCTGTCCCATAGTGGGCAAGAACGTGGCGAGTTGGAAGGATGACTTCTACACCGCTGGTTTCCCTGGGTCGCATTTCCCCGGCTTCACCGTCGGTGGCAACCCATGGCCGAGCATCCGGCACTACATTGAAAGCAACCCTGGCCCTTTGACCTCGGATGGATTGGTGGGAGTAACGGGAACGGGAATGGCACTGACCTTGGGCAAGGGCTTCACGGCCTGGGCTGGCGACAACCTCAGCACCACGAATGCCTTCACGATCGATGTGTCCGGTGTACCCAACATCGCTGGTACACCCTTCACGCTGCCGATGACGTGGACCAACAACGGGTTTGCGACAACGGACGGTTTGAACCTCGTTGGCAATCCCTTGCCGTCGCCCATCGATTTCACTGATGTGGTGCGGGGTGCGGATGTCGACAACTTCTATTATGTCTTCAATCCGATCAGTGGCAACAACGTAACGTGGGACGAAGGTCTGGGGCTCAGCATTCCCGGGGGGCTCCTGAACGGCAACATCCAGAGCAGCCAGAGTTTCTGGCTGAAGGCCAACGGCCCGGCAGTGACCACCACGGTGGATGAGAACGCGAAGGTGCTCGACTTGAACGGCGGCGGTTTGTTCGGTGGAGAGGAGAGCGCGCCCCAGCCGATGTTCAGATTGGAGATCGCCAGTGGCATCAATACCTTCTTCGATGAAACCGTGGTGCATTTCGGATCGGGCACGCCCGCCTTCGGTGACGAGCACGACATCAGCAAATTCGTTTTCGGGCATCCGGACGCTCCCGCCGTATGGAGCAAGAGCAACGATGGGAAGGACTTGGTACTGAACGCGTGGGGAGAACTCAGCGGTGATGCAACCGTGCCCGTTTGCGTGAAGGTTGGCGTGAGCGGTACCTACACGTTGAGGATCCATGACGCCCAAGGGATCATGGGGACGAGCTGTCTCGTGTTGGAGGATGTGCAGGCGGGCATCAGCACAACGCTGATGGACGGCGCCGAGTACAGCTTCAACATCAATAGCACGGATGCCGCCGAACCCGCGCGCTTCCTTGTTCATGCCAGCGCTGCATTGCCGCACTACTATGAAGCGGCCACTTGCGCTGGTGTGGCCGATGGCCAGGCCACGGTGGTCAACACAGGTAGCACGCCTGTTGATGTGACCTGGATGGACGAGCTGGGTGCGGTGCTGCTCATGCAAGGCCAAGTGTCTGGCGTGGCCACCATCACCGACCTCGCTGCCGGCGACTATCTGGTGGCTGTGAGCAACGCAGGTTGCGGTCAGCTTACCGAGCCGTTCACCATCGATGAGCCTTCGACGCTTGATGCCACTGCCGTCGGTGCGGCTGCCGGTTGCGATGGGGCAAGCGATGGCTCCATCGATATCACCGTTATGGGTGGCACGGAGCCGTATACCTATGTATGGAGCAACACCACCACGGATGAGGATCTGGCCGCTGCTGAGGCGGGTAGCTACGATGTGATGATCACGGACGGCAACGGTTGTGCGTTGTCGTTGACCGGTGTGCAGGTTACTGCCGATGCCGGTCCCACCGCAGCGTTCATGCCGAGCTCCACGTTGGCCTACATCGGCGACACGCTGTACTTCTTCAACACCGGGACCTACGGGCTGCAGTATGCCTGGGACTACGGTGATGGCGCCACGGGCAGTGACGGCGACGGCGAACACATCTACACCATGCCCGGCACGTACACCGTTGTGTTGACCGTTGTGGATGGAGCTTGCAGCGCAACCGTTTCAACCGACATCGTCATCAACAGCCTGACGGGTCTGGTGCAACTGACCGACGGTGCCGTGAATGCTTACCGCGATGCAAGTGGCTTCGTGTTGCAGTGGAACTTGGCCAAGGTTGAAGACCTGATGGTGACCTTGCTGGATGCCGGAGGACGTGAACTGGCAACGCGTAAGGCGACAGCCTCCACCGGCTCGGAACACTTCGGCGTTGACGGCCTTTCCGATGGTATCTATTTCCTGAGGGTGGCATCGGGAGCGGAACAGCGCACGTTCAAGCTGCCTTTGGTACGCTGAGAAGATCGCATCTCCCGGGAACGCCTCCACTTCGGAGGCGTTCCTTTTTCCGGACGTTGCAACCATTCCGGAATGCCATGCGTTGAAGGTCTTGTCCAAGTAGTTCCAGGTCAACTACTTTGAAGAGTCACGGGCCCCTGTTGGTAGCAATACCGGCAGGGGTTCCGTGCTTAACACCACGTCCATGTGGGCGCCCTACATTGGCGCCAGCTCAGGAAAAGCAATGGACCACCTGCTCGAACGTGCGATCCGATTGGCTGCCAAAGTCCACAAGGGCCAAGTGGACCGTTTCGGCAAGCCGTACATCCTTCACGTAATGCGTGTTATGATGCGCGGGCAGGATTTCGAGGAACAGGTGCTGGGGGCATTGCACGATATACTTGAGCGTAGCGACCTCACGGAGGCGGATATCGTGCGTCGCGGTTTCTCGGAGCGGGTGGCAAAAGCCTTGGGGCACATCAGCAGGGTTTCTGGCGAGACATACGAGGCGTACATCGATCGTGTACTGCAGGACAGCCTAGCCGCACGCGTGAAGCTGCACGATCTGGCCGACAAGATGGACCTGAAGCAAGTGGAACAATTGGATCTGGTCGATGTGAAACGGTACAACAAGCAACTGGCCGCTTACCACAAGTTGAAGCGAGTGGTAGAGGAAGCCCGGGCCAACATGATGCTCTCGCGCAAGGGCAAAGTGGGCGCGTAAGAAGGCACCGGCCGGCGAGACCTGTCCATCCCGCCCCGCGCTATCCGCCCCGAGGGGTTGAACGCAGCGGCAGCGGGCCGCTCATAAAGCCAGGGTGCCGGATAACTTCGACCCCATCAAAAAAAAACTCGCGATGCGCTTGCTCCGGCTTTCCCCTTTGTGCCTTCCCTTGTTCTTTTCCTTCAGTGCCCCCGACGCTGGCGTTGACAAAGCCGTTCCGGACAGTGAGGCAAAGGCCGACAGCTTTGTTTGGGAAACCGAGCAATTCAGCGACAAGCGCATTCTGCGCTACCGGGTGAACGGTTGGGAGAAGCTGCCGTTGCAGGAGAAGAAACTCGCGTACTATCTAACGATGGCGGGCCTTGCCGGGCGCGATATCATGTGGGACCAGAACTACAAGCACAACCTGAAGATCCGCCGAGCGCTTGAAAAGACGATCACCGGATTCCAAGGCGACAAGACCACCCCGGAATGGACCGCCTTCATGCTCTACGCAAAGGAGGTTTTCTTCAGCAATGGGATCCACCATCACTACGGCATGGACAAATTCCAACCGGGTTTCGAGCGTACTTGGTTCGAGGGAACGCTGAAAGGGGTGGGTGCCGGTCTGGCACCTGAAGTCCTCGATGCCATGTTCGACCCCGCGATCGACGCCAAGAAAGTGAGCCTCGATGCGGGTAAGGACCTGCAACTCGCCAGTGCGGTCAACTTCTACGGAAGCGATGTCACCGAGAAAGAAGTGGAAGCGTTCTACGCCAACATGAAACAGCCCAATGCCGAAGAGCCACTGAGCTACGGGATCAACAGCCAGTTGGCGCGCGTGGACGGCAAGTTGATGGAGCGTACGTGGAAGGTGGACGGCATGTACGGCAGCGCGCTGAAGGAGGTGAACAAGTGGCTGGCCAAAGCCACCGAAGTGGCCTGCAATGAACAGCAGAAAATAGCCATCGGCTTGCTGATGGACTACTTCCGCACCGGTGACCTCAAAACATGGGATGACTTCAACGTGGCTTGGGTGAAAGACAATACGAGCAATGTCGACTTCATCCTCGGGTTCATTGAGGTTTACAATGACCCGATGGGCAAACGGGGCAGTTTTGAGAGCTGTGTTGAAGTGACCGACCCTGACGCGACGAAGAGCATGCGCGTGATCCAGGAGAACGCGCAGTGGTTCGAGGACAACAGCCCGCTGATGCCCGAGCACAAAAAGGATACGGTGCAGGGCATCACCTACAAATTCGTGAACACGGCCGGGGAGGCCGGCGATGGATCACCGGTATCGCCGTTGGGTGTGAATCTGCCCAATGCCAACTGGATACGCGAGCTGGGCAGCAAGAGCGTGAGCCTTGGGAACATCAGCGAGGCGTATGACAAGAGCAGTGGCACCAGCTCATTGAAGATATTCTGCAATGATCAGGAGGAGATCGATCGCAGTATCGCGTACAGCAAATTGGCAGGAACGCTGCACACGGCTTTGCATGAAGTGGTCGGCCACGCCAGCGGGCAGCTGGAGGCCGGGGTCGGTGAAACGGATGCCACGTTGAAGAATTACGCCAGCACCTTGGAGGAAGGTCGGGCCGACCTTGTGGCCTTGTACTACCTCATGGACCCCAAGCTCGTGGAGATGGGCGTGATGCCCAGCCTCGAGGTCGGGAAGGCCGAGTACGATGGTTACATCCGCAATGGGCTTTTGGCGCAGTTGCGACGCTTGAAACCAGGGAAGGACATTGAGGAGGCGCACATGCGCAACCGTCATTGGGCGAGCGAATGGGTGTTCGAGCGTGGTAGCAAGAACGGTGCGATCACCAAGAACATCCGCGATGGAGCCACTTACTATGACATCCTCGACTATGTGAAGATGCGTGCACTGTTCGGCGAATTGCTCAGGGAGGTGCAGCGCATCAAGAGCCAAGGCGACTATGCGGCTGGCAAGGCACTGGTGGAAACCTATGGTGTGAAGGTGGACCCTGCCTTGCACGCCGAGGTGCTGGAGCGTGCCAAGAAGATCACCACCGCGCCGTACAGCGGCTTCATCCAACCTGAGCTTGTACCCGTTACGGATGCTTCGGGCAACATCACCGAGGTGAACGTTGAATACCCCACGGACTTCATTGGTCAGATGCTCATGTACGGGAAGGAGCACAGCTTTCTGCCCGACGAGAACTGACCGCACCGGTCATTGGCACAACACATTGGCCGCCCAACTGGCGATCAACAGTTCGGGCTTGGTGCGCGCTTCGTAGCCGTGCGACCGGATATAACCCACAGCGGTGGCGTGCAAGCGATGGCTACCGTGCTGTGGATCGCTGTTCAGGTCCATATCGATGCGGCTCACACGGATACCGCCCTCGTTCCGCAGAGCGTGGGCCACGGCCAAGCTGCGTTCCACTTCCCCCCAAAGACGTGTCCATAGGTCGGTGACCTTTTTCGCCTTTTCGCGACGGTAGATCACTTGGGCACCGTTGCGCCGGTAGCGCAGTACAACTGTCGTGGTGTATACCGTATGCGAGGAGCGGTTGTGGCTGTCGCTGCCCACCAGCACTTCCACATACGGGTCGCTAGCCACCACAGCGCGTACATGGTCCATCAGGAGCACTGGGCTTCCGTCGTGCATGCACTTGAAATCGTCCATGGCTACAGCTTCAGGGCGGCCTGAAGGTAGGCGAAGCCGGTATCGTTCCACGGCGTTGCAAGGCTTGGGGAGCCGTCTATATTTGCGCCCCCTTGAACGTTATGGGCAACCGTAACGGGCATATACCGAAGTGGCGGAATTGGTAGACGCGCACGTTTCAGGGGCGTGTGACCGTAAGGTTGTGAGGGTTCGAGTCCCTCCTTCGGTACGATCGGAGCGGCGTTAGCCGCTTCGTCATTTTTGGGCGCCGCGTTGCTTGCGGCGCATCCCCATGGGCCGAGGGTATCTTCGCCCCGATGCGGGGTAAGCGGTTCCGGACACGGCGCGATTGGCACAATTCCAGGCTCTGGGCCATGGCTTGTGGGTTCATGCTTTTACTGGGAGGTATGCTCGCGCTGCAACAGGATAATCGCCCGTTGCTGTGGGGCCTGGTCGCGGTTTGTATTGCGGGGGCCGTCGTGGCATGGCGGCGAGACAGGTCGCACGATGCCGTGTACAGCTTCGACGGGGACCAGATCCTGTTGCGTGGTAACAATGGCGCCCGGCGCATCCAATTGCGCGAAGTAGCAGACCTGAGCCTTATCGATCGCATGGCGGCCAGGGATTACATCAAGCAGAAGCTGCGCACATCGGACGCCGACCACGGCCGACCGGACCAGCGCGATGCCGAGAGGAAGTTCATGCGCTATTGCACGGTCGACATCGGGCTGACGAGCTTCACGTTCGGGGTTGGCCGGCGCATGACGGATCAATTGCGCGACGCAAAACGGGATCTGGTCCTAATGCGCTTGCGCAACGGTGAGGCGATATTGCTATCGCCTTTGTACAACCATGATCTGGTGGAGAGCCTGGGCCGCGTGCTTCAGGAGCGCTCCGTGGCCTGAACTCCTATCCGAGTTTCAGCTTCCGGCCGATACGCAACGTGGTGCGCGTGCTGATGCGGTTCAGGCGGCAGAGTGTCTTCACTGAAGTACCCGAGCGTCGTGCAATGGCTGAAAGCGTGTCGCCCCTGCGAACGACGTGGTATTGGCCGGTCGGCTTCACGCTTTTGCCGAGCCCCGAGAACAAACCCTTATGCAGCGTGAAGGCTTCGCTGTAAAGACTGCCGTCCTGCACATCGAACAACCGCTGCGGATCTATGGGCTGTCCCAAGTAGCGCACTTCGAAGTGCAAGTGATCGCCTGTGCTCCTGCCTGTGCTACCGCCCAAGCCGATGGGGTCTCCGGCCTCGACCATGGCACCCGGTGCGACATCTATGCGGCTCAAATGCGCGTAGAGGGTTTCGAGCCCGTTGGCATGCCGGATCACTACGACATTCCCATACGTGCGGTGTGCCCGTGCAATGCGCACCATCCCTTCAAACGCAGCAACCACTGGATCGCCCGTTACCAAGTCCAGATCCACACCGTAGTGCATACGCCCGTGGCGCGATCCGAACGGCGAATTCACCGCACCGCAAACGGGCATCGCATTGTCGCACGGCGAATGGCTCAACTCCAGCGTTACCGTATCGCTCCAGTTCGAAGGGTCCAAGTCCTTGCGGAAAATGGCATCCGTTTCCCAACTGCCGTAGAGCACATGGGCGGGGATGAAGCGGAGCGAATCGATGCTGTCCCAATCCCCATGCGTGAAGGGATCGCAGGCGGGCACATCGAACAAAACATCGTCCCCACCACCGAGCCCCGTACTGTGGACAGCCTGCTGTGCGTTCGCCAACAGACCGGACAACAGCCCAATGGTGGTGATATGGAGGTTCAGTGAGGACACGGTTTCCAGTGCGACGGTTGCGAATATATCCGGAGACCCCAACACATGGCGTTCGCGGCCGAGGCGCAGTATGAACATCGGTCCGGTCGTACTGCCGGATCCATCCAAGATCCCGACGGCGCGCGGAATTGCGGCGATGGACGGACCTTTGTACGGCATGTTGATCTTTGTTAAGTGCATTTCCTGCACCCACACCAAAGGCATGCTTGCAACGCAACGCGGATGGAGAGCGGGAATACGATAGTGCCTGAAGGTGGGTCGGAGCGCGAGACAGGCTACGGCTTGGCGCACGCCACCATCATCTATCTGGTGGCACTGCTGCTAACGGTGCCGTTGTTCATCATCCTCTACCCGTACGTGCCAACGATCACCTTGCCGATCGGCGATGGTTACCGGGTGGATCACCTGCTCACCTTCGCATTGATCCTCGTTGCCTTCATAGTGCTGGTGCGCCGGTTCCAGATGATGGTATACGTGGCGTTGATCGTGGGCCTGGGTGCGATCACGATCACCGGGGTTACAGGGGGCTATGGTTTCCGCGACCTGTACGGGGACTACGCGGTGTTCCTGCATTCGCTGCGCGCCAGCACGGTGCATGTGCCTTTGGCCGCGCAGCAGTTGGATCCGTTCCGGGATGCCGATCGCTTGCGCGCGGCCATCGATCACCAAGAGCCTGTGGTGCGGAGCTTCGCCGTTGCAGCGGCCACCGCTTACTTCGGCGAAAGCGGCGTTGGTGACGATGAATTCACGATGGTGCAGTGCTTCTCCATTTTCAAGAGCATCAATGGCCGCTGGCGGTACGTGAGCGATGTGAAAGGCGGTGAGTACTTCGCCACTGCCAGCGAGAGCGTTCAACTGCTCGCTGGCGATTGCGACGATCACGCCGTGTTGATGGCCGCTTGCATAAAGGCGGTGGGCGGTGAGGTGCGGCTTGTCCGCACCACCGGCCACATCTACCCCGAACTGAAGATCGGGGACGCCAAGCAGTTGGAACGTGCTGCTTACCTGATCCGGCGTGTGTTGTTCGCGGGCGAGGTCGGCGACGCGCCTTTGTAC
This sequence comes from Flavobacteriales bacterium, assembly GCA_039931265.1. Lineage (GTDB taxonomy): Bacteria > Bacteroidota > Bacteroidia > Flavobacteriales_F > PHOS-HE28 > PHOS-HE28. The sequence goes on from JBDTSG010000075.1 coordinate 68,452, forward strand.
CACCATACCGATCCAGATGGAACGCGCTGGATCAATATGGACTATACGCGCAGCTACCCCGGTGGCGAATTGATGGAAGAGGAGATCGTGGGGATCCTTGGTGTTTGAACCCCACGTTAAGCGTCAGCTGCCGTACCTCAGGGAAGTTGTTCCGCCCGTGTAGCCGTAGGAATACTGCCGCCCACGTTCACCAATATGGGATCGCGATCGTTGACCGTGCCGGTGTACTTGGTCACCCCATCGAGGTTGATGTCCTCCGCTCGGTAACCGTTCACGGTATTGGTGGGGATGGTGCCGCCGACGGCCACCAGGATCGCGTCGCGATCGTTGTTGCTGCCGGTGTATTTCAGCATGTAGGGCAGGGGGGTATCGTAGATCACGTTACCGGTCCACAACAACCTGTATGCTCCAACGATCTTCTGGGCATCGGTGCCATAGGTCGCAGTGGTCCCATCCGTGAAATCGACCGTGACAGCGGATGAAGCCAGGGCAACGGCCCCGGAAGAGAGGACACCCAAGTGGTTGCGGTGCCGCACGGAGATGAAATAGTTGCCGGCAGGAGCCGTGAAGCTCAGCGGCGAGACCCCGTCCACATCCACCACATCGCCATCGCGTTGCAGCAGTGCGGAGCGTGTGTACAGAACGTTGGTATTGTCGCTGCTGCTCCGCAGTTGCACGAACACCCAATCCACAATGGCATTGTTGCCAGTGGCCGTGAGCACGGACGCCGAAACCGTTTCGCCACCACCACCACCGGCATGGGCGAAGCCGAGACCGGCATAAGGCTCAGCGAGCGGGAAGGTCGGCAGGGTGCGCAAGGCATCGTTCATGAGGCCGGCACCATCGAAGGGTCCTTCAAGGAAAACCTCAATGTCCACGCTGATGTTGGCAGGTGCGGGGATCACGCCGCTCGCCAACCCGTCCAAAGGTGTTTGCCCCGTGGTTCCGTTGAAACTGTTGAGCACGGTGAGCGCATTGGTGGTCGGGTTGAACCGGAACACGGACCCCAAGTTGTTGGCACCGCCTTCAACGCACGTACCGTAGAGCATACCATCCGTACCCAGCGTCAAACTCGATTGCGATGCGGCTCCTTCGGTGCTCACGAGATCATGCACGCCATTGTAGTTACCGTTGTTGATGTTGTAGCTGAAGATCAGCCCGGGGTCGAAGAAGCCGCTTTCGGCGCAGGTGCCATACAACTTTCCGTTGGGTGCCTGCACCAATTGGCCGCTGGGCGTGCCGCCCTGCACGCCATCGAAATCGTACAGTTTCGCAAAGGAGTTGGTTGCGGTGTTGAAACTGAAGAGCGTGCCGAAACCGAACTGGCCGTTCTTGCTCATCACCCCGTAAAGGAGTCCGTCGTTCGCCTGCATCAATTCCGCTTCGGGGTCGGTCCCGTCCGCCGTGGCAAAGTCGCGCCGGTTCACGACGCTGCTGGCCCCCGGGGTATACTCGATCAAGGTCCCTACGCCGTTCGCCCCGCCCAGATCGGTCAATGCATAGAGCTTACCATTGGTGGCCTTGATGAAACCAGCACGAGGCTTGGTTCCGGTGGAGGTGCTCAAGTCGACCTTTTTGGTAAGGGTGTTGGTGGCCGGGTCGTATTCCATGATCGTGCCGCCGCTCAGTGCTCCACCTTCGCTGCATGTACCATAGTACTTGCCGTTCGCTTCGCAGAGCGTGCCCAGCGGATTCGCACCGGTGCTGCCACCGAGGCTCATGAGCAGGGTGTATACGTTCAGCGTGGCATCATAAGAGAAGACAACGCCTTCGTTGGTACTTCCCCCGGTGTTCGCCAAACCGTAGAAGAGACCGTTGCTATTGCGCACCAACCGACCGGCGGGCCCCGCACCGCTGCTGTAATTGAAGGCCACGGGCACGACCAACGAATTGCTGGCGATGGTATACCGGAAAAATACCCCGGCTTGTCCAGGGCCACCGGACAGGCAAAGGCCATTGAGGACACCGTTGGTGTTCTCCATCAAACCGCCCCAGGGTTGTCCGATGCCACTTGCGCCCAGATCGGAAAGCACGGTGTACGTATTGGTAAGCCGGTCGAAGCGGAAGATGACACCACTGGCTCCGGGCCCTCCTTGGTTGGTGGTGCCATAGAGGAACCCATCGCTGCCGGTGATCAGGCGGGCGAAGGAGGAGTAACCACCGAGATTGTCGAAATGATGGACCACGGCATACACGCTACCGGTAATGGTGAAGCTGAAGATCACACCCACCGTGTTGGCGCCACCGGCCGTAGTGGTTCCGTAGATGACGCCACCGGTGGCCTGCATCAATTCGCCGATGGGAGATGAACCCGTCGCGTCCGCAAGGTCCACCAACTTCGTGTGGACGTTGGTGGTGGTGTTGTATTCGTACAAAGTGCCCGCGTTATTGGGACCACCGGAAAGCGTTGTGCCGTAGAGGCGGCTGTTGCTTGCCAGAAGCATCCCACCATACGGATTGGAGCCGGTGGCCAGCGCAAAGTCGTGGCGCTTCGTGATCGCACCGTTGGTAGGGTTGAATTCGAAGATCGTTCCACGGTTGTTCACACCACCCGATTGGGTAACGCCGAACACCCGCGTACTGGTCGCGGTCTGCACCAACCTGCAGCGGGGAAAGCTGCCGTTCCCCGTAGTCGTGGTCCCGGTGAAATCCGCGCGCTTAGCATAAACGGATGTGCTGGTGTTGTAATCGAAGATGCAGCCCAGACCGTTCGCCCCACCTTGGCTGCATGTACCCGTCAGTCTGCCGTTGGTGGTTAGGATCACGCCGCGCACAGGACGCGATCCAGTAGCCGCCGTGAACTCGTGCAGCACCGTATAGATACCCGTTACCGGATCGTACTGCCACAATGTTCCCAAGCCGCTGGCGCCGCCGAATTCCGTGGTGCCGTAATACTTCCCGTTCGCTCCCAAGAGCACATCGCCTTTGGGGTTGGAACCCTCATTGCGGAACAAGTCGAGCTTCTTGGTGAAGGTCCCGGTCTCGGTCATGGAGTACAGCGTGCCCACACCGTAGTTGCCACCAGCGGCCGTGAGGCCATAAAGTGTGGCTTGGGCTGTGGACCGGAAGGGAACCAAGGCCGCGCAGATCAGTGCGGCGAAGAGTGTAACGGAGCGCATGTGGGAATAGGGTTATCGGGAAAGGGACGTGAAAGTAGGGGAACGCGCGTTAGCCCCCGCAACCCCATTCGACAAGTAGGGCCGCAAGGCCAACCAAGCCGCTGGTACATTTGGCCAACACCCCCCCGCTGTCCGGGACCGCCCCCATGAAACGATTGGTTGAACCTGCCGAGCTCGCCAAGGCCAGCCACATGCGCCCCGGCGATCCGCGCATTGCGGTTTTCAGCGAGGTGAGCGGGATCAACAAGCTGCAGCGGTTGTACGAGATCATGGAACCCGCGCACGGGGCCGAGTTCATCAGCGATCTTTTCAGGCATCTGGATCTGCGTATCGAAGTCTCGGACGAGGACATGGCCTTGGTGCCGAAAGAAGGCGGGGTGGTTTTCGTGGCCAACCATCCGTACGGCGCCATTGATGGCATGGCCCTGATCCAGGTGCTCGATGGTGTGCGCCCCGACCTGCAAGTGATGGCCAACTTCATGCTCAAACAGTTCGAGCCCCTGAAGGACCGGTTCATCGGGGTGAACCCTTTCGAAGAGATCAAGAGCCGTAGCAGTTTCCAAGGAATGCGGCAGGCCATGGAGCACGTGGGCAATGGCGGCGCCCTCGGCATCTTCCCCGCAGGTGAAGTGAGCAGCTGGCAGACGGACGTGAAAGCGGTTGCCGATCAGCGCTGGAAACCACCGGTGGTGAAGTTGATCCGCAACGCGCGCGTGCCCGTGGTGCCGGTCTGGTTCGATGGGAGCAACAGCCGCTTGTTCCATGCGCTGGGCATGATCCACCCCACGCTGCGCACCATTGTGCTGCCGGGCGAAATGCTGCGCATGCGTGGCCGCCATGTGCGTATGCGGATCGGCAAACCCATTCAACCCAACGAACTGGACGAATTGCCGAACATTGAATCGTTGGGGCGTTACCTACGGGCCAAAACCTATTCGCTGGGCAGCGGGGTGCAGGTGAAGCGCGAGCAGTTCAGGCCGTTGTTTTTCCCGCGCCGGGCAAAGGAGATCACCACACCGGAACCGATCGAGCGGTTGGAGGAAGAGCTGGAGAGCATCGCCGACCTGAAGTTGAGCAGCCAGGGGGAATTCGATCTGTACATGGCCCAGGCCGATCGCATACCGCACTTGTTGCGCGAGATCGGCCGCCAGCGCGAACTCACCTTCAGGGCCGTTGGCGAAGGCACCAACAAGCGCATCGATCTGGACGAGTTCGATCTGTACTACGACCACCTGTTCCTGTGGGACCGTGAGAAACGGAAACTTGTTGGCGCTTACCGGGTGGGCGATGGCATGCGGATCATGGCCCGCTACGGCAAACGCGGCTTCTACACCAACTCGCTCTTCCGATTGGGGCGCCCCATGCACCGGGTGTTGGAGCAGAGCTTCGAACTGGGCCGGTCGTTCGTGGCGCAGGAATACCAGAAGCACCGCTTGCCGCTGTTCCTGCTGTGGCGCGGGTTGCTGCTGCACATCCTGTCCAACCCCGGCCACCGCTATCTCATGGGTCCGGTCAGCATCAGCAGCAATTACAGCCGGTTCAGCAGGGCGCTGATCATGGCGTACGTGCGGCAACACCACTACGATCATGAACTGGCGGCGCACGTGGCGCCGCGCAACCGCTTCAAGGTGCTGCAGGAAACCGTGGACAGTGAAATACTGGTGGAACATGGCGTCGCCGACCTGAAGAAACTCGACAAGCTGATTGCCGACATTGAGCCGAAAGAGCACAGCATGCCAGTGCTGTTGAAAAAGTACCTCATGCTCAACGCACGCATCATCGGCTTCAATAGCGATCCGCGCTTCAACGACGCGTTGGATGGCCTCATGCTCCTGGACCTTACCCAAGTGCCGGGGAAGGTTATCGAGGACCTGAAAAAGGGTATGGCCGAAGCCATCGAAAAGAAAGGGGGCGCATGAGCCTTGTCACATTGGTTTTGGGCGCAAGTGCGAAGAACGATCGCTACAGCAACATGGCAGTGCGCCGATTGCTGAGCCACGGCCACCCCGTGATCGCTGTGGGTAGGCGGCCCGGCGCTATTGAAGGCACGCCCATCGTTACGGAAATACCGGCCACAGGGGCAGTGGATACTGTTACCCTTTACATGAACGCCGACAACCAACACGCATGGGAGGAGCGCATACTGGCACTGAAACCGCGGCGCATCATCTTCAATCCGGGGGCGGAGAATGCGCGGCTCGCGCGCGCTGCGCAGGCCAATGGCATTGAACCGATAGAGGCATGCACGTTGGTGATGTTGTCGACGGGGCAGTATTGAAGAAGGGGAGGGGAGCCGTACTTGCGTTACAGCACCAAAGGGGGCGGGGCGGAGCACCATGACGCACTCGGCAAAAAGCCGAGCGCGTGCGCTACGCTGCAGCCGAGCTTGTGCGGGCAAAAAGCCAAGCGCCTGCGCCGCGACAGCCGAGTGAGTGCGGAGCGGAGAATGCGCGGCTCGCGCGCAGTGCAACGGCTATTGGAATCGAGCCGATCGAAGCGTGTACGCTTGTGATGTTGGGCACGGGGCAGTATTGAAGAAGGGGAGGGGAGCCATACTTCTACTGCATCACGACGAAACGAATCTGCGTTCTCCTTTCAGCCTGCAACCTAAGCACGTATTCCCCTGGTGCCCATTGAGCTACGGGTATGGTTAATTCGCTGCCCTTGTTCTGCCCCGCGGCCATCAGTCTGCCTATGGCATCGAAAACCTGCCACTTTGTACCAGGCCTAAGGCGCACAGTGATCTGGACACGTGCAGGGTTCGGAAAAACCTGCGCGTTCATCGCTTCTCCCTCCTCAATACCACTCATGATCTCACAAGGTTCGCCCGCTCTCGTCACGCAAACGCCATCGATGTAGTAGTACGCGCCCAACGAACCTCCGGGTACCAAGTGCAAAGTGTCGGTATTGTCGTTGCTGAAGAAATTCCCAAGAGCCACGTACTGATATGCGCTATCCGCCACGAAACTGCCGCTCACGAACGTCCAGTTTGTGGTATCACTTTGTATTCCTGCATCATATAGATGGGCATAATTGCGAATGAGGAACTCGGGTCCGCTCAAACCGGTCCAAACGTTTGGCTGCATGCAAAAGAGCATTCCAATGTTATTACAAACCCAAGTCATCGGCCAGTAGTTCATGGCACCCATTGCAGGACTGGAGTAGAAACTCAGATCGTAGAGTTCGCCAACTTCCAAAGGCTCAGCAAGTTGACAACCCACAATCTCCCGATAACTTATCCCTTGCCCTGTGCTGCCGTAAGTGTACACCCCTACATAGGCACCACCATGATACGCGGGCTGGAAGCCGAAACCGTTCTGGGGCACGTCCAACAGCGTATCGGTCCCATTCACCAGTTGAGAGCACTCATTAAAGTAGTCTGGCGATTCGTTCCACTTCTCCCAATCTAGAGGTCTATCTCCTTCTTGGAAACCTGTGGTATAGGGACACGTGTCCAACTGTTCAAAGCTTGGGTTCGGCACCAAATTGCCCTGCGCTTCACAGCGGAGGGCGGCAATGGACAACAAGCAGCCCGACACCAAGCCGAGGCCGACACCAAGCCACCTGTTGTTCATTGTTGTGGAAAGCATTCGTTCGTTCGTTCGTGATGATCGGAGCAAAGGTCCGGTCTTAAAACCGCTTGAAAGTAATGCCTTGTTCCGGCGCGGTGGTCGTCAAGGCATCCCGAGGTAGCCGAGGGACACTCGCGAAAAACGCGAGCGTCAGCCGCAGCGCGGTCTGTCACAGCCGAGCGTATGCGTTGTACGGTAAAGCGCCACGTTGCCGATCTTGCACGCGTGCATTGCTCCCTACTTCCACTGCTGCAAGCTGACACCGATGGTGTTGCACGTGCGCCATGGTCTGTGTGGGTGGTGTTTGCGTTCGCAGCGATCCTGGCGGGCATCGTCTTCGCGCTGGTGGCCCGCTGGCTCTGGCGGCGCGACAACAAGATCATGCTGTTGTTGCGCAGGCAGACCGCACTGGACAAAGAGCGGCGGCGCATTGCCAGCGATGTACACGACGATCTGGGTGCGGAGATCAGCTTGGTCTTGGGCATGGCCCGCAGTGCCGGCACGCGCGCCGAGAGCGAGGGCGAACGGCACCGCATGCGATCCATTGCCAGCGGGCTGAGCGGTGTGATCGATAAGATCGACGAGATCATCTGGACGCTCGACCCGAAGCGCGACAACCTTGTGGCGACGATGGATTACATCGAACGCTGGCTGACCGCCTTCGCCGATGGCCACGGGCTTGCTTTCCGCAGCGAGATCGTACACCCGAAGAAGCGCGTGTACCTGGCAGCGGATCAGCGCCGTGGGCTGCTGCTCATGATCAAGGAACTGGCGCGCAACGTGGCCGAGCATGCCGGTGCGCAACAGGTGAAGGTTACCAGCGCCGTAGCCTACGGTCACTTGTACATTACCGTTAGCGACGATGGCCAGGGGATGATCGAGGGACCGGCGCAGGATGAGGAACGGCACGGACTGAAGGGCCTTCGCGCCCGCGCGGCGAAGCTTGAAGGATCCATACTGCACGAGCCCAACGAACCGCGCGGCACCAAGGTGCGCATCGACCTGCCGTTACCGGGTCACCACAAATGATGAAGGTTGCTGTGGTTTGTTGACCGATCTTGGAGCCATGATCGACGAGGCCCCCGTGGATGTGAAGGTGCTGATGATCGATGATCACGCCGACTACCGCAACAGCGTGGGCTCCTTGCTGAACGCCGTCAACGGGTTCGCATGCACCTCGGTGGCCAGCGCCGAAGAGGCGAAGGAACTGCCCGACGCGAAGAAACCCGATGTGGTGCTGATGGACATACGGCTGCCGGGCGTGGACGGCATTGAATGCACGCGGTACATCAAAAAGCGCTGGCCGGCAGCGCATGTGATCATGTGTACGGTACACGAGGACGACGACAAGATATTCCGCGCGCTGCGGAGCGGCGCCGTCGGTTACCTGTTGAAGCGTAGCACGGTGGAGGAGATCCGCGAGGCCATTGAGCAGGTGCTGCACGGTGGTTCGCCCATGAGCCCCGCCATTGCGCGGCGGGTGGTGGGCAGTTTCGAGTTGCGCAGCCCCGACCCCACCGATGCGCTCACCGCGCGCGAGCAGGATGTGCTGGACTGGATGGTGACCGGTTTGCGCGACAAGGAGATCGCGGAGAAACTGGGTGTATCGGTGAACACGGTGCGCACCCATGTGCGCAAGATCTACGAGAAGCTGCAGGTGCAGGGCCGGGTGGAAGCGATCACGCGCGGGCAGCGCGGATAGCTTCGCCGCATGGAAGAGCCGTTCATGATCGGAGGGGTCGCCCCGGAGCGTATCACCGCTCTCGCGGGCACACCGGTATACGTGTACGATAGCGCCGTAATGGCGCGGCAGGTGGAAAGACTGCGGAACGCTTTCGCCGGTGTGCCGCTGCGCATCATGTACGCATGCAAGGCACTGCCGAACATCAACGTGCTGCGTTGGATGAAGAAGCTCGGCACGGGGCTCGACACGGTGAGCATAGATGAAGTGGAACTGGGATTGAAAGCCGGCTTCGCGCCGCAGGAGATCCTCTTCACACCCAACATGGTGGCCTTCGCAGAGTACCAGCGGGCGGTTGAGCTGGGCGTTCACATCAACATCGACAGCATTGCGGTGCTGGAACATTTCGGGCACGACTACGGGGGCACGGTACCCGTCTGCATCCGCGTTAACCCGCACATCATGGCCGGTGGGAACGAGCGCATCAGCACGGGGCACATCGATAGCAAGTTCGGCATCAGCATACACCAGCTGCGGCACGTGCAACGCATCGTGGCCTCGCATGGCATGCACATCAACGGGCTGCACATGCACACCGGTAGCGACATACTCGATACGGAAGTGTTCCTGCAAGCAGCGGAACTGTTGTTGGAAACGGCGGAGCAATTCCCCGAACTCACCTTCCTCGATCTGGGCAGCGGATTCAAGGTGCCGTACAAGACCGATGATGTGGCCACCGATATCGAAGACCTGGGTGCGCGATTGACCGATCGCCTCAAGGCGTTCAACAGCACGCGCAAGGCACCGGTGGAAGTCTGGTTCGAGCCGGGCAAATTCCTGGTGAGCGAAAGCGGTGTGTTGCTCGCCACGGTGAGCCAGGTGAAGCAGACCACGGCAACGGTGTTCGTTGGTGTGGACAGCGGGCTTAACCACCTGATAAGGCCGATGCTCTACGGCAGCTACCACCACATATTGAACGTGAGCAACCCGGAAGGCAAACCGCGCATCTACACGGTGGTTGGCTACATCTGCGAGACCGACACATTCGGCTGGGACCGCAAGTTGCCCGAAGTGCGCGAGGGGGATATCCTGGCTTTCCGCAATGCAGGCGCATACGGCATGGCGATGGCGAGTAACTACAACAGCAGGCCGCGGCCTGCCGAAGTGCTCGTGCACAACGGTACGCCGCACGTGATCCGCCGTCGCGAAACGTTGGCGGATCTCTTGGGAACGCAGGTGGAAGTGGAGCTTTAGGAAGCTTTAAGTGTCAAGGCACAAGTAGCAAGTGTCAAGTGCCAAGTATCAAGAAGCAAGTGACAAGTTCCAAGTGCCAAGACTGAAGTCTTACTCAGTACTCGTACTGACGACTCGCCACTCGCCACTCACGACTCAAGCCCCAACTGCGTTAACCGTTGCGATAATGGTTTTGCAAGCGGTTGCCACTTGAGCCTCGCTGATCGTTAGCGGCGGCGCGATGCGGAACGCCTCCGGGCAGCTCAAGAACCAGAAGCCCAGTAAACCCTTCTCCAAACAGCCCATCACCACGCGTTGAACCATATCGGCGCTGCCGAGATCCACAGCGAGCATCAAGCCTTCGCCGCGCACCTCCTTGATGGAAGGGTGAACGAGCAGCTGCTTGAAGAGCGCACCCATGCGCCCCGCGTTGGCGATCAGGTCTTCCTCCAGCAGCACTTCCAGCGCAGCCAGCCCGGCAACGCATGCGATCGGATGCCCCCCGAACGTGGTGATGTGCCCGAGCACGGGATCATGTGTGAGCAAGTGCATGCGTTCGCGGCTGCTGATGAAAGCACCCATGGGCATGCCGCCTCCAAGGGCTTTGCCCAACACGAGAATATCAGGCATGATGCCGAAGTGCTCGAAGGCGAAGAGCTTGCCGGTACGCCCGAAGCCGGTCTGTACTTCATCGAAGATCAACAACGCGCCAACCGCATTGCAGCGTTCGCGCAGGGCAAGCATCCACGACCGCTCCGGGATACGCACACCAGCATCGCCTTGGATGGGCTCCACCACGACACACGCCGTGCGCTCGTTGATCCGGGACAAGTCGAACATGGCCTGCTCCAACTGCTCCTTGGCGCCGAAGGTGATGTGGTCGGCATCGGGCAGCAGCGGCAGGTTGCGGTAGCGTTTGCTCGTGTTGTCGGTAAGGCTGAGGGAACCGTGCGTACTGCCGTGATAGCTCTTCCGGCAGCCGATGATCCGCGTATGTCGCGTGGAACGCTTGGCCGATTTCATCGCGCCTTCGATCGCTTCCGTGCCGCTGTTCACGAAGTAGACGCTGTTGAGCGAAGGCGGTAGGAGAGAGGTGAGCTTTCCGGCGAAGCGCACTTGCGGCTCCTGCACGAATTCACCGTACGGGATCACGTGCAAATACTTGTCGCACTGTTCCTTGATCGCCGCGATCACCTTCGGATGGCGATGCCCCACGTTGTTCACCGCAAGCCCGCTAACCAGGTCTAGGTAGCGCTTTCCGGCGCGGTCGGTGAGGTAGCAACCGTCGGCCTGTACAATGTCCAGGGCCAGCGGGTGCGGGCTCGTTTGGGCAAGGTGCTGGCGGAAGTCGTCGCGCAAGGGCATGCGGCGAAGGTCGTATGGGCGAATGCATCCAACACGCCGCGATGAGTGCAACCGTTCATCCCACTTGCGGCACGGAAGGTGGTAAGCGGCCCGGCTATCTTGGCCCACCTTCAAACCCCTGCCATGTTGCGATCATCGTTCGTTGTTGTCGGCGCTTGCGTTGCGCTGAGCCTTGCTGCCCAAAAGCAGATCACCAACAAAGACATCTGGACCACCCCGCTGTTCAGTTCCAAGGGCGTCTTCGGCCTGCAGAGCATGAACGACGGCGTGCACTACACTACCACGGGAAAGAAGGACGGGGCCACGGAACTGTACCAGTGCAAGTACGCAACGGGCGATACCGTTGCCGTGCTCTTCAACAGCAAGGCATTGGTGCCGCCCGGAAGCAAGGAGCCGTTGCTGGTGGAGGGCTATGATTTCAGCGGCGACGAGAAAATGCTGATGATCAGCACGGGCATGGAGAGCATTTACCGGTACAGCTACTACGCATACAACTATGTGTACGACCGCGCGACCAAGACCGTGAAGCCGCTGAGCGATGTGAGCAAACCGAAGCAGCGCTTGGCGACCTTCAGTCCGGATGGCAGCCACGCGGCTTTCGTGCGCGAGAACGACCTTTTCGTTGTCGAGCTGGCCACCATGAAGGAACAACGGATCACCATTGACGGGAAGTGGAATTCCATCATCAACGGCGCAACGGACTGGGTGTACGAAGAGGAATTCGCGCTGGTGCAGGGCTACCAGTGGAGCCCGGAAGGCACCAAGATCCTCTTCCTGAAAACAGATGAGTCGAACGTGCCCGAATGGAACGTGGACACGTACGCGAACAACCTCTATCCCAAGGAGCACCGATACAAATACCCCAAAGCCGGTGAGACCAACAGCACGGTGCAATTGGAAGTGTACGACCTGCGCAATACCAGCACCACCGCGATCCCCATGGGCGATGTTCCGGACCCTTACATCCCGCGCTTCGGCTGGACCGGCAACGACGATGTGCTGTGGTACATGCGCATGAACCGATTGCAGAACGAGAAGGTGATCAGCACGGTGGCCGTGCCCTTGTTGCGCGCCGTGCAACTGCCGTTGAAACCCCGCGTGATCTACACGGAAACCAGTAAGACCTACGTGGAGGTGACCGATGATCTTTTCTTCACCAAGGACGGAAGCGGTTTCGTGCTGACCACCGAGCAGAGCGGTTGGAACCACATCTGGTACCAGCCGATGAGCGCCACGGGCAAGGAGGGTATTCCGGCCGGGCGTGCCATCACCTCGGGCAATTGGGACGTGATCGGCGTGTCGGGTATCGATGAAGCGAACCAACGCGTCCTGTTCACCGCGAGCAAGAACGGACCCACCCAACAGGAGGTGTGGGCGATCGGCATGAACGGTAAAGGCCTGGTGCAACTGAGCCCGAAGGGCGGCGTGAACGATGCGGAGTTCAGCAAGGGCTTCAAATACTACATCAACACGCGCAGCACTGCGAGCGAGCCCAACGTGGTGACGTTGCATGAGGCGATGGGCAAGCAGATCAAGGTTCTGCAGGACAACCACGAATTGCGCGAAGTGCTTGCGGGTTATGAGCTGCCGCACGCGGAGTTTTTCTCCTTCACCACGGAGGCCGGCGTGCAACTGAACGGTTGGATACTGAAGCCCGCGCAGATGCGCGCGAACACCAGGATGCCCCTGCTCATGGTGCAATACAGTGGACCCAATAGCAACGAAGTGACCGATGCATGGCACGGGCGGAACTTCCTGTGGGAACAGATGCTCGTGCAGCGGGGCTTCATCGTTGCTTGCGTTGATCCACGCGGAACCGGCCACCGCGGTCGCGACTTCCGGCACCAGACCTATGGCCAACTGGGCAAGTATGAAACCGAGGACCAGATCGCCGCGGCGAAATGGCTGGGCCAGCAGCCGTACGTGGATCCTGCGCGCATCGGTATCTGGGGTTGGAGCTACGGCGGTTACATGAGCAGCTTGTGCATCACCAAGGGAGCCGATGTGTTCAAGTGCGCGATCGCCGTTGCACCAGTGACGAACTGGCGCTACTACGACAGCATTTACACCGAGCGCTACATGGGTTTGCCCAAGGACAACGCAAGCGGATACGACGACAACAGCCCGATCAACCACGTGGCGGAGCTGAAGGGCAAGTACCTCTTGATCCACGGCTTGGCCGACGACAACGTACACTACCAGAACACTGCGGATATGGTAACGGCCTTGGTGAAGGCAGGCAAGCCGTTCGAGCAGTTCATCTATCCGGACAAGAACCACGGCATCGGTGGTGGCGCCACGCGCCTTCATCTGTTCGAGATGATGACCAAATTCCTGGAGGAGAATCTCTGAGGAAGCAACAAGCTTCAAGGCTCAAGCTTCAAGTTTCAAATACACGGGCGCTCTGCAGCCATTGAAGCTTGAGCCTTGAAGCTTGAAACTTGTATTCACTTGCCTTGGCTACATTGCCCGGCACACGACCCCCCTTGTAACCAACCCCTGTTGAACCGATGAGCAACACCGCTACGCCAGTCGCGAACAGCAAGCACCCGAAGGGCCTGTACCTGCTCTTCTTCACCGAGATGTGGGAGCGCTTCGGCTTCTATCTCATGCTCGGTATCCTTTTCCTGTACATGACCGACAGCCTCAAGGGCGGTTTGGGATTCGAGGATGGTGCAGCGAACGATTGGTACGGCACCTACATCGCGTTGGTCTACCTCACACCGTTCATCGGTGGGCTTCTGGCGGACAGGATATTCGGTTACCGAAAGACCATCATCGCCGGTGGATCATTGATGGCCGCCGGGTACCTGACGTTGGCCATTCCCGGCACCACGGCCTTCTTCACCGCGCTGGTGCTCATCATCGTGGGTAACGGCCTGTTCAAGCCGAACATCAGTACGCTGCTGGGCAATCTTTATAACAAGCCGGAGTACGTGCGGTTGAAGGACAGCGGGTACAACATCTTTTACATGGGCATCAACATCGGTGCCTTCGTCTGCAACTTCATTGCGGCCTGGCTGCGCAACGAGTATGGCTGGGGCTATGCGTTCGCGGCTGCCGGCATTGGCATGATCATCGGCCTCATCACGTTCGCAAGCGGTAGCAAGAGCTTGGCCGAAGCCGACCAGATCAGGCCGGCGCAGAAAGAGGACATGCCCATGAGCCGTATCGTGGCAACCATTTTCCTGCCTGCGTTCGCGTTCGCTGCGGTGGGCTTTTTCGCTGGAAGGATCTTCGGGGTTGAGAACATCTTCGGCAGCACCAGCAACGACATTTTCCTCTTTGCGTGCATACCGGTCCTGTGGTTCTACCTGAACACCTACCTCAAGAGCAGTCCCGAGGACAAGAAGCCGTTGGGATCGCTCATGTACATCTACGTGGTGGTGATCATCTTCTGGGCCATCTTCCACCAGAACGGAAACGTGCTCACCGCGTGGGCGGAGCGCAACACCTACCGCGAAATGCCGGAAATGGTGGAAGGCATCACCTCCACCCTCAGCTTGGACCAAGTGGTTACCGTGCCCACCGATCCCGCTGAAACACCGAACGACTACCTGCTGAACCTTCCCGCCGACAAGATGCCGGCACCCGGGCAGAGCATCACGTTGATCTCAACCGAGCTCTTCCAATCGCTCAACCCGTTCTTCGTTGTGGTGTTGTCGTTGCTCGTGGTGATCCCGCTCTTCACATGGCTGGGCAAGAAGGGCAAGGAGCCCACCACTCCCGCCAAGATCGCTTTGGGTCTGTTCATTACCGGCCTAAGCACGTTGGTGATGATCGCGGCCGTTGCCGCAAGCAACAATGCCGTGGACAAAGTGAGCGCATGGTGGTTGGTGGGTACCTACGCGGTGATCACGCTGGGCGAGCTATGCCTTAGTCCGATGGGTCTGTCGTTGGTAAGCAAACTGAGCCCCGCGCGACTTACCGCGGTGATGATGGGCGGATGGTTCCTGAGCACCAGCATCGGCAACAAACTGGCGGGTGTGCTCGGGCACATGGGCAGCGACAGCACCAACAAGAGCTTGGTGTTCTACATCAATTGCGCCGGTGCCATGATCTGCGCCTTCCTCCTGTTCATTGCCGTGAAGCGCATCAGCGCCGTATTGAAAGCGAAGACGGGTCACTACTGAACCATATTCACCCGCTGAGAAAGGAACGGCCTGAACACCGTTCCTTTCTTTTTTGACGCAGGACCGTCATCTTCACCGCGATAACGAACAGATGGACCAGACCTACACGCTCGAAGGCATCCGCGATTTCAAAGGCAAGTACCCCAAGCAGCTTTGGTACCTCTTCGGTACCGAGATGTGGGAGCGGTTCTGCTTCTACGGGATGCGGGGGATGCTCACGGTCTTCATGGTGAGCAACTTGGGATTGGACGACAGGGCAGCGAACCTGCAATACGGCGCGATCCAGGCTTTCGTTTATGCCTTCACCTTCATCGGGGGTGTTTTCGCCGACAAGATCCTCGGCTTCCAGAAGTCCCTCTTCTGGGGTGCGATCCTGATGATCGCCGGTGGCTTTATCATCGCTTTCTCGCCTACCGATCTGTTCTACATCGGCATCTCCTTCTCGATCATCGGTACGGGCTTCTTCAAGCCGAACATCTCAACCATGGTCGGCCAGTTGTACCATGATAGTGACAAGCGGCGCGACGCTGGATTCGGACTTTTCTACGCGGGCATCAATTTGGGCGCCTTGCTCGGCGGCATCCTCATGGTCTGGGTCGGCAAGTACTATTCATGGCGGTTGGCCTTTGCGTTGGTCGGTATCGTGATGATCATCAGCCTGCTCAACTTCCTCTGGAGGAAGGCTTCTTTCGGACCCATCGGTCTTTCGCCCTTGCACCCGGACATGCCGAAGGCGCGCCGGCGGTTCTATGAGATCGCTACGTACATCGGTTCGTTGGTCGCGATCCCTTTGATCCTGATCATGGTCACGAAGACCGAGTACACGGATCTCTTCATGTACATCATCGGCCCGGCCACATTGGTTTACCTCGGTTGGGAGATGCGCAAATTCAGTGTCCAAGAGAACAAGCGCCTGATCGCGGCACTTGTGTTCATCCTGTTCTCCGTGCTCTTCTGGGCATTCTTCGAGCAGAGCGGTGGATCGTTGAGCCTTTTCGCGCTCAACAACTTGAAGTCCGATCTCTTCGGCTTGGCGATCGATCCGAACGTGGTGAACAACTCTGCCAACTCCTTGTTCGTGATCATCTTCAGCGCACCGCTGGGTTTGCTGTGGTTATGGTTGAGCGCTCGGAAGATGGAACCCAACTCCGTCGTGAAGTTCGGCTTGGGCTTCCTTTTGCTCGCGGTGGCCTTCTTCGTGTTCTACGCCACCATCTTTTTCGCCGACGCCGACGGCATCACCTCCTTGGAGATCTTCACGCTCGCATACTTCATCATCACCTTCGGTGAACTGTGCTTGAGCCCGATCGGGCTTTCGCTCATGACCAAGCTTTCTCCGATCAGCATCCAGGGATTGATGATGGGGATGTGGTTCCTGGCAAGTGCATACGGGCAATATGTCGCGGGTCTCTTGGGCGCGGGCATGTCGAGCGCCGACCCAGAGGCCACACCGCTGATGAAGCTGCACGCTTACACCGATGGCTACATGCAATTGGGCATTTACGCGCTGATCGCCGGGGTTGTACTGATCGCCATTTCGCCCATGGTCCGCAAACTCATGCGCGGCGTTCACTAGCCCTATTTTCGCGGCACGGTCATTGGTCGCCCCAGCACACATAAGAACCGCCCCCGACGTGTCGGGATGAAACACATGCGCTCCCTGCTTTTAACCACCCTTTTGCTGCCTGTCGGCTTGATCGCGCAAGCACCCGATGAGGTGGTGACACAGACCCTGCCTGCACCCCACGAGGTGTTGGACCAAACACCGACCGATCCGCCGAAGGTGAAATGGATGACCGTGGTTGAGGCACAGGAAGCGGTGAAGAAGGACCCTAAACCCATCCTCATGGATGTGTACACCGAGTGGTGCGGTCCCTGCAAAATGCTTGCGTCAAAGACTTTCACCGACCCACAGACGGTAGCGTTGATGAACAAGAACTTCCACTGTGTGAAGTTCAATGCCGAGGGACCCGATGCGGTGAAATTCAAAGGCCAGGACTTCAGCAACCCCGATCATGTGCCCGGCCAGCCCGGCCGCAACGGAACGCACCAACTGGCGCGGGCCATGGGAGTGAACGCTTACCCGACAGTGATGTACCTCGATAGCGACCTCAATGTGATCACCCCGGTTTCGGGCTATTTGACGCCTGAACAGATCGAGCCGATCCTGATCTACTTCGGCGAGGGCGCTTACAAGACCATGGACTGGACGGCCTTCCAGCAGGAGTTCAAAAGCCGTCGTACCACGCCCTGAGCCTCGTCATCAACGATCCTTGGAAAGGCCCCGTGTCGGGGCCTTTCGCTTGAAAGCCCTGCCGATGCTGGGCTTTTGCGGAAGGCCGGAAGCCGGACCGGTTATTTCTCCACACCGGCAGGACGCGCAAGGGCAGCGGTTAAATTCGCGCCGCGCAGTAAGAGCGCACGCGCACATACCCCGCAACCCGATCAGCACGCAGCAGCATTATGAGCGAGAAGGCCACCATCATCCTGGAAGGAAAAAGCTATGACCTGCCCGTGTTCATCGGGAGCGAAGGGGAGAAGGCGATCGACATTGCGAAGCTGCGCGACCTGAGCGGGTACGTAACGCTGGACTTCGGTTACAAGAACACGGGTGCTACGACAAGCGCCATCACGTTCTTGGACGGTGAAGAAGGCATACTGCGTTACCGCGGCTATCCCATTGAGCAGCTCGCTGCCAAGAGCACCTTCGTGGAAGTCAGCTACCTGCTGTTGAACGGTGAGTTGCCCACGCCCAAGCAGCTGGAGGAGTTCCAAGGGAACATCCGCTACCACTCCTTGGTGCACGAGGACATGAAGCGCTTCTTCGAGTTCTTCCCGAACAACGCGCACCCCATGGGCATCCTCAGCGCCATGGTGAACAGCCTCAGCACCTTCTACCCGAAGAGCCAGGACCCGCACCGGCCGAGCAAGGACGTGGAGCGCACCATCTTCCGGCTCATCGCTAAGATGCCGACGCTGGCGGCGATCAGCTACAAGAACAACTTGGGGCATCCGTACATGTACCCGGACAACAAGCTGGGCTACGTCGAGAACTTCCTGCACATGATGTTCGGTATGCCCACCGAGGATTACGTGGTGGACAAGAGCATCGCCGAGGCGTTGAACACCCTGTTGATCCTGCATGCCGACCACGAGCAGAACTGTAGTGCGAGCACGGTGCGGATGGTGGGCAGCAGCCAAGCCAACCTGTACAGCGCGGTGAGCGCAGGCATTGCGGCCCTGTGGGGGCCCTTGCACGGTGGCGCCAACCAAGAGGTGATCGAGATGCTCGAGGCCATCCGCAACGACGGCAGCGATCTGGAGAAGTGGGTGAACAAAGCCAAGGACAAGAACGATCCTTTCCGTCTGTTCGGTTTCGGGCACCGTGTGTACAAGAACTTCGACCCCCGTGCCCAGATCATCAAAAAGGCATGCGATGAAGTGTTGAGGAAGCTGGGCGTGAACGATCCCGTGCTCGATATCGCACGACAGTTGGAGGAGATCGCGCTGAAGGACGATTACTTCATTGAGCGGAAGCTGTACCCCAACGTCGACTTCTACAGCGGGATCATCTATCGTGCCATCGGCATCCCAACGCGCATGTTCACGGTCATGTTCGCCTTGGGCCGCCTGCCGGGTTGGATCGCGCAATGGAAGGAGATGGTGGACAACAAGGAGCCCATCGGTCGCCCGCGCCAGATCTATACCGGTGCTACGTTGCGCGACTACGTTCCGATCAAGGACAGGAAGTGAATGTCGGCCGCGGGCTTCGGGCCAAGGGCTACGCGCTGGTCTTCACCGTTTCAGGAACTCAGTGGCCTTCGGGGAGCCTTGGTTTGTATGCTGAACCTTCAAGGTGACCCACACGGGAGCCTTCGGCCCGTGGCTCGCAGCCAGTGGCCGGTTCTCAAAGCTTCACGCTCAGAACCGGGAAACTGGTTTTGTTCACGATGTCTTCGGTGAGGCTGCCGTTCACCACGTGGAAGAAGCCCGTGCGGCCATGCGTTGCCATAGCGATGATGTCCGCATCGATACCGCGGGCGAAATTGAGGATGCCCTCCTCGATGCTCAGGTCGTTGTAGATGGTGGCGGAGAACTTCTTGAGCGGGTGCCGCTGCAGGAAGCGATCGATGGCTTTGTTGGTGTCCTCGCTGCGTTCGAAGCTCTTCGGGGTGTTCACCTTCACCAAGTGCACCTTGGGATCGAAGATCTCCAGCACCGGGAGGAACGCATCGAACTTCTCCACGTCGATCTCGGTGAAGTTGCTCGCGTAAACGAGGTCGTTCACGGCGAAGTCCTCCAAGTGCTGTTTGATCACGAGCACGGGCATGGGCGCGATACGAACGATCTTCTGGGTGTTGCTGCCGACGAAAGCCTTGGTACCCTTGGCACCATGGCTGCCCATCACCACCAGATCCACATGAGACAGGTTGTTGTTCTTGAACATGTCCATGATGGTCATCTGCCGTAGCATGAACTTCTTCAGTTCGATGCCGCGCAGGAACGGCAGCTGGGGGACCTGCTCAAGCCGCGCTTCGATCTCGTCGCGCTTCTTCTGGTTCTCGGTGTGGAAGTCCGTCATCTGCTCGTACACATGCACGATGTCGATGGTGGCACCAGTGAGCTTGGCGATCTTGGCGGCCACGCGCAGCGCGTCGGTGGCACAGTCGCTGAAGTCGTAGGGAACCAACAGGGAACGGATGGCCATGGCGATCGGTGTTTGGTTCAACGGTAGGGGCAGGGTGAAAGTAACACGGCCACAGCACCGAACAACACCCGGTGGGAAAGAGGTGGGCCATTCACCAGCGAAATACCATATGCCGGGTACTTTCGGCCGATGATGGAGGCACTGCGGCTGGATGCGACGGACAAGACACCTGCGGTCCGGTTCGACCCGGCAAAGGGTTCCTTGGAGATCTCCGGCTGCAGCATCCACGAGAACGCCGATAAATTCTTCACGCCCTTGTGGGACATGATCGATGCCTACGGCGCGCACCCGGCGGCGCGCACGCACGTGCGCATCGCTCTGGACTACTTCAACAGCAGCAGCGCGAAGTACCTGTTGGACATCCTGAAACGGCTCGACGACGTGCACGCCGCCGGAACGAGCAAAGTGCAGGTGGAATGGATGTACGATGAAGGCGACCTGGACATGCAAGAAGCCGGCAACGATTACAAAGGCCTGCTGGAAATGCCGGTGAAGGTGATCTGCCGTTAAGCCTTCCCGTTCCTATTTCGTATCGCCGAACCGCTCGTGCCATACGCGCTGGGCAATGGACTCACCGTCTTTGAAGTAATAGACCTGGCCCCAGGGGTGTTGCACTTTCTTGTAAACCACCAAGTGCTTCAATTCGCTCACGGTGATCTCCAGCACTTTGGCATTGCCCTCCATGTAGGTGCGCTCGCCTTCTGCCAACGGTACTGGTGCCGGATCCGCTATCGTCTTTTTCTCTTCGGGCGGAGCGGGGGGGCTTTCCACATGTTTCTTGGCCGGGGCCTTCTCCTCTGCCACAGGTGGAACAACAGGTGTGGGAGCGGCGTTGTGCTGGATGGCCGGTGCACGTAGTGTATCCGGGGCCGCTATCGCCACTGGCACAACTACCGGTGCCTCCACAACGATCGCCTTGGCGGCTTCTTCGGCTGCGCGCTTCGCGATCATCGCATCCAAGTCTTCCAATTTCACTTTGGGATAAACGTTCAGCGGGCGTCTGGCCCGTGCATCGGCGTAGTGCTGCCGTGCTTCTTCGAAGTGCCCGGCCTTGAACGCTGTTTCCGCCTGTGCCATCAACCCTAGGAAAACTTCGTCATGGTCGGCTTCCTTCAACTCCTGCTTTGCCAGGTTGCTCCGCTCCTTTGCGCTCATCCCGGCGAATTCCTTCGTCAGGCTCGCATCCTCCTGGGCCGGGGCGGCAATGGCCAAAAGAAGGGCGAGAGCAATGGACGGTTTGCGCAACATGGAGGGCGAATCTACCGGCGTGCGGTCATGGGATCTTGTGCGCTCCGGACCATTGAACCACCGGGGATCGTTGAAAGGAGCAGGAAGGTGGAACGTACTTTCGCTGCTCTTGTTCCCCATCCGGTACCGTAACGCGTCGACAGGTCGAAGGCGATCGTTGGCGGAACCGGGGCGATCGTCGGAAACCCGTTTTCTCCTCAAGCTGATCGGCCACTTCCCTGCGTTCAATACCCAACTTGTACCCATGATGACCCTCCGACTTGCTTCCCTGACCCTGCTGATCGCATGCCTTGCCGCGTGCACGGAGGACCCCACCAAGAGTGAACCATACAAGGAGCTGGAAGCTGTCAATCAACGCACCGAAGCGGTCGTTACGGAGAAGGACTCCACGATCAATGAGCTCTTCGGGGCGTTCAACCGCATCGGCGACAACCTGCGGATGATCCGGGAGAAGCAGGGATTGCTTGCGGCGAACGACAGCAATGCGGAAACCGGTGTTGATGTGGAGCAACGCATGATCGCCGAGTTGCAGGGCATCGATGCGCTCCTTGCCGAGAACAAGGACTTGATCGCACGCATGCGCAAGGAGGCCAAGACGGGCAACAAGCGTTACGCCGAGTTGCAACGCACCATTGATGAATTGGATCGTTCCCTTACTGACAAGAACACCGAGATCGCCGCTATGAAGGAAGAGTTGTCCAGCACCAACAGTTCGCTGGCCACGCTGATCGGCATGTACCGCGACAAGGAGCAGTTGGCCACCGATCAACAGTCCGAGCTGAACACCGCGTGGTACTGCGTGGGAACGGCGAAGGAACTTCGCGAGAACGGTGTGCTGACCAAGGAAGGCGGCGTGATCGGGATCGGCAAGGTGGACAAGCTGAACATGGCAGGCCTCAACAAGGATTGGTTCAAGCGGATCGATGTTACCGAGACCATGGAGATCCCCATCGTGGCCAAGAAGGCACGATTGGTTACCAGCCACCCGGCCGGGAGCTATACGATGGAAGGGAACGTGGACAAGCTGCGGATCACGGATGCAGCGGCATTCTGGAGCATGAGCAGGTATCTGGTCATCGTTGCGGATTGACACCGGGCGGCCCCGGAAATGGAAAGCCCCCCGGTATCCGGGGGGCTTTCGCAACAATGATGTCAGAGCGATCGGCTTACCTGATGGTGGTTTTCAGGGGCTCCATCGTTTTGGCCGGTGGCGTGGCTCCGGTAGCTGGGGTGGCACCTCTTCCTCCTGCACAGCAGGCAGCCGAGGTCTTAGTGTCATGGCTGCAGCCGGGATGTACAGCACAAACGTTCGCAGTTTTTTCGAGCAGTTTTTTCTGCTTATCAGCGCTGAGCACGTTCTTGAGGCTTGCATAGTTCTTTTTGAAGACGGCATCGATCTTCTCTTCAATACGAGCGCATTCGCGTCGGTCCTCGGTTACTTCCTGCTCAGCGTTCATCAGGGCCCGTTCCAAAGCAGCTGACTGCTTGGCGTTGAGCTCGAGTTCGGCTGTAAGCTGCGCGGTGCGGGCTTTAACGGAGGCTGTTGCCGTTTCGGCAGGTGTTTGGCCGAAGACGATGGCCGAACCCAGCAGGGCGGCGGCGCAGAACAAGTTTCTCATGGTGTTCATCGGTTGGTAGTTGTGTTGAGGGTGTGAATGTAAAGGGATCGCCCCCTGGCCAATACCATGCCGATGGGCTACCCTGCGCCCCGGTCGCCGAAAAGGGCTTTGAGGCGCTGCTCGGTGGCTGCGGGAATGGCCAAGAGCGCGGCGGCCCCCACGATCGATACGATGAGCAGGCCCTCCTCCGTACTTGGAACCAACAGCCAACAGGTCAATCCAGTATTGAGGAGGAGCACCGCTGCCCAAAGAAGCAGTTTGCCGCTGAACCGGTTGGCCTCTTGCCAAGCCTCGGTGGTGCGCATGCTACGGGCTGTGCGGTAACCGTACCAATGATCCGGTTTGGTGGGAGGGAAGCGCCGCACCAACAGGGCAACGATCAGCAACACCGCACCGGGCAACAACGGGAGCATGCTCAGCTACCGCGCACGCCGCGCACCATTTGCTCAATAGCATCCCACATGCCCGGCTCCACGGCTTCTAATCCGCTGAACTGCCCGGCCCCCTTCAACCATTCGCCACCATCGATCACCACCACTTCGCCATTGACGTAGCCACTGAAGGGCGACACGAGGTAGGAAGCCAGATCGGTCAATTCGTGGTGCTCGCCCAAGCGCTGCAAGGGCACGCGCTTGCTCAGGTCGAACCGCTCCATCAACTCGCCGGGCAACAGTCTGGTCCAAGCACCCTTGGTCGGGAAGGGGCCGGGGGCGATGGCGTTGTGGCGGATACCGTACTTGGCCCATTCCACTGCGAGCGATCGGGTGAGGGCGAGCACACCGGCCTTGGCGCACGCACTTGGAAGCACATAGCCGCTGCCCGTCCAAGCGTACGTGGTAACAATGTTCAGCACGGCCTTGTCGCGCTCCTGCTTGTCGATCCAATGTTTGCCGAAGGCGAGCGTGCAGTTCACGCTGCCCATCAGCACGATATCGATGATCGTTTCGAAGGCCTTCGAGCTCAGTCGTTCGGTCGGGCTGATGAAATTACCGGCCGCATTGTTCACCAAGGCGTCCACCGTCCCGAAGCGTTCGGTGCTGGCGGAAACGAGCTGTTCCACTTCGAGGTACTTGCGGATATCGCAGGCCACCGCCAGCACTTTGCCACCTGTGGAAGCTTCCAGTTCAGCAGCGGTTTTCTGGAGCACCTCCAGCTTGCGGCTCGTGATCACCACGTTGGCACCGAGGCGCAGAAAGCACTCGCTCATGCTGCGGCCGAGGCCGGTGCCGCCGCCGGTGACAACGATGGT